>NZ_JBEZWO010000010.1:197676-333778 GCF_040637515.1 Streptomyces sp. NPDC029041 | reverse complement strand
AGTGCCCTCGGAGCGGGGGAAGAACTCGTACCAGGAGCCGTACAGGGCCCGCTCGCGCTCCACGAGCAGCGGCAGCGGCTCGCTGCTGGTGACCAGATCCCGCAGCGGATGCCGGGCCAGGACCGCGTCCACCTCCGGCGTCAGCGCCGCCGCCAGACGAGACGCCGCGGGGCGGTCCTCGTCCCGCAGGGCGTCGACGGCGGTGAGGATCACTGCGCGCAGTCCCTCCTCCTCGGGCACACCGGCCGCTGCCCGCTCGTACAGACGCGCGCCCTCCTCCAGGACGACGTCCGTGTCCATGCCCGCCGGGATCTTGATCTCGGCGTGATGGCGCCAGGTACTGACCGGGTCCCCCCATGCCTCCACGATGAACGTCCACAGCCCGGGCTCCCCCGCGGTGACCGTGGCCCCCCACCGGTCCGTACCCGGGGCCAGCTCCCGCAGGGGCGTGAACGGGCCGGGGCGGCCCTCGGGGTCCTTGAGGACGACATTGGCGGCCACCGCGTCGTGCCCCTCCCGGAACACGGTCGCCGAGATCTCGAAGGTCTCGCCGGTGACGGCCTTGGCCGGACGGCGTCCCTGCTGGACCGCCGGACGGACGTCCAGGACGGGTATGCGCCCGACGGCGGTCGCGTCACCGGCGGGGGGCGGCGGCGCGGCCGGTGGGCCGGCGTCGGCCGGGCGTGCGGGGCGTGCTTCGCCGCCGGGTGCGCGCGCCCCGGTGGTGCGGCGGTTGGGGGGTGCTGGCGAGTGGTGCTTGGCGGGCATGACCGCTCCTGTCCGCGTCAACGTGGGTAGGCGGATGTCTGTGGGGAGGTGGGTCCTGCAGGGTGCTCCTGAGAGGGGTACCCGCAGGAGCCTTCCCACCCTATTCGGGTGAGCAATCCGGCACTTTGTTAACTACTCACGCGTATGTCGACACACAAGACCGGCCTCGTCCGCGACGGACGAGACCGGCTCCTGACGTGGCCGCTCCTTCGCCCTACACGCGCGGCACCCGCAGTAACTTGTCCGGCGAACCGATGCCCGCGCCGGAGACCTTCCCGGTCGCCGCTCGGGCGGTCAGGGCCCTCCCCACCTGCGCCGGAGTGGCTTTCGGATGATCGGCCAGATAGAGCGCGGCCGCACCGGCGGCGTGCGGGGACGCCATCGAGGTACCCGAGAAGGCGGCCCACGCGGTGTCGCTCGCGGCGGACGCGGAGGTGATGCCGACGCCCGGCGCGAACAGATCGAGCGCCGGACCGTGGTTGGAGAAGGCCGGTTTTCTATCCTCCCGGTCGGTCGCGCCGACCGTGAGGGCCTGCTTCACGCTCCCCGGGGAATACAGTCCCGCCGGCCTGCCGTCGTTGCCCGCGGCGACCGTGTAGGTGACGCCGGAGGCGATCGAGGCGCGGACGGCGGCGTCCAGCCGTTCGTTGCGCGGTCCGCCCAGACTGAGGTTGGCGACCGCGGGCTTCTTCGCGTGCCGGGTCACCCAGTCGATCCCGGCGATCACCCGGGCCGTGGTGCCCCCGCCCCCCGCGTCGAGGACGCGCACGGAGACGATCCGGGCCCTCCTGGCGACGCCGTGGGTCGTCCCGGCGACCGTGCCGGCCACGTGCGTGCCGTGGCCGTCCGCGTCCGAGGCCACCCGGTCGTTCCCGACGAAGTCCCAGCCGTGGGACGCCCGGCCTGCGAAATCCTGGTGGGTGGTCCGGACGCCGGTGTCGATCACGTACACCGTCACCCCCGCACCGGCCGACCGGGGCCAGGTGTAGCTCCGGTCCAGGGGCAGCCGCGGCTGGTCGACGCGGTCCAGCCCCCAGGACGGGGGTTCCTTCTGCACGCCGTCCAGGCGCACGCGGGTGTCCTGGACGACCGAGGCGACACGCGGGTCGGCGGCCAGCCGTCCGGCCTGTCTCCCGTCCGCGCGAACCGCGTAGCCGTTCAGGACCGTGCCGTAGACATGGCTGATCTCCACCCCGTACTTTCCGGCGAGGGCCTTTCCGGCCGCCGACCGGGCCTGCGTGCCCTCCTTCAGTGTCACCAGGTAACTCCCGTGCACGGAGCCGGGTGATCCGGCGCCGAGTATCCGCCCCTCCGGTACGGCCTGCGCGGGCAGGGTGGTGGCCGGAAACGCCGCGGCGCAGATTGCCGCGACCAGGCCCCCCGTCCGGCGCAGACTCCGCTCGCGCGTCCGAGCCATGGTCCGATGTCCCCTCCTCGACTCGGCGTACGGCGGCCGCGCGGCGCCGCGTGCGGCGGGCGCGGGCCGGTACGCCGACAGGCAGCCTCTCGTGACGGGTGAAGTGCCACAAGGACGCCTACGGGGGTGGAATCGGCCATATCCGCCGATGGTGCCGTTCAAGCCGATCGGGGGTCGGGTCGCGGAGCCTCGGCGGCGGGGGCGCCGACGTGGGTACTGTCGTAGGAGACGTCGTCGAAGCCCTGCGAAATCCAGCGAACGCGCCGAGGTGGAACCCGTGAAGGCGATCCGTCGATTCACCGTCCGACCCGTTCTCCCCGACCCCCTCCGGCCGCTCAGCGACCTGGCCCGCAACCTGCGCTGGTCGTGGCACGCGGAGACCCGTGACCTGTTCCGGTCCGTCGACCCCGAGCGGTGGGCCGCCTCGGGCGGCGACCCCGTCCGGCTGCTCGGCAGCGTGCCGCCCGCGCGGCTCGCGGAGCTGGCGGGGGACGGCCCGTTCCTGCGCCGCCTGGCCGCGGTCGCGGGCGATCTGCACGACTACACCACCGGCGACCGCTGGTACCAGACCCAGCCCGAGGAACTGCCCGCCGCGATCGCCTACTTCTCACCCGAGTTCGGCATCACGGCCGCCCTGCCCCAGTACTCCGGCGGTCTCGGCATCCTGGCCGGCGACCACCTCAAGGCGGCCAGCGACCTCGGCGTCCCGCTGATCGGCGTCGGCCTGCTCTACCGGCACGGCTACTTCCGCCAGACCCTGTCCCGGGACGGCTGGCAGCAGGAGCACTACCCCGTCCTCGACCCGAACGAGCTGCCCGTCGTCCGGCTCGAGGAGCCCGACGGCACCCCCGCCCAGGTCTCCCTCGCCCTGCCCGGCGGCAAGCACCTGCACGCCCGGATCTGGCTGGCGCAGGTCGGCCGGGTCCCGCTGCTGATGCTGGACTCCGACGTCGAGGAGAACGACCTCGGCGAGCGCGGCGTGACCGACCGGCTCTACGGCGGCGGCAGCGAGCACCGGCTGCTCCAGGAGATGCTCCTCGGCATAGGAGGGGTCCGGGCGGTACGGACGTACTGCCGGCTGACCGGCCACCCCACGCCGGAGGTCTTCCACACCAACGAGGGCCACGCGGGGTTCCTCGGTCTGGAGCGCATCGCGGAACTGTGCGCGGACGGGCTCGACTTCGACTCGGCGCTGGAATCCGTGCGCGCCGGGACGGTCTTCACCACCCACACCCCCGTACCGGCCGGCATCGACCGTTTCGACCGCGAGCTGGTCGCCCGGCACTTCGGCCCCGACGCCGAACTGCCCCGCATCGACGTCGACCGCATCCTGCGGCTGGGCATGGAGACCTACCCCGGCGGGGAGCCCAACCTCTTCAACATGGCCGTGATGGGACTGCGCCTGGCCCAGCGCGCCAATGGCGTCTCCCTGCTGCACGGCAAGGTCAGCCGCGAGATGTTCTCCGGACTGTGGCCCGGCTTCGACGCCGACGAGGTGCCGATCACGTCCGTGACCAACGGGGTGCACGCCCCCACGTGGGTCGCCCCCGAGGTGTTCGAGCTGGGTGCCCGGCAGATCGGCGGCCGGCGCGCCGAGGACGCCGTGACCGTCGGCGGCCCGGACCGCTGGGACGCCGTCGCCGACATCCCCGACCAGGACATCTTCGACCTGCGGCGGGTGCTGCGCGAGCAGCTCGTCGAGGAGGTCCGGGAGCGGCTGCGGGCCTCCTGGCGGCAGCGCGGCGCCCATACGGCCGAGCTGGGCTGGATCGACGACGTGCTCGACCCGGACGTCCTGACGATCGGCTTCGCCCGGCGCGTCCCCTCGTACAAGCGCCTGACGCTGATGCTGCGCGACCGGGACCGGCTCATGGACCTGCTGCTGCACCCCGAGCGGCCGGTCCAGATCGTCGTGGCGGGCAAGGCGCACCCCGCGGACGACGGCGGCAAGCGGCTGGTACAGGAGCTGGTGCGGTTCGCGGACGACCCGCGGGTACGGCACCGGATCGTCTTCCTGCCCGACTACGGCATGGCGATGGCGCAGAAGCTGTACCCCGGCTGCGACATCTGGCTGAACAACCCGCTCCGCCCGCTGGAGGCCTGCGGCACGTCCGGCATGAAGGCCGCGCTCAACGGCTGTCTCAACCTGTCGGTCCTCGACGGCTGGTGGGACGAGTGGTTCCAGCCCGACTTCGGCTGGGCCATCCCCACGGCGGACGGCGTCGGCACCGACCAGGACCACCGGGACGACATAGAGGCCGCGGCGCTGTACGACCTGCTGGAGCAGCGGGTGACGCCCCGCTTCTACGAGCGGGGGCGCAGCGGGCTGCCCGACCGGTGGATCGAGATGGTCCGGCACACGCTGAGCCTGCTCGGGCCCAAGGTGCTGGCCGGGCGGATGGTCCGCGAGTACGTTGAGCGGCTCTACGCGCCGGCCGCGCTCTCCCACCGGGCCGTGGGGCCGGACGCGGCGCGTGATCTCGCCGAGTGGAAAACGAGGGTGCGGGCGGCGTGGCCGGGTGTCACCGTCGACCATGTGGAGACGTCGGCGTCGGAGGTGCTGGCGGAGCTCGGGACGACGCTGGGGCTCCGGGTGCGGGTCGCCCTCGGCGATCTCGGGCCGGATGACGTGGACGTGCAGGTCGTGTCCGGGCGGGTGGACGAGGAGGACCGGATCGGGGACGCGACGGTTGTTCCCCTGAAGCCGGTGGGGTCGCCCGACCAGGACGGACGCTGGGTTTACGAGGGGCCCTTGTCGCTGGATCGCACCGGGCCCTTTGGGTACACGGTGCGGATCCTTCCCGCGCATCGGCTGTTGGCCTCCAGTGCGGAGTTGGGCTTGGTCGCGGGGCCCTCCGAGGAGTTGGTGGCGGCTGCGGGGTTGCTCATGCGGTGAGTTCGCCGTATTCGGGCTCGGCCGGGGGCGCCAACGCGTGCGCCGCACACACGGCGCCCCGGGCGCTCTGGGCATTGATGCGGGATGTCAACACTCGAGGGATTAGCGCGGGCGTGCGACCCATCACCCGCATGGCCGTTTCTCCGGTCATTGGGTTCTCAGTAACCGGTCAGAGGGCCACGCTTCAGGGGAAGGAAAACGGAACCCCTGAGGAGGTCCGAATGCGGATCCGTCGCGCCGTGGCCCTGACTGCCGCCGCACTGATCGCCGTCCTGGCGCCTATGGGGATGGCGCAGACGGCTCATGCCGACCCGCTGATCCCGACTCCGAATCAAGCCAAGTGCCTCTTGGAACACCCTGAGGACGCACTCCGCTGTCTGCATCTGTAGCGCCGCGACCCCAAGTGGAAACCGCCCCTGAGGTCTCCTCGCGGTCATGGCTTGATCAGTACGGTGCCCGACCTGGACGCCTTCCGCTCCGCCGACATCCGCTTCACCCCCTACGAGATGCGGCCGGCAGGAGAGTCGAAGCCGCCACGGGGCCACGTGCGTTCCGCAGTGGTCGACGTCAGACGACCCGCAGATCATGAAGCACCGGCCTCGGCATTCCGCACCGAAAACGACGCGGTCGGACACACCTCAGCCGGCAACAAGAAGCGGAGCACGCCGTCCACCGCCGGGCCCGGGCCCGTGTGGAACATGCCCCGTCGCGACCTGGCCCTCACGAGACAACTCACGCCCCGCACGGGAACACCTCTAGAGGGGCGCTGAAAGCCGGCGCAGGACCGTGCCGCACCTGCGGGCGTACGCGTGCTGGAAGCCCCTCGTCGCCGGGCCGCCCGCCTTCGCGTACCACTTGGCGGGACGGCTGAACGCGTTCACCGTCAGCCACACCGTGCCGTCTCCCGTGCGGTCGACCACGAAGGACTCCTCGCCCGTCTCCGGGTGACCCGCCAGGGTGCCGTAGGCCCAGCCGGCGCGGCGGGGTTCCTCGACCGTCCAGACCACGCGGCAGGGAGCCTTGATCATGCCGCCGAGGGTGACCGTGACGTCGACGCCGGGGGCGGCCCGGTCCGCGCTCGCGTCGAGGCCGACGCCCATCGCCCGGTGCATCTCCCAGGTGAGGACGGCCTCCGCGGCCCGGCGGAAGACCTCCTCGCCCTCGCCGAGCCGGGTGCGTACGTTCATGGGACGGAAGCCCGGCGGGCAGAAACCCTGGTCACGGGTGGCGCCGACATCGGCGTAGGTGAAGTCCTGCGAATCCGTAGAAGACACGGTCCCCAAGAGTAGGGCGGCACCCGGACCGTCCTGCGATCCGGGTGCCGCCCGTGGCCGTGCCGAGGTCAGCCGACGTTGACGGCCGACCAGGCGGCCGCGACCGCCTTGTACTCGGTGCTGGAAGCGCCGTACAGCGCCGAGGCGGCGTTCAGGGTCGCCGTACGGGCCTGGGCGTACTTGGTCGTCGACGTCATGTACGTCGTCAGCGCCTTGTACCAGATCTGCAGCGCCTTGGTCCGGCCGATGCCGGTGACCGTGGAGCCGTTGGAGGTGGGCGAGTTGTAGGTCACGCCGTTGATGGTCTTCGAGCCGCTGCCCTCGGACAGCAGGTAGAAGAAGTGGTTGGCGGGACCGGAGGAGTAGTGGACGTCCACGCTGCCGAGGCTTGAGGACCAGGCGTCCTTCGACGAGCCGTCCTTGCTGGGCTTGTCCATGTAGCGCAGCGGGCTGCCGTCGCCGTTGATGTCGATCTCCTCGCCGATGAGGTAGTCACCCTTGTCGGAGGAGTTGTTCGCGAAGAACTCGGCGCCCGCGCCGAAGATGTCGGAGGTGGCCTCGTTGAGACCGCCCGACTCGCCGCTGTAGTTCAGGCCGGCCGTGGCCGACGTCAGACCGTGGCTCATCTCGTGGGCGGCCACGTCCAGCGAGGTCAGCGGGTGGGTGTTGCCCGAGCCGTCGCCGTAGGTCATGCAGAAGCAGCTGTCGGACCAGAAGGCGTTGACGTAGTTGTTGCCGTAGTGGACCCGGGAGTAGGCGGCCTTGCCGTCGTTGCGGATGCCGCTGCGGCCGAAGGTGCTCTTGTAGAAGTCCCAGGTGATCTGGGCGCCGTAGTGGGCGTCGGCGGCGGCGGTCTCGGCGTTGGACGGGTTGCCGGTGCCCCAGACGTCGTCGGCGCCGGAGAAGAGGGTGCCGGTGCCGGAGGTGCCGCGGTTGAGGTTGTAGGTCTTGTGACCGCCGCGGGTGCCGTCCGTCAGGTTGTACGTCGACCCGGACGCGGTGGTGCCGAGGGTGACGGCGCCGCTGTAGGTGGTGTTGCCGGTGCCGGTCTCGATGCCCTGGTACTCGTACAGCTTCTTGCCGGTGGCCGCGTCGGTGATGACGTGCAGCTCGTTCGGGGTGCCGTCCTCCTGGAGACCGCCGACGACGGTCTCGTAGGCGAGGACCGGCTTGCCGCTCGCCGCCCAGATCACCTTGCGGGGAGCGGAGTCCGCCTCGGTCTTCTCCGAGCCGGCCGCCTTGGCGAGGGTCACGGCCTGCTTCTCGGCCTTGGCGGCGGTGACCGCGGGTTCGAGCGAGGCGACCTTCAGGGTCGCCTCGGTGGCTCTGGTGACGCCCTTGGCCGCGCCGGACTTCGACTCGTGCACCACGAGGTCGCCGCCGAGGACCGGCAGGCCGGCGTAGGTGCGCTCGTAGCGGGTGTGGACCGAGCCGTCGGCGTCCTTCACGACGTCCTTGACGACCAGCTTCTCCTGGGAGCCGAGGCCTATCGCGTCGGCGGTCTTCGTGGCGTCCGCCTGCTGCTCCCGCACGAGCGCGGTGCGGGCCTGCGCGGAGAGCAGGACGGGGGCGGCGGGGAGGGCCGGCTTGCTCGCGGAGTCCGCGGCGACGCTGCTGGTCGAGGTCAGACCGGTGGTGAGCAGGGCACCTGCGGCGACGGCGGTGGCGATGGCGAGCGTCGCGCGCTTTTGACGCGCGTAGAAAGAGGTGGACACACAAGCTCCTCGATGTGGGGGAAGTGCTGTGCTGCGGTGGTGCTGAGCGGGTGGGGGAAGACTGGCACTCAAGACGCGTACATGTCAGGAGTGGCGGTGATGTTGGCCGGAAAACGACGGCCAGATGTACGCGAGGACACGTGAAACGGACGCCGCCCCGGGGGATTCGAACCCACCGGGGCGGCGCCCTGACCTGAAGACCTACGGGCCTGCGGACTTACGGGGCTGTGGGCCCACCGGCCTGAGGATCTACGGGAACGTCAGCTTCCAGCTGTTGATGTAGCCGGTGTCGATGGCCGCGTTGTCCTGGACTCGCAGGTTCCAGACACCGTTGGCCACCTCGGAGGAGGCGTTCACCGTGTAGGTGGTGTTGATGTTGTCGGCGCTCCCGCCGGTGCCGTACCCCTTCAGCGTGTAGACCGTGCCGTCGGGGGCGACCAGGTCCACCTTGAGGTCACCGATGTAGGTGTGGACGATGTCCACCGAGATCTGGAGGTTGGACGGCGCGTTGCCCGTCCGGCCGGAGACGGTGACCGGCGAGTTGACCGCCGCGCCCCGGTCCGGGATCGCCACGTCGGCGGTGTTCTCGAAGGACGTGCCGCCGCCGCCTCCGTCGCCGGGCCGGGTGCCGACGTTGATGCCCGCCCACGCGTGCTGGACCGCCTTGTACTCGGCGCTGTCCGTGCCGTAGAGCTCACCGGTGGCCGCGAGGGTGCCGGTGCGGGCACCCGCGTAGTTGGTGGTCGAGGTGAACTTCGTGGTGAGCGCGCGGAACCAGATCTTCTCCGCCTTGTCGCGGCCGATGCCGGTGACCGGAAGGCCGTCCGAGGTGGACGAGTTGTACGTGACACCGTTGATGGTCTTGGTGCCGCTGCCCTCGGAGAGCAGGTAGAAGAAGTGGTTCGCGGGGCCCGACGAGTAGTGCACGTCGATCGAGCCGATGCCCGAGTACCAGCTGTCCTTGGACGAGCCGTCCTTGCTGGGCTTGTCCATGTAGCGCAACGGCGTACCGTCGCCGTTGATGTTGATCTCCTCGCCGATGAGGTAGTCACCGACGTCGGAGGAGTTGTTCGCGTAGAACTCGACCGTCGAGCCGAAGATGTCGGAGGTGGCCTCGTTCAGGCCGCCGGACTCGCCGCTGTAGTTGAGACCGGCGGTGTTCGAGGTGAGCCCGTGGGTCATCTCGTGGGCGGCCACGTCGATCGACGTCAGGGGGTTCGCGTTGCCCGAGCCGTCGCCGTAGGTCATGCAGAAGCAGCTGTCGGACCAGAAGGCGTTGACGTAGTTGTTGCCGTAGTGGACCCGGGAGTAGGCGCCGACGCCGTCGCCCTTGATGCCCGAGCGTCCGTGCACGTTCTTGTAGTAGTCCCAGGTCAGGGCGGCACCGTAGTGCGCGTCGGCGCCCGCGGACTCCAGGTTGGAGGGGGTGCCGTTGCCCCACACGTCGTCCGGGCCGGAGAAGAGGGTGCCGGTGCCGGAGGTGCCGCGGTTGAGGTTGTACGTCTTGTGGTTGCCGCGGGCGCCGTCGGTGAGGTTGTACGTCGACCCGGACTGGGTGGTGGTGAGGTCGACCGTGCCGGAGTACACCGTGTTGCCGGTGCCGGTCTCGATCGCCTCCCACTCGAACAGCTTCTCGCCGGTGGTGGCGTCGGTGACGACGTGCAGTTCCTGGGGGGTGCCGTCGTGCTGGAAGCCGCCGACGACCGTCTCGTAGGCCACGGTCGGCTTGCCGCTCGCGGCCCAGATCACCTTGCGGGGCGCGCGGTTGATGTCGGTGTTCTTGGCCTCGTCGGCCTCACCGGCCTTCAGGGCCTGCTGCCGGGCCTTCGCGGCGGGCACCGCGGTCTTCGTCGTCGCCGGCTCGATGGCGGCGCGGGTGGCCTTCACGACGGCCGCGGTGGTGTCCGCCTTCGTGCTCTCGACGACCAGGTCGCCGCCGAGCACCGGCAGACCGTCGTAGGTGCGCTCGTAGCGCGTGTGCACGGTGCCGTCGCGGTCCTTCAGGACATCGCGGACGACCAGCTTCTCCTTGGCGCCGAGGCCCAGGTCCTTCGCGGTCTCCGCCTTGCCGGCGTCGGCCTCCCGGATCAGCGCGGCGCGCTGGGCGGGGGTGAGCCTGACCGATTCGGAGCCGGGGTTCGCCTTGCTCGCGGCCGACGGTGCCTTCTCCGGTGCTGCGATGGCGGTGCCGCCCTGGACGGCGGCGGCGATCAGCGCGGCGACGCCGGCGAGGGCCACGGCCGCGGTGCGGCGGGGGGTGTGGGGAGTGCGTCTGTGGGAGGTGCCTCTTCGCGAGGAACTGCTTCTCAACACTGACTCCTTCTGCGGGACCGGGGGTCGCCCGGCCTGGGGAGGTGGAGGTGTTGCTGTGGGGTTCCTGTGGAGCAGTCGTGGGAAGCGTGGCAGGGGAGCGCGCTTTCTGTCAGGACCGCGTCAAAAGTATGGCCGGAAACGGTTCGTTGTCCGGAAGTTCATGTTCGCTATACGGACGCTTCGCCGTCTCCGGGCGGATTCCCGTGCTCCTCGCGGGGGTCCCCGTGCCACGAGTGCCACAGCGCCGCATAGGTCCCACCGGCCGCCACCAGCTCGTGGTGCGTACCGAGTTCGGTCAGCCGGCCGTCTTCCATCACCGCCACCCGGTCGGCGTCGTGGGCGGTGTGCAGCCGGTGGGCGACGGCGATGACGGTGCGCCCCTCCAGGACGGCGGCCAGGGCCCGCTCGGTGTGCCGGGCGGTCGTCGGGTCGAGCAGCGCGGTCGCTTCGTCGAGGATCAGCGTGTGCGGGTCCGCCAGCACCACGCGGGCCAGGGCGAGTTGCTGCGCCTGCGAACCGTCGGTACGGCGACCGCCCTGCCCCAGCGGGGTGTCCAGCCCCTGCGGCAGCTCCCGCACCCACGCGTCGGCGCCGACCACGGCCAGCGCGTGCCACAACCGCTCGTCGTCCGCGGCCGGTTCGGTGATCCGCAGATTGTCGCGGACCGAGCCGAGGAACACGTGGTGCTCCTGGGTGACCAGGACGACCTGGCGGCGCAGCCGCTCCGGCCCCAGACCGGCCACCGGCACGCCGCCGACCGTCACCGAGCCCGCGGTCGGCGCGTCGATACCCGCCATCAGCCGGCTCAGCGTGGTCTTGCCGGCCCCGGACGGCCCGACCAGGGCGAGCCGCTCCCCGGGGCGAACCGTCAGATCGACACCGTGCAGTACCTCGACGCCCCCGTCGTACGCGTAGCGCGCCCCCACGACGTCGATCCGGTCACCGTCGGGATCCGGGCACTCGCCCTCTCCGTCGCCCCGCGACGCCCCGGCGAGCCCTTCCACCCGGGCGAACGAGGCCCCGCTGCTCTGCAGTTGCTCGACCCGGACCAGGATCTCGTCGAGCGGGTTGCTCAGCTGGTGCAGGTACAGGGCCGCCGCCACCACCGCCCCGAGACTCATCGCGCCCGAGGCGTGCAGCATCCCGCCGATCACCAGCACACCGGCCACGGGCAGGACGTAGGACACCTCCACGGCCGGGAAGAACACACTGCGCAGGTAGAGCGTGTGGAAGCGGGTGCGGCGGGAGGTCTCCAGGGCGTCCCGGCTCGCGGCCGTGCGCTGCCTCTCCAGGCGGAACGCCTCGACCGTACGGGCGCCGGACGCGGTCGCCGCGAGGATCTCCGCGACGTCCGAGGTGGCCGCGCCCTCGGCGAGATAACCGTCCCGGGCCCGGCGCAGGTACCAGCGCAACGCCAGCCAGACGGGCGTGAGTCCGAGCACCCCGAGGGCGCCGAGCAGGGGGTCCAGGAGGAAGACGGCGCCGATCAGGAACAGGCACTGGACGAGGTTGACGAGCAGCTCCGGGCCGGCGTCGCGCAGGGTGTTGCCGACGGTGGTGACGTCGGAGGTGCCGCGGGCGGTGAGGTCGCCGGTGCCGGCTCGCTCGACCACCGAGGCGGGCAGGGCGAGGGCCCGGTCCACGAACCGCTCCCGCACGCGGGCCAGGGTCCGTTCGCCGAAGCGGTGGCCCACGTAACGGGCCCAGCGGGCCAGGAGCAACTGGGCGAGGGCGCACAGGAACAGGGCGAGGGCGAGCCGGTCGACGGCTCCGAGGCCGCGGCCCGCCCGCACGTCGTCGATCATCCGGCCGAGCAGCCACGGCCCCGCGAGACCGGCCAGGGCCGCCAGGGCGTTGAGAGCGAGGACCGTGCAGAAGGCCCGGGTGTCCGCCCGGACGAGGTCCGCCATCGCGCGCCGGACGTCCTGCCGCGCGGCGACGGGGAGATGGGTGCGGGTCATCCCAGGGCCTCCTCGGTGTCCCGTGCGACGACGGCCCGGTAGCCGGGGGTGGATTCCAGGAGCTCGTGGTGGGTGCCGACGGCGGTGACCTTGCCGTCCTTCAGGAGGAGGACGGTGTCCGCGCGGTCGAGGACCAGGGGGGAGGTCGTGGTGACGACCGTGGTGCGGCCGTGCCGTGCCGCGGCGAGCCGGGAGGCGACCGTGGCTTCCGTGTGGGCGTCCAGGGCCGAGGTGGGTTCGACGGCGAGGAGGATCTCGGGGTCGGCCAGAAGTGCTCTCGCCAGGCGGATGCGCTGGCGCTGGCCGCCGCTGAGGTTGCGCGCCTGGGCGGTCATCGGGGAGTTCAGGCCGCCGGGGAGGGATTGGACGATGTCCTCGGCCGCGGCGGTGTGCAGCGCCTTCCGGGTCGCCGGGTCCCGCGGTGCGGCGTCCGCGGGTTCTCCGTGGCGGCTCGCGGAGCTCCCCGCGCCCCCAGGAGAAGGGGCGATCATCTCCCGGAGGGTTCCGGCGAACAGGTCCGCCTCGTGGTCCGCCAGCAGGATGCGGGACCTGACCTGGGCCAGGGCGATGTCGTCCAGGCGCGTCTCACCCCAGGTGGCGTTCGACGGGGTGTAGCGGGCCAGGCGGTCCAGGACGGCCGTGGCGTCCGCGGGGTGCTCCGCCACCAGCGCCGTCAGGCGGCCCGGCCGGATGCGCACGCCCGACTCGGGGTCGTACAGCACCGACGGTTCGGAGGGGGCGTCCCGGGTGCCGGTGTCGGGCACCGGCTCCAGGCGCAGGAACCGTACGACCCGCCGGGCACACACCAGGCCGCGGCTGATCTGGTAGCCGCACTCCACCCAGAAGGACACCGGGCCCACCAGGACCGCCACGTAGCCGTAGACCGACACGAGCTCGCCCACGGTGATGTGGCCCTGCGCGGCCAGGCGGGCCGCCAGCCAGGTCACCACCGCGAGGAACAGGGTCGGCAGGCCGATGCCCAGGGCCTGGACCCAGCTGGTCACCGCGCCGACGCGGTAGCCCTGTTCGCGCAGCCGCTCGGAGTCCCGGCGGAAGGCGTCCGAGATCAGGTCCTTGCCGCCGAGACCGGCGAGGACCCGCAGGCCACCGGCGAGGTCGCCGATGCGGGCGGTCAGGACACCCTGGCGTTCGCGGTACTCCGCCTCCGAGCCCTGCAGCCGGCCCAGCAGCGGGCCGACCAGCAGGACGAGCACCGGAATGCCGAGCAGCGCGACCGCGGCGATGAGCCCGGAGACCGAGATCAGCAGGGCGGCGACGACCAGATAGGCCACGACCGCGCCGACGCCGGGGCCGACGACCGTCAGGGACTGGCTGATCGTCTGGACGTCACCCACGCCGATCGTGACGACCTCACCCGCACTCATCTGCCGGGACAGGGACGACCCGAGCCGGACCGCCTGGCCGACGACCACCTTCACCGTCCGGAAGTTGGCGTCCATACGGACCCGCGTCATGGTGCGGTGCCGCATGATGCTCAGCCAGGCGTTGAACGCCCCCACCGCGAACAGCGCGCCGCTGAAGAGCACCAGCGCGCTCATGTCCCCGGGCTCCAGACCGTCGTCGATGGCCCGGGACATCAGATAGGGCGTGGCCGCCAGCAGCACCATCCACACACTGCCGAACATCGCCCCGGCGGCACACCGCCCGGGCTGCCGCATGACCAGCCACCACAGGTACCGGGCGCCGCCTCGGTGGTCGGGTGTGCCGGGGTCCTCGTACGCGTCGATCATCCGCCCGCCCTCCGCCGCCCTAAGCCAGACTGTCCCGCCAGGCCCGGTGCAGATCCGCGAACCTGCCCGTGCCCGCGATGAGTTCGGCCGGTTCACCGTCCTCCACGATCCGGCCGCGCTCCATCACCAGGACGCGGTCCGCGATCTCCACCGTCGACAGCCGGTGCGCGATGACCACCGCCGTACGGCCCTTCAGCACCGTCGTCATCGCCCGCTGCACCGCACGTTCACCGGGGACGTCCAGCGAGCTGGTCGCCTCGTCGAGGATCAGCACCGCCGGGTCGGCCAGCAACGCCCTGGCGAACGCGACCAGTTGCCGCTGCCCGGCGGAGATCCGGCCGCCCCGCTTGCGCACGTCGGTGTCGTAGCCGTCGGGCAGGGAGCTGATGAAGTCGTGCGCGCCGATCTCCTTCGCCGCCTGCTCCATCTCCTCGCGGGTGGCGTCCGGGCGGCCGATCGCGATGTTGTCGGCGACCGTTCCGGAGAACAGGAACGCCTCCTGCGTCACCATGACCACCCCGCGCCGCAGTTCCGGCACGGGGAGGTCGCGCAGGTCGACCCCGTCCAGCAGCACCCGGCCCCCGGAGGGGTCGTAGAACCGGGCCAGCAGCTTGGCCAGCGTCGACTTGCCGGCGCCCGTGGACCCCACGACCGCGACCGTCTGCCCGGCCGGCAGGGTGAGGTCGAACGCCGGCAGCACCTCGCCGCCGGTGCGGTAGCCGAAGCGGACGCCGTCGAAGACCACCTCGCGGCCGGGGTGCTCGCTCTCCAGCGGCGGGAGCTGCCGGGGGGTGACCGGCTCGGGGACGGACGGACTCTGGGCGAGCAGGCCGGCGATCTTCTCCAGCGAGGCCGCCGCCGACTGGTAGGAGTTCAGGAACATCCCGAGCCGGTCGATGGGGTCGTACAGCCGCCGCAGGTACAGCACGGCCGCCGCCAGCACACCGAGGGCCAGGGTGCCCTCCGCGACCCGGTGGGCGCCCCACAGGACGATCGCCGCGACCGCCGTGTTGGCGACCAGGCGGGATCCGGTGACGTAGCGGGCCATCTCCAGCAGCGCGTCGCCGTTGACCCGTTCGTGCCGCCGGTTGAGCTCGCCGAAGTCCGCGTCGTTGGCGGACTCGCGACGGAAGGCGCGCACCGGGCGGATCCCGTTCATCGTCTCGACGAACTTGACGATCACGGCGGCGATGGCGGTCGACCGCGCCCGGTACACCCGCCCGGCCCGCCGCTGGTACCACCGCACGAGCGCGTACAGCGGAACCAGGGACGCCACCGCCACGCCCCCGAGCCCCAGGTCGAGCCAGAGCAGCATCGCCGAGATGTAGACGAAGGACAGGATCACCGTCACGAGCTCCTGGAGGCCCTCGTCCAGCAGTTCGCGCAGCGATTCCACGTCGGTCGTGGAGCGGGAGATGAGCCGGCCCGAGGTGTAGCGCTCGTGGAAGTCGACGCTCAGCGCCTGCGCGTGACGGAAGATCCGGCCGCGCAGGTCGAGCAGCACGTCCTGGCTGACCCGGGCCGCGGCGGCGACGAACGCGAACTGCAGCCCGCCCGCGGCCAGCGCGCACGCCAGATACCCGGCGCCCACCGCGATCAGCGGCCCGTGGTCCTGCGCGCGGAACGCCGGCACGCCGCGGTCGATGGCGTACGCCACGAGCAGCGGGCCCGCCTGCACGACGGCCTGCTGGAGCAGCAGCAGGGCCGTCGTGACCGTGACCCGCACCTTCATGGGCGCGAGCAGGGAGCGCAGCAGGGCTCCGGTGGCGCCCGGCGGGGTGGGCAG
Organism: Streptomyces sp. NPDC029041; assembly: GCF_040637515.1. Taxonomy (NCBI): domain Bacteria; kingdom Bacillati; phylum Actinomycetota; class Actinomycetes; order Kitasatosporales; family Streptomycetaceae; genus Streptomyces; species Streptomyces sp. NPDC029041. The sequence continues at coordinate 317,897 of NZ_JBEZWO010000010.1, read as the reverse complement.
GGCGTCCTGGTCGAAGGGGTCGCCGGTGCCGGCCGGACGGTCGTCGGGCCGGCCCCCGGGGCGATCGTCGGATCGGCCGTCGGATCGGCTGTCTGGTTTGTCGCCGGCCGGTGTGCCGGTGGCCGCCGTCATCGTGCGCCCTCCTCTTCCCCTGACGTCTCCCCGGACATCAGGTGCGCGTACTCGGCGTTCGTACGGAGCAGTTCGTGGTGGGTGCCGATCGCGGCGATCCGGCCGCCGGACAGCAGTGCGACCCGGTCGGCGAGCAGCACGGTGGACGGGCGGTGCGCGACGATCAGGGCGGTGGTGTCCGCCAGCACCTGCCGCAGGGCGGCCTCGACGGCTGCTTCGGTGTGCACGTCCAGGGCCGACAGCGGGTCGTCCAGGACGAGGAACTCCGGCTGCCCGACGACGGCCCGGGCGAGCGCGAGGCGCTGGCGCTGGCCACCGGAGAGGCTGAGGCCCTGCTCACCCACCCGGGTGTCCGTCCCCTGGGGCAGGGCATGCACGAAGTCGGCCTGGGCGACGGCGAGGGCACGCTCCAGATCGGCGGTGCCCGCGGTGTCGGCCGCCCCCATGAGAACGTTGTCGCGGACCGCGGCCGAGAACAGCGTGGGCTCCTCGAAGGCCACGGCGACCTTGGCACGCAGCGCTTCTCTGGACAGCCGCGTGACGTCGCAGCCGTCGAGGGTGATGCGGCCCGAGGTCAGCTCGTAGAGGCGGGGGACGAGCGCGGTGAGGGTGGTCTTGCCGCTGCCGGTGGCCCCGACCAGGGCCATCGACTCGCCGGGGCGGATGTGCAGGTCGACGTCCTGCAGGACGGGAGGGGTGCCGGGCGGGGCGTCCGGGTAGCGGAACCGGACGTGGTGGAAGCGCAGGCCCGTGTCGTGAGGGTCCTTCGCGCCGGTCCGCGCAACGCAGGCGGTGTGCTCGCAGGTGGGGCGCTCGGAGGTGGTGTGCTCGGTCTCCTCGTCCATCACCTCGAAGAACCGCTCCGTCGCCGCTGCCGCCTCCTGGCTCATCGCGAGCAGGAACCCGATCGACTCCACCGGCCACCGCAACGCCAGCGCCGTCGACAGGAACGCCACCAGCGTCCCCGCCGACAGGGCACCGTCGGCCACCTGGACGGCCCCCACCACCAGCGCCGCCCCGATCGCCACCTCCGGCAGCGTCACGATGACGCCCCAGATCGTCGCCAGCAGCCGCGCCTTGCGCAGTTCCGTGCCGCGCAGCGTCCGCGACAGGTCCCGGAACGCCCGGGCCTGGCTCCGGTGGCGGCCGAAGCCCTTGATGACGCGGATGCCGAGCACGCTCTCCTCGACGACCGTCGTCAGATCACCGACCTGGTCCTGGGCCTGCCGCGCCACCCGCGCGTACCGCTTCTCGAAGACCAGGCAGGTGACAATCACGGGCACGGCGGGCCCGAGGACGACCAGCCCCAGCGTCCAGTCCTGGAGCAGCATGATGACCACGCCCACGACGATGGTCACCCCGTTGACCAGCAGGAAGGTCAGGGGGAAGGCGAGAAACTGGCGCAGCAGCATCAGATCGGTGGTGCCGCGGGAGAGCAACTGCCCCGAGGCCCACCGGTCGTGGAAGGCCACCGGCAAGCGCTGGAGGTGCCGGTACAGTCCCGCCCGCATGGACGCCTCGACGTGGGTGAGCGGACGGGCCACCAGCAACCGCCGCAGCCCGAACAGCAGGGCTTCCGCGAAGCCGAGCAGCAGCAGGTACAGCGCGCCGAGCCACACCCCGCCCGGGTCCCGCCCGGCGATCGGCCCGTCGACCATCCACTTCAGGACGAGCGGGATCACCAGGCCCACGCAGGAGGCGAGTATCGCGACGAACGCGGCACTGAACAGCCGCACCCGCGCGGGCCGCACGTACGGCCACAGGCGCAGCAACGAGCGCACGGCGGAACGGTCCTGGACGGGGGCGGGTGTCGTGGCCATCAGCAGCGAGCCTACGGATCGTCACTGACACTTCCCACCGAGTTTCCGCCGGACATGGCCCGCCCCCGGCCCCCCGACCTGGGGGAACGTTCGGCGGGCCGTACGGCGGCACCCGCCGTGCCCCACGAATGCACCCGCTCGGCCGTACGGCCGCCCCCGCCGGGTCGTACGGCCGCATCAACCGATCGGCCGATGTCCGTTCGAGCGTGACGGCCGATGTGCCGGGCCCCGCCCCACCGGGACCCTCTCGCCAAGCTGGGCGTCAACGACCGCGCGGCGGCGGTCGCGACGGCGTACCGGCGGGGGATCCTCGGCCAGGACGGTTGGACGGCCAGGACGGCCGGGACGGTCAGGACGGCTGGGGCCGCTGGTCCGGGTAGGGCAGCAGGGTCCGGTCGGTCTTCTCCCAGGCGGCTCTGAGCTCGGCGAGCAGCTCCGGCCGGTCCGGGGCGAGATCGGCCTGTTCCCGCTGGTCCTCGGCCAGGTTGTACAGGTGGTCGGTGCCCTTCGCGTCCCGGTGGTACTTCCAGTCGCCGCGCCTGAGCGCCCTGTTGCCCCGCACGCGCCAGAACAGGTCCCGCACGGGTGGCTCCTCGCCCCGCAGCAGATACCCGGCGAGGCTCGTGCCGTCCAGCGGATACGCCGGGTCGGGGCGGGCGCCGGCCAGCTCCAGCAGGGTCGCGGTCCAGTCGGGGGAGAAGTGCGGCTCGTGACTGACCTGCCGGCCGTCGACGCGGGCGGGCCAGCGCAGGATCGCGGGCACCCGGATGCCGCCCTCCTGGAGGGAGGACTTGCCGCCGCTGAGCGGCCACAGGTACGACCAGCGCTCGCCGCCGTTGTCACTGGCGAACAGCACGAGGGTGTTCTCCTCCTGCCCCGAGCGGCGCAGCGCGCCGAGCACCTCGCCGACGGCCGCGTCCAGGCTCTGCACCATCTGCGTGTACTTCGCGACCGAGCCGCCGTCGTAGTGGTTCAGCGCCCTGCCGATCTCGGCCTGGCTCTTCGCCGCCCTGATCTTCGCCGCGATCCCGGCGGCACTCTCCTCGTCGCCCTCGGCGAGCCAGGGCCAGTGCGGGGTGGTGAAGTTGAGGTTGAGCAGCCAGGGCCGGCCGTGGTCCCGGCGCACGTACTCCACCGCCCGCTCGGTGAGGACGGTCGTGTAGTACCTGAGGTCCTTGTACTCGGCGTCGCCCTCGTAGAGGTCGTACGCGCCGAGCTGGCCGAGCTTGGAGTAGTACTCCAGCACGCCCCCGAAGTTGCCGAAGAACTCGTCCCAGCCCGACTTGGTGGGGCTGAAGTCGGGCAGCCAGCCGCAGTGCCACTTGCCGATGAGTGCGGTGGCGTAACCCGTCCTGGCCAGGAGGGAGGCGAGGGTGGGGTGGTTGGGGTCCAGGCCCTGGGACCGGTCGGCGATCGGCTCGGCCAGTCCGCCCTCCGTACGTCCCGGATAGCGGCCGGTGTAGAGGCTGAACCGGGTCGGGGAGCAGGTCGCGGAGCCCGAGTAGGCGTCCGTGAAGCGCACCCCCTGGCGGGCCAGCCGGTCCAGGTTCGGCGTGCTGATGTGCGGGGCGCCGTAGCAGGACAGATCGGCCCAGCCGAGGTCGTCGGCGAGGATGACGAGGATGTTGGGGCGCTGTCCGGAGGCGGCGCCGGGGCGGGCCCGGAAGGGGCGTTCGACGGGAACCGCCTCTGCGGTACCGGCCGTACCGGCCACGGCGCCCACGGCACCACCGCCGACGAGGGCACCGAGGGCACGACGGGATATTTCGGGCATGCGGAGGTCCTGGAGGGTCCGAGGGGAGGAGTGGGGGGAGAGAAGTGGGGGGTGGAGCCGAGGCTCAGCAGCGACGCTGCCAGCGGTGCGGCGGCGGGGTCAAGAAGATCCCCACCGCGTTCACGGACCCGCAACGCGGCGCAACAATCCCGGCCCGGCTCACCCCACCGACCGGCCAACGGCACCTCCGCCCACGCCCGCCCGCGGCGCCATGACCCGGTCTCGTCTTCACGGCCGGTGGTGAAACGGCGCCTCGGTCCCCTGCCCGCAGCGGCGGCGCCGCAGGCCGGCATGGCCCGCCCTCGCCCCCTCGGCCGGTTGGCGAAACGATGCGTCAGCCCGTCACGCGCAGCAGCAGCACCGACCGCGCCGGCAGGGTGATCTCCGTTCCCGCGCGGTGCTCCACACCCGGCATCTCCCCCTGTTCCTCCAGGCTCGTGTCCACGACCACCTCGTACTTCTCCGCCCACGGCGGCCCCGGCAGCGCGAAGTCCACCGGCCCTTCGCCCGCATGAAGGAGGGCCAGGAAGCTGTCGTCGAGGATCTGCTCCCCGCGTTCGTCGCGGCCCGGGATGTCCCGGCCGGACAGGTACATGCCGAGCGTGGCCGCCGGCGCGTACCAGTCCTGCTCCGTCATCTCCGTGCCCCGGGCCGTGAACCAGGCCAGGTCGCGCAGCCCGTCCGCGGTCTGCGCCCGGCCCGAGAAGAACGCCCGGCGCCTGAGCACCGGGTGGCGGTGGCGCAGCGCGATCAGCCGGGAGGTCAGCGCGAACAGGGCCTGCCAGCCCGGGTCCTCCAGCAGCTCCCAGTCCACCCAGCTGATCTCGTTGTCCTGGCAGTAGGCGTTGTTGCTGCCCCGCTGGGTGCGGCCCATCTCGTCGCCCGCGACCAGCATCGGCACCCCGGTCGACAGCAGCAGCGTGGTCATGAGGTTCCTGAGCTGCCGCCGCCTGAGCGCCCGCACCCCCTCCTCGTCCGTCTCGCCCTCGGCGCCGCAGTTCCAGGCCCGGTTGTCGTCCGTACCGTCCCGGTTGCCCTCGCCGTTGGCCTCGTTGTGCTTGCGCTCGTAGGACACGAGGTCGCGCAGGGTGAAGCCGTCGTGCGCGGTGACGAAGTTGACGGACGCGTACGGCCTGCGCCCACCCCAGGCGTACAGATCGCTGGAGCCCGACAGGCGGTAGCCCATCTCCCGCACGTCCGGCAGCGCGTGCCGCCAGAAGTCCCGCACGGCGTTGCGGTACCGGTCGTTCCACTCCGTCCACAGCGGGGGGAACGCCCCCACCTGGTAGCCGCCCGACCCCACGTCCCACGGCTCGGCGATCAGTTTCACCCGGCGCAGCACCGGATCCTGGGCGATGACCGCCAGGAACGGGGAGAGCATGTCGACGTCGTGCATGGAGCGGGCCAGCGCCGCCGCCAGGTCGAAGCGGAAGCCGTCCACGCCCATCTCGGTGACCCAGTAGCGCAGCGAGTCGGTGATCAGGCGCAGCACGTGCGGCTGGACCACGTGCAGGGTGTTGCCGCAGCCGGTGTAGTCGGCGTAGCGCCGGGGGTCGTCCTGGAGGCGGTAGTAACCCCGGTTGTCGATGCCCTTCAGGGACAGCGTCGGACCGAGCTCGCCCGCCTCCGCGGTGTGGTTGTAGACGACGTCGAGGATGACCTCGATCCCTGCCGCGTGCAGGGCGCGCACCATCCGTTTGAACTCGCCGACCTGCTGCCCGGCCGTCCCCGAGGCCGCGTACCCGGCGTGCGGGGCGAAGTAGCCGATGGAGTTGTACCCCCAGTAGTTCCTGAGACCTCTGCGCAACAGGTGGTCCTCGTGCGCGAACTGGTGCACCGGCAGCAGCTCCACCGCCGTCACGCCCAGCCTGACCAGGTGCTCGATCGCCGCCGGGTGCGCGAGACCGGCGTAGGTGCCGCGCAGCTCCTCGGGTATGCCCGGGTGCAGCCGCGTGAAGCCCTTGACGTGCAGCTCGTAGATCACCGAGTCGGCCCACGGCGTCTTCGGGCGGCGGTCGTCCGCCCAGTCGTCGTCGTCCTGGACGACGACGCCCTTCGGCACGTACGGCGCCGAGTCGCGGTCGTCGCGCACGGTGTCGGCGACGTGCTGCTGCGGCCAGTCCCGGACGTGCCCGTACACCTCCGGCGGCAGACCGAAGTCCCCGTCCACGGCGCGGGCGTACGGGTCGAGCAGCAGCTTCGCCGGGTTCCAGCGGGCACCCGTCCAGGGGTCCCAGCGGCCGTGCACCCGGAAGCCGTAGCGCTGTCCGGGCAGCACGCCGGAAACGAAGCCGTGCCAGATCCCGTGGGTCAGCTCGGCGAGCCGGACCCGCGCCTCCTTGCCCGCCTCGTCGAACAGGCACAGCTCGACGCCCTCGGCCCCGCCCGCCCACAGCGCGAAGTTGGTGCCCGCGACCCCGCCCGGACCGACCCGGAACCGGGCGCCCAGCGGGGTCGGCGCGCCCGGCCACGCGGGCACGGTGGGCGGCGGCGCGGCCCTGCGCGCACCGTTCACGGCGGCGGCCTGGCGCCCGTTCCCGGTGGCCCGATGACCGGCCACCGCCTCCTGCTCGGCTGCGCTGGACACCTGTCAGCCTCCCACCGGCTCGTGGGACGACGGGGGACAGAGGGGTGCGGTCCTGTGCTGCGGCCCGGGTCGCGGCTCCCCTGCGCGTCGTCCTCCCCACTGTTCTGCCCAGAGCTTGGGTCGCACTCACGTTTCCCCGGGGGCGGGCATGGTCGTTTCCCGGGGACACGACCGGTCGTTGGGCACCGCGTGAGGCACGTACAAGGGCGCGCGCGGCGCGCGAGGGCCGCGCTGGCCGCCGTAGTGACATGGGCAGGACTCCTCGCCGGGGCCGCGGGGTGCACCTCGGAGGACGCGGACGGGATCACCGGGGCCCCCGGCGCGCCCCCGGCGCCCGAGGACGTCATCAAGGTCTCGCCCGGCGACGGCAGCAGGGGTGTGCGCCCCGACAGGGAGCTGCGGGTGCGCGTGCCCGACGGCCGGCTCGAGAAGGTGAAGGTCGTCAGGTCGCAGGACGCGCAGGAGACCCCGGTGCCCGGGCACCTCTCCGACGACGGCCTGACCTGGGAACCCGACGAGGAGCAGCTCGCACTGGCCGCCAAGTACACGGTCGACGCGGTGGCCGTGGACGGTGACGGGCGCCGCTCGGCCCGGCACACCACCTTCACCACCTACGTCCCCGAGGAACGCTTCATCGGCTACGTCGCCCCGGAGAACCGCTCCACGGTCGGCACCGGCATGATCGTCTCCCTGGAGTTCAGCCGCCCGATCGCCGACCGCGCCGCCGTCGAACGCGCGGTCCGGGTCACCGCCCGCCCGGCCGTCGAGGTCCGCCCGCACTGGTTCGGCAGGACCCGCCTCGACTTCCGCCCCGCGGACTACTGGAAACCCGGCACCCGGGTCACCGTCGCTCTGCGGCTGCGCGACGTCGAGGGCGCGCCCGGGGTCTACGGCCTGCAGCACAAGACGCTCTCCTTCACCGTCGGCCGCAGCCAGGTGTCCGTGGTCGACGCCGCCGCGCACTCCATGGAGGTCCGGCGCGACGGCGAGCCCCTGGCCACCGTGCCCGTCACGGCGGGCGCGCCGATGCACACCACGTACAACGGCAAGATGGTGGTCACGGAGATGCTCGACGTCACCCGGATGAACGGCGCCACCGTCGGTTTCAAGACGCGCGACGGCAAAGGCGAGTACGACATCCCCGACGTCCCCCACGCCATGCGCCTGACCGAATCCGGCACCTTCCTGCACGGCAACTACTGGGCGCACCACTCGGTGTTCGGCCGCACCAACGTCAGCCACGGCTGCATCGGACTGCGCGATGTGAAGGGTGGCAGTTCGGACACCCCGGCCGGCTGGTTCTTCGACCGCAGCCTCGTCGGGGACGTGGTGGAGGTCGTCAACAGCAATGACAAAAAGGTCTCTCCCGACAACGGGCTCGGAGGATGGAATATGAGCTGGAATGCATGGAAGGCGGGCAGTGCCGTGAAGTAACAGGACACTGGGGTGCGTTGGCCTGTGATCCGTTGGGACCGAACGGTGACATTCGCGGGCCGCCGGTGCCCGGTGCCATGTGGTTACTATGCGCCGACGCGCGGGGGACGCGCGGGGTGCGGGCCTGACCAGGCCCTGGGAGGGGAGAACCACGTGAACGGGCGACCGATATCGGGGGCGTCGGTTGGGCGCAGGAACGGAGTGCTCGCGTCGGCGATCGGCGTGCTGCTCCTCGCCGTCACGGCGTGCGGCGGCGGGGGAACCGGCTCCGGTTCCGGCGAGGGCGACAACAAGGGCAGGGACTCGGGCACCGCGCAGAGCAAGCAGTCCGAGGCGGTCGTCGGCATCACCCCTGAGGACGGGGCGAAGTCCGTCGACACGAGCGGTGCGCTGAAGGTCACCGCGGCGAAGGGGAAGCTGACCGAGGTCGAGGTCAAGGACGCCGAGGGCAGGAAGGTCGAGGGCGAGATATCCGGGGACGGCGCCAGCTGGACGCCGTCCACCCATCTGGCCGGTGCCACCAAGTACACGGTCCACGCGGTGGCCAAGGACTTTGAGGGCCGCACGGCCGCGGAGGACGCGGACTTCACCACGCTGACCCCGGAGAACACCTTCACCGGCACCTTCACCCCCGAGGACGGGTCGAAGGTCGGCGTCGGGATGCCGTTCTCCATCCGCTTCTCCCGGGGCATCACCGCACCGGAGGACGTCGAGAAGGCCATCCGCATCAAGACCGAGCCGGCCGTCGACGTCGAGGGCCACTGGTTCGGCAACGACCGCCTCGACTTCCGGCCGGAGAAGTACTGGAAGCCCGGCACCAAGGTGACCGTCGACCTGAACCTGGACGGCGTCGAGGGCCGCTCCGGCGTCTACGGTGAGCAGGACAAGACGGTGAAGTTCACCATCGGCCGCAACCAGGTCTCCGTGGTCGACGCCAAGAAGCTCACGATGAAGGTCATGCGGGACGGGAAGACCATCAAGACCATCCCCGTCACCACCGGCCAGCCCGGCATGGAGACCTGGAACGGCCAGATGGTCATCAGCGAGATGCTCACGGTCACCCGGATGAACGGCGAGACGGTCGGCTACGGCGGTGAGTACGACATCAAGGACGTCCCGCACGCCGTCCGCCTGACCACCTCCGGCACCTTCCTGCACGGCAACTACTGGGCGAGCGGCGCCTTCGGCAACTACAACGCCAGCCACGGCTGCATCGGCCTGCGCGACGTGCGCGGCGGCTGGGACAAGAAGGTGCCGGCCGCGTGGTTCTTCAACCACTCGATGATCGGTGACGTGGTGGTCGTCAAGAACTCCGAGGACCGGATCGTCGCCCCGGACAACGGGCTCAACGGCTGGAACATGTCCTGGGAGAAGTGGAAGAACTAGGTCTCATCCGCGTACGCCATGAGGGCCCCGGCCGGTGTGACCCACCGCACCGGGGCCAATCCTGTTAGCCCCCGTTAACCTGCTGCCATGACCGTCTCTCTCGAAGTCGCTGAAGGCGTCGGCACGATCCGTCTCGACCGCCCGCCCATGAACGCGCTGGACATCGCCACGCAGGACCGGCTGAAGGAACTCGCCGAGGAGGCCGCGCGGCGCGAGGACGTCCGGGCGGTGGTGCTCTACGGCGGGGAGAAGGTGTTCGCGGCCGGCGCGGACATCAAGGAGATGCAGGCGATGGACCACACCGCGATGGTGCTGCGCTCCCGCGCCCTGCAGGACTCGTTCACGGCGGTGGCCAGGATCCCCAAGCCGGTCGTCGCGGCCGTCACGGGCTACGCCCTGGGCGGCGGCTGCGAACTCGCCCTGTGCGCGGACTTCCGCATCGCCGGCGAGAACGCCAAGCTCGGCCAGCCGGAGATCCTGCTCGGCCTGATCCCCGGCGCCGGCGGCACCCAGCGCCTGGCCCGCCTGGTCGGGCCTTCCAAGGCCAAGGACCTCATCTTCACGGGCCGGATGGTGAAGGCCGACGAGGCCCGCGAGATCGGCCTGGTGGACCGGGTCGTCCCCGCCGACGAGGTGTACGCCCAGGCGCACGCCTGGGCCGCGAAGCTGGCCCAGGGCCCGGCGCTCGCGCTGCGGGCCGCGAAGGAGTCGATCGACACGGGTCTGGAGACGGACATCGACACGGGACTCGCGATCGAACGGAATTGGTTCGCGGGTCTGTTCGCCACCGAGGACCGCGAGCGCGGGATGCGCAGCTTCGTGGAGGAGGGGCCGGGCAAGGCGAAGTTCCTCTGACCTTCCCCCAGGGCTTGCAATTGACGTGGTGTCTGATCCGGGGTCCCTCGAAGGGGCGGTTTATGGGAGCCTTAAGGCAACCTTAAGCGTGCCGGAACGGGAGAGTCCGGCGATTACTCCGGAATTCCACGTTCCAGCAGGTCGGGCGGGGTGTCGATGGCTTCGAAATGCCCGCGGTATATGACGGATGATCGCCGGTTCGCCTTCTGTTCCCCGGGGCGTATTCCCCGGGAACGGCCCCGTCGGGCGCTGCGGGCGGCCATGATGGGGGCATGGCGGGGCTGGAGGGTACGGGACAGCCGCGGGGACACGCACATGCGGCCGCGGCGCGCTGGTCGCCGACCGTCGAGGACGAACACGCGCTCAAAGCGCTGGAGTTGTACGGCAACCCGACGGAGGCCGAGGTCCCGCTGCCCTCCCGCCCGGAGTCCGCTGCCACCGCGAGACGGCTCACCCAGGTCGTGATCCTGCGTCACTGGGGGCTCACCCCCAAGACCACCGAGGACGCGGTCCTGCTCGTCTCCGAACTGGTGGGCAACGCCGTACGCCACACCGGTGCCCGTGTCTTCGGGTTACGTCTGCACCGACGCCGCGGCTGGATCCGTGTCGAGGTTCGCGACCCCTCCCGCGGGCTGCCCTGCCTGATGCCCGTCCAGGAGATGGACATCAGTGGCCGTGGCCTTTTCCTCGTCGACAAGCTGGCCGACCGCTGGGGGGTCGACCTCCTGCCCAGGGGCAAGACCACCTGGTTCGAGATGCGGGTCACCGACCGCTGAGCACGCCCGATGCCTCACCCGGTCGCCGGACGGACGAATCACGCGTTTCCCTCCGGGACGCCCATTAAATGGTGCAATGCGCCCCCATCTCCTCAAGAGCACCCTGGTCGCGGGTGCCGTCCTCGCCGTCCTCGCCGCCTGTGGCACCACTGGTGGGGAACGGGCCCCCGAGGCACCCGGCACCAAGGCCGCCGTGCCCCTCCCGCCCGAGAAGAAGCCCGTGAACGGCCTGCCCGGCATGCCACCCGTCCTGGACCCCGAGGACGTGTACGCGGCCGACCGCCCGAACAAGCTGTCCCCGGTGGTCAGGGACTTCCCGTCCCGGGTCTACGTCCCCAACACCGAGTCCGACACGGTCACCGTCATCGACCCGAAGACGTACGAGGTCACCGAGACGATCCGGGTGGGCCGCCAGCCCCAGCACGTCGTGCCCTCCTGGGACCTGAAGACGCTGTGGGTCAACAACAACCGCGGCCACACCCTCACCCCGATCGACCCGAAGACCGGCAAGGCGGGCAAGGAGGTCGAGGTCCACGACCCGTACAACCTGTACTTCACGCCCAACGGCAGATACGCGGTCGTCATGGCCTCCCTCGACCGCGAGCTGGTCTTCCGCGACCCGCACACCATGGAGATCAGGAAGACCGTCCCGGTCTCCTGCTACGGCGTCAACCACGCCGACTTCTCCCTCGACGGCCGCTACTTCATCGTCTCCTGCGAGTTCAGCGGCGAGCTGCTGAAGGTCGACACCGAGAAGATGGAGGTCGTCGGTCAGCAGCGGCTGCCGTTCCAGGGCGCCATGCCGCAGGACGTGAAGGTCTCGCCCGACGGCAAGAGGTTCTACATCGCCGACATGATGGCCCACGGCATGTGGGTCCTGGACGGCGACAAGTTCACCGAGCCGACCCTGATGCCCACCGGCAAGGGCTGCCACGGCCTCTACGTCAGCCGCGACTCGCGCGAGATGTACGTGACCAACCGCGGCGAGGGCACGATCTCGATCTTCGACTTCACCCAGGGCAAGCTCACCAAGAAGTGGCAGCTGCCCGACGGCGGCAGCCCCGACATGGGCGGCGTCTCCGCCGACGGCAAGGTGCTGTGGCTGTCCGGCCGTTACGACGCCGAGGTGTACGCCGTCGACACCCGCACCGGCACCCAGCTGGCCCGCATCCCGGTGGGCAGCGGCCCGCACGGCCTCGCGGTCTACCCCCAGCCCGGCCGCTACTCCCTCGGCCACACGGGCGTCTTCCGGTGAGGAGCGTCCGGGCCTGTGCGGCCCGTGATCCGGCAGCGCATCGACGAACGCACCCGGGTCCCTGCCCGGTTGCTCGACCGGCTCGGTGACCTGCACGGCCGGACCCACCCGCCCGCAGTTCCGCTCGCCCGGTGCCGCCGCGCCGGAGGCGGCCACGGCCGGTTAACCTGACCACCGTCAGACCTGCGTCACGAGGACGCACAGCACGAGATGAGGGGCGGATCGGTGGCGGACATCGAGGAAGCACGCAAGCAGTTCGAGCGGATCGATACGGACGGTGACGGATTCATCACCGCTGCCGAGTTCAAGGCCGCCCTGGCCCGGTCGGGCGACTGGAACGTCACCGAGTCGGTCGCCGAGGTCGTCATCAAGACCCGTGACCTCGACGGTGACAAGCGGCTGAGCTTCGACGAGTTCTGGTCCTACCTGAACAAGTAGACGCACCGCTCGCGTGCTGTGAGCGAAGGGGCCCGGTCCACGATCTCGGACCGGGCCCCTCGCCGTACCCCGAACACCCCTTCACCTGCCCGGAATAGCCCGCACTCTCCGGCGGTTGACCCAGGTCACGAGAGTCCACCAGGCGCTGTTCATCCCCGGAAGGGCGAGGCGAGGACATGAAGATCGGCATCATCGGAGCGGGCAACATCGGCGGCAACCTGACCCGGCGGCTCACCGCCCTCGGTCACGACGTGTCCGTCGCCAACTCCCGCGGCCCCGAGACCCTCACGGCCCTGGCGGAGGAGACCGGCGCGACGCCCGTGACCGTCGGGGAGGCCGCCCGGGGCGCCGATATCGTCGTCGTCACCGTCCCGCTGAAGGCGGTGCCGGACCTTCCCTCCGGCCTGCTCGACGGCGCGGCGGACGGCGTCGCGGTCATCGACACCGGCAACTACTACCCCCGGCAGCGCGACGGCAGGATCGCCGGGATCGAGGACGACGGCCTCACCGAGAGCCGCTGGACGGAACGCCGGATCGGTCACCCGGTCGTCAAGGCCTTCAACGGCACCTACGCACAGGACATCCTGGACCGCCCCCTCCCCGCCGGCGACCCCGGCCGCATGGCCCTGCCGGTCGCCGGCGACGACGAGGCGGCCAAGCGCAAGGTGCGGGAGCTGATCGACGCGCTCGGCTTCGACACCGTGGACGCGGGCGGCATCGACGAATCCTGGCGCCAGCAGCCCGGCACCCCGGTCTACGGCCTGCGCGACGGCGTGGAGGCCGTCGGGAAGGCCCTCGCGGAGGCGTCCCCGCAGCGCACGCCGGAGTTCAGCGGCTGAGGCACCCCGCCGCTCAGGCGTCCGCGGCCCATCTCCGCAGCGCCGCCCTGCTGTCGAAGGCGGCCACGTTCTTGTCCAGCGGGTCGTCGGTGTACTGGTGGAAGCGCCACCTGGCCTTGATGCGGGGCTTGCCCGCGGCGACGTAGTCGGCGATCCACAGGCCGTCGCCCGCGTAGGAGGTCGTGTCGACGTTCAGCCAGAAGTCTCGGTTGGCGTAGAGGATGACCCGGTTGTCCGGCCGCAGTTCCTTCAGTTTCCGCAGGAACCGGTCCTTCTCGGCGTTGCTCGCGTGCGTCCCCTCACCGGTCCTCTCCCAGTCGACGGCGAGGATGTCGCCCGGCCGGTCCGGGGCCTTGCCGACGAAGTACTCGGCCTGGGCGGTGAGGTTGCCCGGCCACAGGAAGTGGTAGAAGCCGACGACCAGCCCGGCGTCCCGCGCACGCTTCGTCTGGGCGGCCAGTTTCGGGTTGACGTAGGACCGCCCCTCGGTCGCCTTGACGAAGACGAAGGAGAGACCGTCGGTGCTGTAGGAGGAGGACTGATAGGCGCTCACGTCGATGCCGCGCAGCATGGGGGCTCCCTTGGTGCAAGTGGGGCTGAAGTCCCAGCGGGCCGGGGGATGTTGTTATGCCCTGTGACGGTGGCCGTACGCCGGGCGCGAGGGGGCTCGCGCCCCGGCGGTGGTGAGCGCCGGTCGGTCCGAGGGGCGGTGTCAGGGGGTGGGGGAGCCCGCCGGAGCCCGGCTCGCGTCGGCGGCGGGGTCGGTCTCGCGGTCGTCCAGACAGACGTGCTTGGTCTCCTTGCCGAGCAGGAGCGCGATCAGCGTCAGCGCCGCCATCGCCGAGAGGTAGACGCCGACCAGCCAGGGCGAGCCGTCTCCCGCCTCCCACAGCGCCACGGCGATGAACGGGGCGACCGCCGCCCCGAGGATCGAGCTGACGTTGTACGCGATGCCGGAGCCGGTGTAGCGCACGCTGGTCGGGAAGAGCTCGGGCAGGAGCGCACCCATCGGTCCGAACGTCATGCCCATCAGGGTGAAGCCGAGGACGAGCCACAGCACCACGCCGAGCGTGCCGAGACCGATCAGCGGAACCCAGACCAGTCCGAAGACCATGATCGCGGCGGTGATCCAGACCAGCGTGGTGCGCCGCCCGTACCGGTCCGCGAGCGGGCCCGAGACCAGCGTGAACGCGGCGAAGAACAGCACACCGAAGATCATCATGAGCACGAACGTGGTGTAGTCGTACCCGAGTCCCGGCACGGCGGCGTCCTTCGCCGTACGTCCGTAGCTCAGCGAGAACGTGGTCATCAGGTAGAAGAGCACGTAGGTGGCCAGCATGATGAAGGTGCCCAGGACCAGTTGCCTGCCGTGGCTGCGCACCACCGTGACGAGCGGCAGCCGCCGCACCCCGCCCGCCTCGCGGGTCCTTGCGAAGACCGCCGACTCCACGAGCCGGGAGCGTACCCACAGGCCGATCGCGACCATCACCGCGGAGAACAGGAACGGCACGCGCCAGCCCCAGCTGACGAAGGCGTCCGAGGGCTGCGAGGGGTCGGCGCCGGCCGCGGACGGCAGCAGCGCGCCCATGACCAGGAACAGGCCGTTGCCGATGATGAAGCCGAGCGGGGCGCCCAGTTGCGGGAAGGTGCCGTACAGGGCGCGCTTGCCGCTGGGGGCGTTCTCGGTCGCGACCAGGGCGGCGCCGCTCCACTCACCGCCGAGCGCGAAGCCCTGCGCGAGCCGCATCAGCACGAGCAGCGCGGTGGCCGGCCACCCGGCCTGCGCGTACGTGGGCAGGACACCGATGAGGAAGGTGGCGATGCCCATGGTCAGCAGCGAGACGACGAGTGTCTTCTTGCGGCCGAGCCGGTCGCCGAGGTGCCCGAAGACGACGGCGCCGACCGGACGCGCCACCATCGCGGCGCCGAAGACCGCGAAGGACGACAGCAGCGCGGTGGTCGGGTCGCTGCTCGGGAAGAACAGCTGGGGGAAGACGAGCACCGCGGCGGTCGCGTAGATGTAGAAGTCGTAGAACTCGATCGTCGTGCCCATGAGGCTGGCGACGAGCACGCGGGACCGCGGGTTGACGTGCGTGCGGGCGGAATCGGTGGCTGGCATCGCTAGGTCTTTCACGTGTGAAGCATGGGTGATGCAACGATGTCAGCCGTCTTGTTTTCCGGTATCAACGTCTCGCATGCTGAGATGGTCAGCTGGGCAGCCACGCGTCGACGGCGGCCGCCAGTCCGTCCTGGCCGGTGAAGACGTGCCCGTCCATGCCGACGGCCTGCGCCGCGCGGACGTTCTCCTCGCGGTCGTCGATGAAGAGGAAGTCGGCGGGCGCGGCCCCCAGGGCGATGACGCAGTGCCGGAAGGCGGCCGGGTCGGGCTTGGCCGCACCGATCTTTCCGGAGAAGGCGACGTGGTCGAGGTCGTGCAGCCACGACTGGGCGGCGAGGAAGGCGTCCGCGTGGTCCGCGGGGATGTTCGACAGCAGGGCGACCCGGGCGCGCTCCCGCAGGTTCCGTACGTAGGTGACCATGCGCTCGTCGACGCGGGACCAGCTGTCGATGTCGGTGAGCCGCAGCTCTTCGATCGTGTCGGCGTCGGCGGGGCGGGACAGGGCGTGCAGGACGTCGGTCCAGTACGCGGACGCGGTGTGCCGGCCGGCGTCGTAGGGCGGGCGGTGGGTCCAGTAGGCCGTGGTGAAGGCGTCGAGGGCGGTGTGGCAGCGGGCGGCCATCTTCTCCAGGGCGCCCGGGCGTTGGTGGCGGGCTATGACCCCGAAGAGGTCGAAGAGCACGATGCGGCGGCGGTCGGTGGACATGTGGGTGCCGGTTCCCTTCCGGGCTCGGGGTGTTCGGGTCAGTGGCGGTGGGGCAGGGCGCGGGCGAGCGAGTCGAGTGCGGCCAGGGGGTCGGGACCCGCCGGAGCCAGGACGACGCTGGTCGCACCGGCCGCATGGCGGGCCTCGATCGCCTTGCGGGCCTGGGCGGGGGTGCCGGCGATGCTCAGCGCACGGCCCCAGTCGGCGGGCATCGTCCGGGCGAAGTGCCCGGCGTCGGGGCTCGATGCGCGGTGTGCGCGCAGTTCCTCGGCGAAGGGCAGGGGGTCGATGTGCGCGGCCCACTGCGGCTCGCCGACCGATTGCAGGGCTGTGCGGACGCGGGCCAGGGCGGCTTCCTCGTCGTCGTCCACGGCGGCGGCGTCGTAGACGACGATCTCCGGAGAGCCCGCGGAGGCAGCGGAGCCCAGGTTGCGCAGGGAGGCGGTGATGTAACCGGGTGCGGCGGGCTCGGCCAGGAGGAGCCCGTCGGCGACCTCACCCGCCACGGCCTGCGACTTGGGGCCGCGGACACCCAGGATCACCGGGGGGACGAGGTCCGGGATCTCGGTGAGGACCACGCCTTCGCAGCGCACGTACCGGCCGTTCTCGGGGCCGGGCTCACCGGCGATGAGCAGGCGCAGCGCTCTGGCGTACTCCTTGATCAGCGTCAGCGGGCTGGCGGGCCAGGACCCGGCCTGGCGCATCCAGCCGGGCATGCCGTGCCCGATGCCCGCGATGAGCCGGCCGGGATGGAGCTGGGCGAGGGTCGCCAGTTCCATCGCGGCGAAGGCCACGTTGCGTGCGCCGGCGGGCATGATCCCGATCCCGACGGTGAGGTTCGTGGTGGAGGCCAGGACGGTGGCGGCCTGGGCGACACCGCCGCGCCACCCGAGGTCCTCCACCACCCAGACCTGGTCGAACCCCAGTTCCTCGGCGCGCCGGACATACGGCAGCACCTCGCCGACGGGGAGATCGAGCGGCAGCATGACACCGACGCGGCCGGGGGCGGGGCGTGAGAGGGACTCGGGCATCGGGGACTCCTACGGTCGGCTGAGAGCGTGTTCGCCCCGGGCCTCGGGTGAGGCCCGGGGGAAAGAGAGCTTGTGCGGCACGGCTGTCAGGGACCGTGCCGCACAAGCGGTCAGTGGGTGCCGGCCGCCATCTCGGGCCGGCGGGTGCTGTCGTCGGATCCGGTGCGCAGGACTCCGGCGCCCGCGGCGGTGGTCACGCACAGCAGGGTCAACAGCACGAAGGAGTGGTTGAGGGCGACGACGTGGGTCAGCCAGCCGATCACGGCGGGGCCGGCGAGCATGCCGACGTAGCCGAGTCCGGCGACGCGGGAGACGTTGGCCCCGGCGGCGGCGGGATCGGCATGCCCGGCCGCGCTGAACAGCTGCGGGACGCAGCCGGACAGGCCCAGACCGAACAGCGCCCAGCCGGTGAACACGGCCCACATCCCCGGGCCGAGGACCACGAGGGTGATGCCGGCGGCGGCCATGAGGGCGCCGTGGCGCAGGATCGCAAGGGATCCGAACCGGGTGGCGAACCGGTCGGCCAGCAGGCGGCCGACGGTCATGGCCGCGGCGAAGGTGCCGTACGCGAAGGCCGCGGCACCGGCGGACGCGCCGAGCACGTCCTTCATGTGCAGGGCGCTCCAGTCGTTGGCGGCGCCTTCGCACAGCATCACCATCAGCGCCAGGACGGCCAGCAGCCAGACCCGGCCCGCTGTGCCGCCGCGCTCGACGGCCGGTGACGTCCCGGTCTCCTCCGCGAGGCCGGGGCTCTCGACGGCGGGAGCGGCGGGCAGCAGGGCACGTGCCGAGACCAGGGAGATCACCACGCCCACGGCCCCCGTGGCGGCCATGCCCAGGGCCGGGTGCAGTCCGGCGCTCGCCGCGCCCGCTCCGGCGAGGGCGGCCAGGACACCGCCGACGGAGAACGTGGCGTGGAAGCCGGACATGACGGGGCGGCCGTACGCCTTCTCCACGTGCACGGCGTGGGCGTTCATGCTCACGTCCAGGCAGCCGTTGCAGAGCCCGAAGACCAGCAGCGCACCGGCCAGCGTCCACGGGTCCTGGGCGAGACCGGGCAGGAACAGGGTCGCGCCGCAGAGCACGCCGCCGGCGGGCACCACGACGCGGGTGCCGAGACGGTCCGTCAGCGGACCCGCCACCTGCATGCCCACGAAGGCCCCGAGACCGAGCACCACCAGCAGGCCGCCGAGGGTGGCGTGGCTGATGCCGACGCGTTCCTCGATCGCGGGGATGTGCACCACCCAGGTGCCCAGCAAGGTGCCGTACAGGACGAAGTAGACATAGGTCGCCACACGGGCGGCTCGCAGGGAACGTTCCATACCGCCCAGCGTAACGAACATGTGTGATGTTCGGAAATCGTCTTAACGAACAAGTTTGTTGTTCATTTACGGGTGGTGTTCAATCGCGGTATGAGCAACGCAGACCGGCACGGGCTGATCGCGAAGGCCGTCAGGGACTCCGGGGGCGCGACGGTCCAGGAACTCGCGCAGCTGACCGGCGCCTCGGAGATGACCATCCGGCGCGACCTCGACACTCTTGCCGCCCAAGGCGTCCTGGAACGCGTCCGCGGAGGGGCGCGCACCCTGCTGCTCCGGGGCGAGGAGCCCCCCTTCGCGCTGCGCGCCCACGAGTCGATCGACGCCAAACGCCGGATCGCCGCCCGGATCTCCGCCCTCATCGCCGACGGCGAGAGCGTCCTGCTGGACAGCGGCACCACCTGCCTGGAGGTCGCCCGCCTCCTGCGCGAGCGGCCCGTCACCGTGATGCCCCTGTCCCTGCAGGCCATCCACCTGGTCGGTGAGACACCCGGCCCGGCCACCCTGGTGGTGCCCGGCGGACAGCCCCGGGCCGCCGAAGGAGCCCTCACCGGCCCCCTCACCCTGGCCTCCCTGGCCGCACTGCGCTTCGACACCGCCGTCATCGGCTGCTGCGGGCTGACCGCGGCCGACGGCCTGACCGCCTACGACCTCGACGACGCCGCGGTGAAGAAGGCGGGCATCGCCTCCGCCCGCCGCGTCGTCGCCGCCGCCGACGGCAGCAAGCTCGGCCACACCGCCTACGCCCACGTCGGTCCCGCGTCCCTCCTGCACACCCTCGTCACGGACACCACCGCGGCCGCCGGTGAGGTCGCCGCACTCGAGGACGGCGGCACCCTCGTCCAGACCGTCTGACGGACCGTCCGCTCCGCAGGCGCCCGCCGCCCGTGCGGCCGGAATCCCGGCTGCACGGGCGGCGGACGCCCACGGACGTGACGCCGTGTCAGAGGTGCTGCTCGGTGGCGCGGATGCGGTCGTACTCGTCCTGCCGTTCGTCGGTGATGTACGCCGGGATCGGGAAGTCCCACCAGCCGGGCACCCAGGGGCCCGCCGCGTCACGGTCCGTGGGGACCTCGACCAGGGCGGGCGCCCCGGACTGGACCGCCTTGCGCAGCGTCGGCTCCAGGGACGCGGCGTCGTTGACCTTCCACGACTCGATCCCGAAGGCCCGGCCCATGGCCGCGAAGTCGGGGCTGTACGGCGAGCCGTCGGGGTGGGAGAACTCGGTGCCGATGTGCCGCGAGGTCTGCTTGCGCTGGCCGCCGCGGATCGACATGTAGCCCGCGTTGTTCTGGACCACGAAGATCACCGGTGCGTCGGCGGTGACACTCAGGGCGATCTCCTGGGCGGTCATCAGGAAGTCGCCGTCGCCCAGGACGCACACCACGGGGCTGTCGGGCCGGGCGAGCTTGGCGCCGACGGCGGCCGGGACGGCCCAGCCCATGGAGGAGAAGCCACCGGAGGTGAGGTGGGTGCGCGGTGAGTAGACGGGGAAGGTCTGCTTGACCGCTCCCTGGGTGTTGCCCGAGCCCGCGACGATGATCGCGTCGCGCGGGAGCACGTTGCGCAGGGCGCCGAGCGGGCGCTGGGAGGTGAAGGGGAAGCGGTCGCTGTCGCGGCGGCCGGCGAGCTTGTCCTCCCAGTCCTGCTTCAGCTGTGCGAGTTCGGCGAGGTACTCGGAGCGGTCGGCGCCCTTGGAGGGGAGGGAGTCGACGATGGCCGCCACGGCGCGCTGCGCGTCCGCGACGATGCCCACCTCGGCGGGGTAGTTCTTGCCGATCTCGTGCGGGTCGATGTCGATGTGGATCAGCTTCGCGGGCGGGATGGAGAAGCTGACGCCCTTGGCGTAGCTGGAGGCGGACCAGTCGGTGAAGCGGCAGCCGACCGAGATCACGACGTCGGCGGAGCTCGCGATCGCGTTGCCCGTCATCGTGCCGGTCTGGCCGACGCTGCCGGCGAACAGCTCGTGGTCCTCGGGGAAGGCGCTCTTGCCGTTCCACGTGGTGACGACCGGGATCTGCCACTTCTCGGCGAGCGCGAGGACCTGGTCGGACGCCTCGGACGTGATCGCGCCGCCGCCGACCACGATGACCGGCCGGGTGGCCGCGCGCAGCACGTCCACGGCGCGGTCCACGGCCTCCGGGTCGGGATGCTGGCGGCCGACCGGGATGCGCCGCTCCAGGTCGTGGAGGTCCACGTTCGCGGCCTCGGCCTGTACGTCCATGGGGACTTCGAGGTGCACCGGGCCCGGGCGGCCGGTCAGCATGGAGTTGAAGCAGCGGTGCAGGACGAAGGGGAGCTCCTCGACCCGGGTGACGACCCAGTGCCGTTTGCTGACCGCCTCGGCCACCTTGGGGAAGTCGTTCGCCGTGTAGCGGTCGAGTTCCTGCAGCAGTCCGTGGCCGCGCATGTGGGTCGGCGGGCCGCCCGTGACGACGAGAACGCTGGTGGAGTCCGTGAACGCGGTGCCCATGCCGATGACGGTGTTGCTCGCGCCGGCGCCGATGGAGGTCACCGCGGCCTGCGGGCGGCCGGTGACGCGGTAGTAGCCGTCGGCGAGGTGGACGGCGCTCTGCTCGTGGAAGGTCTGGATGAAGGGGATCTTCGACTCGTCGTCGAGGAAGGCGTCGGTCAGTGACCAGATGCCGTGGCCGGGGATGCCGGCGACGACGTCGACCCCGTAGTTGCGCAGGGTCCGCGCGACGATCTGGCCTCCGGTGAGGACAGGCATGGTGTGCTCCCAATCAGCTCGGTTCGAAGGGGGGTCAGGCGTCCTGACGGGCGGCCCAGGCGAAGCCCTGGGTGCACAGGCGGGTGACGTCCGGGTTCTGGAGGTCGTCGAGGTCGTGTCCGACCGCGCTGTAGAAGACGCGGCCCCGTCCCCAGGTCCGGGTCCAGGCCTGGGGGATCGTCTTCCCCTCCAGCCACGGCAGGTGTTCGCCGGTGAAGGTGGACTCGGCCAGGACGTGGTTGTTGGGGTCGACCGACATGTAGTACTGCTCCGAGGCGACCCGGAAGTCCCTCACACCGGCGGTGATCGGGTGGCCGGTGTCGGTGAGGGTGACCTCGTAGGGGTACTTCACGCCTTCGCCGGCGGGGTGTTCGAGGAAGCTGCCGCCGATGAGCCAGTGGTACTTCAGGCTCGTGCGGAACGCGGCGGCCGCGCCGTGCCAGGCGGCGATCCCGGTGCCGCTTTCCACCGCCCCCAGCAGGTTCGACTCCTGGGCGGCGGTCAGGCCCTCGGACAGCAGGGCGTTGTTCCAGTTGAGGGCGATGAGGTCGTAGCCGGTGAGGTCGGCGTCGAGGGAGAAGATGTCGTTGGTCTCGTCGACGTCGAATCCGAGGCTCTTGAAGATCGGGAGGGCCCATTCCTCGGCCACCTGGTAGGGCTTGTGCCCCGGCCAGCCTCCGTACAGATACAGAACGCGGGTCATGCGGTGCTTCCTCCGGTCGTACGGGACAGGGCTGCGGCGCGGCTGCGCAGACGCTCGGCCACCTCCATGGCGTCGCCTTCCGGCGCGGTGGACTTCCGCTCCGGCTTCATGACCAGCAGGTACACCAGGCCCACGGCCGAGACGACGAGGAAGCCGACGAGTGCGATCCAGCGGTCCAGGAGCGGGGTCGAGGAGTCGCCGGTGGGCATGGCGAGCAGAACCATCCCGAGCACGCCGTAGACCAGGGCCGCCACGTTGACCAGGAAGCCCCAGCGGCCCAGCGTCCAGGCTCCGGCGGGACGCCAGCCCTTCAGGCGCATCCGCAGCGCGGCCAGTACGACCATCATGAACGCCGCGTATCCGGCCAGCATCTGGAACGCCGCGATCTTGGTGAGGGAGTCGGGCGAGTAGTAGACGAACACGAAGAGCAGCAGCGGAAGGACGTTCACGGCCAGCAGCGCGTTCAGGGGAACACGGTGCGTGCGGGAGATCTTCGAGAAGACGCGGGATCCCGGGAACATGTCGTCGCGGGCGAAGGAGAAGACGATCCGGCTCGCGGCGGCCTGCTGGCTCATCACACCCGCGATGAAGGACGTCATGATCACCGCGAGCACCACCTTCGTGCCTATGGTGCCGACCGAGCTCTGCAGGATCGAGGGAATCGGGTTCGTGTCCTTGCCCGAGAGGATCGAGGCGAGGTCCGGAGCCGCGAGGGCGTAGCCGACGAACGCGAGCAGCGCGGCCACTCCACCGACGGCCACGGTCAGCTGCATGGCCCGCGGGATGCTGCGGGAGGGGTTGGGAACCTCCTCCGCGATCTCGCCGCACGCCTCGAAGCCGTAGAAGAGGAAGAGGCCGACGAGCGAGGCGGCGATGAAGGCCATGACGTAGCTGTCATGGGTGGAGCTGCTGGCCTCGAAGAAGATCGAGACGGAGTTGTGCCGCTCGAAGACCAGCAGGTAGAGGCCCACGACGACGATGCCGATCAGTTCCGCTGCGAGTCCGATCTTGGAGATCAGGGCCAGTGTCCTGGTGCCGAAGCAGTTGCAGATCATGCAGACCACGGTCACGCCGATCGCGATCCACAGGCGCTGCGCGGGGGTGGAGCTGATGGCGGGCTCGGCAGCGGTTCCGGCGAAGAGGCTGGCAGCGAAGTCCGAGCTGAACAGTGCGGTGCTCGTGATGCCGATGGTGATGCAACAGATGTACGTCCACGCGTTGAACCAGGCATAGCGCCCGTTCCAGAGCCTTCGGACCCATTGGTAGAGCCCGCCCGCGAGCGGGAACTGCGAGACGACCTCTCCGAAGACCAGCGCGACCAGGAACTGCCCGGCCCCGACGATGCCGATCCAGAAGATGGACGGTCCGCCGGCGGTCGCCAGACCGATCGCGAAGAGGGCCACGACGCCCACGAGGGGCGAGAGGT
The DNA here is from genome assembly GCF_040637515.1 of Streptomyces sp. NPDC029041. Lineage (NCBI taxonomy): Bacteria > Bacillati > Actinomycetota > Actinomycetes > Kitasatosporales > Streptomycetaceae > Streptomyces > Streptomyces sp. NPDC029041. Next base: position 294,566 of record NZ_JBEZWO010000010.1, on the reverse strand, counting down.
ACACGAAGCCCAGGGCGAAGTTCCCCCACAGGCTGACCTTGCGGTCGAACTTCTGCTCGTAGCCGAGTACGGCGAGCATTTCCGCGTCGGCGGCCGACGAGACGGGACTCGGGGCCCCGCCCGAGGGGCCGCCGGGGGTGGATGTGGGCGCCGCGTGCGCCTCGTTGTCCGTAGCTGACATGACGATCTCCGTGGGTCGAGGGGGAAATGCTCCTTGTCGAACGGCTGCCGTACCGCGTCCGCGGTCCGGCATAAGTCGCGATGGGTCATCGCGGTTCAGCTCTGCTCGAAGGTGTGGTCGGTCCAGTCCAGCCGGGCCGATCCGTAACGCGCGGCGCGGACGTCTCCCGAGCGCGCGTGTCCCTCGAAGTTCTCGATGCGCGAGGCCCTGCCACAGATCTCGCCGAGCCGGGCACTGGACCCGGAGTCCCTGATCTCCTGATAGGTCATGGTCTTGAGGTACTTGCCGACCCAGAGGCCGCCGGTGTAGCGGGCCGCCCCCAGGGTGGGGAGCACGTGGTTGGTGCCGATGACCTTGTCGCCGTACGCGACGCACGTCTTGTCCCCGAGGAACAGGGCGCCGTAGTTGCGCATCCGGTGCAGCGCCTCGCGGGGCTCGGCGGTGAGGATCTGGACGTGCTCGCTGGCGTACTCGTCGGCGAGGGCGTAGGCGGCGTCCAGCGTGGGGACCACGATCACCTCGCCGTGGTCGCGCCAGGCGGGCCCGGCGACGTCCCCGGTGGGCAGGTCGGGCAGCAGCTTGTCCACCCAGGCGATGGTCTGCCTGCCCACCTCCTCGGACGTCGTGATGAGAACCGTCGGGGAGTCGGGTCCGTGCTCGGCCTGGGACAGCAGGTCCGTCGCCACCACGAACGGGTCCGCGGTGTCGTCCGCGACGATCAGCACCTCCGTCGGTCCGGCGAAGAGGTCGATCCCGACCTCGCCGAAGAGCTGGCGCTTGGCCTCCGCCACGTAGGCGTTGCCGGGGCCGGCGAGCATGTCGACCGCGTCGATCGTCTCGGTGCCCAGCGCCAGGGCGGCCACGGCCTGGACACCGCCCATGACGTAGATCTCGTCGGCGCCGGCGAGGTGCATCGCGGCGATGCTGACGGGCGGCGGCGCGCCCCGGTCCGGCGGAGTCGTCGCGGCGACCCGCTCGACCCCTGCGACCTTGGCCGTCAGGACGGTCATGTGGGCCGACGCGGTGAGGGGGTAGCGACCGCCGGGCACGTAGGCGCCGGCCGCGCCGATGGGGATGTTGCGCTGCCCCAGGTACACGCCGGGCAGCGTCTCCACCTCGAAGTCGGTGAGGGAGTCCCGCTGCGCCTGGGCGAAGCCGCGGACCTGCTTCTGGACGAACCGCAGGTCGTCCAGGACCGTCTCGGGGACGGCGGAGACGACCGAGGCGATCCGGTCCGGACCGAGACGGTAGGACTCCGGGCTCCAGTCGTCGAACTTCTGCGACCAGCGGCGCACGGCGGCGTCGCCGTTGGCCCGTACGTCGGCGATCACGTCCGCGACGGTCTCGACGATTTCCGGACGGCTGGTCCGCGACGTCTTCACGGCGACAGGAGCCTTGATGGTCTTGTGTTGTGCTGACACTGCGCACTCCTTGCACGGGGTCGTGCCTGCGGGCTTGCCCTGAAGTCTGGGTAAACGCGAGGTAGGACGACAGGCACAGTGTGTGCAATATTGGCCGGGCATTCTGCACACACCGAGGTCGTGGATCATGGCTCAAGTCCTCACTGTTCGCGCCGCACTGCAGCTCGAGGTGTTCACGCGCACCGCCGTGCGTGTGTATGCCGGGGAAAGGAATCTGGACCGTCCTGTGCGCTGGGTGCACACCGGTGAGATCCCGGACATCCACCGCTTTCTCACGGGTCAGGAGATGCTGCTGACGGCCGGCCTCGGCATGGGCGCGACGCAGCTCGAGCAGCGTGCCTTCATCCGGCGGCTCGCGGACGCCCACGCGGCCGTCCTCGTCGTCGAACTGGCCGGGCGCATGTTCGACTCCATGCCGGAGGCGGTGATCGAGGAGGCGGAGGCGGTCGGCCTGCCCCTGGTGGGACTCGCCGACGAGATCCCCTTCGTCGAGACGTCGGCCCAGGTCCACGAGGTCCTGGTCGGGATGCGCGTCAAGCAGCTGATCGCCGAAGAGGCCACCAGCCAGGCGTTCATGGACCTCCTCCTGGCGGACGAGGACTACGTCGGCGTGGTCAGGGAACTGGCCCGTCGCACCGGGCACCCCGTGGTGCTGGAGGACGTCGCCCACCAGATGCTGGCGTACGGAGGCGCGACGCAGGAGGCCGACCGGATCGTGGACGAGTGGAGCGCGCACTCCAGGGCGATCCACGAACGCCACACCTCGCTCGCGGCGCAGCGCCCCGAGGTCCCGACCGCCTCGGCGGCGTCGTTCCGCGAGGTCGCGCCGTGCGCCCGTCAACCCGTGGTGCTCCGGGGCGAGTCGTGGGGGTGGCTGCACCTCCTGCACGGCGGGAGGCAGCCGAGCCCGCCCGAACTGCGCACGCTGGAACGAGCGGCCGCGGCCGTGGCGATCTCGCTGCTGAGCGAGCGGGAGAGCGGCGCCCGTGCGTCCCAGCGCCAGACGGCGCTGCTCAACCGGCTTCTCCTCGGCGACGTCACGGGAGAGCGGTTCGTCACCCTCGGCCTGGCGCTCGGCCAGGACCTGCGCGGGCGCGAGCTGATCGTCGTCACGGCATGGGCGGGGGACGAGGAGCCCACGAAGGACCACCTCCTCGCCCGCCTCCTGGAGGAGGCCGGCTGGCCCGCCGTCGTGGGCGACACCGGAGACTTCGACGTGGCGGTCGTGGGCCTGCCCACCCGCGCCGACGCCGGCCGGGTGCAGACCCTGCTGGCCGATCACGGGGTACGGGGCGGCATCAGCCGCATCGTGGAGCCGGCGGTGCTTCCCCTGGCGCTGCGCCAGAGCCGCAGCGCGGCGTCCGTCGCCGCGGCGGCCTCGACCACGGAAGTGCGTCACTTCGACGATCTGGGAGCCCTGCGCCTGCTGGTCGCCCTCTCCGAAGGCCCCGAGCTCAGGCGTTACGTCGAGGACGAACTCGGTCCGCTCCTGGAGCACGACGCACTGGCGAAGAACCCTCTGCTGCCCACCCTCCGCACGTTCCTCGACTGCGGTGGCAACAAGGCGCGGGCGGCGGAGGAACTCTTCATCCAGCGCCGCACCCTCTACCACCGCCTCGACAAACTCTCCGAGATCCTCGGCCTCGACCTCACACAGGTCAGCAATCAGCAGCGACTGCAATTGGCCGTGCGCGGAAACGACCTGCTGCGCAAGCCGACGCTGCGGCGGACCTGACCCGCGGCGGGCCGGGCCGCTGCGGCGTCAGTCCTTCGTCGCCCTGGCGAGGGACGGGGCGATGCGCAGGGCGTTCGCCCCGATCGTCAGGGCCGGGTTGAGCGCCGCGGAGGACGGGAAGAACGACGAGTCGGTCACCCAGAGGTTGTCGACGTCATGGCTGCGGCACAGAGGGTCCAGCACACTCTCCGCCGGGTCGTGACCCGCCACCGCGGTTCCGCACATGTGGGAGTTGGTCTCGATCCCCATGCGCTGGGTGAAGATCAGCGGATAGCCGGCCTTGCGGACCGCCCGGGTCACCCGGCGGACGAGTTCGTGGTGGGGCGCGAGGTTGGTCGGCGTCCAGTCGATGAGAATGCGGTCGCCGTCCACGCGTACGCGGTTGTTCCGGGACGGAAGGTCCTCGGTCGTCAGGTAGATGTCGAGGCTCCTGGCCGCCATGAACTTCAGGGCCCAGGTCGGTGCCCAGGGCCGCGCGGGCTTGAGCATGGGGGCCTGCAGCTTGCCCAGCATCTGGAGGTTGCCGAGCGGGAAGCGCGTGCCCGGTCCGGCTTCGTAGAAGTCGTTCAGACCGAGGGTCTTCTGCCACTGCGTGGGATTGGTCCGCAGCGGGTTGACCCCGACGAAGAACGTGCTGTTGTGGACCATGTAGTTGCGGCCCAGCAGTCCTGAGGAGTTGCCGAGACCCTCCGGGTGCGCGTCGTCGGCCGAACGCAGCAGCAGCGCGGCCGAGTTGACCGCGCCTCCGGCGAGGGCGAAGGTCCTGGCGTTGATCCGGACGGTACGGCCCGCGTGCCGGGCCTCGGCGGCGACGACCCTGCGGCCGTCGGGGGAGGTGATCAGGCGGGTGATCTGCGCACCCGTGAGGATCTTCACGCCGTCGCGCAGCGCGGGCAGGAGGAGCCGGTTCTCGGCGTCGGACTTCATGCCCGTCTCGTCCGGACAGCCGTCGGCGGCCGTCACGGCGGCACGGTCGGCCTGCGTGCTGATGTTCAGGGCGTTCGGGGTGTGGAACGGGTGCAGACCCTGTCCGCGCAGCGACCGGGAGAACCGCTCGATCTCCGGTTCGTGCTGAAGCGCCGGGTAGGGGTACGGCTTGGAGCGGGGCGGCTCGGTCGGGTCCTCGCCGGTCTGCCCGTGCACCTGGAGCAGCTGCTCCATGACGGTGTAGAAGGGCTCCAGGTCGTCGTAACCGAAAGGCCAGGCACGCGAGACGCCCTCGTGGTGTTCCACCTCGGTGAAGTCACTGCGCCGGAAACGGGGCAGCATGGCTCCGTAGAAACGGGTGTTTCCGCCCACCCAGTAATACACACCCGGTGCGAACGGCTTTCCGGTGCTGCCGTCGTACCAGTAGCCGGCGTTCTTGTACCGGCCCTTGATATACATCTCGGCCGGCTGCGAGTTCTCCGGTTCACGGGGAAGGAAATGGCCGCGTTCGGCGACGAGTACGTCGAGACCGGAGTCCTTCAGCGCCCAGGCCAGCGAGGATCCGCCCATGCCGGAGCCGATGATCAGGACATCGGTGCTGATCTCCTCGGCGGTGCCGACTGAAACGAGGGACTCGGGCCGGAGCTCCGGGGGAGTGTAATCCTGACGGACCGGGTGGGACATGAGTCGGAATCCCCTTGGGTGCTCGGGTACGGCGGAGGTTCGAGGAGAGCCTAAACAGCGGCATGAATGCAGCACATGCACGGAATGGGTAATGACTGCCGCCCCGGTTGCTCACTTCGTGCATGTGCTGAGCGGGCCCGGCGTCTCTAGCCTCTCCAGGAACCAGCTCCAGGGAGGCGCAATGGGCAGGGAATCGTATGACTACATCGTCGTCGGGGCCGGCTCGGCCGGCTGTGCGCTGGCGGCCCGGCTGTCCGAGGACCCCGATGTCACGGTCGCGCTGATCGAGGCGGGGCCGCCGGCCAAGGGCCGCCTCTTCGAGATACCCGCGCTGTTCTCGCAGCAGCTCAAGACGGCGTTCGACTGGGACTTCGAGACGGAACCCGAGCCGCGACTCGGCGGGCGCCGCGCCTACCTGCCCCGCGGCCGGGCGATCGGCGGCACCAGCTCGATGAACACGATGCTGTACGTCCGCGGCCACCGCTACGACTACGACACCTGGGAGCGGCTGGGGAACCCGGGCTGGGGGTACGACGACGTCCTGCCGTTCTTCAAGAAGTCCGAGGACAACGAGCGCGGCGCCGACGACTTCCACGGCGTCGGCGGCCCCCTCACCGTCAGCAACCCCCACTCCGTCCACCCCCTGCTGACGGCATGGGTCGAGGCGGCTCAGGACGCGGGCCACACGTACAACTCGGACTTCAACGGAGCCGAGCAGGAGGGCGTGGGCTACCACCAGGTCACGCAGCGGAACGGCCTGCGGTGCAGCAGCGCGATCGCGTTCCTGGAGCCGGCCGCGGGGCGACCGAACCTCACCGTGCTTCCCTCGACGACCGCTCTGCGCCTGAGCTTCGACGGCTCACGGGCCACCGGCCTGGAGGTCGATCACCTCGGCACCGTACGGACGATCCACGTCGACCGGGAGATCGTGCTGTCCCTCGGGGCCTACAACTCGCCCCACCTGCTCCTCCAGTCGGGCGTCGGGCCCGCCGACGAACTGACCGCGGGCGGCATCACCCCCCTGCACGACGTGCCGGACGTCGGCAGGAACATGCAGGACCACACCGGGTGCTTCATCAGCTTCTTCAGCGACACCCAGCCGCTCCTCGGACCGGACACCACCGCGGAGGAGCGGCTGCTGCGCGAGCAGGGCACCGGCCCGATGGCCTGGAACGAGACCGGCGGCTTCTTCAGCTCCGGCGACGACGTCCCGGCCCCGGACATCCAGGTGCACGCCGCGCTGGGCATCGTCCGTGACGAGGGTCTGGCCGCGCCGCTCGAGCCCGGAATGTCGTTCGGGCCTTACGTCGCACGGCCCGCAAGCCGGGGCTGGGTGCGGCTGCGGCACTCCCACCCGTACGCCAAGCCGCGCATCTTCCACAACTACCTGGACGACCCCGACGACCGCCGGCGGCTGCGCGAGGGCGTCCGCCTGTGCATGCGCATCGCCCGTGAGCAGCGGCTGACGTCCCTGCTGCGGTCGGACCTGCGCGGGGCGGCCGACGCCGGTCTCGCCCCGCTGTCGGACGGCGACCAGGCCATCGACGACTTCATCCGCACGCAGTCGTTCTCCTTCTACCACCCGTCGGGCACCTGCATGATGGGCAAGGTCGTCGACCACGAGCTCCGGGTCCGGGGGCTGGAGAACGTCCGGGTGGCGGACACGTCGATCATGCCGACCCTCGTCACCGGGAACACCAACGCCCCCGCCATCATGATCGGGGAGAAGGCCGCCTCGTTGATCCAGGCGTCGGCAGGCTGAGCCCGCCCCTCAGCACTCGATGATGTTCACCGCCAGCCCGCCCCGGGCCGTCTCCTTGTACTTGACGGACATGTCGGCGCCGGTGTCCTTCATCGTCTTGATGACCTTGTCCAGGGACACCTTGTGGGAGCCGTCACCGCGCATGGCCATGCGGGCGGCCGTGACGGCCTTGACCGCCGCCATGCCGTTGCGTTCGATGCAGGGGATCTGCACCAGGCCGCCGACCGGGTCGCAGGTGAGGCCGAGGTTGTGCTCCATGCCGATCTCGGCGGCGTTCTCGACCTGCTCGGGCGAGCCGCCGAGGACCTCGGCGAGGGCGCCGGCGGCCATCGAGCAGGCGGAGCCGACCTCGCCCTGGCAGCCGACCTCGGCGCCGGAGATGGAGGCGTTCTCCTTGAAGAGCATGCCGATCGCGCCCGCGGCGAGCAGGAAGCGGACCACCCCTTCCTCGTCGGCGCCCGGTACGAAGTTCACGTAGTAGTGCAGGACCGCCGGGATGATGCCGGCGGCGCCGTTCGTGGGCGCGGTGACGACCCGCCCGCCCGCGGCGTTCTCCTCGTTGACCGCCATGGCGTAGAGGGTGATCCACTCCATCGCCAGGGCCAGCGGGTCGCCCTCGGAGCGCAGCTTGCGCGCGGTGTTCGCGGCCCGGCGGCGCACCTTGAGACCGCCGGGCAGGATGCCCTCCTGGGACAGTCCGCGCGCCACGCAGTCCCGCATCACCTGCCAGATCTCCAGCAGGCCAGCGCGGATCTCCTCCTCGGAGCGCCAGGCCCGCTCGTTCTCCAGCATCAGCGCGGAGATGGACAGGCCGGTCTCCTCGGTCAGGCGCAGCAGCTCGTCACCCGTGCGGAAGGGGTACTTCAGGACGGTGTCGTCGAGCTTGATGCGGTCGGCGCCGACCGCGTCCTCGTCGACGACGAAGCCGCCGCCGACCGAGTAGTACGTCTTCGTCAGCAGCTCCGCGCCCGAGGCGTCATGCGCCCACAGCGTCATGCCGTTGGCGTGGTAGGGCAGGGCCTTGCGGCGGTGCAGGACCATGTCGTCGTCGAAGGAGAACGCGGTCTCGTGCTCGCCGAGCAGGTTCAGCCGGCCGCCCGACTTGATCGCCTCCACCCTCTCGTCGGCGCTCTCCACGTCGACCGTGCGCGGCGAGTCGCCCTCCAGGCCGAGCAGCACCGCCTTGGGCGTGCCGTGGCCGTGGCCGGTCGCACCGAGCGAGCCGTACAGCTCCGCGCGGACCGAGGCGACGGACCCGAGGAGCTCCTCGTTGCGCAGCCTCCGGACGAACAGGCCGGCCGCCCGCATCGGGCCGACGGTGTGGGAGCTGGACGGGCCGATGCCGATCGAGAACAGGTCGAAGACCGAGATGGCCACGGGGGAACTCCTGACTACGGGGGTGGTGCAGAGGGGGTGGGTGCCGGGCCCGCTTGTGGCGGGCCCGGCACCCGAAAGGTTTCTTCTTTACTTGTTCAGACCCGGGTACAGCGGGTGCTTGTCGGCCAGGGCCTTCACCCGGGCCTTGAGGGCATCCGCGTCGTAGGACGGCTTCAGCGCCTCGGCGATGACGTCCGCGACCTCGGCGAAGTCCTCGGTCTGGAACCCGCGGGTGGCCAGGGCCGGCGTGCCGATCCGCAGACCGGACGTCACCATCGGCGGACGCGGGTCGTTCGGGATGGCGTTCCGGTTGACGGTGATGCCCACCTCGTGGAGCCGGTCCTCGGCCTGCTGACCGTCCAGCTCCGAGTGGCGCAGGTCGACCAGGACGAGGTGCACGTCCGTGCCGCCGGACAGGACGTCCACGCCCACGGCCCGGACGTCGTCCTTCACCAGACGCTCGGCCAGGATGCGGGCACCGTCCAGCGTACGGCGCTGGCGCTCCTTGAAGTCCTCCGAGGCCGCGACCTTGAAGGCGACCGCCTTGGCGGCGATCACATGCTCCAGCGGGCCGCCCTGCTGACCGGGGAAGACGGCGGAGTTGATCTTCTTGGCCAGTTCGGCCGTGGAGAGGATCACACCGCCGCGCGGGCCGCCGAGGGTCTTGTGGGTCGTGGTGGTGACCACGTGCGCGTGCGGCACCGGGTTGGGGTGCAGCCCCGCCGCCACGAGCCCGGCGAAGTGTGCCATGTCGACCATCAGGTAGGCGCCGACCTCGTCCGCGATCCGCCGGAACTCCGCGAAGTCCAGCTGCCGCGGGTAGGCCGACCAGCCGGCGACGATCAGCTTCGGCCGGGACTCCTTGGCCAGCCGCTCCACCTCGGCCATGTCGACCCGGCCGTCGTCGCCCACGTGGTAGGCGACGACGTCGTAGAGCTTGCCGGAGAAGTTGATCTTCATGCCGTGGGTCAGGTGCCCGCCGTGCGCGAGGTTCAGGCCCATGATGGTGTCGCCCGGCTTGAGCAGCGCGAACATCGCCGCGGCGTTGGCCTGGGCGCCCGAGTGCGGCTGGACGTTGGCGTGCTCGGCGCCGAACAGTTCCTTGATGCGGTCGATCGCGATCTGCTCGACCACGTCGACGTGCTCGCAGCCGCCGTAGTAGCGGCGGCCCGGGTAGCCCTCGGCGTACTTGTTGGTGAGGACCGAGCCCTGCGCCTCCATCACGGCGACCGGGGCGAAGTTCTCCGAGGCGATCATCTCCAGCGTGGACTGCTGGCGGTGCAGCTCGGCGTCGACCGCCGCGGCGACGGCCGGGTCGAGCTCGTGCAGGGGTGTGTTCAGGACGGACATACGGCTCCCTCAGCCCGCGGAGAACGCGGTGTACTCGTCGGCGGAGAGCAGGTCGCCCGGCTCGTCCGTGACCCGCACCTTGAACAGCCAGCCGCCCTCGAAGGGGGCCGAGTTCACCAGCGACGGGTCGTTCACCACGTCCTCGTTGACCTCGGTGACCTCACCGGAGACGGGGGAGTACAGGTCGGACACCGACTTGGTCGACTCCAGCTCGCCGCAGGTCTCACCGGCGGACACGGAGTCACCGACCTCGGGAAGCTGGACGAACACGACATCGCCGAGCGCGTTGGCCGCGTGCTCCGTGATGCCGACCGTCGACACGCCGTCCTCGGCGGCCGACAGCCACTCGTGCTCCTTGCTGTAGCGCAGCTCGTTGGGGTTGCTCATGGCCTGGATTCTCCTGTACGCGCGGGAGTGCTGTGGAAGGGGGGACTGCTGGTGAGCTGGGACGACGGGCACGGGGTCACTGCCGCGGCCCTTCGGCCAGTGTCTACTTCTGGCGCTTGTAGAACGGCAGCGCCACGACCTCGTACGGCTCGTGACTGCCCCGGATGTCCACGCCCACGCCACTCGTGCCGGGCGCGGCGTGCGCGGCGTCGACGTAGGCCATCGCGATCGGCTTGCCGAGGGTGGGGGAGGGAGCGCCGGAGGTGACCTCGCCGATCACCTCGCCGCCGGCGACGACCGCGTACCCGGCCCGCGGGACGCGGCGGCCCTCGGCGACGAGCCCCACCAGGACGCGCGGCGGGTTCTGCTCGGCGCGGGCGGCGGCCTCGCGCAGGGCCTCGCGCCCCACGAAGTCGCCCTCCTTCTCGAACTTCACCACCCGCCCGAGCCCGGCGTCGAAGGGAGTGAGGGAGGTGGTCAGCTCGTGCCCGTACAGCGGCATGCCCGCCTCCAGGCGCAGCGTGTCGCGGCAGGAGAGACCGCACGGGACCAGGCCGACGCCCTCGCCGGCCTTGGTCAGGGCCTGCCACAGCTCGACGGCGTGCCCGGGCTTCACGAACAGCTCGAAGCCGTCCTCGCCGGTGTAGCCGGTCCGGGCGATCAGGGCCGGGACGCCCGCGACCGTGCCGGGCAGCCCGGCGTAGTACTTCAGGCCGTCGAGGTCGGCGTCGGTCAGGGACGCCAGGATCCCGGGCGACTCCGGGCCCTGGACGGCGATCAGCGCGTAGGCGTCCCGGTCGTCGCGCACCTCGGCGTCGAAACCGGCGGCGCGCTCGGTCAGCGCGTCCAGCACCACCTGGGCGTTGGAGGCGTTGGCGACGACCATGTACTCGGTCTCGCCCAGGCGGTAGACGATCAGGTCGTCCAGGATGCCGCCGTCGGCCCGGCAGATCATGGTGTAGCGGGCCCGGCCCGCCTTCACACCGCCGATGTTGCCCACCAGGGCGAAGTCCAGCAGGGCGGCGGCCTGCGGGCCGGTGACGGTGATCTCGCCCATGTGGGAGAGGTCGAAGAGGCCGGCCTTCGTGCGCACGGCGGTGTGCTCGTCGCGCTCGGAGCCGTAGCGCAGGGGCATGTCCCAGCCGGCGAAGTCGGTCATCGTCGCGCCGAGCGAACGATGCAGGGCATCGAGCGCGGTGTGACGGAGTTCTCCTGTACTGCTCACGGTCGGTCGTCTCCCAAGGCAAGGACGGGCGAGGTCGTTCCTCCCCATCTGTCATCGGAACCTGAGAGGTTCGCCATGACCGCGGGGGCCCTGACTTGCACCTTGGGTGGGGCCACGCCTCCGGTCGCACAGAGGGACGGCCCGCTTTTCAGATGTGCCTCGCCCGCGCGGTAACGGGGCCTGAGAGATTCAAGGGAGGGACTTGCTCCTTCGGCGCCCCAGCGACCACTGCTGCTGGGGACTCTCCCGCGCGGATTCAAACGGCCGGTATGCAGTTGGCGCGCACATCATTGCACGCATCCTTCCGGCGCGGCAGGGGGACCTTTTCCATGGAGTGCACGAGTCCCTCGCGCCGGACGCAGTGACCTGTAGCAGCCCTGTTGCAGGACGGGCACGTAAATGAGAGGCCTGCGGGATTACCTTCTCTTTACACTCGGCGGGGATGGGACTCCGTACCTGGCCCCAGGGGAGGACGATCACGGTGAACAGGACCACCGCGTACGCGACGACGGGCATCGCGCTGCCCGAGCAGCCGACCGCACCGGCCCGGGCGGTCCGCGCTCCGGCACCGGCGCCGGTCGTCCGCGATCTGCGCGACCGGGCCGGCCGGAGCCCGCAGGCGCTGCTGTTCGGCCCCCGCGACCTCGTCGTGGTCACGGGCCTGCCGGGCAGCGGCAAGTCCACCCTGATGCGGCGCGCCGTGCCGGGCCGGCGCATCGACTCCCAGGACACCCGCGACCGCTGGGCCCTCCGCATGCCGCGCGCCCTGCCGTACGCGCTCTACCGCCCGCTCGTCCGCCTCTCCCACTACGCCGGGCTGCGGCGCGCCCTGCGCACCGGCGAGGGCGTCGTCGTGCACGACTGCGGCACCCAGGCGTGGGTCCGCCGCTGGCTCGCCCGCGAGGCCCGCCGCCGGGGCGGCACGCTCCACCTGCTCCTCCTCGACGTCACCCCCGAGCAGGCCCTCGCCGGCCAGCGCGACCGCGGCCGCGGCGTCTCGCGCTACGCGTTCCTGCGCCACCGCGCGGCGAGCACCCGCCTGCTGCGCGCGGTGGAGCGCGGCGACCTCCCCGCCGGCTGCGCCTCGGCCGTCCTGGCCGACCGGGACGCGGCGAACAGCCTCCGCAGAATCGGCTTCACGGGCTGAGCCCGCGCGGTCGTCCACCGGACCGGCCTTCCTCCTGCCGCCCGGCGTCCGTCAGCCGTTAGCCTTTTGAGCCTCAGCAGTGGTTCCAGGCAGGCGGTAGGCAGATGGACATCCCGGCGGACTTCTCCGCGGACTTCCCGGCGCAGACGCAGATCCACCCGCACGGCGGCTGGCCCGGCAACGAGCTGGAGGAGGTGCTCTCGGCCTCCCTCGGCGCGGGACCGGCGGCCGGCGGGCGGATCGTCGAGGTGCTCGGCCGGAGCTTCGTGTGGATCCCGCTGCCCAACGGCGGCGGCCCGCACAGCGGCCCCCTCGACCTGCCCGGCATCGAGATCGACGGCCAGGCCTTCGTACCGGTGTTCAGCTCCGAGGAGCAGTTCCGCCAGGTCGCCGGTTCGCACATGTCGTACACCATCGCGCCCGCCGTGGAGTTCGCCCGCGGCCTGCCCCCGCACGCGGGGATAGCCGTCAACCCGGGCGGGGTGGTCGGCATCCCGCTGCCGCCGCCGGCCGTGGCCGAGCTGTGCCGGGCGGGCCGGACCCCGCTGGACGGCCCCGCGAGCGGCGGCCGGGTCCGCCTCTTCGAGCCCGACTGGCAGGACGACCCGGTGGACTTCCTCGCCGCCGCCTCCGCGGAGTTCGAGGCGACCGGCGTCGTCGTCACCGCCCGCCGCTGCCTCGCCGCGATCGAGACCGCCGACCCGGTGATGTTCGTCGGTGTCGAACTCTCCCAGTGGGAAGGCGACCTGCGCGTCCTCCCCCTGGACGCACTCACCCGCGCCGTCACCGCCGCCCCGGCCCCCTGGCCGGTGAACCTGGTGCTGCTGGACGTGACGGACGACCCGGTGGGCACCTGGATGCGGGACCGGGTCCGGCCGTTCTACCAGCGGTAGGGCAGCGCCTCAGGGGCGTGGGGAACTGCGCGACAAGCCAGAAACGGACCCGCACCCGCCGAACGAGGGCAACCCTCCACCCGGTGGGCGGGCTTAAGCTAGGGCACCGTCGAGGCGTTGTACGAAGGGGCGGTAAAGGTGAGCGCGAGCGGCACGGCCGCGGCCGGACAGGTCGAGCACATGCTGCGCCAGGTCACGCCCGGGCGTTACGACGCCTACGAGGCGCTCCTGCGCGCGCTCGCGACCCCGCACACCGGCCAGATCTGGATGCTCCTGTGGCACGGCCAGGCAGGCTCCCCCGACGCCCAGTACGGGAACATGGACGTCGACGGCCACGGCTACGCCCCCTGCGTGACCTCCGCCCAGGAGCTCTCCGCCAGCGGCTGGAACCGCTCGTACGAGGTGATCGACGGACTCGACGTGGCCCGCGCCCTCTACCCCGACCACTACGGCCTCTGGCTCAACCCGCACGCTCCCGGCGGCGGCGTCGGCATCCCGTGGCTCGACCTGCGCCGGATCGCCACAGGCCTGGACCGCCAGCCCGCCGGGCCCCTGCGCCTGTCCGAACCCGCCATCGAGGTCCCGCAGTTCTACGCCCTGCTCGCGCAGAACGCCCACCGCACCCCGGCCGTCCGCTCGCTGCGCCGGGCCTGGGTGCAACCCGCGCTCGGGGCGCCGTACCTCGCCGTCGGACTGGACGTGTACGACACCTCGCCCCCGGCCGTGGACTCGGTGCGCGCGATGATGCAGCAGTCCCTCGGCGCCGTACCGGACGGGCTGCCCGTGTCGACCGTCGCCATGTCCGACGAGCACGACCCGGTGGCGATGTGGCTGCGCGAGAACGCGCGCCCCTTCTACGACCGTGAGGCTCACGCCACCGCCCCGGTCCAGGCCTCGGGCTACGGCTACCCGCCGGTCCAGGGCCGGTACTGACGCTTTCGGTGCCGACCGTCGCTCTGCCGGCCGGTCGGTCGTGCGCGGATGACAGGCGGTATGGCGCGCACTATGTGCGTTTCAACGCCGTATCGTCCGGACCACGCGCCCGCGTGTCCGGATAACGGAATCCCCCAGTCGGCATCACGGTTGCGCATACTTTCTCCACCAGGCCTGGCGTGTGATCGTGAGCGCGTTGAAGACTCGCCTCTCAGGCGAAAGGCCGTCGATCCTGTGAGCGATACCGAGCTGAGGATCGACCTGACGGTGGCCGCATCATCTGCGGACGCCATGTCGAGAGCCACAGTGGATGAAGCCGCCGAAAACGGTGAGCAAGGGGGCCGGTGACCACCGGCGAGAAGGGGCAGGGCACTTGTGACGGCACCGATCGAGACCACCGGATCGCAGGCCGAGGCCCAGCCGGAGGCCGTGCTGGCGGGCGTGAAGTCCCAGCAGATCGAGGGCCGGTCCCTCGGGCAGATCGCCTGGACCCGTTTCAAGCGTGACAAGGTGGCCGTGGCCGGCGGCGTCGTGGTCGTGCTGCTCATCCTGACGGCCGCTCTCTCCCGCCCGCTGCAGTCGCTGCTGGGCCTCGACCCCAACGCCTTCCACCAGGACCTCATCGACCCCAACACCACGCTCCCCAAGGGCGACTTCGGCGGCATGAGCTGGGATCACCCGCTCGGTGTGGAGCCGAAGTTCGGGCGCGACATCCTCGCCCGCATCCTGGAGGGCTCCTGGGTCTCCCTCGTCGTCGCGTTCGGCGCGACGATGCTGTCCAATGTGATCGGCACCGTGCTCGGCCTGATCGCGGGCTACTACGGCGGGCGCGTCGACGCGGTCATCAGCCGGCTCATGGACACCTTCCTGGCCTTCCCGCTGCTGCTCTTCGCCATCGCCATCTCGGCGACGCTCCAGGGCGGCGCGTTCGGACTCGAGGGTCTCCCGCTGCACATCCTCGTGCTGATCTTCGTCATCGGCTTCTTCAACTGGCCTTACATGGGCCGCATCGTCCGCGGTCAGACGCTGGCGCTGCGTGAGCGGGAGTTCGTCGACGCCTCCCGGGGGATGGGCGCTTCCGGGCCGTACATCCTCTTCAAGGAGCTGCTGCCGAACCTGGTCGCACCGATCATCGTCTATTCGACGCTGCTCATCCCGACCAACATCCTCTTCGAAGCCTCCCTCAGCTTCCTCGGCGTGGGCATCCAGCCGCCGCAGGCGTCGTGGGGCGGCATGCTCAACCAGGCCGTCGACTTCTTCGAGGTCGATCCGCAGTACATGCTCGTCCCCGGTCTCGCCATCTTCATCACCGTACTGGCCTTCAACTTGCTCGGTGACGGCCTCCGGGACGCTCTCGACCCCCGCAGCCGCTGACGTCTGCGGTCGCGGCCGGTGCCGCGTCCAGCCCAAGTGTTCGACTTATGAAGGGGAATCCGACC
Source organism: Streptomyces sp. NPDC029041 (assembly GCF_040637515.1). Taxonomy (NCBI): domain Bacteria; kingdom Bacillati; phylum Actinomycetota; class Actinomycetes; order Kitasatosporales; family Streptomycetaceae; genus Streptomyces; species Streptomyces sp. NPDC029041. Next base: position 279,105 of record NZ_JBEZWO010000010.1, on the reverse strand, counting down.
ATCATGCGAAGGTCAGCAATTGCCGTCGCCGCGGCCATCAGCAGCGCCAGCCTCGTGCTGGCGGGCTGCAGCAAGGCCGACGACAACGGCGACAACGACGGCAGCAAGGCCACCGCCGATGCCGCCACGAAGTCGGTCGTGAACGCCTCTACGGCAAAGGGCGGCACGGTCACCTACGCGATGTCCGACGTGCCGGACTCGTTCGACCCGGGCAACACGTACTACGCGTACATGTACAACTTCAGCCGCCTCTACGCGCGTCCGCTTCTCACCTTCAAGCCGGCCCCCGGCGAGAAGGGTAACGAGATCGTGCCCGACCTCGCGGAGTCCAAGGGCAAGTCGTCCGACGGCGGCAAGACCTGGACGTACAAGCTCCGCCAGGGCGTGAAGTACGAGGACGGCACCGAGGTCACCTCGGCGGACGTCAAGTACGCGGTGGAGCGCTCCAACTTCGCCCGTGACGTGCTCTCCCTCGGCCCGAACTACTTCGCCCAGTTCCTCGACGGCGGCGACAAGTACAAGGGCCCGTACAAGGACAAGAGCGACAAGGGCCTGGCGTCGATCGAGACGCCGGACAAGTACACGGTCACCTTCAAGCTCAAGCAGCCGTTCACGGACTTCGACTACCTGGTCACCGCCCCGCAGACGGCCCCTGTGCCGAAGGCCAAGGACACCGGCGTCGACTACACCAAGAAGATCGTCTCCTCCGGCTCGTACAAGTTCGAGAGCTACCAGGAGGGCAAGTCGGTCACCCTGGTGCGCAATCCCGAGTGGAGCGCCAAGACCGACCCGCTGCGCAAGCAGTACCCGGACAAGATCGTCGTCAACCTGAAGGTCAACCAGGCCACGATCGACAAGGACCTGATGGCCGGCACCACCACCGTGGACCTCGCGGGTCGCGGCGTGGACACGCAGACCCAGGCCCAGCTGCTCAACAACAAGGACCAGAAGGCCAACACGGACAACACCTACGGTGGCCGTCTCGTCTACGCGGCGCTCAACACCACGGTCAAGCCGTTCGACAACGTCGAGTGCCGCAAGGCCGTGCAGTACGCCATCGACAAGGTGGCCGTGCAGACCGCGCAGGGCGGCCCGGTCCGTGGTGACATCGCCTCCACGGTGCTGCCGCCCGACGTGATCGGCTACCAGAAGTTCGACGCGTACCCCACCCAGGGCAACAAGGGTGACGCCGCCAAGGCCAAGGAGCACCTGAGCGCCTGCAAGCAGCCGAAGGGCTTCAAGACCTACATCTCCGCGCGCAGCGACCGTCAGCAGGAGGTCGACGCGGCCACGGCGATCATCGACTCGCTCAAGAAGGTCGGCATCAACGCCGAGATGAAGCAGTACCCGTCCGGCAAGTACTTCACGGACTACGCCGGTGTGCCCGCATTCGCCAAGAAGCAGGGTATCGGCATCATCATGATGCAGTGGGGCGCCGACTGGCCCACCGGCTACGGCTACCTGAACCAGATCCTCAACGGCAAGGCCATCAGCGCCTCCGGTAACACCAACCTGTCGTCGTTCGACAACGCCGAGGTCAACAAGCTGCTCGACCAGGCCATCCAGAACCCCGACGAGTCGGCGCGCAACGCCTCCTACGCCGAGGCCGACAAGAAGACGATGGACGAGGCCGTCATCGTGCCGCTGACCTACTTCAAGGTCTTGCTGTACCGCTCGCCGAACGCCACCAACGTGGTCTCCTCGGCCGCCTGGAGCGGTCAGTACGACGTCCTCAACCTCGGTACGACGAAGAAGTAGCGCGAAGAGCAGCCCTGGAAGGCAGGTGAAGGCATTGGCGCCCGCGGGATTCACCCCTCGCGGGCGCCGGCGCCGGTCCCCGTGATCTCGTACATCATCCGCCGGTCGATCGCGGCAGTGATCCTGCTGCTGGTCGTCACCGCGGTCACCTTCGGCATCTTCTTCCTGCTGCCGAGACTCGCCGGGCAGAGTCCCGACCAACTGGCCGCCCAGTACATCGGAAAGAACCCCTCGCCCGAGGACATCCTGGCGGTCAAGCAGAACCTCGGGCTCGACAAGCCGGTCTACGAGCAGTACTGGGAGTTCATCAAGGGGATCGTCTCCGGCGCCACCTACAACCTCGGCCCGAGCACGGTCAAGTGTGAGCTGCCCTGCTTCGGCTACTCCTTCAAGAACCACATCGAAGTCTGGCCCCAGCTCGTGGACCGGCTGCCGGTGACCGTCTCCCTGGCCGCGGGCGCCGCCGTGCTGTGGCTGCTGTCGGGTGTCGCCGCCGGTGTGGTCTCCGCCCTCAAGCCGGGCTCGATCTTCGACCGCGCCGCGATGGGCGTGGCCCTCGCCGGTGTATCGCTCCCCATGTTCTTCACCGGCCAGCTGGCCCTGCTCGTCTTCAGCTATCAGCTGGACATCTTCGGGCGGACCTATGTGCCGTTCACCGAGAACCCGTCCCAGTGGGCCAACACCCTGTTCCTGCCGTGGTGTTCGCTGGCCCTGCTGTACTCCGCCATCTACGCGCGGCTCACCCGGTCCGGCATGCTCGAAACCATGAGCGAGGACTTCATCCGCACCGCACGGGCCAAGGGCCTGAAGGAGCGCAAGGTCGTCGTCAAACACGGCCTGAGGGCGGCGCTCACGCCGATCGTGACGGTCTTCGGCATGGACATCGGCCTGCTGCTCGGCGGCGCGGTGATCACCGAGTCGGTGTTCTCCCTGCCCGGCATCGGCCAGTACGCCGTCCAGGCCATCACCGACAACGACCTGCCGCCGATCCTGGGCGTGACCCTGCTGGCGGCCTTCTTCGTCGTGCTCTGCAACCTCGTGGTGGACGTGCTGTACGCCACCGTCGACCCGCGCGTGAGGCTCTCGTGACCGAACTGACCAAGACCGGAGCCGCTATGGGCGAGCCGACGCCCGGCGAGGAGGTCCCCCGGGCATTCCTCGATGTGCGCGACCTCAAGGTGCACTTCCCGACCGACGACGGCCTCGTCAAGTCCGTCGACGGGCTCTCCTTCCGGTTGGAGAAGGGCCAGACGCTCGGCATAGTGGGCGAGTCCGGCTCCGGCAAGTCGGTGACCTCGCTGGCCATCATGGGCCTGCACCGCCTCGGCAACCGCGGCAAGAACGTCCGGATGTCCGGCGAGATCTGGCTGGACGGCAAGGAACTCGTCTCGGCGAGCCCCGACGAGGTACGCCGGCTGCGCGGCCGCGACATGGCGATGATCTTCCAGGACCCGCTGTCCGCGATGCACCCGTACTACACGGTCGGCAACCAGATCGTCGAGGCGTACCGTGTCCACCACGACGTCGACAAGAAGACCGCCCGCAGGCGCGCTGTCGAACTCCTCGACCGCGTAGGCATCCCCGAGCCGGGCAAGCGGGTCGACAGCTACCCGCATGAGTTCTCCGGCGGTATGCGCCAGCGCGCCATGATCGCCATGGCGCTGGTCAACAACCCCGAGCTGCTGATCGCGGACGAGCCGACCACAGCGCTCGACGTGACCGTGCAGGCACAGATCCTCGACCTGATCCGGGACCTCCAGAAGGAGTTCGGCTCCGCGGTCATCATCATCACGCACGACCTCGGCGTGGTCGCCGAGATCGCCGACGACATCCTCGTGATGTACGGCGGGCGCTGCGTGGAACGCGGACCGGTCGACACGATCTTCTACCAGCCGCAGCACCCCTACACCTGGGGCCTGCTGGGCTCGATGCCGCGGATCGACCGTGAGCAGACCGACCGGCTCATCCCGGTCAAGGGCCAGCCGCCCAGCCTCATCAACGTCCCCTCGGGGTGCGCGTTCAACCCGCGCTGTCCGTATGCGGACGTCCCCAAGGGCGGGATCACCCGCACCGAGCGGCCCGAGCTGCGCGAGGTGGGTGGCAGGCACTTCACCGCCTGCCATCTGTCGCAGGAGGACCGCACCCGGATCTGGAACGAAGAGATTGCGCCGAAGCTGTGAGCGAGACCGACACCCCGGCAGGGACGACGGCCGTGACTGACGACGATGAGAAACCGCTGCTCAAGGTCGAGGGACTGGTCAAGCACTTCCCCGTCAAGAAGGGCCTGCTGCAGCGGCAGGCCGGGGCGGTCAAGGCCGTGGACGGCATCGACTTCGAAGTGCGCCGCGGTGAAACCCTCGGCGTCGTCGGCGAGTCCGGCTGCGGCAAGTCGACCATGGGCCGCCTCATCACCCGGCTTCTCGACCCCAGCGGCGGGAAGATCGAGTTCGACGGTACGGACATCACACACCTGGGCACGAGCGGCATGCGCCCGCTCCGCCGTGACGTGCAGATGATCTTCCAGGACCCGTACGGCTCGCTGAATCCCCGGCACACCATCGGCACCATCGTCTCGGCGCCGTTCAAACTGCAGGGCGTGGAGCCCGAGGGCGGCGTCAAACGGGAGGTCCAGCGCCTCCTGGAGCTGGTGGGCCTGAGCCCCGAGCACTACAACCGTTACCCGCACGAGTTCTCCGGCGGCCAGCGGCAGCGCATCGGCATCGCCCGCGCACTGGCCCTGAAGCCGCGGATGGTCGTGGCCGACGAGCCGGTCTCCGCGCTCGACGTGTCGATCCAGGCGCAGGTCGTGAACCTGATGGACGACCTCCAGGACGAGCTCGGCCTGACGTACGTGATCATCGCGCACGACCTGTCGGTGGTCCGGCACGTCTCGGACCGCATCGCGGTGATGTACCTCGGCAAAATCGTCGAGCTGGCCGACCGGGACTCGCTGTACGCCAGTCCGATGCACCCGTACACCAAGGCCCTGCTGTCGGCGGTGCCGGTCCCGGACCCGCGGCGCAGGGCGGCCAAGAGCGAGCGCATCCTGCTCAAGGGCGACGTGCCCTCGCCCATCGCCCCGCCGAGCGGCTGCCGCTTCCACACCCGGTGCTGGAAGGCGACGCAGATCTGCAAGACGACCGAGCCGCCGCTGGTGGAGCTGCGGGCCGGACAGCAGGTCGCCTGTCACCACCCGGAGAACTTCGAGGACCAGCAGCCGCAGGACACCCAACTGCTGTCGTCGGCCGCCGAGGTGGCCGCCGACAACGGCGTGGACAAGACCGCCGGCAACGGCACCGCACCCGCCGGGAAGTGAGCCCGGCCGAGCCCCCGCCCTCGCACATCAGGGCGGGGGCTCACTCGTAGGGGAAAATGCCCGTGTGCTCCAGCAACTCTTCAGCCCCTCCGTCCAGCACACGCTCGACCTGATCGGCATCTTCGTCTTCGCGATCTCCGGTGCCCTGCTGGCCGTGCGCAAGAACTTCGACGTGTTCGGCATGGCCGTCCTCGCGGAGGTCACCGCGCTGGGCGGCGGGCTGTTCCGCGACCTGGTCATCGGGGCCGTACCGCCGGCCGCCTTCACGGACCTGGGGTACTTCCTCACCCCGCTGCTCGCCACCCTCCTCGTGTTCTTCCTGCACCCCCAGGTGGAGCGCATCCAGATCGCGGTGAACGTCTTCGACGCGGCCGGTCTCGGTCTGTTCTGCGTCGCCGGCACGATCAAGGCGTACGAGTACGGGCTCGGCCTGACCGCGTCCGCCGGTCTGGGGCTGACCACCGCCGTGGGCGGCGGCGTGCTGCGGGACGTCCTCGCCAACGAGGTCCCCTCCCTGCTGCGCTGGGACCGAGACCTGTACGCGGTCCCGGCGATCGTCGGCTCCGCCCTGGTCGCCCTGTGCATCCGCTATGACGCCCTGAACCCGCTCACCAGCGGTGTCGCGGTGATCACCGCCTTCGTGCTGCGCCTGCTCGCGATGCGGTACCACTGGCGAGCTCCGCGGGCCTGGCACCGGCGGTCGACGGTGAGCGAGGAGGAACAGCCCGTCCTGCCATGACCCGGCCGATGCCCATCTGCTGGGTCAGCCAGCGGAACGCCGGGACCACCTGCGGCCGCCACAGCGCCATGTTGTGTCCGCCCGCGCTCTTCGGGATGTACACGACGTGCACGGTCGTAGGCGCCTTCGCGGCCCGTTGCATGGCCACGGCGTCCTCGTAGCCGTCGTGCGGCTGGCCGGAGAGGTACAGCGCGATCCGCGGCGGGACGGCCGACCTGCGCAGCATCAGGAGCGGGTTGTTGGCGGAACGCAGGGCCGGGCTCTGCGCGGTGAGCGAGTCGCGCTCGCCGCTCGGGTCGTTGTAGCCGGACATGCTGACGGCGGCCCGGTAGCGGTCGGGATGGGCGACGGCGAGCCTGGTCGCGCAGTGCGCCCCGGCCGAGTAGCCGGCGACGGCCCAGCCCTGCGGCGCGGGCTGGGCGCGGAAGTTGTCCATGACCATCCTGGGCACGTCGACGCTCAGCCAGGTGTCGGCGTCGACCGTGCCCGGGACGTTGGCGCAGCCGGTGTCCACCGCGGCCAGCAGGTTCGTGCGGGGCGCGACCAGGATGAACGGGGCCACCCGGCCGTCGCGCATCAGCGGCTGAAGCTGCTCGTGCGCGTCCAGCGAGCCGAACCACGCCTTCGCCGAGCCGGGGTAGCCGGGCAGCAGCTCCACGACCGGGAACCGGTGGTGCCGGTAGGCCGGTTCGCCGTACTGCGGCGGCAGCCAGACGTAGACCTCGGCGTTCACCCCCGACACCCGGCCCGCGAGCTGGGTCACCCGCACCCCGCCGGCCGCGCCCATCCCGGGTCCGGTGGCCGGCTCGAAGGTCTGGTGCACCTTGGGCAGCCGCGTGAGCGCGATGCCGCCGGTGCCGTCGGCGCCCAGATCCGCCGCCTGTTCCACGTGATCGCCGGTGCCGAGCAGGTCGGCCCAGTTGTCGTACAGGTTGTCGGCGTTGTTCACCAGGGTGAAGACCAGGGCCACGGCCGTCCCCTGCGCGAACAGCAGCATCAGCGCCCGGGCCGCGAGACGCACGGCCCGGTGCCCGCGGATGCGCGACCAGAGGACCAGGGGCAGCACCAGGGCGGCGACGGACAGGACGACCAGCGTGCAGAGGAACGGAGTTCCGGTGAGGCTCATGCCCCTACAGAGGAGCGAAGGCGTACGGGGGTTGACGGATGAGTCCGACACTTACCGAGAAATTGCCCGTGTCTCACCAAGGCGGGACCCGATCCGGGAGGGGAGCCCGTGTCCCGAGCGCCCGGTGAAAAGCTACCGCTTAGTAGTAAGTTCTTGTACTGTTCAGCCATGCCAGAAGCAGCCACCGCCCCGGCCGCCCGGGCCACGATCGGCGACAGCGAGTTCGACCGCGACACCGCGCTCACCCGCCGCGCGCCGGGCGTCTACGACATCGACCTCTCCGCCGGCTGGACGATCATCAGCGCCGTCAACGGCGGCTACCTGCTGGCCGTCCTGGGCCGCGCCCTCGCGGACGCCCTGCCGCACGCCGACCCCTTCACGATCTCGGCGCACTACCTGACCGCGTCCCAGCCCGGCCCGGCGGTCGTCCGCACGGACGTCGTCCGCACCGGTCGCACCCTGTCGACCGGCCAGGCCTCCCTCTTCCAGTACGACGAGGAGGGCCGCGAGATCGAACGCATCAGGGTCCTCGCCTCCTACGGCGACCTGGACACCCTGCCCGACGACGTGCGCACCACGGCCCGGCCGCCCGCGATCCCGCCGATGGAGCACTGCTTCGGCCCGGAGGACGGGCCCGCTCCCGTCGACGGCAGCTCGGCGATCACCGAGCGCCTGATGCTCAAGCTCGACCCGTCCACCCTCGGCTGGGCCCTCGGGCAGCCCTCCGGCAAGGGTGAGATGCGGGCCTGGTTCGGGCTCAGGGACGGGCGGGATCACGACCCGCTCTCGCTGCTGCTCGCGGTCGACGCCCTGCCGCCCACCGCCTTCGAGCTCGGCCTGAAGGGCTGGGTGCCGACCGTCGAGCTGACCGTGCACGTCCGGTGCCGCCCGGCGCCGGGCCCGCTGCGGGTGTCGATCACCACGCGCAACCTCGCCGGCGGCTTCCTCGAGGAGGACGCCGAGGTGTGGGACAGCGCGGACCGGCTGGTCGCGCAGTCCCGGCAGCTGGCGCGGGTCCGGCTGGGCTGAACTCCGCCTCGCCGGCATGCGGGCACCCGGGGGGGGGGAGAGAGAGCGGTAAGGCGCCACAGGCGCAGGAAGACGAGCCCGGCTCACCCGGGCACGGCGGGGGCGGCGCGTCCGGCGAACGGGCGCGCCGCCCCCGTCTGTCGTAAGGGTGTCAATCCAGCCAGTGGTGGCGGCCGAGGCCGATCAGCCGCATCTGGCGGGTCGCCAGCTGCGTGACGTGCCGGGTCCGGGCCGGGCGCTCCTCCTCCGGCCCCTCCAGGGCCTCCAGGAACAACGACGCCGTGCTCAGCATCTGGTCGACGTAGAGATGCGCGAGCATCAGCAGGTCGTCCTCGCTCCAGCCCTCCGAGACCGGGTCCTTGGCCAGCTCGTCCTTGACCTCCTGGGCGAACCGGGCCAGTTGGCCCCTTATCGCCTCCCGAACCGGCTGAACTCCGCCATGTCGTTCACGAGCGATGAAACGGACATGGGCGGGGTACCCGTCGACGTGACGGGCGATCAGGTCGATGGTGCGCACGATGCGTTCCTCGTGGTCGCCCGTCGTGGACACCGTCGTCCGGATCATCGGGTGCAGGCTGCCCAGCGCCTCCTCGACCAGGGCCACGCCCAGATCCGCCGTGGAGCGGAAGTGGCGGTAGAAGGCGGTCGGGGCGACACCGACGGCGCGGGTGACCTCGCGCAGTCCCAGGCTGCTGAGGCTCTGCTCCTCCAGCAGTCCGAGGGCCGCGTCGAGGAGTGCCTGCCGGGTCTTCTGCTTCTGGGCCTGCCGGATGCCGAGGGTGTGACTCATACCATGCAGTTAACAACTGTTCTCTGGAATTGGAAAGTCATGAGAGGCGTTAGACTGGGAAGTCAGTGAACAACTGTAACCACAATGGTTCACCGGAACCCTGGGGGTTGTTTCCCATGCTGTTCATCGTCGCCGCACTCCTGCTGCTGGGAGTCGTCCTGGGCACCGTGGCCCACGCGCCGCTCACCTTCTCCGTCGCCGTCGGCGCCGTCATCGCCGTCTGGCTCGGCATCTTCGCGCTCCGCGAGCGCGGCCGCCGACGCCACACGCAGGCCCACTGACGCCGCCCACCAGCCCTTCGATCCGACCTCGGGAGTCGTTCACCATGCAGCTCACCGCTCCGGCCTCGCGCCGCACCGGTATCCGCGACACCGACGGCATGGCCGTCGCGTCCTTCATCCTCGGCCTGCTCGGCCTCCTCGTGCTCAACCTCTTCCTCGGCCCGATCGCCATCGTGCTGGCGAGTGTCGCCCTGTGGCGCGGCACCGAGCGCCGCGGCCGCGCGCTGCTGGGTCTGGGCCTGGGCGTCGCCGACCTGCTGGTCCTCGCCGCCTTCATGGAGTTCGACAGCACCATCTCGTGGAGCTTCTGAGCCGCCGTCGGACGACCGTCCGCCGGCACGCCGCGGCCGGGCCCGGGGACGACGGGCCGTCGCCGCGCCGGAAAGCGGTTCACGATCGGCCGGGCTTGCTCTGAGACCGGTCGAAGGGGAGCCGTAGAATCGGGCTCACCATGGCTTACCTCGACCACGCCGCGACCACCCCGATGCTCCCGGAGGCGGTTGAGGCGTTCACCGCCCAGCTGGGTGCCACCGGCAACGCGTCCTCCCTCCACGCATCCGGCAGGCAGGCCCGCCGCACCGTCGAGGAGGCCCGCGAGACCCTCGCCGAAGCACTCGGCGCCCGCCCCAGCGAGGTCGTCTTCACCTCGGGCGGCACGGAGGCCGACAACCTCGCCGTCAAGGGCCTGTACTGGTCACGCCGCGACGCCGACCCGGCCCGCACCCGCGTCCTCGCCAGCCCCGTCGAGCACCACGCGGTCCTCGACGCCGTGCACTGGCTCGGCGAACACGAAGGCGCCACCGTCGAGTACCTGCCGGTCGACCCCCACGGCCGCGTCCATCCCGACGCCCTGCGCGAGGCGATCGCCCGCAACCCCGACGACGTGGCCCTCGCCACCGTCATGTGGGCGAACAACGAGATCGGGACGATCCTGCCGGTCCGTGAACTCGCCGAGGCGGCAGCCGAGTTCGGGGTTCCGCTGCACTCGGACGCCGTTCAGGCCTTCGGCCAGGTCCCGGTCGACTTCGCCGCCTCCGGCCTCGCCGCGATGACGGTCTCGGGCCACAAGATCGGCGGCCCCTACGGCATCGGCGCGCTGATCCTCGGCCGCGAACACACCCCCGTCCCCGTCCTGCACGGCGGCGGTCAGGAGCGGCACGTGCGCTCCGGCACCCTTGACGTGCCCGCCGTCGCCTCCTTCGCCGTCGCCGGACGTCTCGCCGCCGAGCAGCGCGAGTGGTTCGCCCGGGAGATCGGCGCCCTGCGCGACAGCCTCGTCACCGCGGTCCGCTCGGCCGTGCCGGACGCTATCCTGGGCGGCGACCCGGACCCGCACGGCCGCCTCCCCGCCAACGCGCACTTCACCTTCCCCGGCTGCGAGGGCGACTCCCTGCTGCTCCTGCTCGACGCCCAGGGCATCGAGTGCTCCACCGGCTCCGCCTGCACCGCCGGCGTCGCCCAGCCCAGCCACGTCCTCCTCGCCACCGGCACCGACCCCGACCTGGCCCGCGGCACCCTGCGCTTCTCCCTCGGCCACACCTCCACCGAGGCCGACGTCGAGGCCCTGGCCAAGGCCATCGGCCCGGCGGTGGAACGGGCCAGGGCGGCGGGACTCACCTAGGGACACGGCGCCGACGGGCCCCGGACTCAGGCCGGGCTCGTACGCGCCCGGCGTATCAGGCGCATGTACTTCTCCCAGTCCCAGTGCTGCCCCGGGTCCGTGTGGTCCGTGCCCGGGACCTCCACGTGGCCGATGATGTGCTCGCGGTCGACGGGTATGTCGTAGCGGGCGCAGATCCGGGCCGTGAGCCGGGCCGAGGCCTCGTACATCTCGTCCGTGAGGTCCTGCGGGCGGTCCACGAAACCCTCGTGCTCGATGCCGACACTGCGCTCGTTGTAGTCGCGGTTGCCCGCGTGGTACGCCACGTCCAGCTCGCGGATCATCTGCGCCACACGCCCGTCCTGCCCGACGATGTAGTGCGCGGCCGCCCTGTGCCCCGGGTCCTGGAAGGCCTTCACCGCGCTGTCGAAGCTGCCCTGGGTGACATGGACGACCACCATGTCGATGCCGTAGTCGTCCGGCCGGTCCGCACGGCGCCAGTTCGCCTCCGACGCCGCCACCCAGCGCGCGCCCGCGTAGTCGACCTCGCCCTCCTTGCGCGGCTTCTCCACGCCCGGAGTCCGCCACCACAGACGCGCCAGCTCGTCCCGGGCGAGCACGGCGGAGCCCGCCGCGGCCACCGTGCCGCCGATCAGCAGCGCGCGGCGGCCGACCTTCCGGTCGCCGTCCCTCGAAGCCTTCCGCTGTCCCATGTGATCGACAACGGATACCCGGCGGCCCCGGTTCCCGCGCCCCGTACCCTGGAAGGGTTATGACTGAGACCCCGCAGCGCCCCCGCACCCTCCGCGTCCTGGCCGCCATGTCCGGCGGAGTCGACTCCGCCGTCGCCGCCGCCCGCGCGGCCGAAGCGGGCCACGACGTGACCGGCGTCCACCTCGCGCTCTCCGCCAACCCCCAATCCTTCCGGACCGGCGCGCGGGGCTGCTGCACCATCGAGGACTCCCGCGACGCCCGCCGCGCCGCGGACGTCATCGGCATCCCGTTCTACGTCTGGGACCTCGCCGACCGCTTCCGCGAGGACGTCGTCGAGGACTTCGTCGCCGAGTACGAGGCCGGCCGTACCCCCAACCCCTGCCTGCGCTGCAACGAGAAGATCAAGTTCGCCGCGCTCCTCGACAAGGCGCTCGCGCTCGGCTTCGACGCCGTCTGCACGGGCCACTACGCCCAGGTGATCGTGCGCGAGGACGGCACCCGCGAGCTGCACCGCGCCTCCGACATGGCCAAGGACCAGTCCTACGTCCTCGGGGTGCTGGACGACCGGCAGCTCGCCCACGCGATGTTCCCGCTCGGCGACACCGTCACCACCAAGGACGAGATCCGCGCGGAGGCCGAGCGCAGGGGCCTGGCCGTGGCCAAGAAGCCCGACTCGCACGACATCTGCTTCATCGCCGACGGCGACACCCAGGGCTTCCTCGCGAACCGGCTCGGCCGCTCCGAGGGCGACATCGTCGACGAGTCCGGCACCAAGGTCGGCACCCACGAGGGCGCGTACGGATTCACCATCGGCCAGCGCAAGGGCCTGCGCATCGGCACCCCGGCCCCCGACGGCAAGCCGCGCTACGTCCTCGACATCTCGCCGGTCGACAACACGGTGACCGTCGGTCCGGCGTCCGCCCTGGACGTCAGCGCGCTCACCGCGATCAAGCCCCGCTGGTGCGGCGCCGCCCCCGCCGGCCCCGGCACCTACACGGCCCAGCTGCGTGCCCACGGCGGCGAGACCCAGGTGACCGCCGAGGTCGTGGACGGCTCCCTGGCGGTCACCTTCACCGAGCCCGTCCGCGGCGTGGCCCCCGGCCAGGCGATCGTGCTGTACGACGGCACGCGCGTGGTGGGCTCGGCGACGATCGCCTCGACCACCCGCGCGACGGCCGGCGTGGCCTGATCCGGTGCGCGGGGCCCGGGGGCCCCACGCACCCGTGCCCGTGCCCCTTCTCGTAGCGGGGGCGTGCCCCGCCTCCCCGTGCCGCACGGCTGGCGGGCGCGTGTCCCGCGTCCCGTGCCGAGTGCGGTGTCCCCGCGCCGCCCGGCTCAGTCCCGGCTGAAGAACTCGGTGAGCACCGGCGCCAGGACGTTCGGCTCGACCATGTGCGTCTGCCCCTGGAGTGCGCGGTAGGTGCCCTCGGGGACCGATTCCGCGATCGCCCGGGCCGCCTCGCGCAGCCACTCGGGGCTCGCGTCGCCCGCCACCGCCAGGACGGGGACCCCGACCGAGCCCAGCCGGGAGCGGGGGACGGTGCCGTCGCCCATCACGGCGTCGTCGTAGGCGAGGCTCGGGGCCATCGCCTCCATCCCGGCCCACATCGGCGACTGGCGGGCGCCCCGGATCATGCTCTCGGCGAGACCCGTCAGCCGCAGGAACAGTTCGACCGCGTCCCCGCGCCGGCCCTCGCCGAGCGCCTCCGTCAGCCGCCGGGTGTATTCGGCACGCTCCCTGGTGCCCTCTTCCGTCATCGCGAACGGCGTCTCGTACACGGCCACGCGCCGCACCGGCAGCCCGCTCGCCGCCGCCCGGAGCGCCAGCGCGCCGCCCGAGGAGATGCCGTAGAGCAGCGCCTCCCCGCCCACGGCCTCGATCACGGCGGCCAGGTCCTCGACCTCACGCTCCACGGCGTAGGGCGCGGTGTCACCGCTGGCGCCGCGGCCCCGCCGGTCGTACACCACGGCCTGGAAACGCTCCGACAGCGACACGGCCAGCGGCGCCAGGGTGCCGCCCGTCGACATCGCGCCGCTCACCAGGACGACCGCGGGGCCGCGTCCGGTGCTCTCGTAGGCGATGCGGGTGCCGTCGCGCGAAAGGATCTTCTTGTCCATGCTCACGCAGACTGCCGCACGGCGCGGTGTTCATCGGTGAAGCGGGCGGCGCGTCAGCCGATCAGAGCACTTCCACTTCGTAGAAGCACAGGTGGTCCTTGATCTCGGCGACGTCCGGCTTGGGGTCGGGATACGCCCAGACGAGGTCCGCCGCGTCCGGCAGCGACCAGTAGGACGCGGTGCCCTTGAACGGGCAGTGGGTCTGCGTGCCGGACGGTGTCAGCAGGTCCAGGCGCACGTCCTCGGCCGGGATGTAGTACCGCTCGGGACAGCCCGTCTCGCGCAGCACCAGCGACCGGTCGCTCTCGGCCAGCACCTGCCCGCCGTGCACCACGCGCACGCGCCCGCCGCTCCGCTCGACGGTGATGCGATGTCCTCGGGTCACGATCGCCCTCCTCGGGTAGCCGACTCCACCGGTACAGCGCAGGCTGAAGCGGAGTTCTTCCCTCGCCGCAGGAGGCACCCATGCGCGCCACGGAATCGGCCGGAAACCGCTCCCGCCTGCTCCACCAGGTCCGGTACGCCGTGCGCCACCCCGAGCGCGTGCCCGCGCACGCCCGGCGCGCGGTGCGGGACGCCTGGCTGCGGCTGCGCCACCCCGACCACATCGCGTACTACCGGGCCGTCATGGCCTCCGACGCGGCCCGCAGCCCCGAGGCGGCGGTGGGACACAACCCCTCGCGTGAACAGTGGGCGCGGATCGGCCGCATGCAGTTCGACTACCTGGTGGGCCACGGTCTCCGGCCGCACCACCGGATGCTGGAGATCGGCTGCGGCAACCTGCGCGCCGGGCGGCTGTTCATCGACCACCTCGACACCGGGCACTACTACGGCATCGACATCTCGCCGCACATCCTGCTCGCCGCCCAGGAGACCCTCGTGGCCGAGGGGCTCCAGCCCAAACTGCCCTACCTGGCGCTCGCCGGCGACCTCACCTTCGCCTTCCTGCCCGACGCCCACTTCGACGTCGTGCACGCGCACAGCGTCTTCTCGCACTCGCCGCTGCACGTCATCGAGGAGTGCTTCGCCCACGTCGGCCGGATCCTCGCGCCCGGCGGTTTCTTCGACTTCACCTTCGACCGCACCGAGGGCGAGGAACACCAGGTCCTGCACGAGGACTTCTACTACCGGACGCGGACCCTCACCGACCTCGCCGCCAGGAACGGGCTGGACGCCCGGTTCATGGACGACTGGGAGCGCCTGCCGCACCGGCAGTCGAAAATGCGGGTCACCGCGACGGGGGACCGGGCCCGTACGGTGGGCTCATGAACATCTGTGTCTTCCTGTCCGCCGCCGACCTCGACGAGCGCTACACCCGCCCCGCGCGGGAGTTCGCCGAACTGCTGGGCAAGGGCGGCCACACGCTCGTCTGGGGCGGCTCCGACGTCGGCCTCATGAAGGTGGTCGCCGACGGAGTGCAGGAGGCGGGCGGCCGGCTGGCCGGTGTCTCCGTTCAGTTCCTCGCGGCCAAGGCCCGCCCGGGCGTCGACGAGATGGTCGTCGCCAAGGACCTCGCCGAGCGCAAGAAGCTGCTGCTGGAGAAGGCCGACGCCGTGGTGATCATGGTCGGCGGTACGGGCACGCTCGACGAGGCGACCGAGATCCTGGAGCTGAAGAAGCACGGGCACACCGACAAGCCGGTGGTCCTGCTCAACACCGCGGGGTTCTACGACGGCCTGAAGGAGCAGTTCCGCCGCATGGACACCGAGGGCTTCCTGCCCCGGCCGCTCACCGACCTGGTGTTCTTCGCCGAGGAGCCGGTGGGGGCGCTGGCGTACCTGGAGGAGAGCCAGGGCATCGAATGAGCCGTCCGGGGTGCGCGCATCGCGGGCGGACCCGGGTGTCGCGTGAGTCGTCCGTGATGGGCGCAGGGCGGGGGCCCGGGTGTCGCGTGAGCCGTCCGGGGTGCGCGCATCGCGGGCGGACCCGGGTGCCGCGCGAGCCGTCCGTGACGGGCGCAGGGCGGGGGCCCGGGTGTCGCGTGAGCCGTCCGGGGTGCGCGCATCGCGGGCGGACCCGGGTGCCGCGTGAGCCGTCCGTGAGCGCGCACGGTGGGGGAGCCGGGGCACCGGGGAAGGCGGTGCCGATGCGAGCATGGCGGGCATGGCTACTCATGTGATCACCGGAGCCGGCTCCGGCATCGGCGCGGCCGTGGCCCGCCGCCTGCACGCGCGCGGGGACGAGCTCGTGCTGCACGCGCGTGACGCGGGCCGCGCCAAGGAACTGGCGGCCGAGTTCCCCGGGACCAGGACCCTGGTCGGAGACCTCGACGACCCGGACCGGCTCTCCTGGGCCTTCTCCCACCAGTCGCTGCCGGACCGCGTGGACTCGCTGCTGCACATCGCCGGCGTCGTCGACCTCGGCCCGGTCGGCGAGCTCACCCCGAAGACCTGGCGCCACCAGCTCAACGTCAACCTGATCGCCCCCGCCGAGCTGACCCGCCACTTCCTGCCCCAACTGCGCGCCGCCCGCGGCCATGTGCTCTTCGTCAACTCCGGCGCCGGCCTCAACGCCCACGCCGGCTGGTCCGCGTACGCCGCCTCCAAGCACGGCCTGAAGGCCCTTGCCGACTCCCTGCGCCACGAGGAGCACGGCAACGGCATCCGCGTCACCTCGGTCTACCCCGGCCGCACCGCCAGTCCCATGCAGGCCAAGGTCCACCAGCAGGAGGGCAAGGAGTACGACGCCTCGCGGTGGATCGACCCGGAGTCGGTCGCCACGACGATCGTCATGGCCCTGGACCTGCCGCGCGACGCGGAGGTCAACGACCTGACGGTGCGCCCGGGAGGCTGACCCCGGCGCAGGCGCTGCGTAGGCTTCTCCGGTGAGTGAAAACAGCCAGTTCAGGTTCGGCGGCGCCACCGGTGTGGGATCCATGCCGGGCGGCGCCCGTGAGGCCGCCAAGACCGTCACCGGCACCTTCGAGGACTTCCCCTTCCTGCCCGAACTGCCCGCCCGGGGACCCGGCGCGGACATGATCGGACGGACCGCCGGCCTGCTCGTCGAGCTGTACGCGCGCGTGGAGCCCAGCGGATGGCGGATCGGGGACCGGCCGGGGCGCGACACCAAGCGGGCCCGCTCCTGGCTCGGTGAGGACCTCGACGCGCTGGAGGAGTTCACGCAGGACTACGAGGGGCCGCTGAAGGTCCAGGCCGTCGGCCCCTGGACCCTCGCGGCCAACCTGGAGCTGCGGGGCGGGGAGGCGGCCCTCTCCGACCCCGGCGCCTGCCGCGACCTCGCCGCCTCCCTCGCCGAGGGACTGCGCGAGCACCTGGCCGAGGTGCGGCGGCGGATCCCCGGCGCGCAGCTCGTCCTCCAGCTCGACGAGCCGTCCCTCACCGCCGTGCTGCGCGGCCGGGTGAGGACCGCCAGCGGCTACCGCACCCACCGGGCCGTCGACCGGCAGGTCGTCGAGCAGACGCTGCGTGACCTCGCCGGGGTGCACGGGGCGGGGCCGGTCGTGGTCCACTCCTGCGCCCCGGACGTGCCGTTCGCCCTGCTGCGCCGGGCCGGAGCGGCCGCCGTCTCCTTCGACTTCTCGCTGCTCACCGAGCGTGACGACGATGCGATCGGGGAGGCTGTGGAGGCCGGGACCCGGCTCTTCACCGGTGTCGTCCCGGGCACCGAGGGTCCATTGTCAGACCCTGCCGGTAGCGTCATGGGTGTCAGGACGCTGTGGCGCAGGCTGGGGCTGTCTCCGGGGCTTCTCGCGGAGGCGGTCACGGTCACCCCGGCGTGCGGACTGGCGGGGGCCTCCCCGGGGTACGCGCGCACGGCTCTCGCGCACTGCGCCCGGGCGGCGAGATCCCTCGCGGACAACCCAGAGTAACGGGAGGACGACACGGTGGCCGGCGACAAGCAAGCGGAGACGACGACGGTGCCCGCCGAGGCACGGGAGAAGCACGCGCGCCTCGCGGAGCAGATCGAGGAGCACCGCTTCCGCTACTACGTGAAGGACGCTCCCGTCGTCAGCGACGCGGAGTTCGACCAGCTGCTGCGTTCACTGGAGGCGCTGGAGGAGGAGCACCCGGAGCTGCGCACCCCGGACTCGCCGACCCAGAAGGTCTCGGGGTCCTACGAGACGGAGTTCACGGCGGTCGAGCACCGCCAGCGCATGCTCTCCCTCGACAACACCTTCAACGACGAGGAGATGGCCGCCTGGACGGAGCGCATCGCCAGGGAACTGGGTGAGCAGGAGTACCACTTCCTGTGCGAGCTGAAGGTCGACGGCCTCGCCGTGAACCTCACCTATGAGCACGGCCGCCTCACCCGCGCGGCCACCCGCGGTGACGGCCGCACCGGCGAGGACATCACGCCGAACGTGCGGACGGTCGCGGAGATCCCCGACCGCCTCAAGGGCGACGACGTCCCCGACCTCGTGGAGATCCGCGGCGAGGTCTACTTCCCGATGGAGAAGTTCCAGGAGCTCAACGCCCGTCTGGTCGAGGCCGGTGACAAGCCCTTCGCCAACCCGCGCAACGCGGCGGCCGGTTCCCTGCGCCAGAAGGACCCGCGCGTCACCGCCACCCGGCCCCTGCACATGGTGGTCCACGGCATCGGCGCCCTGGAGGGCTTCACGGGCCTGACCCGCCTCTCCCAGGCCTACGACCTGCTCAAGACCTGGGGCCTGCCCACCTCCCGGCACAACAAGGTGGTCGACGGCCTGGCAGGCATCCGGGAGTTCATCGCCTACTTCGGCGAGAACCGCCACTCCGTGGAGCACGAGATCGACGGTGTGGTCGTCAAGCTGGACCAGATCCCCCTCCAGGGCCGCCTCGGCTCCACCTCGCGCGCCCCGCGCTGGGCCATCGCGTACAAGTACGCGCCGGAGGAGGTCAACACCAAGCTGGTCAACATCCGCGTGGGCGTGGGCCGCACCGGCCGTGTCACCCCGTACGCCCAGGTCGAGCCGGTCACGGTGGCCGGCTCCGAGGTCGAGTTCGCCACGCTGCACAACCAGGACGTGGTCAAGGCCAAGGGTGTCCTCATCGGGGATACGGTCGTGCTGCGCAAGGCCGGTGACGTCATCCCCGAGATCCTCGGCCCCGTCGCCGACCTGCGCGACGGCACCGAGCGCGAGTTCGTGATGCCGAGCGAGTGCCCCGAGTGCGGCACGGCGCTGCGGCCCATGAAGGAGGGCGACGTCGACCTGCGCTGCCCCAACGCCCGTACCTGTCCGGCCCAGTTGCGCGAGCGCCTGTTCTACCTCGCCGGTCGCAAGGCCCTGGACATCGAGCACTTCGGCTATGTCGCCGCGGCCGCCCTCACCGCCCCGCTGGAGCCCGAGACACCGCCGCTGGTCGACGAGGGCGACCTCTTCGACCTCACCATCGAGCAGCTGCTGCCCATCAAGGCGTACGTCCTCGACCCGGACAGCGGCCTGCCCAAGCGCGACCCGAAGACCGGTGAGGAGAAGATCGCCACGATCTTCGCGAACCAGCAGGGCGAGCCCCGCAAGAACGCGGTCGCCATGCTGGAGAACATCGCGGCGGCCAAGGAGCGCCCCCTGGCCCGCGTCATCACCAGCCTGTCGATCCGTCACGTCGGGCCCGTCGCCGCCGAGGCACTGGCCCGCGAGTTCCGCTCGATCGAGCGCATCGACCAGGCCACGGAGGAGGAGCTGGCGGTCACCGAGGGCGTCGGCCCGACCATCGCCGCCTCCCTCAAGCAGTGGTTCGCCGAGGACTGGCACCGCGACATCATCCGCAAGTGGAAGGCCGCCGGCGTCCGTATGGAGGCCGAGAGCACCGGCGAGGACGAGGGGCCGCGCCCGCTCGAAGGCCTCACCGTCGTCGTCACCGGCACGCTCGATCACTTCACGAGGGACGGCGCCAAGGAGGCGCTGCAGAGCCGCGGAGCGAAGGTGACCGGCTCGGTTTCGAAGAAGACGTCGTTCGTCGTGGTCGGTGACAGCCCCGGATCGAAGTACGACAAGGCGATGCAGCTGAAGGTGCCGGTCCTGAACGAGGAAGGGTTCGGCGTCCTGCTGGAGCAGGGACCGGACGCGGCGGCCGAAGTCGCTCTTTCGGCCGAGGAGTAGCGGTTGAAGGCCACCCGTTCGGCGCATACCAGATGCATACGGGTGGCCGGGGCGCATTCGGGCAACCGTCGGCGACCGCCGCCCGAGGAAGCCTTCTGCGGCCTAGTGTTGAGATGTGCGCCTGCCGTGCCCAGCTGCGGTCGGGGCATCTTCGTGCTCGCACGGAGCGCGGGGAGGAGTTTTCCGACGCGGGCCGCCCAAGGGTTGTCGGGCACCGGGCCGCGGGGCGTGGGGCACCGCCGGCTGTGAGAGGGACGGGAATGGAACCGACCGAGAGCGCCGCGCCGGGCTCACGGCCGCACCTGCGCCGCATGGCGGTCGCATGGCGTGCGGTCCGTGGGGCCGTGTGGTCGGCGGGGCGTCCGGGTGCGGAGGGGCGCGCCGTCGGACAGTACACCCCCGACGGGGGCGGCGGCGCGGGGCGCGCCGCGGACGGCCCCGGGGCACAGCCGACCGTCGAACACACCGCCGGATCTGCCGGCGCGGGTCCGGACGCGGACGGCGAGCGGCACCAGTCCTGGCCCGCGCTGCCCGCGGCCGTCGTCGCGGCGGCCGGGTTCGTCCTGGGCGCCGGCTTCTACCGGGCCTTCACCGGCGGCCACGCGCTCTTCCCGGCCGGCACGGCCGGCTGGTCGCTGGCCGTGCTCACCGGCATCATCGTCGGTCACCTCGTGATGCTGGGCCGCTCCCGCTGGTGGGGCGGCACCGGTTCGGGCGCCGCCCTCACTCTCGCCGTGCTGCTGCTCTACGGCTGGGTTCCGGCCGGCATGGTCAGTCTCACGGTCGTCGTGCTGGTCGGCACGGCCCGCCGCAACCGCTGGCGCCAGGGCGTGCTGCACGGCGCGGTCGACCTCCTCGGCATCGGCGCCGGCGCGCTCGTGCTGGGCGTCTTCGGCACCGTGCCGTCCGTCGAGTCCCCGGCGGAGCCCGCCGCCTGGACCCTCGCCACCGCACCCCAGGTCGTCCTGGTCGCCGTCGCCTACCTGATGGTCACCCGCGTCCTGCTCTGGTACCTGCACGCCCCGCGCCCCGGCCTGCCCACCGTCGCCCGCACCGCCCTGGTCCGGCAGGGCCTGGTCGCCGTAGCGCTGCTGGGTATCGCGCCGCTGCTCTGCGTGGTCGCCGTGGCCAAGCCCATCCTGCTGCCGTTGTTCTCCATCCCGCTGATCGCCCTGGACTCCACCCTGTGGATCGCCCGGGCCCGGGCGGAGGAGCAGCTGCGGGACCCGTTGACGGGGCTGCCCAACCGCCAGTGGCTGCTGGAGCGCATCTGGACCGCGCTGGACGACGCGGAGCGGATCGACGCCCGGGCCGCCCTGATGCTGATCGACCTCGACCGCTTCCGGTCGGTCAACGACACACTCGGTCATCTCGCCGGTGACCGGCTGCTGTTGCAGATCGCCGACCGGCTGCGGGTGGCGCTGCCGCGCGGGGCGGAGGCCGCCCGGCTCGGCGGGGACGAGTTCGCCGTCTTACTCCCGGTCGCCGACTCCACGACCTCCGCGACCCGGATCGCCCGCAGCCTCGTGGCCGCCCTCAGTTCTCCCCTCGACCTCGACGGCCTCACGCTCGTCCTGGAGGCCAGTGCCGGGGTCGCCGTCTTCCCCGACCACGCCCTGGACGCCGAAGGGCTGCTGCGCCGGGCCGACGTGGCGATGTACCAGGCGAAGCGGGACCGCACCGGCGTCGAGGTCTACGAGTCCAAGCGCGACTCCAACACCCCCGACCGCCTCGGCCTGCTGGGCGATCTGCGCCGCGCCCTCGACGCGCACGAGGTACATCTGCACTACCAGCCCAAGGTCCGCTTCGACGGGCAGGTCGCGGGCCTGGAGGCGCTGGTCCGCTGGGTGCACCCCGAGCGCGGCAAGGTGCCGCCGGACGAGTTCATAGCGATCGCCGAGTCCTCGGGCCTGATGCCCCACCTCACCGAGTACGTGCTGGAGACGGCGCTCGGCCAGGTCGCCCGCTGGCGGGACCAGGGCCTGTTCGTCCCCGTCGCGGTGAACGTCTCCCCGCGTGACGTGCACACCCCCGGCTTCGCCGGCTCCGTCGCGGCCCGGCTCGCCCGGCACGGCGTCCCGGCGGGAGCGCTCCAGCTGGAGATCACGGAGCACGTGCTCCTGGAGGACCCGCAGCGCGCCGCCGACACCCTCAACCAACTGACCGCGCACGGCGTGAAGATGTCGCTCGACGATTTCGGCACCGGCTACTCCTCGCTCGTGCACCTGCGCCGGCTGCCGGTGAGCGAGCTGAAGATCGACCGTTCGTTCGTGGCCCGGCTCGCGGTCGACGCCGAGGACGCGGAGATCGTGCGCTGCACGGTCGACCTCGCCCATTCCCTGGGCCTGCTCGTCGTGGCCGAGGGCGTCGAGGACGACGAGACCTGGGAACGTCTGCGCGACCTCGGCTGCGACGCGGTCCAGGGCTGGCTGGTCGCTGCGGCCATGCCCCCGGAGGAGACCACGGCGTGGCTGCGGGCGCGGGGCCCCCGCGGGTGGCAGCGGCCGCGCGCCGCGCTGCCCGCGGCGACGGCCGACGAGTAGGGCCGTACGTCCGCCGGTCCGCCGGCCCGCCCGTGCCACCGCCGGGCGGCACGGACGGCGGGCCCGCGGGGAACGCCGCCCAGGACCTGCCCGGCCCGGTTCCCCTCGGAAAAGCGCTCAGTTCCTGCCGGACGGCACGAAGTGGCCGATCAGCAGGGCCAGCCGTTGCTCATGAGCCTCCTCGGGCAGCCGGCCACTGCGCATCAGGGTGACCAGCCCGTGCAGCCCGGCCCAGTACGTCTCCGTCAGCAACCCCGTGTCCTCACCCTCGGCCGCGATCGGCCGGACGGCCTGCACCAGTTCGCCGAAGGCCTCCTGCAGGGCCGCCGGCGCCTCGGGGGTGGCGAAGGGCAGGTCGACGGCGAGCGTGAACATCGCGTCGTAGAGCGCGGGCCGCCGCCGGGCGAAAGCGGTGTACGCCCCGCCCACCGCCGCCAGTGCCTCGCGGGCGCTCCCGGCCGCCGTGCGCGCCGCACGCAGCTCGACGGCCATGTCCGCGCAGCCCTGCACGGCCACCGCCGCCATGATCGCGTCCTTGCCCTTGAAGTGGCTGTAGAGGACCGGCTGGCTGTACTCGATCCGGTCGGCGAGCCGGCGCGTGGTCACCGCGTCCCAGCCTTCCGCCTCCGCGAGTTCCCGTGCGGCCGTCACGATCAGCCGCTCGCGTTCCGCTCGTTCGCGCTCCCGGCGCGTCTGGATCGTCATGCCAGAAATCCTAGCACCGCTAGCGTTCCTGTCGAAGCTCTGCTAGCTTCGCTCTTGTTCCTAGCACCGCTAGGACCCGTTCGGCGGGGAATGGCCTGCCGGACGTCGCCTGCCGGACACCGCATGCCCGAATTCGAGGAGAGCCATGACCATCACCGCGTACACCCTGGCTGTCGTGCTCAACGTGTTCTGCCTGTTCCTGGGCTACCGGTTCCTGTTCCAGCCCGCCGCCGCGGCCGCGGGTTACGGCGTCCCGGCCGACCCCGGCGGCGACGCCGGCGCCTATCTGACGATCAAGGGCGTGCGGGACGGCACCTTCGGGCTGGTCGGTCTGGCGCTGCTCGCCTTCGCGGGGGCCCGGGCGGAGGCCTGGTTCATGCTCGCCGTGGCCCTCGTGCCGCTCGGCGACACGCTGATCGTGCTGCGCCACGGCGGCACGAAGGCGGTGGCCTTCGGGATCCACTTCGCCACCGCGGTCATCGTCCTCATCAGCGCCGGACTGCTCTTCGCGGTCTGAATGCGCCCCGGGAGCCCCCGGGGAGGCCAAACCGTTTCACGGGCACGGCCCCACGCCCCATAGGATTGGGCCACACCACATTCACTCACCCCAGAGGATCGCTGCATGCCTGGCATCACGCGCGAGGAGGTCGCCCACCTCGCACGGCTGGCGCGTCTGGAGCTGAAGCCCGAAGAGCTCGAGCACTTCGCAGGACAGCTGGACGACATCATCGGCGCGGTCGCACGCGTCAGTGAGGTCGCCGACCAAGACGTACCGCCGACCTCGCACCCGCTCCCGCTGACGAACGTCATGCGCGTGGACGAGGTCCGTCCGTCGCTCACCCCCGAGCAGGCGCTCTCCGGCGCC
The DNA here is from genome assembly GCF_040637515.1 of Streptomyces sp. NPDC029041. NCBI lineage: Bacteria > Bacillati > Actinomycetota > Actinomycetes > Kitasatosporales > Streptomycetaceae > Streptomyces > Streptomyces sp. NPDC029041. The sequence goes on along the minus strand of NZ_JBEZWO010000010.1, from coordinate 255,481 downwards.
CCGGCCCAGGAGCAGCAGCGTTTCAAGGTGCCGCAGATCCTGGGGGAGGACTAACAGCCATGACGGACATCATCAAGCTCACGGCCGCCGAGACCGCGGCGAAGATCGCCTCGGGCGAGCTCACCGCGGTGCAGGTCACCGAGGCCCACCTCGCCCGCATCGAGGCCGTCGACGAGAAGGTGCACGCCTTCCTGCACGTCGACCGCGAGGGCGCCCTCGCCCAGGCCCGCGCCGTGGACGAGAAGCGCGAGCGCGGCGAGAAGCTCGGCCCGCTGGCCGGCGTCCCCCTCGCGCTCAAGGACATCTTCACCACCGAGGGCATCCCGACCACCGTCGGCTCGAAGATCCTCGAGGGCTGGATCCCGCCGTACGACGCGACCGTCACCCAGCGCCTGAAGGCCGCCGACGTCGTGATCCTCGGCAAGACCAACATGGACGAGTTCGCCATGGGCTCCTCCACCGAGAACAGCGCGTACGGCCCGACCGGCAACCCCTGGGACCTGACGAAGATCCCCGGCGGCTCCGGCGGCGGTTCCTCCGCAGCGCTCGCCGCGCACATGGCGCCCCTGGCCATCGGCACCGACACCGGCGGCTCCATCCGCCAGCCCGCCGCCGTCACCGGCACGGTCGGCGTGAAGCCGACGTACGGCGCGGTCTCCCGGTACGGCATGGTCGCCTTCTCCTCCTCCCTCGACCAGGGCGGCCCCTGCGCCCGCACGGTCCTGGACGCGGCCCTGCTGCACGAGGTCATCGCCGGGCACGACCCGCTCGACTCCACCTCCATCGACGAGCCCGTCCCGGCGGTCGTCGAAGCCGCACGCAACGGCAGCGTCGAGGGCATGCGCGTCGGCGTCGTCAAGCAGTTCCGCGGCGAGGGCTACCAGGCGGGTGTCATCCAGCGCTTCGACGAGTCCGTCGAACTGCTCAAGGAGCTGGGCGCCGAGATCGTCGAGCTGGACTGCCCGTCCTTCGACCTGGCGCTGTCGGCGTACTACCTGATCGCGCCCTCGGAGTGCTCCTCCAACCTCGCCCGCTTCGACGGCCTGCGCTACGGCCTGCGGACCGGCGACGACGGCGGCCACTCGGCCGAGGAGGTCACCTCCCTCACCCGTGAGGCCGGCTTCGGTCCCGAGGTCAAGCGCCGCATCATGCTCGGCACGTACGCCCTGTCGAGCGGCTACTACGACGCCTACTACGGCAGCGCCCAGAAGGTCCGCACGCTCATCAAGCGGGACTTCGACACGGCGTTCGAGCAGGTCGACGTGATCGTCTCCCCGACGACCCCGACCACCGCCTTCGCGATCGGCGAGCGCGCCGACGACCCGATGGCGATGTACCTCGCCGACCTGTGCACCATCCCGACCAACCTGGCGGGCAACGCGGCCATGTCGCTGCCGTGCGGCCTCGCTCCGGAGGACAACCTCCCGGTCGGCCTGCAGATCATCGCCCCCGTCATGAAGGACGACCGCCTGTACAAGGTGGGTGCCGCCGTCGAGGCCGCCTTCGTGGAAAAGTGGGGCCACCCGCTGATCGAGGAGGCTCCGTCGCTGTGAGCGCACTGTCCAAGGCCAAGGGCTTCAAGAAGTCCAGGTCCGGTCTGTACGTGTCGATGGCCACGTCGGCGTTCGGCGCCGTCGGTGTCTACAAGCAGATCAAGAAGGCCCGCGGAGACAACGACACGCTGCGGCTGCTCGACGCCGTCGTGACCGGAGCCGCCGTCGTCACCAACCTGGCCATTCTCTACCGCGAGCTGAAGCGGCTGGGCGACGACGACGTCCTGCTGGGCTGAGAGGGAAGTACTCACCGTGACCACCACGACCGACCTGGTGTCGTACGAGGAAGCACTCGCCTCGTACGACCCCGTCATGGGCCTCGAGGTCCATGTCGAACTCGGCACCAAGACCAAGATGTTCTGCGGCTGCTCGACCGCCCTCGGCCAGGACGCCAACACGCAGACCTGCCCGGTCTGCCTCGGCCTGCCCGGCGCGCTCCCGGTCGTCAACGCGACCGGCGTCGAGTCCGCGATCAAGATCGGCCTCGCGCTGAACTGCGAGATCGCCGAATGGTGCCGCTTCGCCCGGAAGAACTACTTCTATCCGGACATGCCGAAGAACTTCCAGACCTCCCAGTACGACGAACCGATCGCCTTCAACGGCTACCTCGACGTGCAGCTGGAGGACGGCGAGACCTTCCGCGTGGAGATCGAGCGCGCCCACATGGAGGAGGACACCGGCAAGTCGACGCACGTCGGCGGCGCCACCGGCCGTATCCACGGCGCGTCCCACTCCCTGCTCGACTACAACCGCGCAGGCATCCCGCTCATCGAGATCGTGACCAAGCCCATCGAGGGCGCCGGCGAGCGGGCCCCCGAGGTCGCCCGGGCCTACGTCCGTGAGCTGCGCGAGGTCATCAAGGCGCTCGGCGTCTCCGAGGCCCGGATGGAGATGGGCCAGATGCGCTGCGACGTGAACCTGTCGCTGCGCCCGAACGGCACCGAGAAGTTCGGCACCCGTTCGGAGACCAAGAACGTCAACTCGCTGCGGTCCGTGGAGCGCGCGGCCCGTTTCGAGATCCAGCGGCACGCGGCCGTGCTGTCCTCCGGCGGCACGATCATCCAGGAGACCCGGCACTTCCACGAGGACACGGGGTCGACGACCTCGGGCCGTGTGAAGGAGGAGGCCGAGGACTACCGGTACTTCCCGGAGCCCGACCTCGTCCCGGTGGCCCCGTCCCGTGAGTGGGTCGAGGAGATCCGGGCCGGGCTGCCCGAGCTGCCGCTGGTCCGCCGCAACCGGCTCCGCGAGGAGTGGGGCATCAGCGGCACCGACATGCAGGCGATCCTCAACGCCGGTGCGCTGGAGCCGATCGTCGCCACGATCGAGGCCGGGGCGGACGCCGCCTCCGCCCGCAAGTGGTGGATGGGAGAGCTGGCCCGCAGCGCCAACGAGTCGGGCACGGCGCTCGACGAGCTGGCGATCACGCCGCAGCAGGTGGCCCGGGTCACCGAGCTCGTCGCGAAGGGCGACCTGAACGACAAGCTGGCCCGCCAGGTCATCGAGGGCGTCCTCGCGGGCGAGGGCACCCCGGACGAGGTCGTCGACAAGCGCGGTCTGAAGGTCGTCTCCGACGAGGGCGCGCTGACGGCGGCCGTCGACGAGGCGATCGCCGGCAACCCGGGCGTCGCCGACAAGATCCGCGGTGGCAAGGTGGCCGCGGCCGGAGCGCTGGTCGGCGCGGTCATGAAGGCCACGCGCGGCCAGGCCGACGCGGCTCGCGTCAAGGAGCTGATCCTGCAGAAGCTGGGCGTCAGCGAGGGCTGACCTCCCGTGCACCCGAGGAGGGGGGGACGCACCGGACCCGGTGCGTCCCCCCCCTCGTCATGCACTCAGAGGCGGCATGCGCTCAGAGACCGTGCACTCACAGGCGGCGGCCGACGATCCGGACGAAGCCCAGCGTCTCGCCCCGGTCGAGGCGCAGCATCTCGGCGCACTGGCCGGCCATCCGGACGTGCCACTCGTCCGTGTGCTCCTCGGCCACGATCTCGCACCAGCGCAGCCAGTCGCGCCAGCCGTCCTCCAGCCAGTCGGCGGTCTCGACCTCCACGGCCCCGCTGCGCGTCCAGTGGCGTCGCCACCAGGCCGCGGTGTGGAAGCACCAGAAGTCGGGCTCCCAGTACGGCTTGAGGTGCTCCGGCGGCTCGACGCCGTCGATCTCCTCGCGCAGCGCCGGTACGACGACACCGATCCGCCCGCCGGGCTTGAGCAGCCGCGTCAGGTGGGGCAGGTACAGGTCGTCGGTGCCGAAGTAGTGGTAGGCGTCGACCGAGACGATCGTGTCGAAGCTGTTTTCGCCGAACGGCAGGTCGTGCGCCTCGGCGAACACAGGCAGGACGCGGTCGGCGACGCCCGCCTCGGCGATGCGCCCGGCGTTCTCGTCGGGCTTGATCCACAGGTCGGCGGCGGTGACCTGGGCGTCGTACTCCCTGGCGAGGAAGACCGACGTCATGGCGCGGCCGCAGCCCAGGTCGAGCACGCGGGAGCCGGGGCTCAGGGTGTCGAGCCCCAGGGCGGGGGCCAGCCACTCCAGCAGCCACAGTGCGTGCGGGCCCATCTGGTTGTCGATGGTCCAGCGGGCGTCGTAGCCGTTGCTGCGGGGGTAGCCGGGGTGGCTCACACGGTCAGTGAGGGGGTCGTTCGAGGTCCGGGAAGTGATGTCCGACATCGGTGGACGGGCTCCTTGAGTCCTTGAGGAGGAAAGGGGATGCGTAGGAGCTCGGTCGGACCGTCAAACAATGCACCTGCTTCGGCCGGGCGGCGGGAGGCCGCGGGCATTCCTCGGACGAGCGGACGCTAACAGCCGGCCTCCCGGCCCCGCATCCGGTTTTCCCCGGGGGCGCGCTACCGTCACGACCATGAGTGGACGCCCCGATTCCGACACCGATCCCGAGACGGCGGACTCGGAGGCGGCCGCCGGGCAGGGCGAGGCCGGTGATCCGGCGGAGAACGAGGAAGCCGCGCGCCGGGCCCGCTGGACGGCGGCCGCCACCGGTGCCGCGCTGACTCTCGCGGGGCTCGCCGCGGCCGTGCTCCGCCTCACCCGCCCGGCGCCGGCGCTCGTCCCGGCCGCCTACGCGAGCGGGGCCGCCGTGTGCGCTGCCGCCGCCGTGCTGGGCTCCCGCGGCCGCACCCGGCGGGCGCTGTGGCTGCTGATCGCGGGCGTGATGGTGATGGCGCTGGGGGACCAGTTCGACTGACACCGGCCGCTGTGAATAAGCCCACGAAACCGACAAATGATCTCGTCCGTTTGTAAGAGTGGCAGCGCATTGCTCATGCGTTCTTTGCTGGCTGTTCAGTTCATGCACGACTGTTCCCGGTCAAAGATCCACACAAGGCAACTCCGGGAGCACGTTCCGTGGCAGCCCTCGCACGCTGGTGTGTCCAGCGCCGTCTGCTAAGCGTCCTGCTGTGGCTCCTCGCTTTCGCGGGGGTCGCCGCGGGCGCCGCCGTCGCCGGCACCACGTACTCGAACGACTACCAGGTCCCCGGTACCGAGTCGGGCCGCGCCACCGAGCTGCTGCACGAGGGCTTCCCGCGGCTCGGCGGCGACAGCGACACCGTCGTCTGGCACACCACGTCCGGCAGCGTCCGCGCCGCCGACGTCGAGCAGACGATGACCCGCATCCTGGACCGGATCGAGAACCTCCCGGGCGTGGCGTCGGTCACCAGCCCCTACGACGGGCCGGGCACCGGCCGCATCAGCGAGGACGGCCGCACGGCGTACGCCTCGGTCATTTTCGACGACCGGGCCGAGGACATAGCCGAGGGGGAGGCACAGGCGGTCGTCGACACGGCGAAGAGCGCCGGGACCGACGGGCTCCAGGTGGAGCTGGGCGGCAGCGCCGTCGCACTCACCGAGTCCTCCGGCGGGCACCTCGCCGAGATCGTCGGCGTGCTCGTCGCCGCGGTGGTGCTGTTCCTCGCCTTCGGCTCGCTCGCCGCGTCCCTGCTGCCCATCGCCACCGCCCTGGTCGGCGTGGGCACCGCCTACGCCGGGATCGTGCTGCTCGGGCACGCCATGACCGTCGCCGACTTCGCACCCATGCTGGGCATGCTCGTCGGGCTGGGCGTCGGCATCGACTACGCGCTGTTCATCGTCACCCGGCACCGGCGCGGGCTGAAACGCGGGCTGTCCGTCACCGAGGCCGCCACGAACGCCGTCGCGACCACGGGACGGGCGGTCGTCTTCGCGGGTGCCACGGTGTGCATCGCGCTGCTCGGCATGCTGATCCTGCGGCTGAGCTTCCTCAACGGCGTCGCCATAGCGGCCAGCCTCACCGTGATCCTCACCGTCGCCGCCTCCGTGACCCTGCTGCCTGCCCTGCTGTCGTTCATCGGCATGCGCGCGCTCAGCCGCCGTGAGCGTCGCCGCCTCGCCGAGCACGGCCCGGAACCCGAGATGCCCACCGGCTTCGCGGCCCGCTGGTCGGCCTTCGTGGAGCGCCACCCCAAGGTGCTCGGCGCGGTCGCCCTGGTCGTCATGGCCGTCCTCGCGCTGCCCACCCTCTCGCTGCACCTGGGCACCTCCGACCAGGGCAACGGCCCGGAGACGGCCACCACCCGCCAGGCCTACGACCTGCTGGCCGAAGGATTCGGCCCCGGCGTGAACGGCCCGCTCACCCTCGTCACGAAGGTCGGCGGCGCCGACGACAAGCTCGCCCTGGACAACCTCGACGGCACCCTCCGCGGCACCGAGGGCGTCGCCTCGGTGACGCCGGTGACGTTCGACTCCGGCGGCCACACCGCCTACCTGACCGTCGTACCGGAGTCCTCCCCGCAGTCGAAGCGGACCAGCGACCTCGTCGACCGGCTGCGCGAGGAGGTGCTGCCGCGCGCGGAGGCGGGCACCTCCCTCGACGTGCAGGTGGGCGGCATGACGGCCGGCTACGACGACTTCGCCGACGTCATCGTCTCCAAGCTGCCGCTGTTCGTCGGGGTCGTCATCGGCCTGGGGTGTCTGCTGCTCCTGCTCGCCTTCCGGTCGATCGGTATCCCGCTGAAGGCCGCCGCGATGAACGTCGCCGCCGTGGCCTCCGCCTTCGGGGTGGTGGTCGCGATCTTCCAGTGGGGCTGGGGCAGCGAACTGCTCGGCCTCGGCAGCGCCGGGCCCATCGAGCCCTTCCTGCCCGTGATCATGGTGTCGGTGCTCTTCGGCCTCTCCATGGACTACCAGGTCTTCCTGGTCAGCCGGATGTACGAGGAGTGGCTGGAGACCGGCGACAACCGGCGTGCCGTGCGCGTCGGCCTCGCCGAGACCAGCCGGGTGATCAACTCGGCGGCCGTCATCATGATCTCCGTCTTCCTCGCCTTCGTGCTCAGCGGCGACCGGGTGATCGCCATGTTCGGCATCGCCCTGGCCGCCGCGGTCGCCCTGGACGCCTTCGTCCTGCGCACGCTCCTCGTCCCTGCCCTGATGCACCTGCTCGGCGGGGCCAACTGGTGGCTGCCCCGCTGGCTGGACAAGCGCATGCCGCGCATCAGCATCGAGCCGCCCGAGAGCCGTGCCGCCCATGAGAGGCTGGCCGCCGCGACGGACGCCGAGGTGGCGGACGTCCTGGCGGAGGAGGAGCGGCAGCGGGATGTACGCGATATCCCTGGGTGACGACGCCGAGCTGAGGCCCCTGGAACCCTGGCACGCCGGGGAGTTCCTGGCCCACCTGGAGCGGGGGCGGGAGTTCATCGGTCAGTACATCCCGTTCGGCACGACCGAGACGGACCTGACCTCGGCCCGCGCCAAGCTCCAGCGCTACGCGGACATGCGCGCCGCCGACACCGGCTCCCTGCACGGCCTGTGGCTGGAGGGGACCCTGGTGGGCGGGGTGCTGTTCCTGAACTTCGACGCGGCGACCGGCAACTGCGAGGTGGGCTGCTGGCTGGAGCCCGCCGCCACGGGCCGGGGTCTGGTCACGCGCGCGATGCGGGTCCTCATCGACTGGGCCGTCGAGCAGCGCGGCATCCACCGCGTCGAATGGGTCGCCGCCTCCCTCAATCAGCCCAGCCTGAACGTGGCGCGCCGACTCGGAATGACCCGCGACGGCGTACGACGCGAGGCCCACCCCTATGGTGGCGTACGGCACGATCTCGAAGTCTGGTCGGTGCTGGCGCCCGAGTGGCGCGCCGCACGCGCGCGTGCGGCTCACGGCGATCATTAAGAGACTTCTCAGACAGCGACCCTACGGTGCGAGACATGGCAACGAACGCAGTGGACGAGACCGAGGCCACGAAGGCCACGACCGATGAGAAGGCGGTGGACACCACCGAGTCCGACGAGGTGCCCCGGACCGAGGTCCCGGCCGCGGCCGATGACGCGCCCGCCAAGGAGGAGAACCCCTCCGGCGTCGGCCAGGGCGCTGCCGCCGTGGTCTCCGCCGCGCTGGGCGTCGTCTCGCTCACCGGCAGCTGGATCGGCACCGTCGCCTCCGCGCGCCAGAACCTCGTCGGCCAGCTGGAGACCGCGCAGAACGCGGGCGTGGCCCAGCAGATCCAGGCGGTCTACGGCGACGCCTGGCAGACCACCGCCCTGTGGGGCGGCCTGTTCGCGCTGATCGCGCTGGTCGTCGGCGTGGTGACGCTGGCCCGGCCCGCCTTCGGCACGCCGGGCAGGGTCCAGGCCCCCTGGATCAAGTCCGTCGCCTGGGCGGGAGTCGCGCTCGGCGTCATCGGCCTGTTCCTGGCCGTCCTCAAGTACACCGGCATCCTGCTCGGACTGCCGTCCGCGAGCTGAGCGCCCGAGCGCCCAGAGCCCGCAGGTCCTGAGGGGTCTTAGGCGGTTCCGTGAGTACCTTACGGAGCCCCTGAGGCCCTTCAGCCGCGTCTAAGGCCCCGTGCGCCGCCGAAGATGCGGAACTCTCCCGATGTGACGGCCCCGCCTGGGAGACGAGAGTGAGGTCATCGCGGAGAACCCTCCGTGACCGGCCTCTCCGAAGGGCACACCATGTACGAGTACGAGCTCCAGCAGCTGCGCGCCTCCGACCTCATCCGCCGGGCCGACCACGCCCGTCTGGTCCGCGAGGCCGCCCGGGCCCGCCGCGCGTCCCGCCACGAAGGAAGCGGAGACTCCGCCGAGCACGAGAGCCATAGCCGCCGCTTCCGCCGGCTCCGGTCCGCCCGGACGGCGTGAACGCCGGGGCGGCACCGGTCGCCGCCGTGACCGTCCGGGGAGCAGCGGCCGTCGTTCACACGGGAACGGCGGCCGCTGCTCCGGCCGTTCGACGGAAAACCGGTCCCACGCCGTCGGACCCGCATGCGATGCTCGGGCCTGTGGAAACCCAGTCCGTCAGCCCCGTGTTCGTCGGCCGTGCCGAGGAACTGGGCACCCTGTACGACGCCCTCGCCCGCGCCCGCGAAGGTGAACCGCAGGCGCTGCTCATCGGCGGTGAGGCCGGGGTCGGCAAGACCCGCCTCGTCGAGGAGTTCGCCGCCGCGGCCCGCCGGCGCGGGGCGGTCCTCGCACTGGGCGGGTGTGTCGAGATCGGTGCCGACGGACTGCCCTTCGCCCCGTTCTCCACCGCGCTGCGCGCCCTGCGCCGTGAACTCCCCGGCGAGCTGGCCGCCGCTTCGGCGGGCCAGGAGGAGGAGCTGGCCCGGCTGCTGCCGGAGCTGGGCGAGTCCCGGGCCGGGCGGCACGACGAGGACGGCACGGCCCGGCTCTTCGAGCTCACCGCACGCCTGCTGGAGCGCGTCGCCGCCGAGCACACCGTCGTCCTCGCCCTGGAGGACCTGCACTGGGCCGACGCCTCCACCCGCCATCTGCTCTCCTACCTCGTCCGTACCCTGCGCACCGGCCGCCTCGTCGTCGTGGCCACCTACCGCTCCGACGACATCCACCGCCGCCATCCGCTCAGGCCCCTGCTCGCCGAACTCGACCGGCTCCGCACGATCCGCCGCCTCGAACTCGCCCGCTTCACCCGCGACGAGGTCGGCCGCCAGGTGGCCGGCATCCTCGCCCACGAACCCGAGCCGGACCGGGTCGACGCGATCTTCCAGCGCTCGGACGGCAACGCCTTCTTCGTCGAGGAACTCGCCGTCGCCGCCCCCGAGGGCTGCCGGACCGGCCTGACCGACTCCCTGCGCGACCTGCTGCTCGTCCGCGTGGAAGGGCTGCCGGAGTCCGCCCAGCAGGTCGCCCGGATCGTCGCCGAGGGCGGCTCCACCGTCGAGTACCGGCTGCTGGCCGCCGTCGCCCGGCTCGCCGAGGACGACCTCATCGAGGCACTGCGGGCCGCCGTGAACGCGAGCATCCTCGCCCCCGCACCCGGCGGCGACGGCTACCGCTTCCGCCACTCCCTGGTCCGCGAGGCCGTCAGCGACGACCTGCTCCCCGGCGAACGCTCCCGCCTCAACCGCCGCTACGCCGATGCCCTGGAGGCCGACCCGTCCCTCGTGCCGGCCGACCAGCGGGCGACCCGCCTGGCCAGCTACTGGTATCACGCCCACGACGCCGCCAAGGCCCTGCCCGCCGTCCTCGAAGCCTCCGTCGAGGCCCGCCGCCGCCATGCCTACTCCGAGCAACTCCGGCTGCTGGAGCGGGCGATGGAACTGTGGGACTCCGCTCCGGAGGCCGTACGCGCCACCCTGCGCCCGGTCGACTACACCGAGGTCTACCCTCCCTGCGGCTGCGACCCGGCCACCACCGCGCTGCGCCACCTGGACCTGCTGGCCGAGGCGGCCGTCGCGGGACGGCTCTGCGGGGAGCGCGAACGCGCCCTGAAGATCACCAAGCGGGCACTGCGCCTGCTGGAGGACGAGGACGACCCCCTGCGCACCGCCTGGTTCTGGATCCAGCGCTCCCGGCTGGTCCAGCGGCTCGCCCGGGGCGACGGCTGGAAGGAGATCGCCACCGCGCAGGAGCTGGTCCGCGGCCTGCCGCCCTCCGAGGTGCACGCCGAGGTACTGGCCACGGCCGCCCACTGGTCGATGCTCCGCGAACCCGGTCCGGAGACCCTGACGGCCGCCGAGCGGGCCGTCGAGTACGCGCGCATGGTGGGCGCCGACGAGATCGAGTCCAACGCCCGCCTCACCCTCGGCGGGCTCATGGTCGAGGCCGGGCAGATCGAAGCCGGGCTGGCCCACATGTACGAGGTGCGGGACGACGTGGTGGCCCGCGGTCTCGCGGTCGTCGTGGGCCGCAGCCATGTGAACCTGCCCTCGATACTGGAGGGCATCGGCCGTTCCGAGGAGGCCGTCACCCTCCTGCGCGAGGGCCTGCGGCTCACCTCCAGGATGGGACTGACCGAGTCCGAGGGCTGGGTGCGGGGCAACCTCGCCGAGTCGCTCATCTCCCTGGGCCGCTGGGACGAGGCCGCCGAGGCGGCCGTCAGCGCCCAGCGGCTGGGGCAGACGGCAGGGCCGTACGGATCGGGCGCCCACAGCCAGGCGTTCCTCGCCCTGGCCCGCGGTCAGGTGTCCGAGGCCGCCCGCCACCTCGCCGAGGCCCGCGCCTCCTACGGCCCGCACGACCCCATGCCGCAGCACGACCTGCCGATCTCCTGCCTCACCCTGGCCGTCGCCGCCGCCGAGGGCCGCCTGGCCGACGCCCGCGCCGAACTGGCCCGCACTCTCGCCTCCGGCTTCCCGCTCGGAACCCAGCGCTACGCCTGGCCGCTGCTGCTCGAGGCGGCCGTCGCCGAGGCCGACGCCCGGGCCCTGCCCGCCGCCCACGACGGCCGCGAGCAGGTCCTGGGCGCCATCCTGTCCGCCGTCAAGCGCCTCACCACCCACGCCCCCGTCTGGCTCGCCCACGAGCGGTGGGTCCGCGCCGAACTCCTGCGCGCCGAGGGCCGGAGCACCCCGGACACCTGGTCGGACGTGGTCACCGCCTTCGAACCCCTGGGCCGGCCCTACGACCTCGCCCGCGTCCGGTACCGCCTGGCCGAGTCCCTCCTGACGGGCGGCGGCGAGGACGAGCGCGGCCGTGCCACGGAACTGCTGCGGCTCGCCCGCACCGTCGCCCGCCACCTCGGCGCCCGGCCGCTCGAGGACGCCGCCACCGCGCTCGCCCGGCGCGCCCGCCTCCCGCTCACGCCCGCCACGGAACCCGGCCCCGCACCGGCCGACCCCGCCGACGCGCTCGGCCTCACCACCCGGGAGCGGGACGTCCTGCGCCTGGTCGCCGCGGGGCACACCAACCGCCGCATAGCGGAGGAACTGTTCATCTCACCCAAGACCGCGAGCGTGCACGTCTCGAACATCCTGGGGAAGCTCGGCGTCTCCGGGCGGGGCGAGGCGGCGGCGGTGGCGCACCGGCTGGGGTTGTTCCCGGCCGAGATGGCCATGCCCGGTCCCACGGGCTGAGGCATACGCTGTAAGGGACGTCGCGGACTCCGCGGCCCCAGGGAGGTTCGGTTGTTCAACGTCTTCGAGGAACTGTTCTCACCCGGGCGCAAGCACAGCCGCGACGAGCAGAACCGCCTGGAACTGACCCGTCAGGACGTCGGGGACGGCGACCCCGGACGGGGACCGATAGATCTCGCGTCCGGGAAGGTCGTCGTCCGCCCGCCGCAGGAGCACGAGGACGACGAGGGCGCGGGGGAGTAGCCCGCGCTTCCTCGTCGTACGTCCGCCGCAGGAGACAGGGGGACGACGAGGTCGGGGCGGGGAACCGCCCTTCCGGTTCCCGCGGCTACGTCACCCGCAGTTCCAGGATCCGGTCGTCGCCGTCCTTCGGGCTGCCCCGGCCGTCCGTGTTGCTGGTGACGAGCCAGAGCCTGTCGCCGCCTGCCGCGACGACCGTGCGCAGCCGCCCGTACTCCTCCTCCAGGAACGCCTGCGGCTTCGCCGAGGCCGCCGTGCCGTCCAGCGGGATGCGCCACATCCGCTTGCCGCGCAGGCCCGCCATCCAGATCGACCCCTGGGCGTGGGCGATGCCGCTGGGAGAGGCCTCGGCCGTGCTCCACTGGTCGACGGGATCGCGGAACCCCTTGTCGCCGGACCGGCCCTCCGCATCCGGCCAGCCGTAATTACCGCCCGGCTCGATGGCGTTCAGCTCGTCCCAGGTGTCCTGCCCGAACTCCGAGGCGAACAGCCGCTGCTTGCCGTCCCAGGCCAGACCCTGCACATTGCGGTGGCCGTAGGAGTACACCGGCGAGTCCGGGAACGGGTTGCCCGGAGCCGGCTCGCCCTCCGGGGTCAGACGAAGGATCTTGCCGCCCACGGAGTCCTTGTCCTGGGACAGTCCCGTGTCGCCGCTCTCGCCCGTGCCCACGTAGAGCATCTTGTCCGGGCCGAACGCGATGCGCCCGCCGTTGTGGATGAAGCCCTTGGGGATGCCCTTGAATACCGTGTCGGGAGCGCCGAGCTGCTCGCCGGTGGGCTTCTGCCCGTCGTAGATCATGCGGACGATGCGGTTGTCGGACGCCGAGGTGAAGTACGCGTAGACCATGCGGTCGGATGCGTAGTCGGGGGACAGGGCGATCCCGAGCAGGCCGCCCTCCCCGGCCGCCGATACCCCGGGCACCTCGCCCAGCTCGGTCTTCCTGCCGGTCTTCCCGTCGACCCGGACGATCGTGCCGTCATCCCGCGAGGCGACCAGCAGCCCGCCGCCCGGCAGCGGGGCGAGACCCCAGGGGGAGTCCAGGCCCTTGGCGACGGTGCGCACCACCTTCACCGAGCCCTGGGCCGGGGGTGTCTCCTTGGCGGCCTGCCGCGGCGGTGGCGACGATCCCGGTGCCGTACGGCTCGGGGAGGCGTTGTCGTCCTTGCCCGACGGGCCTCCTTCGTCGGAGGAGCAACCGGCCGTCAGCAGGAGCACGGCGGCGGTCAGCACGGCCGGGACGGCTCGACGTCGCACGATCAGGGTCCCTTCGACGGGGCGGGTCCTTCTCCCTGTCATACACCGCTCGCGGCTCCAGAGTTCCCGATCACGGAACGCCGTAGCGAGAACACGGGGTTTGTCCGAAACGCACCCGGGCGCGAACCCGTCCTCAGTCCCACGACCCCTGGGCCGGCGGCAGCGCGGCCATCTCCCTGAGATCGTCCGGGGTCAGGCGCAACCGCGCCGCCGCCGTGTTCTCCGTGACCCAGCGCTCCTGCTTCGTGCCGGGGACCGGGACCACGTGCGGACCCTGTGCCAGCACCCACGCCAGGGCGACCTGGGCGGGCGTGACGCCCGTGCCGTGCCGGCGGGCCACACGGCGCAGAGCCGCGACGAACGGCTGGTTCGCGGCCATCATCTCGGCGGTGAAGCGCGGGTGCCGGGCGCGTGGATCGTCCGCCTCGAAGCCCGCGCCGGGGCGCAGCCTGCCGGTCAGGAAGCCGTTGCCCAGCGGCATCGCGGCGAGGAAGCCGACGCCTCGCGTCCGGCACCACGGCAGCAGGGCTTCCAGCGCCTCCGGCGACCACACCGACAGCTCCGCCTCCACCGCGCTCACCGGGAAGACCTGCTGCACCCGCTCCAGCTGCCGGATCGTTCCGTCGTGCAACCGGGCCCCGGCCCGGCGGGGGGCCCGTGCGCCCACCGCGCACAGGCCCAGCGCCCGTACCTTCCCGGCCTGGACGAGCTCCGCCATCGCGCCCCAGGTGTCCTCGACCGGCACCTCGGGATCGGCCCGGTGCAGCTGGTAGAGGTCGATGACGTCCGTCTGCAGCCGCCGCAGCGACGCGTCACAGGCCCGCTTCACGTACCCGGGGCGCCCGTTGGCGACGATGTGCTGGTCGCCCACGAGCAGTCCGACCTTCGTCGACACGAAGGCGTCGGACCGCCGTTCCTTCAACGCCCGCCCCACCAGCAGTTCGTTGGTGAACGGGCCGTACATGTCGGCCGTGTCCAGCAGGGACGCACCCAGGTCGAGCGCCCGGTGCACCGCCCTGAGCGACTCGTCGCCCCGCCGCCGCGACGCGCTGTAGGCCCAGCTCATCGGCATGCACCCGAGTCCGACGGCCCCCACCGCGAGCGCCGCCGCGCCGATCGTCCTGCGCTCCACCTGGTCGTGACCCTCCCTGTTCGAGCCACCCCAACCTAACCTCTGCCGTCACACGCTCCTGACATAGCCTCCAGAGCATGACTGCTGACGTGTGGCTGCCCATCCCGCCGGACGAGATCGACGGACTCCCCGAGGGCCCGGACTACCGATTCTGGAACGGCGAGGAGGACTTCCCCGCGGACCCGGCCGACTGCGCCTTCTACGTCGTCCCCTACATGAAGCCCAGTCCGCTGTGCGTGCGGCCCATGGGGCGGATGACCAACATCCGGGTCGTGCAGACCCTCTCCGCCGGGATCGACCACGTGGAGCCGGGGCTCGGGCACCTGCCCGCGGGTGTACGGCTGTGCAATGCGCGGGGCGTGCACGAGGCCAGCACCGGCGAGCTCACCCTCGCGCTGATCCTGGCCTCGCTGCGCGGGATCCCCGACTTCGTCCGCGCGCAGGACCGGGGGGAGTGGCTCGGCGGGTTCCGGCCGGCTCTGGCCGACAAGAACGTCCTCATCGTGGGATACGGCTCCATCGGCGAGGCCATCGAGGACCGGCTCGTTCCGTTCGAGGTGGCGCGTGTGGCGCGCGTCGCGCGCTCCGAGCGCACCACGGCGCGCGGTCCGGTGCATCCGCTCACCGACCTCCCCGCGCTGCTGCCCGAAGCGGACGTCGTGATCCTGTCCACCCCGCTCACGGAAGCCACCCGCGGCCTGGCCGGGGCCGACTTCCTGTCCCGGATGAAGGACGGCGCGCTCCTCGTCAACGTCGCGCGCGGCCCCGTCGTCGACACCAAGGCCCTGCTCGCCGAGCTGGAGACCGGCCGCATCACCGCCGCCCTCGACGTCACCGACCCGGAGCCGCTGGCGCGCGAACACCCCCTGTGGCGTGCGCCGGGGGTACTCATCAGCCCCCATGTCGGCGGACCCACCTCCGCGTTCCTTCCGCGCGCCAAGCGGCTCCTGGTGGACCAGTTGAACCGTTATGTGAACCGGGAGCCGCTCCGCAACGTGATCCTCACGACGGGTGCATCAACCGACTGAGAGAGCTTCGAGTACCGTCCGCAATCCCCCGGGTGCGGTGGGTACTCATATATCTGGTGATCGTCACGGAGCGTAGAGAACCTATGTCCCTGAGTGACGAGACTGGTGTATCGTCCCGACAGGGGCCGCGCCGGGGACTGTTCGGCGCCGGGGGACGGACACTTCGGACTGTGAGGGGGGCGACAGGCGATGCACGGCCTATGGACGAGCGATCCGACGGGGCGGGGCGGCCGGCGGCGACCCTGGCGGGCGGCCGCGAGCAGTCGCGGTCAGCACGCCGATCACGTCGGCCACCACACCCGCCACAGCGAGCACCGCACCGACCACCACACGGACCACAGTCATCGTCACCGCGGGTCCGGCGGGAGCGGAAGGCACACCCAGGCGGTCCGGCAGGGTCCGCGGGACCCGGGAGCCGCGCGGACCGGGAGGGCCCGGTGAGCGCGCCCCCCACCCCCACGCTGGACGGAGCGCTGCGGGCACAGCCTCCCTCCACGGGCGTGCTGCCGGCCCGCACGCCGGTCACCGGCCGCCGGCCGGGCCCGGCCCTCAAACTGGTCCTCGCCCTGGCCTGCGCGGGATACGCCGTCGGTGCGGCGTTCGGCTGGGGCTCTTACCAAGTCGCCCTCTTCATGGGCGACTTCGGGCTGAGCGCCGCGGCCGGCACCGCCGCGGTCTCGTGCTTCCTCTACGCCCGCAGCCGCCGCCCGCGCTTTCGACCCGCCTGGCTGCTGTTCGGCCTCTCCTCGGTCATGGCGTCCCTGGGCAATCTGGTCTGGGGGTGGTACGAGGTGGTCCTGGGACTGCCCGTGCCCAGTCCCAGCTACGCCGACCTGTTCTTCCTCTGCTTCGCGCCGCCCGCGATCGTCGGACTGCTCGTGCTCGCCAAACGCCCGGTGACCAAGGCCGGCTGGGTCTGCCTCGGGCTGGACGCCTGGCTCATCGGCGGCTCGCTGCTGACGCTGGCCTGGAGCCTCGCCCTCGCCCAGGCCGCGAAATCGGAAGGGCCCGGCGTGGCGCACATCGCGCTGTCCCTGGCGTACCCGCTGCTCGACATCGCCCTGGTCAGCATGGTCCTCGCCCTGCACTTCAGGCGGTCCGCGGTGAACCGCTCCGCGGTGAACACCGCCATCGGCGCCCTCGCCCTGACCGTGATGTGCGACGCCCTGTTCACCTCACCGCTCATGCACCACGACTACCGCTCGGGACAGCTGCTCGACGCGGGCTGGTTCGCCGGCTCGCTGCTCCTGGCCTACGCCCCGTGGGCCGGGACCCGCGCGGAGGGCGACCGGCACGGCGCCGCCGGGCACACCCGCGTGGTGCACGAGCATGTACCGGGGCAGCGCGGCGGCACCCACCACCAGGCGCCCCTGCCCGGCGCCGAGCACAGCCGGTACCCCGCCGCCCGGCCCATCGCCGGCTCCCTCGCCGCACTCACGCCCTATCTCGCGGCCGCCGTGTGCACCCTGGGGATCCTCTACAACGTCCTCAACGGCCGCAGCGTCGACCGCGTGGTCCTGCTGACCGGAGGCACCGTGGTGCTCGCGCTCGTCGTGCGCCAGGGCATCATGCTGCTCGACAACATCACCCTCACCCAGGAGCTGGCGCAGAAGGAGAACCACTTCCGCTCCCTGGTGCAGGGCTCCAGCGACGTCATCATGATCGCCGCACCCACCGGCATCCTGCGATACGTCTCCCCGGCAGCAGCCGGCGTGTACGGCCGCTCGGCGGAGGAACTGGTGGGTACGGAACTGGCCAACCTCATCCACCCCGAGGACCTGGGCTGCGTCGTGCACGAGGTGCGCCGGTTCCTCGCCGCCCACCCGGTCGAGGAACCCACCACACGGATCGAGTGCCGCTTCCGCTCGGGCGACGGCGGGTGGCTGAACGTCGAGTCGACCGTCAACCGTCATCACGGCGGCCTCATCTTCAACAGCCGTGACGTGACCGAAAGGGTGCGTCTGCAGGCGCAGTTGCAGCACAACGCCGAGCACGACCCGCTCACGGACCTGCCCAACCGCGCCCTGTTCACCAAACGCGTCCAGCACGCCCTCTCGGGCCGCCGCGCCTCCGACCGGGGCGTGGCCCTGCGGAACACGGCCGTGCTCTTCATCGACCTCGACGGCTTCAAGGCCGTCAACGACACGATCGGGCACCAGGCCGGGGACGCGCTGCTGGTCCAGGCCGCCCGCAGGCTCCAGGACTCCGTCCGGCACGGCGACACCGCCTCCCGGCTCGGCGGAGACGAGTTCGCGGCCCTGATCGCCGGGGACAACACCCGCGACCGGGACGCACGCGAGCGGCACATACTGGAGCTCGCCGACCGCCTCAGGGCGACGCTGTCCCAGCCCTACCTCATCGACGGCAACGATGTCCGGGTCAACGCCTCCATCGGCGTCGCCTTCGCGGAATCCGGCCTCGGCGCCGGGGAACTGCTGCGCAACGCCGACCTGGCCATGTACCGCGCCAAGGCCGCCGGCAAGGGCCGCGTCGAGCTGTACAAGCCGCAGATGCAGCAGGACGTCGTGCGCAAGGCCGAGCTCGCCACCCGGCTGCGGGCCGCGCTGCACGACGGGGAGTTCGCCCTGCTGCACCAGCCGGTGGTGTGCCTGGAGGACGGCCGGATCTCGTCGGTGTCCGCACAGGCGCGCTGGCGCTCCTCCCAAGGGGTGCTCTTCACCCCGGCGGAGTTCCTGCGCGTGGCCGAGGACGGCGGAAGGACCGCCGAACTGGGCCGGTGGATGATCGAGGAGGCCGTCGAGCAGGCCGCCGAGCGGCACGCGACCGGGCTGTCCGCGCCGGTCGTCGTGCGGATGAGCGCCCGCCGGCTGCTGGACCGGTCGATGCCGCTCGGCTCGATCGAGGCGCTGCTCACGCGGCACGGCCTGCCGCCGGGGTCGCTGATCATCGAGCTGTCGGACGCCGACCCGAGGGTGTCGCTGGACGAGCTGGAGCGGCGTCTGGGCGCCCTGCGGCGGGTCGGCGTACGGATCGCGCTCGACGGCTTCGGCAGCGGCTACGCGGCGATCACGGCCCTTCGGCGGCTCCCCGTCGACGTGCTGAAGCTCGACCGCGGTCTGGTCGAGGGCGTCGTCGAGTCCGCGCGCCTGCACAAGATCACCTCCGGGCTGCTGCGCATCGCGGGCGATCTCGGGCTGAAGTCCGTGGCGGAGGGGGTCGATCTGCCCGAGCAGGTCGTCGCCCTGCGCGCGATGGGCTGCACGCACGGGCAGGGCATGGCCTTCTCCGGGCCGCTCGACGAGTACCGGCTGCGCCGTGCGCTCGCCGCCGGTCACTACCCGGTGCCGAACGCACCGTCGGAACCGGCGTTCGCGGGCGGCACCGCGCGGGTGTACAACTCGGGTGTGTCCGCCGTCATCGGAGGCGGCACGGCCTTGCGCTCACATAATGAGACTCCCGTCCCACCTACTTGACAGTGAGTGCGTGCCGGGGGGAGGGTCAGTGCCATGCGCACCCGAATTCTCGTACTTGGAAAGCGCGTCGGCTGACGCTGAGCCTCGACCGCTCAGCGACCCCACCCGGCGCGCTCCCCTCGCTTGCCTTATGGCACGAGGGGTTTTTTGTTGCACAGGCACCCTCCGTGCAGCAGCCGAAAACCGCACAACTCTCGCAAAAAACCCTCAGCATCTGAGAAGAGAATGCCGATGACCGAGCAGGCCACCGGGGCCCACCACCCGCAGCCCCGGCCCCGATCCGGAGGACACTCCGCCCCCGAGCAGGTGACGGGCGCGCAGTCCCTCATCCGCTCTCTCGAGGAGGTCGGCGCCGACACGGTATTCGGCATTCCCGGCGGTGCGATCCTCCCGGCCTACGACCCGCTGATGGACTCGACCCGGGTGCGCCACGTCCTGGTCCGCCACGAGCAGGGCGCCGGTCACGCCGCCACCGGCTACGCGCAGGCCACCGGCAAGGTCGGTGTCTGCATGGCCACCTCCGGCCCCGGTGCCACCAACCTGGTCACCCCGATCGCCGACGCGCACATGGACTCCGTGCCGCTGGTCGCGATCACCGGCCAGGTGGCATCGAAGGCGATCGGCACGGACGCCTTCCAGGAGGCGGACATCGTCGGCATCACCATGCCGATCACCAAGCACAACTTCCTCGTCACCAAGGCCGAGGACATCCCGCGGATCATCGCCCAGGCGTTCCACATCGCCTCCACGGGCCGCCCCGGCCCGGTCCTGGTCGACATCGCCAAGGACGCCCTCCAGGCGAAGACCACCTTCTCCTGGCCGCCCGCCATGGACCTGCCCGGCTACCGCCCGGTGACCAAGCCGCACGCCAAGCAGATCCGCGAGGCGGCCAAGCTGATCACCCAGGCCAGGCGACCCGTGCTGTACGTCGGCGGCGGTGTCCTCAAGGCCCGGGCCACGGCCGAGCTGAAGGTCCTCGCCGAGCTCACCGGTGCCCCCGTCACCACCACGCTGATGGCGCTCGGGGCGTTCCCCGACAAGCACCCGCAGCACCTGGGCATGCCCGGCATGCACGGCTCGGTCGCCGCCGTCACCGGACTGCAGAAGGCCGACCTGATCGTCGCCCTCGGCGCCCGCTTCGACGACCGCGTCACCGGCAAGCTGGACAGCTTCGCCCCCTTCGCCAAGATCGTCCACGCGGACATCGACCCGGCCGAGATCGGCAAGAACCGCGCTGCCGACGTGCCGATCGTGGGCGACGCCCGGGAGGTCATCGCCGACCTCATCCAGGCCGTGCAGAAGGAGCACGGCGAGGGCCACCAGGGCGACTACAGCATGTGGTGGAACGACCTGAACCGCTGGCGCGACACCTACCCGCTCGGCTACGACCAGCCCGCCGACGGCTCGCTCTCACCGCAGCAGGTCATCGAGCGCATCGGGCAGCTGGCCCCGGAGGGCACGATCTTCGCGGCGGGCGTCGGCCAGCACCAGATGTGGTCCGCCCACTTCATCGAGTACGACAAGCCGGGCACCTGGCTGAACTCCGGCGGCGCCGGAACGATGGGCTACGCCGTCCCGGCCGCCATGGGAGCCAAGGCCGGAGCGCCCGAGCGTGCCGTGTGGGCCATCGACGGCGACGGCTGCTTCCAGATGACCAATCAGGAGCTGACCACCTGCGCCCTGAACAACATCCCGATCAAGGTCGCCGTCATCAACAACGGCGCCCTCGGGATGGTCCGCCAGTGGCAGACCCTCTTCTACAACCAGCGCTACTCCAACACCGTGCTGCACTCCGGCCCGGACGACGTCAACCCCGAGGCCCGCGGCACCCGCGTCCCCGACTTCGTGAAGCTGTCGGAGGCCATGGGCTGCCACGCCATCCGCTGCGAGTCCCCGGACGACCTCGACAAGGTCATCGAAGAGGCGAACTCGATCAACGACCGCCCGGTCGTCATCGACTTCATCGTCCACGAGGACGCGATGGTGTGGCCGATGGTCGCCGCCGGCACCTCCAACGACGAGATCATGGCCGCCCGGGACGTCCGCCCCGACTTCGGCGACAACGAAGACGACTGAGCGAGAGAGACCGAAGAGATCATGTCCAAGCACACGCTCTCCGTCCTGGTGGAGAACACCCCCGGCATCCTCGCCCGGATCGCCGCCCTCTTCTCCCGTCGCGGCTTCAACATCGACTCGCTCGCCGTCGGTGTCACCGAGCACCCCGACATCTCCCGCATCACCATCGTCGTCGGCGTGGAGGACCTGCCGCTGGAGCAGGTCACCAAGCAGCTCAACAAGCTCGTCAACGTGCTGAAGATCGTCGAGCTGGAGCCGTCGCAGGCGGTCCAGCGTGAACTCGTGCTGGTGAAGGTGCGCGCCGACAACGAGACGCGCTCCCAGATCGTCGAGATCGTCCAGCTGTTCCGCGCCAAGACCGTCGACGTCTCCCCGGAGGCCGTCACCATCGAGGCCACCGGCTCCGGCGAGAAGCTGACCGCGATGCTCAAGATGCTGGAGCCGTACGGCATCAAGGAGCTCGTCCAGTCCGGCACGATCGCCATCGGCCGCGGTGCCCGTTCCATCACGGACCGGTCGCTGCGCGCTCTGGACCGGTCGGCCTGAGACCTGTAACGGGCGGTCGGCGCGCCGTCGGCCGCCCGTATTCCGAGACCCGCAGACTTCCCTTCCGCCCCCCGTCATACGGTGGGACGCAACACCTGCACTCCCGAGGAGAGAACCCAAAGTGGCCGAGCTGTTCTACGACGCCGACGCCGACCTGTCCATCATCCAGGGCCGCAAGGTCGCGGTCATCGGGTACGGCAGCCAGGGCCACGCCCACGCGCTGTCGCTCCGTGACTCGGGTGTCGACGTCCGCGTCGGTCTGCACGAGGGCTCCAAGTCCAAGGCCAAGGCCGAGGAGCAGGGCCTGCGCGTGGTGAGCCCGTCGGAGGCCGCCGCCGAGGCCGACGTCATCATGATCCTCGTCCCGGACCCGATCCAGGCCCAGGTCTACGAGGAGCACATCGCCCCGAACCTGAACGACGGCGACGCCCTGTTCTTCGGCCACGGCCTGAACATCCGCTACGGCTTCATCAAGCCCCCGGCCGGCGTGGACGTCTGCATGGTCGCCCCGAAGGGCCCGGGCCACCTGGTGCGCCGCCAGTACGAGGAGGGCCGCGGCGTTCCCTGCATCGCCGCCGTCGAGCAGGACGCAACGGGCAACGCCTTCGCGCTGGCCCTGTCCTACGCGAAGGGCATCGGCGGCACCCGCGCCGGCGTCATCAAGACGACCTTCACCGAGGAGACCGAGACCGACCTGTTCGGTGAGCAGGCCGTCCTCTGCGGTGGCACCGCCGCGCTGGTCAAGGCCGGCTTCGAGACGCTGACCGAGGCGGGCTACCAGCCGGAGATCGCCTACTTCGAGTGCCTGCACGAGCTGAAGCTGATCGTGGACCTCATGTACGAGGGCGGCCTGGAGAAGATGCGCTGGTCGATCTCCGAGACCGCCGAGTGGGGCGACTACGTCACCGGCCCGCGCATCATCACGGACGCCACCAAGGCCGAGATGAAGAAGGTCCTCGCCGAGATCCAGGACGGCACCTTCGCGACGCAGTGGATGGACGAGTACCACGGCGGTCTGAAGAAGTACAACGAGTACAAGAAGCAGGACTCCGAGCACCTGCTGGAGACCACCGGCAAGGAGCTGCGCAAGCTCATGAGCTGGGTCGACGAAGAGGCGTGAGCCGACCGCCCGAGGGGCCGGAGCGAACCCGTTCCGGCCCCTTCGGCGAACCCCGGGTAACGTCGGTGGTACGGCGTTGTCCATCCCGTCCGGCCACGGACGGGTGATCCTTCCGCAGCGGCACCGGACGACGCCCCATGCGCCACTAGACTGCTGCACACATACGCGTCAGGCCCACAGCGTCGTGCGTCTTCCGCGGCTAGCCCCCCTCCACCGCCTGCGGCCGTCGGGACGGCCGTCCGCAGCACTGGACTTGTGAGGACTCACGTGAGCTCGAAACCCGTCGTACTCATCGCTGAAGAGCTGTCGCCCGCCACCGTCGACGCCCTGGGCCCGGACTTCGAGATCCGGCACTGCAACGGCGCGGACCGGGCCGACCTGCTCCCGGCCATCGCCGACGTGGACGCGATCCTGGTCCGTTCGGCCACCAAGGTCGACGCCGAGGCGATCGCCGCCGCGAACAAGCTCAAGGTCGTCGCACGAGCCGGCGTCGGCCTGGACAACGTGGACGTCTCCGCCGCCACCAAGGCCGGCGTGATGGTCGTCAACGCCCCCACCTCGAACATCGTGACCGCCGCCGAGCTGGCCTGCGGTCTCCTCGTCGCCACCGCCCGCCACATCCCGCAGGCCAACGCCGCGCTGAAGAACGGCGAGTGGAAGCGCAGCAAGTACACGGGCGTCGAGCTCGCCGAGAAGACCCTCGGTGTGGTGGGCCTGGGCCGTATCGGTGCGCTGGTCGCCCAGCGCATGTCCGGGTTCGGCATGAAGGTCGTCGCCTACGACCCCTACATCCAGCCCGCCCGCGCCGCCCAGATGGGCGTGAAGGTGCTCTCGCTGGACGAGCTGCTCGAGGTCTCCGACTTCATCACCGTGCACCTCCCCAAGACCCCCGAGACCGTCGGCCTCATCGGCGACGAGGCGCTGCGCAAGGTCAAGCCGAGCGTGCGCATCGTCAACGCCGCGCGCGGCGGGATCGTCGACGAGGAGGCCCTCTACTCCGCCCTCAAGGAGGGCCGGGTCGCCGGTGCCGGCCTCGACGTCTACGCGAAGGAGCCCTGCACGGACTCCCCGCTGTTCGAGTTCGACCAGGTCGTCTGCACCCCGCACCTCGGTGCCTCCACCGACGAGGCGCAGGAGAAGGCCGGTATCGCCGTCGCCCGCTCGGTGCGCCTCGCCCTCGCCGGTGAACTCGTGCCGGACGCGGTGAACGTGCAGGGCGGTGTCATCGCCGAGGACGTCAAGCCGGGTCTGCCGCTCGCCGAGCGCCTGGGCCGGATCTTCACCGCGCTCGCCGGTGAGGTCGCGGTCCGCCTCGACGTCGAGGTGTACGGCGAGATCACCCAGCACGACGTGAAGGTGCTGGAGCTGTCCGCGCTCAAGGGTGTCTTCGAGGACGTCGTCGACGAGACGGTCTCCTACGTCAACGCCCCGCTGTTCGCGCAGGAGCGCGGTGTCGAGGTGCGCCTCACCACCAGCTCCGAGGCCACCGAGCACCGCAACGTCGTCACGGTGCGCGGCACCCTCGCCGACGGTGAGGAGGTGTCGGTGTCCGGCACGCTGGCCGGTCCCAAGCACCTGCAGAAGATCGTCGCGGTCGGCGACTACGACGTCGACCTCGCGCTCGCCGACCACATGCTGGTCCTGAAGTACGAGGACCGCCCCGGCATCGTCGGCACGGTCGGCCGCATCCTCGGCGAGGCGGGCCTCAACATCGCCGGCATGCAGGTCTCGCGTGCGGTGGCCGGCGGCGAGGCGCTGGCGGTCCTGACCGTGGACGACACGGTGACGGCGAACGTCCTGGCCGAGGTGGCCGCGGAGATCGGGGCGACCTCGGCCCGCTCGGTGAACCTGGCCTGACCTTCCCGGGGGCTGTGCCCCCGGGCGTCCGTTCGTCCTGAACGGGAACGTCCCTCAGACGCCGGACGGGCTGAGCCGATCAGCCCGTCCGGCGTTTTTCCGTCCCCCCACCCGCCGCAGGGTCAGCACCGCCGCTGCCGCCGCACCGGCCAGCAGCACCGCGCCCGTGACGGCCGCCGCGTGCATGCCGCTGGTGAAGGCCTCGCGCGCCGCCGTCGCCAGGGCGTCCCCCGCGCGCCCCGGGAGCCGGTCGGCCGCGGCCAGGGCGCCGCCGAGGGTCTCGCGTGCCGCGGCGGGTGCCGAGGCCGGGATCTCGTGTCGGAAGACGGCCGTGCCGATGGAGCCGAGGAGCGCCATGCTCATCGCGCCGCCGAACTCCGTGCCCGTCTCCAGCAGGGACGACGCGGCGCCGGCCTTCTCCACGGGGGCGGCGCTCAGGGCCAGGTCCGCCACCTGCGACATGACGGCCACGCTGCCGCAGGCCAGGACGGCGCACGCGGCCAGCAGCAGCCACAGGGAGTTCGTGCCGGCCAGGGCCAGCATCACGTAGCCGCACGCGGCGACCGCGAAGCCTGCGCCGACGACGTGCGCGCGGGCAACGCCCCGCTGCACGAGCTGTGCGCAGACCGGGGCAGCGATCCCGATGGGCACCGACGGCAGCAGGCTCCACAGCGCCGCTTCGAGGGGCCCCTTGTCCAGGACCGACTGGATGTACTGGGTCGTGAAGTACGCCGAGCCCATCATGCCGAAGGCGGCGGCGAGGTTGAGGACGACGGCCGGGCTGAAGCCGCGGGCCCGGAACAGGTCCGGGGAGATCAACGGGGAGGCCGCCGTGCGCTGGCGGTGGACGAACAGCGCGGCGAAGAGCAGACCGACGGTCACCGACATCGCGTACCGCACGTTCCAGCCCTCGGCCGCGAGTTCCTTCAGGCCGTAGATCACGGGGAGCACCGCCGCCATCGACAGGGGGACGCTCAGCAGGTCGAAGCGGCCGGGGTCCGGCGTGCGCGACTCGGGCAGCAGAACCGGACCCAGGATCAGGAGCAGCAGCATCGCGGGCAGATTGACCAGGAAGACCGAGCCCCACCAGAAGTGCTCGACGAGCAACCCGCTCATCACCGAGCCGAGCGCGATGCCGGCCGTCATCACTCCCGACCACACACCGATCGCCTTGGTGCGCTGGGCGGGGTCGGTGAACATCGTGCGCACGAGCGCCATCGTGGACGGCATCAGGGTCGCGCCGCCGATGCCGAGGACCGCGCGGGCGGCAATCAGGGTCTCGGCGCTGTTCGCGTAGGCCGCGACCAGGGACGCCGTGCCGAAGGCGGCGGCGCCCATCAGCAGGAGCCTGCGGCGGCCGATGCGGTCGCCGAGCGAGCCCATCGTCATCAGCAGGCCGGCCAGCACGAAGCCGTAGATGTCGAAGATCCACAGCTGCTGGGTGGCGCTCGGCTCCAGGTCGGCGCTGATCGCGGGGATCGCGAAGTAGAGGACGGAGACGTCCATCGAGACCAGCAGCAGCGGGAGCATCAGCACGCCGAGGGCCGTCCATTCACGGCGGCCGGCGAGGACGGGAGGGGGCGGGTTGGTGGTCATGAGCAGGACTGTACGAGCGTATTAAACGGTTGTCTAGTACGGTTGTTTAATACGTCCGTCTGGATCTGGGGATAGGGTGGCGGCCCATGGGACACCGAGAGGATCTGCTGGAGGGCGCCAAGCGCTGCTTGCTGGCGAAGGGCTTCCTGCGTACGACCGCGCGCGACATCGTCAAGGAGTCGGGGACCAACCTGGCCTCGATCGGCTACCACTACGGCTCGAAGGACGCGCTGCTGGCGCAGGCGTACGTCGAGATGGTGGAGGGCATGTCCGACGCCTTCGAGGGGGGCGGTGAGCTGCGGGGCGAGCCGGGATCACTGGAGCGCTTCACCGACGTGTGGGCGAACATCATCGGGACCATGCGGGAGCCCGGCTCGATGTGGCGGCTCAGCATGGAGATCGTGGCCATGGGGGATCAGCTGCCGGAGGTGCGGGAGCATCTCGCGCGGGCCCAGCGCGAGGGCGCGCGCGGCATCGTGACGCTCTTCCTCGGCGGGCCCGAGGACGAGGTGACGGACGAGCGGGTGGACACCGTCGGGTACTTCTACCTGACCTTG
The DNA here is from genome assembly GCF_040637515.1 of Streptomyces sp. NPDC029041. Classification (NCBI taxonomy): domain Bacteria; kingdom Bacillati; phylum Actinomycetota; class Actinomycetes; order Kitasatosporales; family Streptomycetaceae; genus Streptomyces; species Streptomyces sp. NPDC029041. The sequence goes on along the minus strand of NZ_JBEZWO010000010.1, from coordinate 228,791 downwards.
ATGATGGGCCTGATGGCGCAGTGGACCTTCGACCCGGAGAGCGCGCCGGAGGCCGAGCAGCTCGCAGCCGGGCTGCGCGGGGTGATCGAGGCGGCGGAGAGGAAGTGACGCTTCACCCGGGTGCGCCGACGACCGAGTCGATGGCGGACGCGGTGTCGGGGGCGGTGCGGGTGGGGGTGAGCGCCGTCCCGGCCCACGGACGGCCCGCCGACACCCACACGCTGCGGGCGCCGATGCCGGCCGCGCCGGCGATGTCGGCGTGCGGGGAGTCTCCGATGACCCAGGCGCCCTCCAGTGGGGCGCCGACGGCGGCGGCAGCGGCGTGGAAGATCTCCGGCGCGGGCTTCTTGTGGCCGACCGCCTCGGAGACGGCCCAGCCGTGGGTCAGCTCGTCGAGGCCGGTGACGCGGATCTTCCTCTCCTGCTGGGAGGTACGGCCGTTGGTGACGATGGCGAGGGTCCAGCCGGCGGCGGTGGCCTTCTCGAGGGCAGTGCGGACGGGCGCGGACAGCACGACACGGTCGGCCGCGCCCCGGTCGAGCAGGGCGCGCACCGCGTCACGCGGGACGCGGTCGCCGTACCGCCCGTGCATGGCCCGGGCGACCTCCGGGCGGGCCGTGTACCCACTGGCGTCGACGGTCATGAGCCAGTCGATGTCGCCCTCGGGCAGCCCGTGCTCGGCCAGGAAATCCAGCAGCATGGCGCGGTAGGCGGCGTCCCGGTCGATCAGGGTGTTGTCGAGGTCGAGCAGCAGCAGGGGCATGAACGGACCGTCCTCACAATCGGTGTGCCTTGAGGGCCATGTGCAGCAGCAGGCGGTCCTCGCCGTCGTCCAGGTCGAGGCCGGTGAGCTTCTCGATCCGGGACAGGCGGTAGTACAGGGTCTGGCGATGGATGCCCAGCTCGGCGGCGGCACGGGCGGCCTGGCCGGCGCAGTCGAGGTAGACCTCGGCGGTCCGGGCGAGTTCCTGGTGGACCGGGGCGAGCAGAGTGCGGGCGACGGGGTCGTGAGCGACCTCCGGGGGCAGGGCGGTGAGCAGCCGGAACGGCCCGATCGACGACCACTGCGCGACCGGCCCGAAGCGTGCCTCGGCCAGCGCCGCACGGGTCGCCGCCGAGGCCTCCCGCCAGGCGGTCGCCGACTCGGCGAGGCCGGAGCGGGGGGTGGCGATACCGGCGGCCCGTGCCGGTGCCGGGCCGCCACCAGCCGGCCCGCCTGCCCCGCGGGCCCGCTCCAGCAGCCGTCCCGCCGCCGTGGTCGCGGGAGTCAGGACGTCCGGGGAGCGCAGGCGGATCAGCACCGCCAGGCACTGGGCCGTCGACCCCCACGGCACGGTGCACAGCGCCGTCGCACCCGGGATCGCGCGCGCCGACGGAGCGTCGTCCGGGTCGGCCGAGGGCCAGGGGGCGACGCACACCAGGGCGTGGAGGCCGTCGGCTCGGGGGCCGAGGGCCGTACGGAGCTCGGCGACGGCCATGTCGCCCTGCCAGCCGGGCTCGGCGGTCAGGACGGCCCGGAGTTCGCGGCTGAGGTCGGCGCCGTGCTGCGCCTCGTCCGCGAGCAGGGCGCCTATGCGGGCCGTGACCCGCATGGCGGCGGACAGTTGCCGCTCGCTCGGGCCGGGATCGTCGTCCAGCAGCCAGACGTAGCCGTGCACCACACCCCGGTGGCGGACGGGGAGGCAGATCCGGCCCCGCAGGACCCCGGCCTCGGGCGTCGGCGGGATACGGACCGGTTCCGTCGCGCGGGTGATGCCGAAGCCCTCGAACCAGGCCCGGACCGCCGCCGTCGAACGGCGGGTGAGGATCGAGCGGGTGCGCACCGGGTCCAGGGCCGACGGATCGAGGTCGCCCTCGCTGTCGTAGGCCCCGAAGGCGATCAGCTCGAAGTCCCGGTTCTCCAGGGTCGCGGGCGCGCCGAGCAGCTCCGAGATCTCGTCGACCAGCTCCTCGTAGTCGCCCCTGTGTTCCGACGTCACCGGGGCATTGTCGCGCACTTCCCGGAACCCTTCATACATCTGTCTGAGATCTGCGGCACGGATGCGTGACAGCTGTCGATGGCCCACGATCGGAGGGATCCTTAGGTTTCACGGTGGTTCTCCGTGCCGTACCCGACGCGTCGTCCGCGAGGGGTCCGGCCTTCACGTTGCTGGTGCTTGGAGGTGCCCCGTGCTGGGTCCCGTGATTCTCGCCGCGTCTCGCAGCGACCGGATGCGACGCCTGATCTCGGCGGCCCCGGTGACCAAGCAGGTCGTCGACCGCTTCATCCCGGGCGAGGACGTCGACGACATCGTCCCCGTCGTCCGCAGCCTGACCGAGCAGGGGCTGGAGCTGACGATGGACGTCGTCGGCGAGGACATCACCAACCCCGCGCAGGCCGCCGCCGCCCGGGACGCCTACCTGGAGCTCGTCGACCGCCTCAAGCCGCTGGAGCTCGGCACCCGCGCCGAGATGTCGGTGAAGCTGTCGATGTTCGGGCAGGCACTGGACGACGGCCACGAACTGGCCCTGAAGAACGTCCGCCCGGTCGTCGAGGCCGCCGCCGAGATCGGCACCACGGTCACGCTGGACGCCGAGGACCACACCACCCTCGACTCGATGTTCGCCATCCACGAGGAGCTGCGGAAGGACTTCCCGCAGACCGGCTGCGTCATCCAGGCCTACCTGTTCCGCACCGAGGCCGACGCCCGCCGCCTCGCGGAGAACGGCAGCCGGGTCCGCCTGGTCAAGGGTGCGTACAAGGAGCCCGCCTCCGTGGCGTACCAGGACAAACACGAGACCGACCGGGCATACGTGCGCGTTCTGCGGACGTTGATGCAGGGGGAGGGCTACCCGATGATCGGGTCCCACGACCCGCGCCTGATCGCGATCGGCCAGGAACTCGCCCACCAGGCCGGGCGAAAGCCCGACGCGTACGAGTTCCAGATGCTCTACGGCATCCGCACCGAGGAGCACCTGCGGCTGGCCGCCGAGGGCCACCGGATGCGCGTCTACACCGCCTACGGCACCGACTGGTACGGCTACTTCATGCGCCGTCTCGCGGAGAAGCCGGCCAACCTGCGCTTCTTCGCCCGCAGCATGATCACCAAGGGCTGACAGCCCCACGAGGGCCGAGACCGGAAAACACCGCTCAGTAAGGAGTTACGGACACCATGGACGCTGTGACCCAGGTCCCCACCCCCGTCAACGAGCCGGTGCACGGCTATGCCCCCGGCTCGCCCGAGCGGGCCCGGCTGGAGGCCAAGCTGAAGGAGCTGGCCGACAACCCCGTCGACCTGCCCTGCACCATCGGCGGCGAGAAGCGGATGGGCGGCGGCGAGGCCTTCCAGGTCGTCCAGCCGCACAACCACAAGGCCGTGCTCGGCACCTACCGCAACGCCACGCAGGCGGACGCCCAGGGCGCCATCGACGCGGCCCTGGCCGCCGCCCCCGCCTGGCGCGCGCTGTCCTTCGACGACCGCGCGGCGATCATCCTGCGCGCCGCCGAGCTGCTGTCCGGACCGTGGCGCGAGACGCTTGCCGCCTCCACCATGCTCGGCCAGTCCAAGACCGCTCAGCAGGCCGAGATCGACACGCCCTGCGAGCTGATCGACTTCTGGCGCTTCAACGTCTCCTACGCCCGCGGCCTGCTGGCGGAGCAGCCGCCGGCCAACGCCCCGGGCGTGTGGAACCGGCTGGACCACCGCCCGCTGGAGGGCTTCGTCTACGCGGTCACGCCCTTCAACTTCACCGCGATCGCGGGCAACCTGCCGACGGCCCCGGCCCTGATGGGCAACGTCGTGGTCTGGAAGCCGTCCCCGACGCAGACGCACGCCGCCGTGCTGCTGATGCAGCTGCTGGAGGAGGCGGGCCTGCCCAAGGGCGTCATCAACCTCGTCACCGGCGACGGCATCGAGGTCTCCAAGGTCGCCCTGGAGCACCGCGACCTCGCCGGCATCCACTTCACCGGCTCGACCAGGACCTTCCAGTACCTGTGGAAGACGGTCGGCGCGAACATCGAGAAGTACCGCACCTATCCGCGCCTGGTCGGCGAGACCGGCGGCAAGGACTTCCTCGTCGCCCACCCGTCGGCCGACCCGGCGATCCTCAAGACGGCACTGACCCGGGGCGCCTTCGAGTACCAGGGCCAGAAGTGCAGCGCCACGTCCCGTGCGTACGTCCCCGCCTCGCTCTGGAACTCCGGCTTCAAGGAGGAGTTCGCGGCAGAGGTCGACGGCATTCGGATGGGTGACGTCACCGACCTGTCCAACTTCATCGGCGCCGTCATCGACGAGCGCGCCTTCGCCAAGAACAAGGCCGCCATCGACCGCGCCGAGAAGGACGCCTCCTGCACGATCGTCGCGGGCGGCACCTACGACGACTCCGAGGGCTACTTCGTCCGCCCGACCGTCATCGAGTGCACCGACCCGGAGAACGAGGTCTTCCGCACCGAGTACTTCGGGCCGATCCTCGCCGTGCACGTCTACGAGGACGACGAGTACGACGCGATGCTGACCCAGATGGAGTCCGTCTCCGACTACGCCCTCACCGGCTCGGTCATCGCGAACGACCGCGCGGCCGCCGCGTACACGGCGGACAGGCTCCGCTACGCGGCCGGCAACTTCTACATCAACGACAAGTCCACCGGCGCCGTCGTCGGCCAGCAGCCCTTCGGCGGCGGCCGCGCCTCCGGCACCAACGACAAGGCCGGCGCCCCGCAGAACCTGATGCGCTGGACCCTGACCCGCGCCATCAAGGAGACGCTGGTCCCGCCGACCGACTACACGTACCCGCACATGGGCTGACACACGCCGGCGCACCGACGGGCCAGGTCGAGAAGACCTGGCCCGTCGGCATGCCCGGGGGAAGACTGGGGCGGTGACCACCCGAGCGCGCACCGTCCACACCGCCGACCTGAGCCCCGCCGAACTCGACGCCGTGCGCCGCCTCCTGGACGCCTCTTTCGAGGGCGACTTCGGTGACGAGGACTGGGACCACGGCCTCGGCGGCATGCACGCCCTCGTCCACGACGGCTCGGGACTCGCCGCGCACGGCGCCGTCGTGATGCGCCGGGTGCGGCACCGCGGCCGGTGGCTGCGCACCGGGTACGTCGAGAACGTCGCCGTCCGCGCCGACGCGCGCCGCACCGGCCTCGGCGGGCTGGTCATGACGGAACTGGAACGGATCGTCGACCGCGCCTACGAGCTCGGTGCCCTCTCCGCGAGCGACGACGGAGCCCGGCTCTACGCCTCCCGGGGGTGGCGGCTCTGGAACGGCCAGGTGCACGCCCTCAGCCCGCGGGACGGCGTGGTCCGCCTGCCGGAGGAAGAGGACAGCACGTACGTGCGCCCCGCCCTCGCCGGTCCGCTCGACCCCGCGTACGAGCTGCTCTTCGATTGGCGCGACGGCGACGTGCTCTAGAGATCACCGCAGGTCAGGGCGGTGTGACGCAGTCCACCGTCTCAGATAGTAGGAAGTCCGAGTAATTGTGGAGACAGACGCTCCGCCCTCCCTTAGTTTTGTAGGAGCCGAACGTCTCGCTCGACCAAGCGAATGGCGGTCGTGAGCCGGGCCCCGTGCAGGCAATCCCTGCGGCACCGCTCCCCGCCCCTTCCGGCGTCTCGTAACCCTCCCTGTGCACTCCGTGCTGTCGAAGGAGTCGATTTCCCATGGCCGAGACGACCGTCCGCCGCCGAGTCCGTCACGTTTCCCGCACGACCGAGTCCGACCGCAAGAACGCCGCCGCAGCGCTCCAGCGCGCCCTCGACCGCAGGGACAACGGCGGATCCAGCGGCCACTGAGCCGCAGCCTCACCGCAGGACCGGGAGCCGCCCGCCGAGGCGCGGTGCGGGGCCTCACGCCCCGCGCCGCACCTCGAAGTGGTCGATGCGCTCACCGTCCGACGCCAGCGCCGACACCTTCAGCACCGGCCTGGCGCCGCTGACCGCCTCCACCGAGAGGAACGAGAAACCGCGGTAGCGCACCCGTGACCACTGCGCCGACTCCGCCTTCGTGCCCTGCGACTTGGTCCACCGGAACGTGGCGACCGGCTCGTGGTCGGAGGTGTTGCCCTCGTAACTCTCCTTCACGCCGTCGGGGAAGCCGTACAGCTCCTTGCCGCCGCCGCCCGCGGTGACGTACACGATCCCGTCCCGCCTCGGGTCCGTCGTCCCGCCGACCGGCACCGGCCGGCCCACCTCGCCGTTCCGGATGGCGTCCGTGCGTTCGTAGACATGGTTGTGCCCGTTGATCACCAGGTCCACCTCGTGCCGGGCGAACAGCGGAAGCCACTCGGCGCGCACCCCGCCGTCGGAGGCGTGCGTGGACGTCGAGTAGGCACAGTGGTGGAAGAAGACGACGATGAAGTCGACGTCCTTCGAGGAGCGCAGCTCGCCGAGCTTCCTGTCCAGCCACTTCGTCTGCCGCCCCTGCGTGTAGCCGAAGTTGGCGGGGATCTCGTACGACACGTCGTTGGCGTCCAGCGCGACCACACCGACGTTGCCGTACGTGAACGCGTACACGCCCGGTGCCCTGCGTGCGTCGAAGCCGCTGTCGGGCAGGGAGAACCGGGCGAGCTGGCCGCCGTAGCCGTCCGGTGAGTACCAGGCCTCCATGTCGTGGTTGCCGGTCGTCACCATCCACGGCACCGACCGGGCCACCGGCTCGGTCTGTTTGAGGAACCGGTCCCACTGGCTCGCGTCGAAGACGTCCGACTCCCTGCCCTTGCCGGTGGGGTCGGCGTAGCAGATGTCGCCGGCGTGCAGGTGGAAGGCCGGCTCACGGCGCAGCAGCGTACGGTCGTTGAGGGCCGCCTCGTCGCCCACGCCCTGGTCGCCGAACGCGGTGAACACGAACCGCCCGGGCGGGCTCGCCGGTGCCGTGCGGAAGGACGTGACGGTGCGCCGGTGCCGCGGGGAGGCCGGGTCGAAGCCCTCGTGGCCGACGCCGTAGTAGTAGGTGGTGTCCGGGCGCAGGCCCTCCAGCGCGGCGTGCAGGTAGTACTGGTCGACCGCCGCCCGTACGCCCTTGAGCTCCGGCGTGTGCAGGTCGCGCAGCTCCGCCTCGACCCTGCGGCCGAGGTCGTCGGGGCGCAGGCCCACCCGGACGTACGGCTTCTTCACCGCGAGCGGCACCTGCCAGGAGATCCTCATCTGGGTCTTCGGATCGGCGCCGAAGGCCAGATGGCGGCCGAAGGGGGTGATCAGGGAGCCGGGAGCCTTCGACGTGGCGGGGGACGGGCTGCCGGTCGCCGTGGCGCCGCCCTGCCCGGAACGGGAGCCGGTACCGGAGCCGCAGCCGGTCAGCAGTCCGCTCGCCACCGCGCCCGCGGTCACCAGGGTGCGCCGCCGCGACAGCCGCGTCCGCAGGTACTCGTGCTGCTCCGCCATGCTCATCCGGCGCGCGAGCTCGGGCGGGATGCCGAAGTGGGGGATCTCCATGGGAACCGAATGTCCCAGCACAGGCCGACGGCCGCACCACATATGGGTGAACGGCACCGGACGGACGCGTGCCGTCCCCCTGGGGGGCGCCCCCCAGGGTGTCCGCATCACGGACAGCGCGTGTCATCCCATGGGACGAGGAGTAGGGTGCCCGCATGTCTCGCAGCATCAATCTCGCAGTGATCCCCGGTGACGGCATCGGCCAGGAGGTCGTGGCCGAAGGCCTGAAGGTCCTCTCCGCCGTTCTTCCGCAGGATGTGAAGCTGGAGACCGAGGAGTACGACTTCGGCGCCCGGCGCTACCACGCCACCGGTGAGACCCTCACCGACGCCGACCTCGACGCCCTGAAGCGGCACGACGCCATCCTGCTCGGCGCGATCGGTGACCCGACCGTGCCCTCCGGCGTTCTGGAGCGCGGCTTCCTGCTCAAGCTCCGCTTCGCCTTCGACCACCACGTCAACCTGCGTCCCTCGAAGCTGCTGCCGGGTGTCGCCACCCCGCTCGCGGGCGAGCCGCAGATCGACTTCGTCGTGGTCCGCGAGGGCACCGAGGGTCCGTACACCGGCAACGGCGGCACCATCCGCAAGGGCACCGAGCACGAGGTCGCCACCGAGGTCTCCGTGAACACGGCCTTCGGTGTCGAGCGCGTGGTCCGCGACGCCTTCGCCCGCGCCCAGGCCCGCCCCCGCAAGAAGCTGGCGCTGATCCACAAGAACAACGTGCTGACCTTCGCCGGGCACCTGTGGACGAACATCTTCAACAAGGTGGCCGAGGAGTTCCCCGAGGTCACCACCGAGTACATGCACGTGGACGCGGCGACGATCTACCTCGTCACGCAGCCCGAGCGCTTCGACGTGATCGTCACGGACAACCTCTTCGGCGACATCGTCACCGACCTGGCCGCGGCCGTCTCCGGCGGCATCGGCGTCGCGGCCTCCGGCAACATCAACCCCTCCGGCGAGTTCCCGTCCATGTTCGAGCCCGTGCACGGCTCGGCCCCGGACATCGCCGGGCAGGGCAAGGCCGACCCGACCGCCACCGTGCTGTCCGTCGCTCTGCTGCTGCGCCATCTCGGCTACGAGGCCGAGGCCGCCCGCATCGACGAGGCGGTCGCCGCCGACCTCGGCGAGCGCACCGGCAAGCCCGCCCGCTCCACCTCGGAGATCGGCGACGCGCTCGCCGTACGCGTAGCCGGCTGACCCGCCGCTGCTTTCACGCAGGCCGCCGGGTCGCATCCGCGCCCGGCGGCTTTCGCATGTTCCCGCCGGGTGCCACCATCGACCACCGGGCCGCAGTCACCCCGTTCCTTCCGCCGCCGCCCCCGGGCGATAATCGAACGCGAGGCCGCGAAATGAGGGAATGCTCGGACGTCCTAGCACTGGTCACCATCAGAGCAGTACCGAGCGCGGCCCGTCACTACAACCGGTGAAGGACATCAACCCATGACGACGCCCACGATCGAGCTCAAGCCCTCCGCCAATCCGCTGTCCGCCGCCGAGCGCGAGCAGATCCTGGCCAACCCCGGGTTCGGCCGCCACTTCACCGACCACATGGTGACGATCAAGTGGACGGAAGGCCGCGGCTGGCACGACGGCCAGCTCGTGCCGTACGCGCCGATCTCCCTCGACCCCGCCACCACGGTCCTGCACTACGCGCAGGAGATCTTCGAGGGCCTGAAGGCCTACCGGCAGCCCGACGGGTCCGTCGCCACCTTCCGCCCCGAGAAGAACGCCGAGCGGTTCCAGCGCTCCGCCCGCCGGCTGGCGATGCCCGAGCTGCCCGTCGAGACGTTCATCGAGGCGTGTGACGTCCTGGTGCAGCAGGACAAGGCATGGGTGCCGGCGCACGGCGGCGAGGAGTCCCTCTACCTGCGTCCCTTCATGATCGCCACCGAGGTCGGGCTGGGTGTGAAGCCGGCCAACGAGTACCTGTTCCTGGTGATCGCCTCCCCGGCCGGGGCGTACTTCCCCGGCGGTGTGAAGCCGGTGTCCATCTGGGTCTCCGAGGACCGGGTCCGGGCCGTCCCCGGCGGCATGGGCGACGCGAAGACGGGCGGCAACTACGCGGCGTCCCTGCTCGCGCAGGCCGAGGCCGCGACGAAGGGCTGCGACCAGGTCTGCTACCTCGACGCCGTGGAGCACACGTGGGTCGAGGAACTGGGCGGCATGAACCTGTACTTCGTGTACGGGAACAAGATCGTCACGCCGTCCCTCACCGGGTCGATCCTGGAGGGTGTCACCCGGGACTCCCTGCTCGCCGTCGCCCGTGACCTCGGGTACGAGGCCGAGGAGGGCCGGGTCTCGGTCGACCAGTGGCAGCGGGACTCGGAGAACGGGTCGCTGACCGAGGTCTTCGCCTGCGGTACGGCCGCGGTGATCACTCCGGTCGGTACGGTGAAGCGGGCCACGGCGGAGTGGAAGCAGAGCGCGGGAGAGCCGGGCGAGGTCACGCTGCGGCTGCGCCAGGCGCTGCTGGACATCCAGCGGGGTACGGCCTCGGACGCGCACGGTTGGATGCACAAGCTGGGCTGAGTCCGCGTCCCCGGGGGCTCCGCCCCCGGACCCCGGCCTGTGCCCACCCGCCAGCCGCATCAGTCGGACAGAGAAGCCGGTGCAGGGGCCTCGGCCCCGGGTTCCGTCGAAACGGGCCCCGGGGCCGACACCGGAGACAGCAGCGGCCCCTCGTACGACGGCAGGGACACCGCCAGGAGGCTTACCGTCGCTCCGGCCGCCCAGGAGAGGGTCGCCGGGACGTTCCAGCCGGCGCGGTACCAGTACGGACCGCCCCTGGCGCCGCGGTTGAAGACCTGGAGGGCGTCCGCGTCCAGCCCCCGCCGCAGCGGGCGGAGCCGATGAGGGTGATGACCGCCCAGGGCGTGCCGATGGCGGTCAGCAGCAGCATGAAGGACGTCATCGCGACCTGCGCACCGGGTGCACCACCCTCGCCAGTCCGGACGCGCAGGGCGGCCCGAGCGACCAGAGCGTGTCCGCCCCGGCGATCGACCGCGACGGCCGCACCGTCGCCTTCGGCAGCTGCTCACCCGGCCTCGTCGCCGGCGACACGTACGACACCTCGCACCTCTCCGTCCGCCACCTGAGGTGACCGACCGCATCCTGAGACGGCGGTGAGCGGAGCGCGGGGGTGTGCCACACTTCCTCCGTGCTCTCGTTCGCCATGATTATTGGCAGCAGGCGCGCCGGTCCGCAGTGACCACACGTACGACCAGGTACGGGTGGACACCGTCGTCCTCGACCCGCGCGCAGACCTCTCGCACCCGCGAGAGGTTTTTCGCATTTCTGGCCCACCCACAGCCGGAGGCGAGAGCGCGAGGGAGTATGTGAGGGCGGTGGAGCCGGTCATTCCGGTACGACCGAGATCCCCTTCCCAGGAGCCTTGAGACCATGACCGAAACCAGCGAGCTCGACGATTCGTTCCACGTCTTCGACACCACCCTGCGCGACGGCGCCCAGCGGGAGGGCATCAACCTCACCGTGGCGGACAAGCTGGCCATCGCACGGCACCTGGACGACTTCGGCGTGGGCTTCATCGAGGGCGGCTGGCCGGGCGCCAACCCCCGGGACACCGAGTTCTTCGCCCGCGCCCGACAGGAGATCGACTTCCGGCACGCCCAGCTCGTCGCGTTCGGCTCCACCCGCCGCGCCGGCACCACCGCCGACCAGGACCCGCAGGTCAGGGCGCTCCTGGAGTCCGGTGCTCCGGTGATCACGCTGGTCGCCAAGTCGCACGACCGCCACGTCGAGCTCGCGCTGCGCACCACCCTGGACGAGAACCTGGCGATGGTCCGCGACACCGTGTCCTTCCTCAAGGAGCAGGGCCGCCGGGTCTTCATCGACTGCGAGCACTTCTTCGACGGCTACCGGGCCAACCCCGAGTACGCCAAGGCGGTCGTGCGTACGGCCTCGGAGGCCGGCGCGGACGTCGTCGTGCTCTGCGACACCAACGGCGGCATGCTCCCGGCCCAGATCCAGGCCGTCGTCGCCACGGTCCTCGCCGACACCGGCGCCCGGCTCGGCATCCACGCCCAGGACGACACGGGCTGCGCGGTCGCCAACACCCTGGCCGCCGTCGACGCCGGCGCGACGCACGTGCAGTGCACGGCCAACGGCTACGGCGAGCGCGTCGGCAACGCCAACCTCTTCCCGGTCGTGGCGGCCCTGGAGCTCAAGTACGGCAAGAAGGTCCTCCCCGAGGGCCGTCTGCGCGAGATGACCCGCATCTCGCACGCCATCGCCGAGGTCGTCAACCTCACCCCCTCCACGCACCAGCCCTACGTCGGCCTCTCGGCCTTCGCCCACAAGGCCGGACTGCACGCCTCGGCGATCAAGGTCGACCCGGACCTGTACCAGCACATCGACCCCGAGCTGGTCGGCAACACCATGCGGATGCTGGTCTCCGACATGGCCGGGCGGGCGTCCATCGAGCTCAAGGGCAAGGAGCTGGGCGTCGAGCTCGGCGGCGACCGAGAGCTGGTCGGCCGGGTGGTCGAGCGGGTGAAGGAGCGTGAACTCGCGGGCTACACCTACGAGGCCGCCGACGCGAGCTTCGAACTGCTGCTGCGCGCCGAGGTCCAGGGCAGGCCGCTGCGCTACTTCGAGGTCGAGTCCTGGCGGGCCATCGTCGAGGACCGGCCCGACGGCTCCCACGCCAACGAGGCCACGGTCAAGCTGTGGGCCAAGGGCGAGCGCATCGTCGCCACGGCCGAGGGCAACGGTCCCGTCAACGCACTCGACCGGTCCCTGCGCGTGGGCCTGGAGAAGATCTACCCGCAGCTCGCCAAGCTGGAGCTGGTGGACTACAAGGTCCGCATCCTGGAGGGCAGGCACGGCACCAACTCCGCCACCCGCGTGCTGATCTCCACGTCCGACGGTGCGGGCGAGTGGTCGACGGTAGGCGTCGCCGAGAACGTCATCGCCGCGAGCTGGCAGGCCCTGGAGGACGCGTACACCTACGGCCTGCTGCGTGCGGGAGTCGCTCCGGCGCAGTAGCCGCAGCTGCCCGGCCGGGCGGAGCGGAGGGCCTGCTCGACGACGCTGTCGTAGGCGTCGAGCAGGCCCTCCGCTCGCGTGTCACATCGCCGTGTCCCGGGACCGCGGTCCGGGAACCTCGCCGCCACGATCGCGGCCCGGGGTCCGGTCGAGGCGGAAGAGGCCCGCGGTGTGGGAGCGCTGGCCGGTGGCGTTGCTGGTGGAGCGGGTCAGTTCCTCGACGCCGTCGGCCAGATAGCCGACCCACGCCGTGCCCTCGTCCTCGATGATCCGCTGCGCGTCGGTCCGCAACCGCTCGATCACGCCGAGCAGGGCGGCCTGCTCCTTGTCGCTGGGGGAGTCGGTGGTCCTCAGGAACGCCTGCGCCCAGTCGGACTGCGCCTTCTTCAGGATCTGCTGCAGCGCCATCTCCGCGCGGATGTAGCGGGTCCAGGACGCCGAGAACCCGAAGATCCGGTCGAAGAGCACACACCCCGCCCCGCCGGCCAGGAACACGAAACCCCACTCGGGCTGCACGGTCGTGGGCGAGGCCGCGTGCACCAGCGGCGTTATCGTGCCGACGATGCCCAGCAGCGTGGCGAGCGCCCGCAGCGAACGCGACCACAGCGACGGCCCCCGGCGGCGGGCCAGATACCAGCCGATCGCCGACGTCACCTCCGCCTCGGCATGCCGGAACAGCTCCCACAGCAGGTCGGCGCGCGTCCGCGACCGGTCCAGCTCGGTCAGTTCGGACACCGTCATGTCCGCAGCCCTGCGTCGTCCGAACATGTTCCGCTCCCGCCCCTCTGGATGGCCAGGGGCATCCTAGGCGCAGCCGCGCCGGGAAATGCCTCCCTCGAGCAATAACCCTTTTTGCTCCCTTTCAGGTACTTTCGAACATATGAGGGCCGCACTGGTGCGTACCGTCGTACGTCTGCTGATCGTGCCGTTCGCCGCCGTACTGGCGGTGCTGCTGGCCGGTGCGCCGGGCGCGCACGCGGCCACCGACGTCTCCCAGGTCGCCCGGGAACTGCGGGAGAACCCCGTCTACGTCGATCCGGCCGCCTCCGGGCAGCTCGCGGAATCGGACGCCGAGGCGCTCGCCGACAAGATCAAGGACGCGGACAAGCCCGTCTTCGTGGCGGTCCTCCCGGCCGGCTACCCCACGCAGGACCTCTTCCGGAACCTGCGAACCCAGACCGGCATTACCGGCCTGTACGGCATCCACCTCGGCGACCGGTTCGACGCCCGCGCCGACAGCTCCGTGATGAGCAGGCAGGCGGTGTCCAACCTGGTCACGGCGGTACAGGACGCGGGTGACACCAAGGCCCAGCTGAACGACTTCGTCGACGACGCCCTGCGCAACGTGGGCGGTTCGGCGCCGAGCAGCTGGAGCGACGGCTCGGGCACGGACGTGCCGGTCGGCGGCCTGGTCACCATCGGAGCCCTGGTCGCGGCAGGCGGCGCGGGCGCCTATGCCGTGGTCCGCCGCAACCGGCGCCGCCACGAGGAGGAGCAGCGGGCCGCGCTGGAGAAGCTGCGGGTGGTCGTCGACGAGGACATCACCGCGTTCGGCGAGGAACTCGACCGGCTCGACTTCCACCCCGGGGAGCCGGGCGCCGACGACGCCATGCGCACCGACTACGAGCGTGCCCTGGACTCCTACGAACAGGCCAAGTCCCTCATGGCGGCCGCGACGAAACCGGAGGATGTCCGGGCCGTCACCCAGGCCGTGGAGGACGGCCGGTTCTCCCTGGCCCGGCTCGCGGCCCGCCGCGAAGGCGGGGCCCTGCCGGAGCGCCGCCCACCGTGCTTCTTCGACCCGCGCCACGGCCCCTCCGTCGCCGACGCCACCTGGACGCCCCCGGGCGGCGCAGCCCGCGAGGTCCCGGTCTGCGCGGCCGACGAGCGGCGCCTCGCCGAGGGCCGCGACCCGGAGATCCGCGAGGTCGACACCGACTACGGCCGCCGCCCCTACTGGGAGGCCGGACCGGCGTACGGCCCCTGGGCGGGCGGCTACTTCGGCGGCGGCCTCCTGCCCGGCCTCCTCGTCGGCACCATGCTCGGCAGCATGATGGCCGGACCCGCCTACGCGGCCGACTACGGCTCCGGCTACGGCGACTTCGGCGGCTACGAGGGCGGCGACGTCTCCGGCGCGGACTTCGACACCGGTGACTTCGGGGGCGGCTTCGGAGGCGGGGACTTCGGCGGCGGGGGAGACTTCGGTGGCGGAGGGGACTTCGGGGGCGGGTTCTGAGCGGGCCCGGCTCGGTACGAGCGACTGCGAGCCGATCGCTCCGACGCCGGGTGCAGAGCCCCGGGGATGAGGCGCGAGGGCGCGCCCTGCCGCTTGAGCTCAGGGCCGTATCGTCTCCTGTCCGACGGTCCGCTCCCGCTTGCGGGCCGCCACCCCGGCGGCCGCGAAGGCCGGCGCCACGAGACCCGCGCTGACCCACACCGGCGCCCGGTACCCGACCCCTGCTCCGATCACGCCCCTCCGGCCCAAGAGCCCACCGCGGTCAACAGCTGTCCTGCTTCCGCCCTACCGTGGTGCCATGACCAGTTCCGAGGACGCCGGCCCCCTGTCCTTCGAGGACGCGACCGACCTGGACTCCTGGCTCTGCGCCCACCCGGCGCCGTATCCCGGCCTCTGGGTCAGGATCGCGAAGAAGGGCTCGGGCATCCCCTCCGTGAGTGCCGCCGAGGTCAACGACCTGGCCTTGTGCCACGGGTGGATCACCGGGCAGCGCAAGGGGCTCGACGAGGCGTACTACCTGCAGCGGATCACGCCGAGGCGTCCGGGCAGTCTCTGGTCGCTGGTCAACGTCCGGCGGGTCGAGGAGCTGACCGCCGCCGGGCGGATGCGGCCCGGCGGGCTCGCGCAGGTGACGGCCGCGCGAGCGGACGGCCGGTGGGAGGCGGCGTACGCGTCGCAGAAGGAGGCCGGGGTTCCCGAGGACCTGGCGGCGGCGCTGGAGGGGAGCCCCCGGGCCGCCGCGGCGTTCGCGGCCCTCGGGCGGACGGACCGGTACCTGGCGATGCTCGGCGTCCTGCGGGCCAGGACGGAGCGGAGCCGGGCCGCGCAGGTGACGGCGGTGGTGCGGAAACTGGAGTCGGCGGGCCCGGACGGCTGAACCCCCGCCAGGCCGGACGGGCCCGGCACCCTCGGTGCCGGACCCGAAGCCGCGTGGCGAGGAGGCGACGCCGCCGAAGCGGGCTGCCGGGCCCCGAAGCCGCGTGTCAGAGGGTCGACGCCGCCGAGGCGATGGCGGAGGCGAAGGTCGAGACCTCCGTGTAGACGCCGGGAGCCTCGGGCCGGGCGCAGCCCTCACCCCAGCTCACGATGCCGACCTGGATGAAGTTGCCGGCGTTGTCCTTGCGGAACATCGGGCCGCCGGAGTCACCCTGGCAGGTGTCGACACCGCCCGCGTCGAATCCGGCACAGATCTCCTCGTTCGCCACGAGGCCGCTGTAGAGGCCGCCGTAGGCCTTGCACGCGGCGTCGCTGACGAACGGCACGGTCGCCTTGAGGAGGTAGCGCTGCTGGGAACCGCCCTCGCGGTTCGCGCCCCAGCCGGCGACGGTGAAGTCACCGGTGTTGTACTGCGTCGTGGTGGCGATCTTCAGGGTCGGCAGATTGATGGGCTGGGCGAGCTTGATGAGCGCCCAGTCCTTGCCGGTGCCGTTGTAGCCGGGAGCACGCAGCACCTTGGTGGAGCGGACCTGGATCCGGCCCGTGGTGGACTGCAGGTCGACGACCCCCGCGGTGGCGGTGATGCCGGTGTTGTTGCCGGAACTGCCGACGCAGTGCGCGGCCGTGAGCACGATCTGCTGGGTGTAGAGCGCGCCGCCGCAGCCCATGGAGAGCCGGACCATGAACGGGAATTCGCCCTGTGCGGCCCGGGTCCCGCCGACGACGGGCGACGGGGCGGCCTGTGCGGCGGAGACGGGCTGGAGACTGGCGATCGCGAGCGCGGCGGCGCCGAGGACCGCGCATCTCTTCAGGGCGGTGAGGAGTCTCTTCAACGTGATGCCTTCCGTGGGGGGTTGACTGGGGAGGTGCAACCGAAGCATCAGATTGACGAGTGCATGACAGCAGCGTGGGCAAAAAGAACGTCCATGTGCTGGCATGGACTGGTCAAAATAGTGCTGCTGGATTATCTGAACGCCGGGACTCTTCGCACAAGGGGCGGGAACCGGCCAGACCGGCCCGGCGGCGCTTCACCGGGCCGGCCCCACAGGGCTCACGCGTTCCTGATGGCCGAGATGTCGAAGTTCAGCCTGATCTTGTCGGAGACCAGGACGCCGCCGGTCTCCAGCGCGGCGTTCCAGGTCAGGCCCCACTCGGAGCGCAGGATCTCCGCCTTGCCCTCGAAGCCGACGCGCTCGTTGCCGAACGGGTCCTTCGCGGCGCCGTTGAACTCGAGGTCGATGGCGAGCGGGCGGGTGGTGCCGAGGATCGTCAGGTCGCCGGTGATCCGGTAGTCGTCACCGCCCAGGGCCTCCACGCCGGTGGAACGGAAGGTCATGGCCGGGAACTCGTCCGTCTTGAAGAAGTCCGCGCTCTTCAGGTGGCCGTCCCGGTCGGCGTTGCCCGTCTCGATGCTGTCCATCACCACGTCGAGGGAGGCCGTGGAGCGCGACGGATCGGTGCCGTCGAGGCGGAGCGTGCCGGTGAAGTCCTGGAAGCTGCCCTTGACGTTCGTGACCATGGCGTGCCGGGCGGTGAAGCCGATCGTCGAGTGCGCGGGGTCGATCGTGTAGTCGCCGGTCAGGGCGGCCAGCTCCGGGTTCACGGCGGTCGTGGCGGTGGCGGTGCGGGTGTCGGTACGGCTGAAGATGCTCATGGTGTACGCCTCCTGTGCGTGATGTTGAATGTTTAACTACTCCAACGCGACCCACCGTAGACCTATTCCGTTCAATGTTCAACATCTTTTGGGGAGCTCTTCGCCGGGTATCTGCCGCGCGCCTCTCGTTCCACCGCTTGGCGCAATCCCACGGCCCTCGAGGGTGGCCCCGCCGTGTGTGGTGCACGGCGGCCCGGCCCCGGGCGGCCCACGGGCCGAGTGCCCGTCGAGGCCGGAGCGCCTGGCCTGCGGCCGGCGCCCGGTGCGGTGGCGGCGTCCGGCGAGACGGGGTTCCGTGTCAAGGGAGCACAGGGAGACAGACGAGACCACGGCGGACGCCCAGCGCAGGGGAGAGCGACACGTGACACTCACCGGCTCCGGCTCGGCCTACGACCCGCCGGCGGATCCCGCTCCGCGCCGCTCCACGGCCCCCGTACCCGCCCGCGTTCACCAGTACGGGCCTCCGCGACGGCTCGACCGGCCCGTGGCCCTGGTGACCGGCGCGTCCTCCGGTATCGGAGCGGCCACGGCCCGGCGTTTCGCGATGGACGGCTGGCACGTGCTCCTCAGCGGCCGCGACCGGCGCCGCCTGGAGCAGACGGCGTCCGGAACGTCGGCCGTCGTGCTGCCCGCCGACCTCGCCGCGCCGGAGGGGCCACGTCTGCTGGCCCAGTCCGCGCTGCACGCCACCGGCCGGATCGACGTCCTGGTCGCCGGGGCGGGCATGGGCTGGGCGGGCTCCTTCGCCGCCATGCCGCACACCGACATCGACCGGGTGCTGACCCTCGACCTCAACGCCACGCTGCACCTCGTCCGTGAGGTGCTGCCCTCCATGATCGCCGCCGGGCGGGGCCGCGTGGTGCTGCTCGGTTCCGTCGCGGGGTGCGTGGGTCTGCGGGAAGAGGCGGTCTACTCCGCCGCCAAGGCGGGCCTCGCCGCCTTCGCCGAGGCGCTGCGCCAGGAACTGCGCGGCACGGGCGTGGGCGTCACCTTCGTCGTGCCCGGAGCCGTCGACACGGCCTTCCGCACCCGCCGCGGCAGGTCCCCCGACGGCACCCGCACCGGTCTCCTCTCGCCGGGCTGTGTGGCCGGCACGATCCGGGAGGCCGTCCGGCAGAACCGCGACGAGGCCTACGTCCCCACCTGGCTGGCCGTCCCGGGCCGCGTCCGCGGCCTCGCCCCGGGCCTCTATCGCCGCCTGCTGAACCGCTTCGGCTGAGCGCCGGACTCGTGGACGGGGGCTCTCCAGCCGCTTCCCGAGCGGCGTCGTCGGGTCCGTTCCGCTGCCACTCCGAGCGACGGGCTCCGGGCTCGCGACGCCTCCTGCCGAGAGGCTTCGGGCCCGACGCGCCGGTGAGCGGTGTGGCGGGCGGGGGCGCCGGGGGCCCTTCCCCCGTTCCGGTCACCCCGGCCACATCCATCGTTCAGGTGACCGGCTCCCCGTGGTAGGGCATGGGCATGACTCCCCAGCGTCGCGTCTTCCCCCGCCGTACGGCCGTGGCCACCGCCCTCCTCCGGCCCGGCCGCCGCGCCCTGCTGCTGGCGGCCGCAGCCCTCGCGGCGACCGGGGGCGCGGCGACCGTGCGCGGGGGCACCGACCTGCCCGGTGACCCGTACGACACCCTCCGCCGCCGCTGGCTCGGCATCTCCCTCGGCACCGGCTACGACCCGGCCGCCGAACCCTACGCGGCCCGGCTCGCGGAGACCGGCGCACTCGCCCGCGACCTGCACGCGAGCATGGCGCCGACGGCGCGTTCCCTCTGGCCCGGTCACCCCTTCGACCCCCCGGCCGGCATCACCCTCGGCTACGCCCGCCTGTGGACCATGACGCAGGCCTACGTCCAGCAGGGCACCGGCTCGACCGCGGACCCCGGCCTCCTCGCCGGCATCCTGCGCGGCCTCGACCACCTCTCCGCCACCGTCTACAACCCCTCCACCACCCGCTACGGAAACTGGTGGGAGTGGCAGATCGGCAGCCCCCGCCTGCTCACCGACATCACGGCCGCCCTGTACGAGGAGTTGGGGGAGGCCCGCGTCGGAGCCGCCTGCGCCGCCGTCGACCACTTCGTCCCCGCCGCCGCCCTCCGTGACTACAGCGGCACCTCCACCGGTGCCAACCGCGTCGACCTGTGCCGCTCGGTCGCCCTGCGCGGCGTCCTCGGCCGCGACCCCGCCAAGATCGCCCTCGCCCGGGACGCGCTCTCCCCGGTGTTCCCCTACGCCACCCGGGGCGACGGCCTCCACGCAGACGGCTCCTTCCTCCAGCACACCTGGGTCGCCTACTCGGGCACGTACGGCCAGGTCGTGCTCGACGGACTCGGCCGGCTCCTCGCGCTGCTCGCGGGATCCGAATGGGAGGTCACCGACCCGAACCGGAGCATCGTCCTCGACAGCGTCGAGCGGGCCTACGTGCCGCTCCTCCACGACGGACTGGTCATGGACAGCGTCAGCGGCCGGGCCATCAGCCGCGGTCACCTCACCGCCGACGACCGCAAGATCCTGCGCAGCGACCATTACCACGGCCACCGGCTCATCGCCGCCATCGCCCTCCTCTCGGCCGGCGCGAGCCCGGCGGAACGGGACCGCTGGCACGCCCGTATCAAGGGCTGGATCGAACGGGACACCGTGAGCCCGATCCTGACGGCGCCCCAGTTCGGTGTCGCCGACCTGGCCCGGCTGCGCACCATCGCCGCCTCACCCGTCCCGGCCGCGCCCGAACCCGCCGGGCACCGGCTCTTCCCCGCCATGGACCGTGCCGTCCACCGCGGCCCCGGCTTCACCGTGAACATCGCCATGGCCAGCGACCGCATCGCGCACTACGAGTGCGGCAACGGTGAGAACCCCCGCGGCTGGCACACCGGCGCGGGCATGGTCGCCTGGTGGTCCGGCGCGAGCGACCAGTACACCGACTGGTTCTGGCCGACCGTCGACTGGTACCGGCTGCCCGGCACCACCGTCTCCACCCAGCGGCTCGCCGACCGCGAAGGCGGCGAGTGGGGTGCGGCCCGCCCGGACGCCCGCTGGGTCGGCGGCACCACCGACGGCACGTACGCGGTCCTCGGCCAGCACCTCAAGGGCCTCGGCTCCACGCTTCAGGCCCGCAAGTCCTGGGTCTGCGTCGCGGACGCGGTGATCTGCCTGGGCGCCGGGATCACGTGCGCCGACGGCGTCCCGGTCGAGACGATCGTCGACAACCGCAACCTCGGCGCGTCCGGCACCCAGCGCTTCGTCACAGGCCCGCACTGGGCCCACCTGGAGGGCCACGGCGGCTGGCTCCTGCCCGGTCACGAGCCGAAGGCGCTGCGCGAGGACCGTACCGGCGCCTGGTCCGACATCAACACCGGCGGCACGCGGGAGCGGCGAACCCGCCGCTGGCAGACCCTCTGGCTCGACCACGGCACCGACCCCGAGGACGCCACGTACGCCTACGTCCTCATGCCCGGGGCCTCCCGCCGGGCGGTCGCGCGCCGGGCCGCCGACCGCCACTGGATGTCGGTGCTCGCCAACGACCGCGGCCGCCAGGCCGTCACCGTGCCCGCCCTCGGCTGCACGGCCGCGAACTTCTGGGAGGCCGGCACCGCCGGCCCCCTCACCGCATCCGCCGCCGCGAGTGTGCTGACCGTCGTCCGGGGCCGCACGGCTACCCTCTGTGTGAGCGAACCGCCCCGCACCGGCGAGCCACTGGAGATCGCCTGGGACCGCCCGGTCCGACGGGTCGGCCGGGTGGACGAGACCGTCGAGGTGCTGTCCGCCGACCGTGCGCTGCGTCTGCGTGTCACTCCGGGGACGGTATGCGCCACCCATGTGTGTGAGCTGACTCTCGCCTGACCGCTTTGTGCGACCCCTACAAGCGACACGCCCTCTGAGCAGTCAGAAAGGGTCAACCCCGTCAGAGTTCTGTTCAGGGGTACCAGGAAAACACGCCGGAGACTGTGAGGAGTCGACGGCCCGCATTCCTCGGTTGACTTCGTAAGGTCACTACATGACCGTTTTGGATGAGGCGCCGGGTGAGCCGACCGACGCGCGCGGACGCGTGGCCGAACTGCACGAGATCCGTGCGCAGGCGGTGGCCGGACCGAGCGAGAAGGCGACCAGCGCGCAGCACGCCAAGGGCAAGCTGACCGCGCGGGAGCGCATCGAACTCCTCCTCGACCCGGACTCCTTCCGGGAGGTCGAGCAGCTGCGCCGCCACCGGGCCACGGGCTTCGGCCTGGAGGCCAAGAAGCCCTACACCGACGGTGTGATCACCGGCTGGGGCACGGTGGAGGGCCGCACGGTCTTCGTCTACGCGCACGACTTCCGCATCTTCGGCGGCGCCCTGGGCGAGGCCCACGCCACGAAGATCCACAAGATCATGGACATGGCCATCGCGGCCGGTGCCCCGCTGGTCTCGCTGAACGACGGTGCCGGTGCCCGCATCCAGGAGGGCGTCTCGGCGCTCGCCGGGTACGGCGGCATCTTCCAGCGCAACACCAAGGCCTCGGGCGTGATCCCGCAGATCTCGGTGATGCTCGGCCCGTGCGCCGGCGGCGCGGCCTACAGCCCTGCCCTGACCGACTTCGTCTTCATGGTCCGCGAGACCTCGCAGATGTTCATCACCGGCCCGGACGTCGTCAAGGCGGTCACCGGCGAGGAGATCACGCAGAACGGCCTGGGCGGCGCCGACGTCCACGCCGAGACCTCCGGCGTGTGCCACTTCGCCTACGACGACGAAGAGACCTGCATCGCCGAGGTCCGCTACCTCCTGTCGCTGCTGCCGCAGAACAACCGCGAGAACCCGCCCCGCCACGAGTCCTCGGACGCGGCCGACCGCCGCTCGGACGTCCTGCTGGACCTGGTCCCGGCGGACGGCAACCGGCCGTACGACATGGCCAAGGTCATCGAGGAGATCGTCGACGACGGCGACTACCTGGAGGTCCACGAGCGCTGGGCCCGCAACATCATCTGCGCCCTGGGCCGGATGGACGGCCAGGTCGTCGGCATCGTCGCCAACCAGCCCCAGGCGCTGGCGGGCGTGCTGGACATCGAGGCCTCCGAGAAGGCGGCCCGCTTCGTTCAGATGTGCGACGCGTTCAACATCCCGATCATCACTCTTCTGGACGTCCCCGGCTTCCTCCCGGGCGTCGACCAGGAGCACGGTGGCATCATCCGCCACGGCGCGAAGCTCCTCTACGCCTACTGCAACGCGACCGTGCCCAGGATCTCCCTGATCCTGCGGAAGGCCTACGGAGGTGCGTACATCGTCATGGACAGCCAGTCCATCGGTGCCGACCTCACCTACGCCTGGCCGACGAACGAGATCGCCGTCATGGGCGCGGAGGGTGCGGCCAACGTCATCTTCCGCCGCCAGATCGCCGACGCCGAGGACCCCGAGGCCATGCGGGCCCGCATGGTCAAGGAGTACAAGTCCGAGCTGATGCACCCCTACTACGCGGCCGAACGCGGCCTGGTCGACGACGTCATCGACCCCGCCGAGACCCGCGAGGTGCTGATCAAGTCCCTCGCCATGCTCCAGACCAAGCACGCGGACCTGCCGTCCCGCAAGCACGGCAACCCGCCGCAGTAACCCGGCGGACATCTTCCTCACGGAGACTGACACCCATGGAATCGCCTGACATCCGCGTCGAGAAGGGCCACGCCGAGCCCGAGGAAGTCGCCGCCATCACGGCCATCCTCCTGGCCCGCGCCGCCGCCCGCCCCACCGACCCGACCCCGGCCCACCGCGGCCGCATCAAGGCCGGCTGGCGCCGCCTGGAACGCGAGCCGGGCTTCAGGGCCCCGCACAGCTGGCGCTGAGCACAGAACCAGAAAGCAGGCCCCTCATAGAGGGGCCTGCTTTTTTTGGGGGCGCGGGGCTGTATCGATATGCGGCTCCGCCGCGTGGCGCGACAAGCCCCACACCACCCGCACCCGGCAACGCAACAGCCCCCGGAAGCCCGAAGGCCACCGGGGGCTGTCCCACAGCAACGAAGAACTACCGCAGTCGAGCCATCAACGCGTGCTCGACCAGCGTGATCAGCGCAGACTTCGCATCGGCCCGGTGCCGCGCGTCCGTCGTGATGATCGGGGTGTCTGGCCCGATCTGCAGCGCCTCCCGGACCTCGTCCGGCGTGTACGGCTGCTGTCCGTCGAAGCCGTTCAGCGCGATGACGAAGGGCAGGCCGCTGTTCTCGAAGTAGTCGACGGCGGGGAAGCAGTCGGCGAGCCTCCTCGTGTCGACCAGCACGATCGCGCCGATGGCGCCGCGCACCAGGTCGTCCCACATGAACCAGAAGCGGTCCTGGCCCGGCGTACCGAACAGGTACAGGATCAGGTCCTGGTCCAGGGTGATACGGCCGAAGTCCATGGCCACCGTGGTGGTGGTCTTGTCCCCGGTGTGGGTGAGGTCGTCGATGCCCGCCGAAGCGGACGTCATGACGGCCTCGGTGCGCAGCGGGTTGATCTCCGAGACGGCACCCACGAACGTGGTCTTGCCCACGCCGAAGCCGCCAGCCACCACGATCTTCGCGGACGTGGTGGAGCGGGAAGGCCCTCCGCTAGAGCTTGCGAAGTCCACTGAGCACCCTTTCGAGCAGTGTCACGTCTGGCTGGCCGCCGGCGTTCTCGTCGCCGCCGGGCTGATGGATGGCGACCAGTCCCGCCTCCGCCAAGTCGGCGACGAGGATCCTGGCCACGCCGAGAGGGATCGTGAGGAGCGCCGAGATCTCGGCGACCGACTTGATTTCCCGGCAGAGGTTGCAGATCCGCTGATGCTCGGGCAACTGGCCCTGCATCTGGTGCGGCTGCGCAGTGGTGTGCACCAGCGCCTCGATGGCGAGCTGGTAGCGGGGGCGGGTCCGGCCGCCGGTCATGGCGTACGGACGCACCAGGGGGTTGTTCGACGCCCCGGCGGGCGCCGGCTCGGGGGTGCGGCGCTGCGGCTGCACAGGCTGGATACGCGGGGCCGGCGGCTGGTCGTACGGCGACGGGCCGGGGCCCTGCGGCGCGTACGGCTGCCGGTGGCTCGGTGCGGAGGGGAAGTTGTAACGGTTCGGGCTCTGACCACCGTCGCCCTGGCCCTGGGCAGGGCCGTACGACCAGTTGCCCGAAGACGAACCGCCTGGGGGTGTTGCCACTTTCTCCTCCTCCGACTGTGCCTGGCACCCATCGCTGTGGAGCCGCGTCCCGAAACCTTACGGCCCCGGGACGCCAAAACGCACCGTCCGTCTACTAGTTGAGCAGGCTCCCCTGGAGCTCTGCACGAAGGTCCGGTGTCAGGACCGTACCGGCTCGGTCCACCAGCAGCGCCATCTCGTACCCGATGAGGCCGATGTCCGCCTCCGGATGAGCGAGCACGGCCAGCGACGAGCCGTCGGATACGGACATGATGAAGAGGAAACCCCGCTCCATCTCCACAACCGTCTGGTTCACCGCGCCTCCCTCGAAGATCCGGGAGGCGCCTGCCGTCAGAGACGTCAGACCGGAGGCGACGGCCGCGAGCTGGTCGGCGCGGTCGCGGGGAAAGCCTTCGGACATCGCCAGAAGGAGTCCGTCGGCGGAGACCACCACCGTGTGGGACACCCCCGGGGTGTTGTCCACGAAGTTGGTGATCAACCAGTTCAGGTTCTGTGCCGCCTGGCTCATCGGGCTCACACTAACGCTCCTGGTTGTAGGTGCTGTCAGGACCGAAGCCCTGGCCGTTCGTTTCACTGCCTGCGCTGCGTCCGCGCTGGACGCCCCGACGCAGGTTGCTCAGCCTGCCCCGGACGTCCTCCGGGGCGCGGGAGACCTGTGGGCCTCCCTGGGGGGTGCTCTCGGCGGCACCCTCGATCAGGTTGGCCTTGGGTACCCGCCTCGGCAGGCCGGAGGAGGTGACCCCGCCCGCCTTGGGCTTCCGGAGCTGCGAGGCCTGCTGCCACCGCTCGTCGTTGGCCGAGCGCCAGTTGTCGCCGTTGCTCTCCGGAGCGGAGGCCGGCGGCTCCTGGCTCACGTGCCGTGCGCCACCCGTACCGTTCGCACCGCTCGCGGCGGGTCCACGGCGGGGAAGCCCGGCGTCGGTCATCGTGTGAGCGGCGGAGGGGCTCGATCCCGGACGGTCGAAGCCTACGCGGTCCTGCTCACTTGCGTCAGCGGCCTGCGCAGATTCCGTTTCCTGGGCCTGAGAAGGGTACTGGTTCGGATAGCCGTTCTGGTAACCGTCCTGCTGGGGCCAGTCGTCCTGGTGACGCCGCTGCTCGAACGCGGCGAAACCGCCCGCTTGGCCCGCACCCTGCCCCGAGGGCTCCTCCTGGGCCGGCTCCGCATAGGAGGGCTCCGGGTAGCCGCCGTTCGGCGAGAAGGTGTCGTTCTGCGGCGCGCTGCCGTTCGGCGCGTAGTACTGCTCGTCGTAAGCAGAGCGCTGCGGCTCCTCGTACGCCGTGTGCCGCTGCTCGTCGTACGACTGCTGCTGCTGCTCGTACGGCGCCTGGCGGTCGTACGCGGACGGCTGCTGCTCCGGGTAGCCGCTCTGGCCGGTGTCGTAGGCCTGCGGGGCGTCGTAGCCCTGCTGCTGTCCGTTGTACTCGTCTCGGTAGCCGGTCGCCTGGCCGGAATCCTGGCTGCTCTGGCCGGGCAGCGCGGGCTGCTCGTGCGACTGGGACTCCAGGGCCGCCCGGCGCTCCTCGCGCATCAGGGAGCGGCCGACGGGGTCCAGCTCCCGTATGTCGTCGGGGACGTCGGAGTAGCGGCTGTCGTCGAAGCCGAGTTCCGCGGCCGTGCGCATGGGCTGCTGGTTGAAGTTCTCGCCGCCGCCGCCGAAGTTCTGCTCCGGGATGATCTGCGAGACGGTGAACTCGTCGCGGTCCGCGTGCTGCTCGCCGCCGCCACCGTGGGTGATCGCGTCCGGCAGCATGACCAGCGAGGTGGTGCCGGCCTGCTCGCCCGAGGGGCGCAGCTGGACACGGATGCCGTGCCGGTCGGACAGCCGGCCGACCACGAACAGACCCATGCGCTGCGAGATCGCGGCGTCGACGGTCGGCGGGTTGGCCAGCTTGTGGTTGATGTCCGCGAAGTCCTCGGCGGTGAGGCCGATGCCCTTGTCGTGGATCTCGATCATGACGCGGCCGTCGGGAAGACGGGTCGCGGTCACGCGGACCTTGGTCTGCGGCGAGGAGAACGTCGTCGCGTTCTCCAGCAGCTCGGCGAGCAGGTGCACGAGGTCGGTCACGGCGCGGCCGTGGATCTCGGCCTCCGGGACGCCGGAGAGCTCGATGCGCTCGTACTGCTCCACCTCGGAGGAGGCGGCGCGCAGCACGTCGACCAGC
Organism: Streptomyces sp. NPDC029041; assembly: GCF_040637515.1. Classification (NCBI taxonomy): domain Bacteria; kingdom Bacillati; phylum Actinomycetota; class Actinomycetes; order Kitasatosporales; family Streptomycetaceae; genus Streptomyces; species Streptomyces sp. NPDC029041. The sequence goes on along the minus strand of NZ_JBEZWO010000010.1, from coordinate 202,260 downwards.
GGCACCGGCTGGTCCCAGCGGCGGCCGGGCTCCTCGCCGGCGAGGACGAGGAGGTTCTCGCCGTTGCGGCGCATACGGGTCGCGAGGTGGTCCAGGCGGAAGAGGTTCTCCAGCTGGTCCGGGTCGGCCTCGTTGTTCTCCAGGTCGGTGATCAGGGTCAGCTGGCCCTCGATCAGCGACTGGTTGCGGCGCGAGAGGTTGGTGAAGATCGCGTTGATGTTGCCCCGCAGCAGGGCCTGCTCGGCGGCGAGCCGGACGGCCTCGCGGTGGACCTGGTCGAAGGCCCGGGCGACCTCGCCGATCTCGTCCGTGGTGGCGATCGGGATGGGCGCCACGCGGGTGTCGACCCGGCCCGGGTCGGTGCGCGAGAGCTGGTCGACCAGCATCGGCAGACGCTGCTCGGCGATGCCGAAGGCGGCGTTGCGCAGCTGGCGCATCGAGCGGCTCATCTGGCGGGCGACCGCGCCGGCCAGGATGAAGGCCAGCAGCAGGGCGACCACGACGGCGGCACCGGTGATGTAGGCGTCACGCTGGGCGTCGCTGGCGATGTCGGAGGCCTCGCTCACCGCGCGGTCGGCGAGCTCGGTCTCGATCTTGTCGTACGCGTTGTACTTCAGGGTCGTGACGGCCCACCAGTTCTGCGCGGTGATGCCTCGCTGGGCGAGGGCGGCACGCTCGCTCGGGTCCGTGGAGGGCAGCGACGCGATCCTGGCCACCATCGTGGTGGGGCTGGCGGGCGGCGGTACGTAGTCCGGGTCCTTGGCCTTGGCCTCGGCGGCCATCCGCGCGCCGTCGGCCTTGATCTGCTTCTCCGCGGCCGTCAGCTTGGCGAAGTCCGCCTCGGTGCCGCCGCTCTCGTACTCCTGGATGGCGATGCGCTCCAGGTAGGCGTACGAGGACAGAGCGATGCGCTGGCTGGCCAGGTTGCCGCCGTCCGGGCCGGGCTTGATCAGGATGTGCATGCCGATCGAGCGCTGGAGGGAGAGTGCGCCCTTGGTCAGCGAGATGGCGTAGACGGTACGGCCGTAGCTGGTGATGTTGCCGGTGCCCAGGCCCAGTTCGTTGGCGAACTCCAGCAGCCTGTGCTCGACCTCGACGTAGCCCTCTTCGGTCTGCACGCCCTTGAGCTGGCTGGTGTAGGCGGCCGCTCGCAGCTGCGCCAGCTCCGGCTCCGCCTCACGGAAGCGATCCAGGCGCCGCTGGAGGCCCGGCCGGTCGGGCATGTTCTTGACGGCCTCGTCGAAGGCGTCCGCCGCCTTGTCGGTGTTCGCACGGGCCTTGACGACCGTCGGGTCCTTCGCGCCCTTGCCCTGCAGCAGGGGCGCGGCGGTCACGTCACGTTCGGTGAGCAGCTCGTTGCCGTAGGCCAGGGCGGCGCGGACCAGGCGCGCGGTGTTCTCCGCGTCCTCGGCCTCCTGCCAGGTGTCGATCGAGCTCTTCACCTGGAAGCCGCCCATGACGAGGCCGACCACCACGGGTATGAGCAGGATCGCGTTCAGCCTGGTCGCCACACGCCAGTTGCGCGGGGAGAGACGGCCGCCGCTCTCGGCGGGCGCGGCCGTCGGTTCCGAACCGGGCACGGGGGCGGGCGCCGCTGTGCGCGGCGGCGGGGTGAAGTTGCCCCGGGCCGACGGCTCGGGACTGTTCTTGCTTCGCCTCACTCGACCAACAACCTCTCGGCGGTCGGCACCAACGTTGTGCCGCAGTGTTCAGAGCCCAAGACGCCAGCGACGGACGAGGGCGTCATTGACTATTGGGCAGTTCAGGCATTCCAGCACGACGACCAGCGCTCTTCCAAACAGTCCGAGGCGGGGAATCGGTGGGATGTAAGCCCCAGATAAAACGGTCATAAAGAGCGAGCCCCGCCAAAAGGCGGGGCGATTGTGCGCGCAGCGAGACCGGATGTGCGCGACGCGTGGCCGTACCACCCGATTCCTCTGCCGAAACGTTATGAACACCGTGGCCGACCGTGTCAAAGGACACAGTCGGCTCCGGTGTATCTACGACAACTGCCGTATTGCGCTTCTGAATTGGGTGCTACCTCAGCCGTGCCATCAGCGCGTGCTCGACCAGCGTGATCAGGGCACTCTTCGCATCGGCCCGGTGCCGGGCGTCCGTCGTGATGATCGGGGTGTCCGGTCCGATCTGGAGCGCTTCCCGGACCTCTTCGGGCTGGTAGGGCTGCTGTCCGTCGAAGCCGTTGAGCGCGACGACGAAGGGCAGGCCGCTGTTCTCGAAGTAGTCGACGGCCGGGAAGCAGTCGGCCAGGCGCCGGGTGTCCACGAGCACCACCGCGCCGATGGCGCCGCGCACCAGGTCGTCCCACATGAACCAGAAGCGGTCCTGGCCCGGCGTACCGAACAGGTACAGGATCAGGTCCTGGTCCAGGGTGATGCGGCCGAAGTCCATGGCCACCGTGGTGGTGGTCTTGTCCCCGGTGTGGGTGAGGTCGTCGATGCCCGCCGAAGCGGACGTCATGACGGCCTCGGTGCGCAGCGGGTTGATCTCCGAGACGGCACCCACGAACGTGGTCTTGCCCACGCCGAAGCCACCGGCCACCACTATCTTCGCGGAGGTGGTGGACCGTCCCGCGTCAGAGCTTGCGAAGTCCACTGAGCACCCTTTCGAGCAGTGTCACGTCCGGCGCGCCGGTGGCGTCGTCGCCGCCCGGCTGGTGGATCGCGACGAGACCGGCCTCGGCGAGGTCCGCGACCAGGATCCGGGCCACGCCCAGCGGCATGTTGAGCAGTGCGGACACCTCGGCCACCGACTTGACCTCACGGCACAGGTGGCAGATCCGCTGGTGCTCCGGGAGCAGTCCCATGAGCGCGGCGGGGTCCGCGGTCGTACTGATGAGTGCCTCGATCGCCAGCTGGTAGCGCGGCCGGGTCCGGCCGCCGGTCATGGCGTAAGGCCGGACCAGCGGCTGGTCGCCCTCGTCCTCGTACGGCTCCGCGTACGGATCATGAGAGGCGGTGGGCGGGGTCATGGGTCCTCCGGGCGGGACAGCAAGTCGGTCAGCAAGCCGTCTGACGGGGCCTGTGTGGGGTGTGTGGCAGCCGGACGGTGATGTGGTGAGACGGGGTGGTGCCGGGGCCGATCAGTGGAGCAGACTGCCTTGGAGCTCAGCCCTGAGGTCGGGCGTGAGGACCGCGCCCGCGCGGTCGACCAGGAGCGCCATCTCGTAGCCGACGAGGCCGATGTCGCACTCGGGGTGGGCGAGTACCGCGAGGGACGAGCCGTCCGAGACGGACATGAGGAAGAGGAATCCCCGCTCCATCTCCACGACCGTCTGCGCCACCTCACCACCCTCGAAGATCCGGGAAGCGCCTGCCGTCAGGGACGTCAGACCCGAGGCGACGGCCGCGAGCTGGTCGGCGCGGTCGCGCGGAAAGCCCTCCGACAGCGCCAGGAGGAGACCGTCGGCGGACACGACGACGGTGTGGGACACCCCGGGGGTGTTGTCCACGAAGTTGGTGATCAACCAGTTGAGATTCTGTGCCGCCTGGCTCATCGGACTCAACTAACGCTCCTGCTGGTGAGTGGGCCGTGGGTGGCTGCCGGTCTGGGTGGACCCGGCCTGACGACCCTGTGCGATTCCCCGACGGAGATTGGTCAGCCGGCCGCGCACGTCATCGGGCGCACGCGAGACCTGAGGACCGCTCTGGTGGGTTTGCTGCTGCGCCGTACCCGGGACGAGGTTGGCCCGGGGCACCCGGCGCGGCAGGCCGGAGGTGGTGACACCACCCGCGGCGGGCTGACGGACTCGCTCGGCCTGGCGGACGAGGTCGTCGTTCGGCGAGGTGCGCCAGCCGGCGGGGGCGGACCGCTGTGGGCCGGTGGGTCCCTGCGGTTGCTGCGATTGCTGCGGGGCGGCAGGGGCGGAGCCGTTGTTCTGCGGCTGCTGCTGCTCCTGCTGGCCGTGGAACCAGTTGGTTTCCAGCGTGTCGTACAGCGGCGTGCGACCGTCGCCAGGGCCGGGCGCCGGCGGCAGGGCCTCGGGCTCCTGCCGGACCGGCCGGGCCTGCGGGGCGGGCGGACGCGGGGCACCGAAGTCGGCCTGACCCGGCAGGGTGGGCCGCCCGGAGCCGTTGTCCTGGCGGGGCGCGGGGTACTGGCCGGTGGAGCCGTTGTCCTGACGCGGGGCCGGGTACTGGTTGCCGTTGTCCTGGCGGGGCGCGGCGTACTGGCCGGTGGAGCCGTTGTCCTGACGCGGGGCCGGGTACTGGCTGCCGTTGTCCTGGCGGGGCGCGGGGTACTGACCCGTCGAGCCGTTGTCGTAGGACTGCGGCGCCGGGTACTGGTCCGACGCGGACGAGCTGTCGTGGCGACCACCGGGTGTGCCGAAGACGTCCGGGCGGACGAACTGGCCCTGGCCCTGCGAGGTGTTCGCGCCGGGGCCGAACGGGTCCGCCTGCTGGGGAGCTCCGAAGTCACTCGGCGACCCGAAGCCCTGCCGGTCGTCGTCCCGCGGCACGGCCGGCATCTGTGCCGTCGCGCCGACGCCCTGCCGCGTTGGAGAGTGCCCGGGCCTCCATGGCCCAGTAATTCGCCATGGCACGCGGGGTTGCCCGGCCCTTGGCA
>NZ_JBEZWO010000010.1:0-197666 GCF_040637515.1 Streptomyces sp. NPDC029041 | reverse complement strand
GGCCCCCCCGCGGCCGGCCCGCCCGCGGGCCCGGCGCCCCCCCCCCGGGCGGGCGGGGGGCCCGCGGCAGCGACGACGTACGGGACAGGTCGGGCTCCTCGTGCCCGCGCGGGGCGTCCATCGAGGCGCGCGGCGCCGGCGGCTGGGCGTTCTCGTCGCTCCAGCTCGGCACGCGCGGCTGCGCGTCACCGCCGGGCAGTTCGGCACGCGGTCCGCCGCGCGGCGGCAGCTGCGGCCTGCGGCCCGTGCCCTGCTCGGGGTCGCCGCCCTGCTTCTTGCGGCTCCGGCCGCCGCCGAAGGCGTCCTGGCCCTGCGGCCCGTTGGTGCCGGCCGCCTGCAGACCCTGCGGGGCGCCCGGCGCCTGCTGGCCGAACCCGGTGCCCGCGGGAGCGGGACGGCCCTGCGAGGAACCACCCTGCTCGAACGACGAGGTCCCCGGACCCTGCGGTCCGCGCGCTCCACCCGGCGCTCCCGGACGGCCACCGTCCGCGTCGCGCCCGGGCAGCGCGGCCCGCGGACCCTGACCGGCAGCGAGCCGGCCGCCACCGGAGACACCGCCACCGAAGGCACCGCCGGACGCACCGGCGCCGAGGGCACCGCCGCCCTGGCCCGCCCCGGCGGCACGCCGGGCCGCGGCCGCACCGGCGGCGGCCTGCGCGGCGGCGGGACCACCACCGACGGGAGGCTGACCGGCCTGCTTGGGCTGGGGCTTCCTGCCGCCCTGGGCGACATCGACGGGCAGCATGACCAGCGCGGTCGTGCCACCGGAGTCGGACGGGCGCAGCTGGATGCGGATGCCGTGCCGCTGGGACAGCCGGCCGACCACGAACAGACCCATGCGGCGGGAGACGGAGACGTCCACCGTCGGGGGAGAGGCGAGCCGCTCGTTGATCGCCGCCAGGTCCTCCGGCGACAGACCGATACCGGTGTCGTGGATCTCGATGAGAACCCGGCCGTCGGGCAGCGCGTGACCGGTGACCTTGACCTTGGTCTGCGGCGAGGAGAAGGAGGTCGCGTTCTCGAGCAGCTCGGCGAGCAGGTGCACGAGGTCGTTGACCACGCGGCCGGCCACTTCGGTGGTGGGCACCGAGGCCAGCTCGATGCGCTCGTACTGCTCCACCTCGGACGCGGCGGCGCGGAGCACGTCGACCAGCGGGACCGGACGGGTCCAGCGGCGGCCGGGCTCCTCACCCGCGAGGACGAGGAGGTTCTCACCGTTACGGCGCATGCGCGTGGCGAGGTGGTCGAGCTTGAACAGCGAGGACAGCTGGTCCGGGTCGGCCTCGCGGGACTCCAGCTCGGAGATCAGCGACAGCTGGCGCTGGATCAGACCCTGGGAGCGGCGCGAGAGGTTGGTGAACATCGCGTTGACGTTGCCCCGCAGCAGGGCCTGCTCGGCGGCGAGGCGGACCGCCTCGCGGTGCACGTCGTCGAAGGCCGCGGCCACCCGGCCGATCTCGTCGCGGGAGTGCACACCGACCGACTCCACGGACGTGTCGACGTCCTGCGGGTCGGACTCGGAGAGCTGCTTGACCAGCTCGGGCAGACGGTCGGAGGCGACCTTGGTCGCGGTGTCCTCCAGGCGGCGCAGCGAGCGGATCATGGACCGCGCCACGACGAAGGCGCCGACCAGCGACACACCGAGCACGATCAGGATCAGGGCACCGGAGATGATCGCGTCGCGCTCGGTGGCGCTGCGCAGCTCGCGGGCCTTCTGCTCCATCTCCTCGAGCAGCGTGTGCTCGATGTTCTTCATCTGCTGGATCTTGGTGGAGCTGTCGTCCAGCCAGTCGCGGTAGGACCGCTTGTCCTGCTGGGCGAGACCGCTCGCGGACTTCAGGGCGCGGCCGGCGTAGGTGTCGGTCGCCTTGATCGTCGAGTTGCCGCCGTCCTCGATCGGCTTGAGCAGCTCGGCGGCGGCGTCCTCGCCGTAGATGCTCTTGAAGCTGCGGATCTCGGAGTCCTGGCTCTCCAGGGCCGACTCGGCGTAGAGCCGGTCGTTCGGCGAGAGCTTGCCGGTCGTGGTGTTGCTCGCGGGCAGTGCCGCGGCGAGGGCCGCGCGCTGGATCGAGGAGTACTCCTTGGCGGAGGAGAACGCCGCGAGCGCACGCGTGCGCTGGATCATGTCCGGGTTGCTGGTCGCCTCGGCCATGTCCTGGGAGAGGTCGATCAGGTTCTCGATCAGACGGTGGTACGCCTCGATCGTCTGCGTGGAGTTGTCCTCGGAGGCGTAGGCGCCCTTGCGGATCTGCTCCAGGTCGCCGAGCTCGCCGGCGAGCTGGACGAGGTACTCGCGGACGCCCTTGAGGTTGCCGTCCTTGCTGGCGCCGTCGATCTCCTCGGAGCTGTCGAGGAAGTTCTTCCTCGCCCGGTCGGTCTTCTCGCGAAGTCCCTTGACCGTGAAGTCGCTCGCCTTGCCGCCGTGCGCCAGCGGGCCCGCCGACTGGTCGCGCTCCTCCTGGAGCGCGGCCGACAGCTCGGTGGCCTGCTTGGTCATGTCGGTCAGCAGCTTCATGTTGTCGAGCTGCTGGATGTCGTCCATGGACTGGTCGATACGCAGCGCGCCCAGCGAGGTGGCCGCGACCACCGGGAGGGCGAGCAGCGACACCAGTCGCGTGGAGATGCGCCAGTTGCGCAGGGCTATTCGCGACCCCGGGCCGGTCGGGCCCGCCGGCGGCTTCAGCGCCGGGGAAGAACCCGCGGCCCCCGACGGCGCCGATGCACCGGCGCGCGCGGAGCGCTCACCGCCGTCACCTGCCGGGCCCTGGTTCTGGGCGTGCTGGGGCGCGGGGCCGCCTTTCACGGGGCCAGTCCCGCCGTGCGGCTCCGGCTCCGCCGAAGCGCTGCCATCCCTCTTGAAACGTCCCTGCACTAGCGTCGCAACCTCTGGACCAGGCACCCCGTCGCCTGAACGGCGGGGCACGGTGTCGGCGTTCTGGGGACGCCCTGAAAACGCCCCCGTGGTGGTCGTGAGTGACCGGCGCCGGCTTCCCCTTCTCACCGCCACTCGGCGCGTCTGTGCGCCCCCTGTGCGCCGGCTCGATCCTGCGGCGGTCCGTGAGATTCCAGCACAGCACAGGATCTCCAACAAGGCCCGTAGGCCGAGCCGTGATGTAGGTGACACCACGTGAGTGACGGATCACCGGTCGTAGAAAGCGAGTTCGCCCATTCCGGGCATAAGCCCGCGAGTCGACAGGCCATGCCCGGTGTCCCAGTCGCCATGATCAGCAGCGGAATGATGGCTTCAGTAAGCCAATGTCCGTTTCGTTGGGGTGGACCGAGAGTCCGAATTGACCGATTCGCCCTCTGATTCGTGAGAAAACTCACATGCCGATCATGATCCCTGCGCGACAGGGCCGGGGAATCGGATGTTTAGCCTGACGCTTTACAGCGATGGCACAACCGACAACCCGCGCCCGTACGGGGGTTCAGCACCCCCCGGGCGCCCGTCACAGGACAGGGTCAAGTAAACAGTGAAGACGACGACGATGTTCCACAAGATCGCCAACCCGCGACGCACGACGCTGGCACACCTGAACGACGCCGACGAACTGCAGACGCCGGAGCAGCCGGAGCACCCCGTCGAACTGCCGGCCCAGACCGCAAACCCCAAGCGCACCGTCCTCATGGAGATCCCCGTCGCGGCCGCCGCGGCCGCGGAGTGACACCACCCAGTACGCGTGCCGGCCGCCGGATGCTCACGGCGGCGGGACCGGATTTCCGAAAGGGCGCCCTGTGACGGGGCGCCCTTTCGCACGTGACGGGGCGCCCCCTCGTCATACGCGGGGCGAGTCCGCCTCCCCGCGTTAGCCTGGACCGTCAGACTCCAGCCGCTTCAGTCAAGGGGCCAAGCAACCCGTGCGCATCGCCAGGTTCTCCATCGACGGGAACGTCGCCTTCGGCGCCATCGAGGGCGACAAGCAGGACGAACTCGTCCTGAACATCATCAAGGGCATCCCGTTCGCGGACTTCGAGCTCTCCGGCACGAAGGTGCCGGTCGGCAAGGTCAGGCTGCTGCCGCCGGTGCTCCCCAACAAGGTCGTGGCCTTCGGCCGCAACTACGCGGAGCACGCGCGCGAGCTGGGCAACGAGGTGCCCGACGCCCCCTTCGCCTTCTTCAAGCCCTCCACCTCGGTGATCGGCCCCGGTGACGAGATCCAGTACCCCTCCTTCTCCGAGGAGGTGCACCACGAGGCCGAGCTGGCCGTGGTCATCGGCCGGATGTGCCGCGAGGTCCCGCGCGAGCGCGTCAAGGACGTGATCTTCGGCTACACCTGCGCCAACGACGTCACCGCCCGCGACGTGCAGAAGCGCGAGAAGCAGTGGGCCCGGGCCAAGGGCTTCGACAGCTCCTGCCCGCTCGGCCCCTGGGTGGAGACGGACCTGGACGCGAGCGACCTCACCATCCAGCTCACGGTCAACGGCCAGCAGCGCCAGCTCGGCCGCACCAGCGAGATGATCCACTCCGTCGAGGACCTGATCGTCAACATCTCCGAGGCCATGACGCTGCTCCCCGGCGACGTGATCCTCACGGGCACCCCGGCTGGGGTCGGCCCCCTCAACGTCGGCGACGAGGTCGCCGTCACCATCGAAGGCATCGGCACTCTCACCAACAAGGTTGTCAAGCGTGGCTAGCGCATCCGGCTCCCCCGTACGCGTCCGTTTCTGCCCCTCGCCCACCGGTAACCCCCACGTGGGCCTGGTCCGCACCGCCCTGTTCAACTGGGCGTTCGCCAAGCACCACCAGGGCACCCTGGTCTTCCGCATCGAGGACACCGACGCGGCCCGCGACTCCGAGGAGTCGTACACCCAGCTGCTCGACTCGATGCGCTGGCTGGGCTTCGACTGGGACGAGGGGCCCGAGGTCGGCGGCCCGCACGCGCCGTACCGCCAGTCGCAGCGCATGGACCTCTACAAGGACGTCGCGCAGAAGCTGCTCGACGCCGGCCACGCCTACCGCTGCTACTGCTCCCAGGACGAGCTGGACACCCGCCGCGAGGCCGCCCGCGCCGCCGGCAAGCCCTCCGGCTACGACGGCCACTGCCGCGAGCTGACCGCCGCCCGGGTCGAGGAGTACCGGGCGCAGGGCCGCGAGCCCATCGTCCGCTTCCGGATGCCCGACGAGACGATCACCTTCACCGACCTGGTCCGCGGCGAACTGACCTTCACCCCGGAGAACGTCCCGGACTACGGCATCGTCCGCGCCAACGGCGCCCCGCTGTACACCCTGGTCAACCCCGTCGACGACGCCCTGATGGAGATCACCCACGTCCTGCGCGGCGAGGACCTCCTCTCCTCCACCCCCCGCCAGATCGCCCTGTACAAGGCGCTGATCGAGCTGGGCATCGCCCAGGAGATCCCGTCCTTCGGCCACCTGCCGTACGTGATGGGCGAGGGCAACAAGAAGCTCTCCAAGCGCGACCCGCAGTCCTCCCTCAACCTCTACCGGGAGCGCGGCTTCCTCCCCGAGGGCCTGCTCAACTACCTCTCCCTGCTCGGCTGGTCTCTCTCGGCCGACCAGGACGTGTTCTCGATCGACGAGATGACCGCGGCCTTCGAGATCTCCGACGTGCAGCCCAACCCGGCGCGCTTCGACCTCAAGAAGTGCGAGGCGATCAACGGCGACCACATCCGCATGCTGGATGTGAAGGACTTCACGGAGCGCTGCCGCCCCTGGCTCCAGGCGCCGTTCGCCCCCTGGGCCCCGGAGGCCTTCGACGAGGCCAAGTGGCAGGCCATCGCGCCGCACGCGCAGACCCGCCTCAAGGTCCTGTCGGAGATCACCGACAACGTCGACTTCCTGTTCCTTCCGGAGCCGGCCGAGGACGAGGCCTCCTGGACGAAGGCCATGAAGGAGGGCTCGGACGCCCTGCTGCGCACGGCCCGCGAGAAGCTCGAGGCCGCCGACTGGACCTCGGCCGAGTCGCTCAAGGAGGCCGTCCTGGCCGCCGGCGAGGCTCACGGCCTCAAGCTCGGCAAGGCCCAGGCCCCCGTCCGCGTCGCCGTCACCGGCCGCACGGTCGGCCTGCCGCTCTTCGAGTCCCTGGAGGTCCTCGGCAAGGAGACCACCCTGGCCCGGATCGACGCGGCGCTGGCGAAGCTGGCCGCGTAGAGCGGAGCACCACACGGTGAGGGCGGCGTCCGGTCCCGGACGCCGCCCTCACCGCGTCCGCCCGCCCGCCCGTCGCCCGGGGGCGGGCCAACTCCCGTCCTCCGTCGCGCAGAGCGCGCCGTGGCCGTCGTCCGGGCGCGTGTCGTCATCAGTGGCAGCGGGCGAGCGGACCGCGTGCGTGACGGGGCGGCGCACCTCACCCTCACCGGCACCATGACCCCGGGCTGAGCCGGGGACGCGGTGGGTACGGTCGGAGCATGAGCATCCAAGCCGTGGTCTGGGACGTCGACGACACCCTCTTCGACTACACCACCGCCGACCGCCTCGGCATGCGCGCCCACCTCACCGCGGAGGGCCTGCTCGACGGCTACGCCAGCGTCGAGCAGGCCATCGAGCGGTGGCGGGAGATCACCCACCTGCAGTGGGCCCGCTTCTCGGCCGGCGAAGCCTCCTTCGAGGAACAGCGGCGCGACCGCGTACGGGTGTTCCTGGACCGGGACCTCACCGACGCCGAGGCCGACGCGTGGTTCCAGCGGTACGTCACCCACTACGAGGCGGTCTGGGCCCTCTTCCCGGATGTCCTGCCCGTCCTCGACGCCCTCTCGGCGAGCCACCGGCACGCCGTGCTCTCCAACTCCAGCCTCCACGTCCAGGACCGCAAGCTGCGCGCCCTCGGCGTCCACGACCGCTTCGAGACCATCCTGTGCGCAGCCGAGCTCGGCGTCTCCAAGCCCGAGGCCGGCGCGTTCCTCGCGGCCTGCGACTTCCTCGGGCTGCCGCCGCACCGGGTCGCCTACGTCGGCGATCACCCGGAGATCGACGGACGGGGCGCCGCCGAGGCGGGACTGCTGTCGGTGTGGATCGACCGCGGCGGCCTGTACGCCACGATCGACCCGCCCGTCGGGCCGCACCGCATCGCGTCCCTGGGCGAACTGCCGTCGCTGCTCGGCTCGGATAGTCGTTTTGGAGCCCCGTCCACCTTCGGGTAATGTTCTTCCTGCGCCGCGGGGAGCGGGCCGGAAGGCCGGAATCCCAGGCGCACAGCTAGAACACGAACCCCCTGGGGGCTTGCGTTCCAGTGGCCTATGGTGTAATTGGCAGCACGACTGATTCTGGTTCAGTTAGTCTTGGTTCGAGTCCAGGTAGGCCAGCTCGCAGAGCTCATCTGCATCGCCCCCGTTGTGTAGCGGCCTAGCACGCTGCCCTCTCAAGGCAGTAGCGCCGGTTCGAATCCGGTCGGGGGTACTGGTTCCGAAGATCGGCAGATCGACGATCATCTCGGGACTGCTAGGGCCCCCGTTGTGTAGCGGCCTAGCACGCCGCCCTCTCAAGGCGGTAGCGCCGGTTCGAATCCGGTCGGGGGTACTGTCTGGTCTAAACCACATTGGTCTATGGTGTAATTGGCAGCACGACTGATTCTGGTTCAGTTAGTCTTGGTTCGAGTCCAGGTAGACCAGCTCGGACCTGCGGAAACGCAGGCTCCACGCCCCCGTTGTGTAGCGGCCTAGCACGCCGCCCTCTCAAGGCGGTAGCGCCGGTTCGAATCCGGTCGGGGGTACATCGGCGAAAGGCCCTCCACTGCTGTGGGGGGCCTTTCACGTACGTACCTTCTTGGGGGCGCGGGGAACTGCGCGATCAACCGCGACGTGCCGGCACTCGACAGCAAAACCGCACGTCCCACGGCGAGTAGTCGGGGAAAGCCTGCCGCGGCGTTGAGGCGAGCCTCCCCGAAACTCCCCGTGTCGATCAGCCGGTACGCCGCAACGCCTCGGAGAGGCGCCCCGCGGCGTCGATCACAGCCTGCGCATGCATCCGCCCCGGGTGCCGGGTCAGCCGCTCGATCGGCCCGGACACCGACACAGCGGCCACCACCCGGTTCGACGGCCCCCGCACCGGCGCGGACACGGACGCGACGCCCGGCTCCCGCTCGCCGATCGACTGGGCCCAGCCCCGCCGCCGCACACCCGACAGCGCCGTCGCCGTGAAGCGCGCCCCCTGCAGACCGCGGTGCAGCCGCTCGGGCTCCTCCCAGGCCATCAGGATCTGGGCCGAGGAGCCGGCCTTCATCGTGAGCGTGGAACCGACCGGGACCGTGTCCCGAAGGCCGGACAGGCGCTCCGCCGCGGCGACGCAGATGCGCATGTCGCCCTGACGGCGATAGAGCTGTGCGCTCTCGCCCGTGATGTCCCGGAGGTGGGTGAGCACCGGTCCTGCGGTGGCGAGGAGACGGTCCTCGCCCGCGGCCGCGGCAAGCTCGGCCAGGCGAGGGCCGAGAATGAAACGACCCTGCATGTCGCGCGCCACCATGCGGTGGTGCTCCAGGGCCACGGCCAGGCGGTGGGCCGTGGGTCGTGCCAGTCCGGTGGCACCGACCAACCCCGCGAGGGTGGCCGGACCGGACTCCAGAGCGCTCAGGACGAGGGCCGCCTTGTCCAGAACGCCGACGCCGCTACTGTTGTCCATGAAACGATACTCGCGTCTCACTCTGTGAAACGCAAGTTCAATTTTCCGTGGAACGCGCCACCCTGGAATCACGAAGTCACAACGGCCCGTGACGTAAGGGCCTGGTGGTGCGTGCTCGGGTTCAGGGGTACGGGCACTGCCTCCTCAAGATCTCTAGTTGGGTCGGCGGACCGTCGCCGGCCGGAGGGAACAGCGATGGGTAGGACACTCGCGGAGAAAGTCTGGGACGACCATGTCGTCCGGCGCGCGGAGGGCGAGCCCGACCTTCTCTTCATCGATCTGCACCTGCTGCACGAGGTGACCAGCCCGCAGGCCTTCGACGGTCTGCGCAAGAGCGGCCGCACGGTGCGGCGTCTGGACCTCACCATCGCCACCGAGGACCACAACACCCCCACCCTGGACATCGACAAGCCGATCGCGGACCCGGTCTCGCGGGTGCAGCTGGAGACGCTGCGCAAGAACGCCGCCGAGTTCGGCGTGCGTCTGCACCCGCTGGGCGACGTCGAGCAGGGCGTCGTGCACGTGGTGGGCCCGCAGCTGGGTCTGACCCAGCCGGGCACCACCGTGGTGTGCGGTGACTCCCACACCTCCACGCACGGTGCCTTCGGCGCGCTGGCGTTCGGCATCGGCACCTCCCAGGTGGAGCACGTGCTGGCCACCCAGACGCTGCCGATGTCCCGCCCGAAGACCATGGCGATCACCGTCGACGGCGAACTGCCCGACGGCGTCACCGCCAAGGACCTGATCCTGGCGATCATCGCGAAGATCGGCACCGGCGGCGGCCAGGGCTACGTCCTGGAGTACCGCGGCGAGGCCATCGAGAAGCTGTCGATGGAAGCCCGCATGACCATCTGCAACATGTCGATCGAGGCCGGCGCCCGCGCGGGCATGATCGCCCCGGACGAGACCACCTTCGCCTACCTCCAGGGCCGTCCGCACGCTCCCGAGGGCGAGGACTGGGACGCGGCCGTCGCGTACTGGAAGACGCTCAGGACCGACGAGGACGCCGAGTTCGACGCCGAGGTGGTCATCGACGCCGCCGAACTGTCGCCGTTCGTCACCTGGGGCACCAACCCCGGGCAGGGCGCACCGCTTTCGGCGTCCGTCCCCGATCCTGCTTCGTACGAAGACGCATCGGAGCGCTACGCCGCCGAAAAGGCCCTGGAGTACATGGGGTTGGAGGCCGGGCAGCCGCTGCGCTCCATCACCGTGGACACCGTCTTCGTAGGCTCCTGCACCAACGGCCGCATCGAGGACCTGCGCGCCGCCGCCGAGCTGCTGAAGGGCCGCAAAGTCGCCGACGGCGTACGGATGCTGGTCGTCCCGGGCTCCGCGCGGGTGGGTCTGCAGGCCGTCTCCGAGGGCCTGGACGTGGTGTTCAAGGAGGCCGGCGCCGAGTGGCGGCACGCGGGCTGCTCGATGTGCCTGGGCATGAACCCCGACCAGCTCGCCCCCGGTGAGCGCTCCGCGTCCACCTCCAACCGCAACTTCGAGGGCCGGCAGGGCAAGGGCGGACGCACCCACCTGGTCTCGCCCCAGGTCGCGGCCGCCACCGCCGTCCTCGGTCACCTGGCCTCCCCGGCCGACCTGTCCGACGCCGCAACCCGCACGCCCGCTGGAGTCTGATCAGTCATGGAAGCCTTCACCACCCACACCGGCCGGGCCGTCCCGCTGCGCCGCTCCAACGTGGACACCGACCAGATCATCCCCGCCCACTGGCTCAAGAAGGTCACGCGCGACGGGTTCGAGGACGGGCTGTTCGAGGCCTGGCGCAAGGACGCATCGTTCGTGCTCAACCAGCCCGAGCGCAAGGGCGCGACCGTCCTGGTCGCCGGCCCCGACTTCGGCACCGGCTCCTCGCGTGAGCACGCCGTCTGGGCACTGCAGAACTACGGCTTCAAGGCCGTGATCTCCTCCCGCTTCGCCGACATCTTCCGCGGCAACTCGCTCAAGAACGGCCTGCTCACGGTCGTTCTGGAGCAGGGGACCGTGGACGCGCTGTGGGAGCTCACCGAGAAGGACCCGCAGGCGGAGATCACCGTCGACCTCCAGGCTCGCGAAGTGCGCGCCGAGGGCATCACCGCCGCCTTCGAGCTGGACGAGAACTCCCGCTGGCGGCTGCTGAACGGCCTCGACGACATCTCGATCACCCTGCAGAACGAGGCGGACATCGCCGCCTACGAGGCCAAGCGCCCCGCCTTCAAACCGCGCACCCTCCCGGTCTGACCCCGGGCACGGTCCGCCGCCTGAGAGCAAGGCGACTTTCGGCCAGAGCAACATCCCCTCTGTACCCCCGATCAGCCCGATCGGGGGTACAGCCGTGTCTGCACCCGAACGGCCCTGCCCACCCGCAGTTCGGCTGCCAACTTCCCGCGTTAAGCCCGTGGTTGCTGGGGTAAGCGAGGGGTACAGCCGTGACTTCCACGTGTGCCGGGAAGGCCGTTAGAGGCGGCAGTTGTCCCCTGCGCAGGCGACAACTCGCCCCAGATGGCACAATCTGTGCATGGAACACGACGGCCAACTCGAGCTCTATGCGGCAGTCGCGGACCAACTCAAGGAAGCGCACACAAGGGTGCGCGCACTGCAAGTCCCGGAGGGCGTACGGATGGCGCTGACCCGGAAGCTGCTGGTCATTACGGCCGCGGCCAAGCACGATCTCGCCGACGCGGCAAGGCGGCTTGAGCGGTTCAATACGGACCTCGACGAGGGACGTCTCCCCGTCGAGGAACGCTGAGCCTCTCGGCACCGTCGAGTCCGCTGCGGCACAAGGGTGATAAGCCCGTTTCGTGTTTGATTTGCGGTATATATCTGCCTAACGTGCGAAAAGCTTGAACACTTTCGTTCTGGCGATGTCTCCGAAGGGGAAGACGTGAACAAGGCGCAGCTCGTAGAAGCGATTGCCGACAAGATGGGCGGCCGTCAGCAGGCCGCCGACGCTGTCGACCATGTACTGGACGCCATCGTCCGAGCGGTCGTCTCGGGTGAGCGGGTCTCGGTCACCGGCTTCGGTTCGTTCGAGAAGGTCGACCGCCCGGCCCGGTACGCCCGTAACCCCCAGACGGGCGAGAGGGTTCGGGTCAAGAAGACCTCCGTTCCGCGCTTCCGCGCCGGTCAGGGCTTCAAGGACCTGGTCAGCGGCTCGAAGAAGCTGCCTCGTGGCGGTGAGGTCTCCGTCAAGAAGGCGCCGAAGGGCAGCCTGAGCGGCGGTGCCGGCGCGACGGTCAAGAAGGCCGCCGCGAAGAAGGCGACCACCAAGTCGGCCGCCGCCAAGAAGACCACCGCCAAGAAGACGACGGCGAAGAAGGCCACGACGAAGACCGCGGCGGCGAAGAAGACCACCGCGAAGAAGGCGCCCGCCAAGACCACGGCGGCGTCCAAGACCACCGCCGCGAAGAAGACCACCGCGAAGAAGGCCCCGGCGAAGAAGGCCACGGCCAAGAAGGCGCCCGCCAAGAAGTCGACGGCGCGCAAGACCACCGCCAAGAAGACCACCGCCCGCAAGAAGTAAGGGCAACGGGGTACTCACGCGCCGGGCCGGACTCCGCACGGAGTCCGGCCCGCGGCGTGTTCAGCCCGTGGTCAAAGGGTCTGCAGGGTCACCAGAGTGATCCGGAGCGCCTCCCGCGCCCCTTCCACCTCGATGCGTACCCGCTGGCCCGGGCGCAGCAGTCTGAGGCCACCCGCGTCGAACGCGGCCGCGTCGAAGGGCACCGGGGTGCCGTCGTCCAGGAGCACCTGCCCGCTGCGGCTTTCGGGGTCGTACGTGTACGCGGTCGCCTGCATGTCCGCAGCCTACTGCCCGGGTATCAGCAACCGCGCGGCGGCCGCGGCCGTATGAGGACCGACCCCCAGGGCCAGCGCGCTGCGCAGGTCGTCGCCGGTGTCCACGTCCTGGCGTACGGAATCGACCGCGGTCAGGGGCAGTTCCACGGCCCCGGATGCGCGGTGCCGGGCCCGGGAGTCCGTGCCGAAAGCGGGGCGCAATTCCCGGCCCGGGGCGGCGGACAGCAGGGTCGTTCCGATTGCGGCCGCGTCCGGGAGAAATGCGCGCGGGAATTCGGCGGCGGCATCCAGTACCCGGGACAATTCCGCTGGGCGCAGGGCCGGCAGATCGGCGTTCAGTGCGGCCACCGCCCGGGCCGGGCGGGCGGACCGTACGGCCCGCGTCGCGTGTGCGAGGGCGGCGTTGAGGCCGCCGCCCGGCTCGTCGGGGATGATCGCGGCGCCCAGCGCGGCCAGCTCGCGGCCCGCCCGGAGATCGTCCGTGACGACTGCCACATCTCCCACCCCGGGGCAGGCCAGCGCGGCCGCCACCGTGTCCTGGGCGAAGGCCAGCGCCAGGTCCGGCCGCAGCCCCTCGTCCGCGGTGTCCGCCAGCCTGCTCTTGGCCTGGGCCAGGGGCTTCAGGGGTACGACCAGGGTCCACTGCACGGGTGTTCCGTCCTCCTCTTGTCGCGCTCATTGTCACCCGGGGCCTCCGGCGGGCGGCGTGCCGGGGCGTACGGTGTTCTCGACAGACCGGCGGCCTGGGGCGACACTTGTGCGGCCCCCCGTGGCCCCGGCTTCAGGCCCTAGAGGAAGGTGTCCGCGTGCCCCGCCGCAGAATCGGCTTCTGGTACCGCTTCGCCGCGGTGATCTGCAAACCGCCGCTGGTGGTTCTGCTCAGGCGGGACTGGCGTGGAATGGAGCACATTCCGGCCGAGGGCGGATTTATCACCGCGGTGAACCACAATTCGCACGTCGACCCCTTCGCTTACGCACACTTTCAGTACAACACCGGGCGCGTCCCGCGATTCCTCGCGAAGAGCGGGCTTTTCAAGAAGGGATTCGTCGGAGCAGCGATGCGGGGCACCGGGCAGATCCCCGTCTACCGCGAGAGCACGGACGCGCTGAGCGCCTTCCGGGCCGCGATCGACGCCGTGGACCGCGGGGAATGCGTGGCCTTCTACCCGGAGGGCACCCTCACGCGCGACCCGGACGGCTGGCCCATGACCGCCAAGACCGGGGCCGCGCGCGTCGCCCTGCAGACCAAGTGCCCGGTCATCCCCGTCGCCCAGTGGGGCTGCAACGAGTTGCTGCCGCCGTACGCGAAGAAGCCGAATCTGCTGCCGCGCAAGACGCACCACGTGCTCGCCGGGCCGCCCGTGGACCTCGCGCGGTTCTACGACCGGGAGATGACCGCGGAACTGCTGAAGGAGGCCACGGAGGTCATCATGGCCGCCGTCACCGCCCAGCTGGAGCTGATCCGCGGGGAGAAGGCACCCACGACGCCGTACGACCCGCGCCGGGAGCGGATCGAGCAGCGGCGCCGCACACAGGCACAGACACAGACGCACCGGGAGGCCGGGCAGACCGTGCAGGAAGAGGGGCTGGGCAAGTGAGCAAGCCGGTCAAGGCGGCGGTCCTGAGCGCCGGTTCGTGGGGTACGGCCTTCGGCATGGTGCTCGCCGACGCGGGGTGCGAGGTCACCCTGTGGGCGCGCCGCCCGGAGGTCGCGGAGGCGATCAACTCCACGCGGACCAATCCCGACTACTTCCCGGGCGTCGAGCTCCCGGAGAACGTCCGGGCCACCACGGACCCCGCACAGGCCGCCGCGGACGCGGACTTCACGGTGCTGTCGGTCCCCTCGCAGACCCTGCGCGGCAACCTCGCCGAGTGGAGCCCGCTGCTGGCCCCGGACACGGTTCTCGTGTCGCTGATGAAGGGCGTCGAACTGGGCTCCGCGATGCGGATGAGCGAGGTCATCGACGACGTCGCCAAGGTCGGCCCGGAGCGGATCGCCGTGGTCACCGGGCCCAACCTGGCACGGGAGATCGCCGCGCGGATGCCGGCCGCGGCCGTGGTGGCCTGCACCGACGAGGCCGTCGCCCAGCGGCTCCAGGCCGCCTGCCACACGCCGTACTTCCGCCCGTACACCAACACGGACGTGGTGGGCTGCGAACTGGGCGGGGCCGTGAAGAACGTCATCGGTCTCGCCGTCGGCATCGCGGACGGCATGGGCCTGGGCGACAACGCCAAGGGTTCGCTCATCACCCGCGGCCTCGCCGAGACCACCCGGCTCGGCATGGCGCTCGGCGCCGACCCGCTGACCTTCTCCGGGCTCGCGGGCCTGGGCGACCTGGTGGCCACCTGCTCCTCGCCGCTGTCGCGCAACCACACCTTCGGCACCAACCTCGGCAAGGGCATGACCCTGCAGGAGACCATCGCGGTCACCAAACAGACCGCCGAGGGCGTCAAGTCCTGCGAGTCGGTGCTCGATCTGGCCCGCAGGCACGGCGTCGACATGCCGATCACGGAGACGGTCGTCGGCATCGTGCACGAGGGCAAGCCCCCGGTGGTGGCCCTCAAGGAGCTGATGTCGCGCAGCGCGAAGCCCGAACGACGCTGAGCGACGCGAGCCCGGCGGCGCTTACTAGCGGCCCTACCAACGGGTACTCTCAACGCGATATGAGCACCGAGAACCTCCCCCAGAGCCCCGAGCAGCCGCCTCGCAAGCCGCGTGTGGCCGTCGTGTTCGGCGGGCGCAGCTCCGAACACGGGATCTCCGTGGTCACCGCCGGCGCCGTCCTCAAGGCCATCGACCGGACGAAGTACGACGTCCTGCCGATCGGCATCACGCAGGACGGGCGTTGGGCGCTCACGGCGGACGAACCGGAGCGGATGGCGATCGTCGACCGGCGCCCGCCGAGCGTCGACGCCCTCGCCGAGTCCACCGAGGGCGGAGTGATCCTCCCGGTCGACCCCGCCAACCGCGAAGTCGTCTACAGCGAGCCGGGGTCGGTGCCCAAGGCCCTCGGCGAGGTCGACGTGGTCTTCCCGGTGCTGCACGGCCCGTACGGCGAGGACGGCACCCTCCAGGGCCTGCTGGAGCTCTCCGGCGTCCCGTACGTGGGTTCGGGCGTGCTCGCCTCGGCCGTGGGCCAGGACAAGGAGTACATGAAGCGGGTGTTCACCTCCTTCGGGCTGAAGGTCGGCCCGTACGTGGTGGTGCGCCCGCGCGAGTGGCAGCAGGACCAGGCGGCCGCCCGCAAGAAGATCGTCGACTTCGCCGGCGAGCACGGCTGGCCGCTGTTCGTGAAGCCCTCGCGGGCCGGCTCGTCGATCGGCATCACCAAGGTCGACGACCTCTCCGGCCTCGACGAGGCCATCGACGAGGCGCAGCGGCACGACCCGAAGATCCTCGTGGAGGCCGCGCTGCGCGGCCGCGAGATCGAGTGCGGCGTCCTGGAGTTCGAGGACGGCCCCCGGGCCTCCCTCCCCGCGGAGATCCCCCCGCCCGAGGCGCAGGCGTACTACGACTTCGAGGCCAAGTACATCGACTCCACCCCGGGCCTCGTCCCCGCGCCCCTCACGCCCGAGGAGACGGCCGAGGTCCAGCGCCTGGCGGTCGAGGCGTTCGAGGCGGCGTCCTGCGAGGGCCTGGTCCGTGCGGACTTCTTCCTCACCGAGGACGGCGAGTTCGTGATCAACGAGATCAACACCATGCCCGGCTTCACGCCCATCTCGATGTATCCGCAGATGTGGCAGGCGAGCGGGGTGAGCTACCCGGAGCTGGTGGACCGGCTGGTCCAGGCGGCGCTGCGGCGGTCGACGGGCCTGCGCTAGGTCGCGTTCCGCAGGGGCGCGGGGAACTGCGCGACCAGCCACACACGGCCCGCAGACTCAGGACAAGGGCACCCTCACGGCTCAGGAGGCGATTCCCTCGGGGATCGCCTTCTTCACAGCGGCAGCCAGATCGATCAGCACACCCGAGGTGTCCGCGCCCTCCGGGGCCCGGACCTCGACGTACGCCTCCCGGTTGGCGGTGGTGAACACGTACCCGCCGTCGTCCTGCTTCTCCATCAGCCAGTCGACCCCGTTCACGCCCCCGGCGACGGCATCCGGATCATGCCCGTCGGCGACCCTGGGATCGACCATCTTCGGCGGCTGCGGCACACCGCAGCGCAGTATGATCGCCGGGCTGCCCCAGCCCGCCGTCAGCGCCGAGGCGGGCTCGGGATCCGCACGGCGCTCACCGTCCACCTTCGCGGGCAGTACCTTGTCCAGGTTCCGGCACAGTCCCACGGCCTTCGCGTCCGGACTGGGAACCGCCGCCGACGCGCTGTCGTCTGCTGAGGAGCAGCCCGCAGCAGTGATCAACAGCGCGACAGCGGGCAGGCGGAACACGCGGAAGACACAACGGTGCCGGTGACGGAAAGAGTTCACCGGCACAGGGTAGACGGGGGCTACAGATGGACGACCGGGCAGGTCAGGGTGCGGGTGATGCCGTCCACCTGCTGAACCTTGGCGACCACCATGCGGCCGAGATCGTCGACGGTGTCGGCCTGGGCCCGCACGATCACGTCGTACGGTCCCGTCACGTCCTCGGCCTGGATCACCCCAGGGATCTTGCCGATCGTCTCGGCGACGGTCGACGCCTTGCCGACCTCCGTCTGGATCAGGATGTACGCCTGTACCACGGAACCTCCAGGGCGGCCACGAGGATCATGTGGGGAAAAGGAACGCCACGGTATCGCGTCGCCGCTCGCCGCGGGGAGACCCACGGGGACCGGGTTGTGCGCGCCGGGGTGCAGGTCCGGCAGAACTTGACGGTCACTTCGACCGTAGCGAGGACCGAGATGCCTCGCGACCGGGCACGGACAGGGACAGAAGGGGAGCAAGGGCAATGAAGGGCACTGTTGGTGAGCTCGGTGAGTTCGGGCTCATCAGGGAGCTCACCTCCCGTCTGACCACCACCCCGGCGGTCCGGGTCGGCCCCGGCGACGACGCCGCCGTGGTGGCCGCCCCCGACCGCAGGGTCGTGGCGAGCACGGACATCCTGGTGGAGGGCCGGCACTTCCGGCGTGACTGGTCGACGGCCTACGACGTGGGCCGCAAGGCGGCCGCGCAGAACCTCGCCGACATCGCCGCCATGGGCGCCGTGCCGACCGCGCTGCTGCTCGGTCTGGCCGTCCCGGCCGAGCTGCCGGTGACGTGGCCGAGCGAGCTGATGGACGGCCTGCGCGACGAGTGCCAGGTGGCGGGCGCCGCCGTGGTCGGCGGTGACGTCGTACGAGGCGACTCGATCATGGTGTCGATCACCGCGCTCGGCGATCTGCGCAACCAGGAGCCGGTGACGCGGGCAGGCGCCAGGCCCGGCGACCGCGTCGCGGTGACGGGCTGGCTGGGCTGGTCGGCCGCCGGGTACGCGGTGCTGTCGCGGGGGTTCCGTTCACCGCGGGCGTTCGTGGAGGCGCACCGGCGTCCGGAGCCGCCGTATCACGCGGGTCCGGCCGCCGCCGGCCTCGGGGCGACCGCGATGTGCGACGTGAGCGACGGGCTGATCGCGGACCTCGGTCACATCGCCGAGGCGAGCAAGGTGCGCATCGACATCCGCTCCGGGGCGATCGACATCCCCTCCCAGATGAACGACATCGGTCAGGCCGTCGGGGTCGACCCCATGCAGTGGGTGCTGACCGGGGGAGAGGACCACGCGATCGTGGCGACCTTCCCGCCGGACGTGAAGCTGCCCGCCCGCTGGAAGGTCATCGGCGAGGTCCTCAACCCCTCGGCGCTGCCCCAGGTGACGGTCGACGGGGCGCCGTGGACCAGCAAGGGCGGCTGGGACCACTTCGGGGACATAGAGCCATGATCCCGGGCGTCCTGACGGTGGCGGGCTCCGACTCCGGAGGCGGCGCGGGCATCCAGGCCGACCTCAAGACGATGCTCGCGCTGGGCGTGCACGGCATGAGCGTCGTGACGGCGGTGACCGCGCAGAACTCCCTCGGTGTGCAGGGGGCTTGGGAGCTGCCCGTGGAGGCCGTGCGGGCCCAGTACCGCAGTGTCGTCGACGACATCGGCGTGCAGGCGGTCAAGACGGGCATGCTGGCCTCGGCGGAACTCGTCGAGGCGGTCGCCGAGTTGATCGCGGGGACGGACGCACCGGCGGTCGTCGACCCGGTGGGCGTCTCCAAGCACGGTGACGCCCTGCTCGCCGCCTCCGCGCTGGACTCCGTCCGCACGAAGCTGCTGCCGGCGGCGACGGTCGCCACCCCCAACCTCGACGAGGTGGCCCAGATCGCGGGGGTACGGGTCGAGGCGGAACGCGACATGCGCACGGCCGCCGAGGCCGTGCTGGCGTACGGGCCGCGCTGGGTGCTGATCAAGGGCGGCCACCTGCCCGGGGACGCCGTCGACCTGCTCACCGACGGCTCGGAGGAGCACTGGCTGCGGGCGCCGAGGCATGACAACCGCCACACGCACGGCACCGGCTGCACCCTCGCCTCCGCGATCGCCTCCCAGCTCGCCAAGGGGCAGTCCGTGCCGGAGGCGGTGGCCGCGGCGAAGGACTACGTCACGGAGGCCGTCGCGGCCGGGTTCGCCCTCGGCGGGGGGATCGGGCCGGTGGACCACGGCTGGCGCTTCCGGACGGGCACCGAACGCTGACGACGCTGACGGTCAGGCGCGGTGAAGGGCCTGACCGTCGGAGAGGCCCGGCGCATATCAGGCAGGCGCATATCAGGCAGGCGGGAATCAGGCACGGCAAAGAGCCGGCCCACCAGAGGTGGACCGGCTCTGCAGCGAACCAGCAGTGGCCGCGCGCTAGCTGAGCGTCAGCGCGAGACCTTGCCGGCCTTGATGCACGAGGTGCAAGCGTTCACGCGCTTCGGCGTCCCGCCCACCACGGTACGCACACGCTGGATGTTCGGGTTCCAGCGACGGGGCGTACGGCGGTGCGAGTGCGAGATGTTGTTGCCGAAGCCCGGCCCCTTGCCGCAGACGTCGCAGTTGGCAGCCACGGGTCACTCCAAAGACTTCAGATGCACTTACGGTTGATCCCGGCAGGCCGGGATCAGGACTCTCGGGCTGTGAGCAGCCGGTCGAAATCTGAGTGGCGTTGCCAGGGGGAAGGCCCGATCAGATCGGGCAACCGGAGCAGCATACAACGGCTGCACCCGTAGAGCGAAACTACCATGGCAGCTCAGGGGCCCCGTCCCCTCCCACTTCCGGTGAACACGGCCCCGGGGTCTACGCTGCCTGCCACGTCCGGCAGCTCAGGGAGGCGTAGTGGCGCAGGTGCCGCAGACATTCTTCGATGCTCTCGCGGTGCGCACCTGGTGCGGTCTCGCGCTGGAGACACTGGGGCGGGCGCGTGAGGAGATCGACGCGATCAACGTCTACCCGGTGGCGGACGGCGACACCGGCACCAACCTCTATCTGACCGTGGAGTCCGCGGTCGCGGCCGTCGAGGCGGTGTTCGCGGGGCATGCGGCGGGCTCCGGCACCCCGGGAGGCCCGGGCGCCGCGCGCTTCGGTGCCACGGGCTCCGAAGGGCCGACGCTCGCCGACGCGGCCCGGGCGATGGCACACGGTGCGCTCATCGGCGCCCGCGGGAACTCCGGGACGATCCTCGCCCAGCTGCTGCGCGGCATGGCCCAGGTGCTGGCCGAGGGCGACCTCGCCCATGCCGACGGCCGGGGGCTGGGGCTCGCCCTGCGCCGCGCCGCCGACTTGGCCCGCGAGGCCGTCGCCCATCCCGTCGAGGGCACCGTCCTCACCGTCGCCTCGGCCGCCGCCGACGCCGCCGGCGGTGCGGAGGGCGACTGCGGAACCGTGGCCCGGGCGGCCTACGAGGGAGCCTGCACAGCCCTCGCCGAGACCCCGGGCCGGCTGCCCGTCCTGGAGCGCGCCGGGGTGGTCGACGCCGGCGGGCGGGGGCTGGTCGCGGTGCTCGGGGCACTGGTGGAGACGTTCACGGGGGAGAAGGCGAGGGGCCCTCGCCGCGCCCCCCACACGCGCGTGCATCCCGCCGCGGGCGCCCTGCCCGGCGACGGCGTCCTGGGCGAGTGCACGGACGGCGCCGCCGCCCCGCCCGGCGAGGAGGGGCCCGCCTTCGAGGTGATCTACCTCCTGGACGCCGAGGACGCGGCCGTGGAGCGGCTGCGGCAGCGGCTCGACGCCCTCGGGGACTCCCTGGTCGTGGTCGGCGGCGACGGACTGTGGAACGTCCACGTCCATGTCGACGACGCGGGTGCGGCCGTCGAGGCCGGCATCGAGGCCGGGCGGCCCCACCGCATCCGCATCACGCACTTCGGCGCCGGCGACGTGCACACCACCGGCGCCGAGCGGCCGCTGCGGGAGCGCGCCGAGCGGGCGGTCGTGGCCGTCGTGCCCGGCGAGGGCCTGGCCGGGCTCTACACCGAAGCAGGGGCGACGACCGTGCTCGCCCGCCCCGGGGAGCCGCCCGCGAGCGGCGAGCTCGTCCAGGCCGTACGGCGGGCCCACGCGCGCGAGGTCGTGCTGCTGCCCAACGACGCCGACCTGCGCCACACCGCTGCCGCGGCCGCCGAGCAGGTTCGCGCCGAGGGCGTCCGGGTGGCCCTGATCCCGACCCGCTCGGCGGTCCAGGGCATCGCGGCGCTGGCCGTCCACGCACCGGACCGCCGCTTCGACGAGGACGTCGTGTCCATGACCTCGGCCGCCGGCGCCACCCGTTACGCCGAGGTCACCGTCGCCGAACGGCAGTCCTGGACGATGGCCGGCATCTGCCAGGCCGGTGACGTCCTGGGCCTGATCGACGGGGACGTGGCCGTGATCGGCTCGGACGTCGCGGTCACCGCCGAGACCGTCCTGGACCGCATGCTCTCGGCCGGGGGTGAGATGGTCACCCTGGTCCTCGGCGACGACGTGCCCGACACCGTCGCCGAGCGTCTGGAGAGCCGGGTCCGCGAGCGGTACCTCGCCGTCGACACGGTCCTGTACCGGGGCGGACGGCAGGGGGCCCTGCTTCTCATCGGCGTCGAGTGAGCGGCGGCGGTCAGTCCTCCGACGCGATGCGGAGCATGTGCTCCGCCTCCGCCCGCCGGGCCCGTACGGCCGAGCGGCCCTCGCCTTCGGCCTCCGGGGCGGCGTCCGGCTCGTCGTCGTAGCCGTCGTAGGACGACAGCACCACGCGCGCCCGTGCCCTCGCGTCGGCCGGGCGGCCCAGCTCGATCTCCAGCCAGCCCGCGCTCAGTTCGGCGCCCGTGCGGCGGTGCAGGGCGCCCTCCCCGAGCGAGGAGAACACCTCGGCCGCCCGCTGCACCCGCACCAGGGCCTCCTCGAACACGGCCCGGGCCGCGGGTCCTTCGGAACCCTCGGAGACGGATCGGGTCAGCAGATCGGCGAACTGCCGGTGTGTGTCGCCGAGTTCGGCGACGAGGTGATGCCGGGACTCCTCGTCGGACGCCGCCTCCCGCGCCGCCTCGCACGCGTGGACCGCTTCCGTCATCAGAGCACGTGCCTCGTCCGGGCCGCCCTCGGTCTCCAACGCCAGCCAGGCGCGGGCGCGCAGGGAGCGGATCAGCCCGGGGGCGTCGCCGAGCGCGCGCCACAGGTCGCCCGCGCGGGCGTAGGCCCGGTCCGCCTCGACGGGCAGTCCGGCCTGCCCGAGGGACTCCCCGGCCAGGTGGGCGAGGGTGGCGTGGTCGTGCTGCTCGGGCCAGTGCCGGGCGATCCCGGCCGCCCGCAGACGACGTTCCGCGGCCGCGCGGTGCTCGCCGAGCTCGCTCAGGCAGTCGCCGAGCCACCACAGCGTCTGCACGAGAGCCCCGTCGCCGTGCGTCTCGGCGGTCAGGTCGGGCAGCGCCGACTCCAGCACCTCCGCGGCCTCCGCCCACCGACCCTGCCGCAGCAGGAACCCGCCCAGCTGCTGTCGCGCCCAGGCACCCAGCGTCGCCGACTCACCCGCCTCGTCGGCCCAGTGGGCGGCCTCCAGGGCGTGCCGGGCGGCCTCCACGGCATCACCCCGGCCGGCCACGACCTCGGCGAGCTGGAGGTACAGCTGGGCCCGGCCCGGTGCTTCCAGGTGCGCTCCGCCGTGCTCCAGGGCCGCACGCAGCGCCCGCTCGGTCTCCGCCGCGTCCCCGAGGTGGTGGGCCAGGGTGGCCAGGCGGGCCTCGTACTCCACCGCGTACCACGGCAGTCCCGCCGCGACGAACGCCGCCGCGCCCCGCGCCAACAGCTCCGCGGCCCTCTCCAGGTCCCCGGCGAGCCCCGCCAGCTCCCCGAGCATCGCCTGCGCCTCGGCGACCCGCGCGGCCAGCCGTACGTCCTCACCGGCCCGGCCGTCGACGAGCGCGAGAACCTCACGGACGGCCGTCTCGGCCTCGGCGAGAGCGGGCCCGTCGCCCTCGCCCTCGTGCGCCCGGCGGGCCAGGATGCGCGCCCGGCTCATCACGACGGACGCCGTCTGCCGCATCCCCGTGCCCTCCGCGGCGTACAACGCGAGGATCTCGTCGTACAGGCCGGTCACCGCGGCGACGGCGCCGTCCACGTCACCCGCGAGCGCACGGACGTACGCCCCCCGCGCGCGTGCCGCGAGTGCCTCGCCCGGGTCGCCCGCCTCGGCGTAGAGCTCCGCTGCCCGCTCGAAGAGCGCGGTGCCCTCGGGGCCGAGGGACATCGCCTCGTGGTCGGCCATCTCGGCACGGTCGCGCGGGTCCAGCTCGGCGCCTTCGGCGGCCTCGGCTGCCGCCGCCCACGCCTCCACCGCGTTCGGCCGCAGGGTGTCCGACAGCCGCCGTGCCTCGGCCAGCAGGGCGGGCAGATCCGGCTGCCCGGCGGCGCGGACCGCTGCGGCAGGCGGAACGGGCGGGGGAGCCGGGCGTACCGACCGCACGCCCAGCGTCAGGCGTTCCGCGAGCGGTTGCCGCGCCATACGCGCGCGTGCCCGCTCGCTCACGTGCGCCGTGCCGTTGCGCTCGTCGAAGCGCGCCGCCAGGGCGAGGGCCTCCCCGCGCGCGTGCACGCCGAGTTCACGGGCGGTCCACTCCCGGCCGGCCGGACCCGGCACCTGCCGCTCGCCCAGCCCGAGCCCGGTCAGCCGGTCCATGAGCAGGGCCACCACGCTCAGGAAGTCCAGCCTGCTCTGCGGATGCCCGTCGTCGGTGAAGTACGCCGGCCGCTCCGCGAGCAGCTCCAGGCCCCGGGCCTCGTTGCCCGTCAGTGCGCAGAACTCCACGTGCTCCGCGTACGCACCGCGCATGCTCTCCATCGTCCGGACGAGCCGGA
This sequence comes from Streptomyces sp. NPDC029041, assembly GCF_040637515.1. NCBI lineage: Bacteria > Bacillati > Actinomycetota > Actinomycetes > Kitasatosporales > Streptomycetaceae > Streptomyces > Streptomyces sp. NPDC029041. The sequence goes on along the minus strand of NZ_JBEZWO010000010.1, from coordinate 174,061 downwards.
AGCCCCGCAGGTGGTTGGCCCGGGCCTCGTCCAGGCGGCCCAGCCGAAGCAGCGGCACCAGGGAGGACGCGAAGGCTGTGTGGGGCTCGTGGGCGCAGGTGTACTCGCCCTCCAGCACCGGGCGCCACAGCCGAAGCGCCTCGGCGTCCCGCCCCAGTTCCGCCTGCCACCAGCCCTGCCCGTGCAGTTCGCAGGCGTGGCAGTCCGCCATGGTGTCCCGGTCGGCGGCCAGCCACGCGGCGTACGCCCGCTCGGCCCGCGCCATGTCCCCGACGTGCGCGGCGACACTGTGCTCGACGCTGCGCACGGCACGCTCGGAATGTCCGGCGAGCCGGTAGCGGTGCTCCATCTCGCCGAGCCACTTCTCGATCGACGCGAGCGGGATGTGCGGCTGGTCGAGCATGCCGGCCGAGACCCACTTGAAGACCCAGTGCAGCGAGTGGGTCTCGTACTCGTCGAAATCCTCGGGCCGTTCGTCCCACATCCGCAGCAGCCGCGCGAAGGGGACGAACATCTTCCCCTTCTCGGAGCTGTAGTTGTAGACCTTCACCTGATGCCCGAGCGCCTCGATCACGGCCAGCGGGACGTTCAGCCTCTCGGCCGCCGTCAGCAGCTCCTCCGCACGGGCGTTGCGGGCCGGGCCCTCCGGCTGCCCGGAGTTCTCCGCCATCGCCGCGCGCAGGGTGTCGAAGTCCGTGATCTCGCTCATGCCCGACCGTCCTCGCTGTGGGTGGCCCACTCCAGGAGGCCGATGAACGCGCGGTTGAGCAGCGCCGAGTCGGCCGGCCGCAGCGGCCGCTGTGCCATCAGCAGCGCCTGCCCGTAGAGCGACTCCGTGGCGGTGCCGATCAGCTCCGGGCCGGGCAGCGCGCTGATCCGCCGCACGAGCGGGTTGAGATGGTTGAGCACCAGCCGTGCACGGGGTGCGCTGCCGCGCAGCGAGCCGAGGATGCCCGCCCACAGGTCGTCGGCCCGCTCCTCGGCGTCTGCCCGGGCCTGCTCGTGCCGGGCGTCCCGGTCGTCGAGGTGCAGCGCGGGCACGGAGAGCGGGTGGAAGGCCCGCAGGACGACGTCACAGCCGAGCGGGTCGAGCCGGGCCCGGGCCGCCGCCAGGAAGCCGGACAGGGCCAGCTCCTCGGCCGGGTCGACCGCGTCCAGGTGCGCGGTGACCGTCTCCCCGTCCAGCTCGGCGACCACGGTGCCCGGCCGCACCGACGGCAGCGCCTGCACCAGCTCGCTGTCGTAGGTGTAACCGCCGTTGACCACGCCGATGCCCTGGGCGGACGCGATCGGCGCGACCTGCCGGTACTCCTCGACGGTCCGCGTGAAGTGCACCACCGGGTGCCGCTGCGCGAACTCCTCCAGGGAAAGCCGCCCGTCGGTCGTCTCGAACGGCAGCCACGGCAGCATCGTGCGCAGCATCTCCCGGTCGTGCCGGGCCAGCGACTTCACGCCCAGGTGGTGCACCGACAGGAACGCGGCCAGCCGGTCCGGATCACCGGCCGCCAGGCCCGTCAGCCAGGCCCGGATCCGCTCGCCCAGCGCCTCCCGCACGCCGGCCAGCGTCTCGTCCTCGTACAGCGACTCCCGTGACGCCGTGGGCCGCAGACTGTCCGTGTCGAGCACGCAGCGCACGAAGAACGCCCAGTCGGGCAGCAGTTGTTCGGCCCGCTCGGTCAGCAGCATGCCCTTCAGGTGCACCCGGTGACCCGAGCGCTGGGCCGGGCTGACCGCCGACGGCAGCACGTACGCCACCCCGCGGATGCCGGCCAGCGGCACGGACAGGTCGATCGTGTCCAGCGGGGTGAAGCCGAACAGGTCGTGGCAGTGCCGTGCGAGGGCCACGCGACGGGCGGCCGGGCCCGGATACGGACGGTCCCAGGGCGCCGGGAGGTCGGTGACCGCCTCGCCGCCGACCCGGACGTCGTACGGCAGCAACGACCCGAAGTCCCGGGCCAGCGCCTCGACCCGCCCGGGCGCGAGCCACTCCGCGGCACCTGCCCGGGCCACCAGGTGCACCGTCGTGCCCGGTTCGGGCCGCTCGGAGTCCGGCAGCGTCCGCACCGTGTACGAACCGTCGTCGGACGCCGTCCACTCCACCGGCGGCGCCCCGGGCGTTCGGGCGCTGCGGCTGACGACCCTGATCCGCTCGGCGACGACGAAACAGGCCAGCAGCCCGATGCCGAACTGCCCGAGGAAGTCGGACCGCGCCTCTTCCAGCCCCTCGGCCCGCTTGGAGCTGCGCCCGATGGTGGCCAGCAGGCTGTGCACGTCCGCCTCGGTGAGCCCCACGCCGGTGTCCTCGACGCGCAGGGCCCCGCCCTCGGCATGCAGCCGGATGCGGGCAGGGGCGTCCGGCTCGTCCACCAGCCGGGCCGTGACGGCGTCCACGGCGTTCTGCAGCAGCTCGCGCAGATACACCTTGGGACTGGAGTAGAGGTGGTGGGAGAGCAGGTCGACCAGACCACGCAGGTCGACCTGGAACGAATGAGGTGACGGGGGCGACTGGGGTGCCGGGGAGGGCTGTGAGATCTGGGAGTCCATCATCACGGCGCCGGTGGGGGACTCGCGACGGCGCGGGGTCGGGCGGTCCCGGTGGGGCGGTGACCGCGAAGAGGGCCGGGAGCGCGTCATCCTAAGGCCCTGGTGAGCCGTCTGACCAGGGGTTTCCGGGATCTTTACGACGATCCGGCCGCGGGCCTGGAAGCCATTGTCAGTGGCGTGGTGTGCAATGGATCTCGTGCCCGCACTGGAAGAACCCCTGCGCCAGCCGCTGAAGTCGGTGCTCGGCCCCGCCACCGCGAAGGTGATGGCCGAGCACCTCGGCCTGCTCACCGTCGGCGACCTCCTGCACCACTACCCGCGCAGATACGAGGAGCGCGGCCAGCTCACCCACCTCGCCGACCTCCCCATGGACGAGCACGTCACGGTGGTCGCGCAGGTCGCCGACGCCCGGCTGCACACGTTCGCCTCCGCCAAGGCCCCGCGCGGCAAGGGCCAGCGCCTGGAGGTCACGATCACCGACGGCAGCGGCCGGCTCCAACTGGTCTTCTTCGGCGCGGGCGTCCACAAGCCCCACAAGGAACTCCTGCCGGGCACCCGCGCGATGTTCGCCGGCAAGGTCTCCGTCTTCAACCGTCGTCTCCAACTGGCCCACCCCGCCTATGAGTTGCTGCGCGGCGATCCGGAGGAGTCCGTCGAGACCTGGGCGGGCGCCCTGATCCCGATCTACCCGGCCACCGCCAAGCTCGAGTCCTGGAAGATCGGCAAGGCGATCCAGACGGTCCTGCCCACCGCCCAGGAGGCCGTCGACCCGCTCCCGGACTCCCTGCGCCAGGGCCGCGGCCTGGTCCCGCTCCCCGAAGCCCTCCTCAAGATCCACCGTCCGCACACCAGGGCCGACATCGAGGACGCCCGCTCCCGCCTCAAGTGGGACGAGGCCTTCGTCCTCCAGGTCGCCCTGGCCCGCCGCCGGCACGCCGACGCCCAACTCCCCGCCGTCCCCCGCGAACCGTCCCCCGACGGCCTCCTCGCCGCCTTCGACGCCCGCCTCCCCTTCACCCTCACCGACGGCCAGCAGCGCGTCTCCCGCGAGATCTTCGACGACCTGGCCACCGACCACCCGATGCACCGGCTGCTGCAGGGGGAGGTGGGTTCGGGCAAGGCCCAGCCCCTCGACGCGCAGGTGCTCACACCCATGGGCTTCCGTCGCATGGGAGAGCTGAGTGTGGGCGACGAGGTGGTCGTACCGGATGGAGGCATCGGGCTGATCGATGGCGTCTTCCCACAGGGTGAGCGCGATGTGTGGCGCTTGGTCCTGTCCGACGGGAGTTCCGTCGAGTGCGACGACGAGCATCTCTGGATCGTCGGCACGAGCTGTGGTGGGCACGGCGGCCAGACGCCCAAGGTCATGACGACCCGGGAGATCCGTCTCGACACGTTCGAGGCCAACGGGGCCTCGAAGTGGTACATCCCGCCTGCGCGGCCGGTCGACCTCGGCGGTGACGCCGGGCTGCCCCTCGACCCCTACCTGATCGGGCTGCTGCTGGGGGACGGCTCATTCCGGCACAATGTCCGTCTTTCCACCACAGATGACGAGATCCGTGAGGCGGTGGCGGCGGCAGTGGCGCCTGATTGCTCGCTGGTACCGGTGAAGGGATCCCACTGTGACTACACGATCCAGCTCGGGCAACGTGCCGGAGGCGTGCGGAATCCCGTCATCCAGGTCCTGCGCGAGCTGGGCCTCTGGGGAAGGACGTCCTCTGACAAGTTCGTCCCACCGGTTTTCAAGAACGCTTCCATCAAGGACCGTCTCGCCGTCCTGCAAGGGCTTCTGGACACGGACGGCACCCTCCAGGCCGACGGCATGAGCATCTCCCTCTGCTCGGCTTCACGCCGGCTCGCGGAGGACGTCGCATGGCTCGTGCGCTCTCTGGGCGGCCGGGCGCGTGTGCTTCCGCAGGAGACCGCGTACAACGTGCAGGTGTCGCTGCCGGACGGGTACGCCCCGTTCCGGCTCACCCGCAAAGCAGAACGCGTGCGTCCGAGGCCGAAGCACAACACGTTCCGGCGCGGCATCCGGGCGGTCGAGTACGTGGGGCGCAAGCCTGTCCAGTGCATCAGCGTCGCCCACCCCAGCCATGCCTACGTCACCGACAACTTCACCGTCACCCACAACACCATGGTGGCGCTGCGCGCCATGCTCGCCGTGGTCGACGCCGGCGGCCAGGCCGCCATGCTCGCGCCCACCGAAGTGCTCGCGCAGCAGCACCACCGGTCCATCGTCGAGATGATGGGGGAGCTGGCCGAGGGCGGCATGCTGGGCGGGGCCGAACAGGCCACCAAGGTCGTGCTGCTCACCGGCTCCATGGGGGCGGCCGCCCGGCGGCACGCCCTGCTCGACCTCACCACCGGCGAGGCCGGCATCGTCATCGGCACGCACGCCCTGATCGAGGACAAGGTGCAGTTCCACGACCTGGGCCTGGTCGTGGTCGACGAACAGCACCGCTTCGGCGTCGAGCAGCGCGACGCCCTGCGCGGCAAGGGCAAACAACCCCCGCATCTGCTGGTCATGACCGCCACACCCATCCCGCGCACCGTCGCCATGACCGTCTTCGGCGACCTGGAGACCTCCGTCCTGGACCAGTTGCCGGCCGGCCGCTCGCCGATCGCCAGCCATGTGGTCCCGGCCGCCGACAAGCCCCACTTCCTGTCCCGCGCGTGGGAAAGGGTCCGCGAGGAGGTGGAGAACGGCCACCAGGCGTACGTCGTCTGCCCCCGCATCGGCGACGAGGAGGACGACCCGAAGAAGTCCGCGAAGAAGAAGTCCCCCGAGGACGAGGCGGAGAAGCGCCCGCCCCTCGCCGTCCTCGACGTGGCCGACCAGCTCACCAAGGGCCCTCTTCGGGGACTCGGGGTCGAGGTGCTCCACGGCAGGATGCACCCCGACGACAAGGACGCCGTCATGCGCCGCTTCGCCGCCGGCGAGACCCATGTCCTCGTCGCCACGACCGTCATCGAGGTCGGCGTCAACGTCCCCAACGCCACCGCCATGGTGATCATGGACGCCGACCGCTTCGGGGTCTCCCAGCTCCACCAGCTGCGCGGCCGCGTGGGCCGTGGCTCGGCCCCCGGCCTCTGCCTCCTGGTCACCGAGATGCCCGAGGCGAGCCCGGCCCGGCAGCGCCTGGGCGCGGTGGCCTCCACACTCGACGGATTCGAACTGTCCCGCATCGACCTCGAGCAGCGCCGCGAGGGCGATGTCCTGGGCCAGGCTCAGTCCGGGGCCAGGACCTCCCTGAAGGTCCTCGCCGTCATCGACGACGAGGAGATCATCGCGCAGGCGAGGGAAGAGGCGGCGGCGGTCGTGGCCGGGGACCCGGAGCTGACCCGGCTGCCCGCACTGCGGACTGCGCTGGACGCCCTTCTGGACGAGGAGAGGGAGCAGTACCTGGACAAGGGGTGACGGGTGTTGCCCCCAAGGGGCGCGGGGAACTGCGCGACCAGCCACACTGATACCTGAAGCCGCCCACGACCAAGGACCACAGATGACCCGCGTGATCGCCGGCACAGCCGGCGGACGTCGCCTGGCCGTGCCCCCCGGCACCGGCACCCGCCCCACCTCCGACCGCGCACGCGAGGGCCTCTTCTCCACCTGGCAGTCCCTCCTGGGCGGCCCCCTGGACGGCGAACGCGTCCTGGACCTCTACGCAGGCTCGGGCGCCGTGGGCCTCGAGGCCCTCTCCCGAGGCGCGAGCCACACCCTCCTCGTCGAGGCCGACGCCAAAGCCGTCCGCACGGTCCGCGACAACGTGAAGAACCTCGGACTCCCCGGCGCCGAGGTCAGATCAGGCAAAGCGGAACAGATCATCCGCACGGCGCCCCCCGGCAGCCCCTACGACCTCGTCTTCCTCGACCCGCCCTACGCCGTCACGGACGACGATCTTCGGGAGATCCTCCTCACACTCCGCACGGAAGGCTGGCTCGCCGAGGAAGCCCTCGTCACCGTGGAGCGCAGCACCAGAGGCGGTGAATTCCGGTGGCCCGAGGGTTTCGAACCCCTGCGGGCCCGTCGCTACGGCGAGGGAACGTTTTGGTACGGTCGCGCCGCCTCTACGTGCGAAGACGCACGATGACCGGACCGGAGAGCGAGGGATCACAAGTGCGCCGCGCCGTCTGTCCCGGGTCGTTCGACCCCATCCACAACGGACACCTGGACATCATTTCCCGCGCCTCCCGCCTGTACGACGAGGTCTACGTCGCGGTGATGATCAACAAGTCCAAGAAGAGTCTCTTCGAGATCGACGAGCGGATCGACCTGATCCGCCAGGTCACCGCCGACTACGGCAACGTCCGGGTCGAGGCTTTCCACGGTCTCCTCGTCGACTTCTGCAAGATGCGGGACATCCCCGCCATCGTCAAGGGCCTGCGCGCGGTCAGCGACTTCGACTACGAGCTGCAGATGGCCCAGATGAACAACGGCCTCTCGGGCGTGGAGACACTCTTCGTGCCCACCAACCCCACCTACAGCTTCATGTCGTCGTCCCTGGTCAAGGAGGTCGCCACCTGGGGCGGAGACGTCTCCCACCTGGTGCCGCCGCTGGTCCTGGAGGCGCTCACCCGGCGCCTGCGCAAGGACTGACGCTCTGACGGTCCGTCACCCGGTGTCCCGGGGCGACCTCATGGCCGTACAGTCGTCCCGTCCGTCTCCAACGCATCTGTAGAGAGTGGCGAGCACACGGTGGACGTGCAGAAGAAGCTCGACGAGATCGTCTCCGCGATCTCCGGCGCCCGGTCCATGCCCATGTCGGCCTCGTGCGTGGTCAACCGCGCCGACCTGCTCGCGATGCTGGACGAGGTACGCGCGGCGCTGCCCGACTCCCTGGCCCAGGCGCAGGAGCTGATCGGCGGCCGCGAGCAGATGGTCGAGCAGGCCCGCCAGGAGGCGCAGCAGATCATCGAGAGCGCGCACGCCGAGCGCGGTTCGCTGATCTCGGGCACCGAGGTCGCCCGCCGCTCCCAGGCCGAGGCCGACCGGATCCTCGCCGAGGCCCGCCAGGAGGCCGAGGAGATCCGCGCCGAGGCCGACGAGTACGTCGACTCCAAGCTCGCCAACTTCGAGGTCGTCCTCACCAAGACCCTGGGCTCCGTCGGCCGTGGCCGCGAGAAGCTCCTGGGCACCGGCCCCGGCACCGACGAGCAGGGCTACGAGGACGAGGACGCCCCCGAGCGCAGCCACGACCCGCAGACCCAGCGCCGCAGCGCCGACGAGTACGTCGACGTCAAGCTCGGCGCCTTCGAGGCGGTGCTCGCCAAGACCCTGGAGGCCGTCGGCCGCGGCCGGCAGAAGCTGCACGGCAGGATCGCCACCGACGACCTCGGCTCCCTCGCCGACGACGCGAGCACCGTCCAGCACTCCAGCGACGCCGACTACCTCGCGGACCTGGCCGCCCTCGCCGAGGAGAAGCCCCCGGCGGCGCAGCCCGCCCAGCAGCAGGACTATGCGCAGCCGGCCTACGCCCCGGCTGCCGACTACGCCCCTGCGGGAGGCGACACCGCCCGGCAGCCCGATCCGTACGGCGGCTACCCGCAGCAGGCCTACGCGGCTCAGCAGGATCCGTACGGCTACCAGCACGCCGATCCCTACGCGTATCAGGGCTACGACCCCCAGCAGGCCGCCTACGACCCGAACCAGGTCCAGCAGCAGCCGCAACAGGGTCACCACGCCCAGCAGGGGTACGCCCTGGACGAGACCAGTCTCTTCGACACCGGGATGATCAGCGCCGAGCAGCTGCGGGCCTACGAGCAGGGCCGCGGTCAGGGCTGAGCCCCGGATTGGGCCGAGAGCGAAAGGTCCAGTATCCTGGCTCTTCGGTCGCGCGTACGTCCGCGATCAACGCTGCCCGGGAACAACGAAAGGCAGCGTCCCCCAGAGCTCAGCAGACCGAAAGTTGGAATGGCCCTGAACGCCCGCCTCGACCACCGCAACCCCCTCGTGTTCGACACACACGAGCTGGGCCGGCGGCCTGGTGCGCTGCAGCGCCTGACCCGCACGGTCGACGCTCCCAAGGACTTCGGTATCAAGGGAGTCATCGGAGTGCCGGAAGGCGCCCCGGTGGAGCTCGAACTCCGCCTGGAGTCGGTCATGGAAGGGGTGCTCGTCACAGGCACCGCCCGTGCCGCGGCCGAGGGGGAGTGCGTAAGGTGTCTGGAGCCGCTCGAGCAGCAGCTCGAAGCGGAGTTCCAGGAGATGTTCTCGTACCCTGACGCCGACGACCGGGGCCGCGTGATCGCGGAACCGGGCGACGACGCCGAGGACGACGAGGACAGGCTCTTCCTCGAGGACGGCTTGTTCGACCTCGAGCCCGTGCTGCGTGATGCGGTGGTGCTCGCACTGCCGATGCAGCCGGTGTGCCGGGAAGACTGCCCCGGGCTGTGCGCCGAGTGCGGCGCGCGGCTGGCGGACGACCCGGACCACCACCACGACGCCGTCGACATCCGTTGGGCGGCATTGCAGGGACTCGCCGGCACCATGAAGGACGGCGAGAAGGACGAGATGAGCGGCGCTGACGCGGAAGCGGGCGTCGACGAGAAGCAGGAGAAGTAGCCGTGGCTGTTCCGAAGCGGAAGATGTCGCGCAGCAACACGCGCCACCGCCGGTCGCAGTGGAAGGCTGCGGTCCCCACCCTGGTTGCGTGCGAGCGCTGCCACGAGCCCAAGCAGCAGCACATCGCGTGCCCGTCGTGCGGCACCTACAACAAGCGCCAGGTCCTCGAGGTCTGAGCGGCTGGTGAGAGGCACTGTGTCCACGCCTAAGAACAAGTCTTCCCGTGCGAGCGGGAGTGCTCCGGCGGACAACCAGGCCTCGTCCCACACGCTTCTGGAAGGGCGGCTCGGGTACAAGCTCGAGTCCGCCCTTCTGGTGCGCGCACTGACCCACCGGTCGTACGCATACGAGAACGGCGGTCTGCCGACCAACGAGCGCCTGGAGTTCCTCGGGGACTCCGTCCTCGGCCTCGTGGTCACGGACACGCTGTACCGCACCCACCCCGACCTGCCAGAAGGCCAGCTGGCCAAGCTGCGGGCCGCGGTGGTGAACTCGCGTGCGCTCGCCGAGGTGGGCCGCGGGCTCGACCTGGGCTCCTTCATCCGGCTCGGCCGGGGTGAAGAGGGCACGGGGGGCCGGGACAAGGCGTCCATCCTCGCCGACACCCTTGAAGCGGTGATCGGCGCGGTGTACCTGGACCAGGGACTGGACTCGGCGGCGGAGCTCGTGCACCGCCTGTTCGACCCCCTGATCGAGAAGTCCTCGAACCTCGGAGCCGGCCTGGACTGGAAGACCAGTCTCCAGGAGCTCACCGCGACCGAGGGGCTCGGTGTGCCCGAGTACCTGGTCACGGAGACGGGCCCCGACCACGAGAAGACCTTCACTGCTGCCGCCCGCGTCGGAGGCGTCTCGTACGGCACCGGCACCGGCCGCAGCAAGAAGGAGGCGGAGCAGCAGGCCGCCGAGTCCGCATGGCGGTCCATCCGGGCCGCCGCGGACGAGCGCGCCAAGGCGGCGAAGGACGCCGAGGCGACGGCGACGGCCGCGGCTCAGGCCGCCCAGACGGTCAGCGACGGCAGCGCCGGCGGCTGACCGACCGCCGCCCGCACCCGGGCGGCACACAGCGCACCCGAGCGCCCGCCCCTGCCCGGGGCGGGCGCTCGCGTCATCCACAGGTCCGTGACGGGGGAGCCCATGCCCGAGTTGCCCGAAGTCGAGGTCGTGCGGCGCGGTCTCGAGCGGTGGGTCGCCCACCGCACCGTCGCCGAGGCCGAGGTGCTGCACCCGCGCGCGGTACGCCGCCATCTCGCGGGCGGCGACGACTTCGCACACCGTCTCAAGGGCCACCGCATCGGCGTCCCCAGCCGGCGCGGCAAATACCTGTGGCTCCCCCTGGAGGACACCGACCAGTCGATCCTCGCCCACCTCGGCATGAGCGGCCAGCTCCTGGTCCAGCCGAACACCGCGCCGGACGAGAAGCACCTGCGCATCCGCGTCCGCTTCACCGACGCCCTGGACACCGAACTCCGCTTCGTCGACCAGCGCACCTTCGGCGGCCTCTCGCTGCACGACAACACCCCCGAGGGCCTGCCGGACGTCATCGCGCACATCGCCCGCGACCCGCTCGACGAACGCTTCGACGACGATGCCTTCCACCGGGCGCTGCGCCGCAAGCGGTCCACGATCAAGCGGGCCCTGCTCGACCAGTCGCTGATCAGCGGTGTCGGAAACATCTACGCGGACGAGGCCCTGTGGCGCGCCCGTATCCACTACGAGCGCCCGACCGCGACCTTCACCCGCCCCCGCACCCTGATGCTGCTGGGGCACGTCCGGGACGTGATGAACGCGGCCCTCGCGGTGGGCGGTACCAGCTTCGACAGCCTGTACGTCAACGTCAACGGCGAGTCGGGCTACTTCGACCGGTCGCTCGACGCGTACGGGCGCGAGGGCCTGCCCTGCCGGCGCTGCGGCACACCCATGCGGCGACGACCCTGGATGAACCGGTCGAGCTACTACTGCCCGAAGTGCCAGCGGCCGCCCAGGATCACGCCCTAGCGGAGTCGTACCGCTCGCGCGCGGCCAGCACCTGCTCCATGCTGCCCTCCACGCAGTGGATCAGGGCGAGCAGCCGCTCGGCCACGTCCCGCCCGAGCGGCGTCAGTTCGTAGTCCACCCGGGGCGGATTGGTCGGCTGGGCCTCGCGGTGGACCAGACCGTCGCGCTCCAGGGCGTGCAGCGTCTGGGAGAGCATCTTCTCGCTGACGCCGTCGACGCGGCGGCGCAGCTCGTTGAAGCGCAGCGACCCCTCGTACAGGGCGCCGAGCGCGAGGCCGCCCCAGCGGCCCGTGACGTGCTCCAGCGTGCCGCGCGACGGGCAGGCCTTGGCGAACACGTTGAACGGGAGGTCGTCGAGGTCCTCCGTGGGTCCCTGGGTCGTGGTCATACGCCCAGCGTACGCCAGCGCAGCGCTAACCAACAGATCGCACTAACCAGAAGTAAGCGCTAGTGGGCCGCGGCTCCTCAGGCCGGCCGGTGCCGTCAGCAGGGCCTAGTAGCCGAAGTTCTGCGTCCACCAGGGGCCGCCGGAGCCGAACTCGACTCCGACGCCCAGCGTCTTGAAATCGCAGTTCAGTATGTTGGCGCGGTGGCCGGGGCTGTTCATCCAGGCGTCCATCACTGCTGCGGCGCTCGCCTGGCCGCGGGCTATGTTCTCCCCGCCCAGGTTGGATATCCCGGCCTTCTCGGCCCGGTCCCAGGGGGTGCGGCCGTCGGGGTCGGTGTGGTCGAAGAAGCCCCGCGCGGCCATGTCCTCGCTGTAGCTCCGGGCCAGGTCGGTGAGAGCGCTGTCGGCCGCGACCGGGCTGCAGCCCACCTTGGCCCGCTCCTCGTTCACGAGGCTGAGCACCTGGGCCGCGGCGGCCGACTCCCCGGTCAGGGCGGCGGAGGCGTTGGGGGTCCTCGGCGCCTTCGTGGCCGTACGGGAGGGCGTGGTGTCCGGCTTCTTGCTCGGGGTGGCCGTCGGCTCCTTCTTCTCCGGGGCCTTCTCCGGCGTCTTCTCGGGCTTCTCCGGCGTCTTCGTCGGCGCGGCCGAGGTCTTCGAGGCGGACGGCGAAGGTGAGCTGGAACGCTCGGCGTCCCGGCTGGTGGACGTCTCGTCCCGGCTCTCGGCGCTGCCGGCGGTGCCGCCCTGCTCGACCGGGGCGTTCGTCGGCGTGTCACCGGCCTGGACCTTGTCGGCCCCGCCGCCCCCGCCGAGCTTGTAGTTGTCGAGGCCGGGCACCGCGCCCGTGGCGACCGCGACCGTGCCGAGGGCGACGGCGGCGGAGACGCCGAGCAGGCCGGTGCGCACCGGCCGGGCGGCCTTCTTGCGGCGGCGGTGGGAGCCGGCGCGCCGGGTGCCGCCGTCGGGGGTGAAACCGTCGGAGCCGAAACCGTCGCTCGAGAACACGGCCGTGTCCGTGAAGCGGTCACCGGCCGCGGAGGCCTCCGCTCCGAACAGATAGGCCTCGCTCCGGGCACTGGTCTCGGCGTACGCCTCCGGGTTCAGATAGGGCGCGATGCCCATCGTCGGGGCGTCGTCCGCGGTGGGGTACAGCGGATCGTGCCCCTCCGCGAAACCGTCGGCGTGGGTGATTCCCGTGGCGCGGCCCGTGGCGGCGCGGCCGGCGTCGGAGCGTCGGTGGCGTCCCATGTCCTGGCCTTCCTCGTCCTGGCGGTCGACTCGTCCTCGAGATCAACACCAAACTCACTCGATCGTGTGAGTTTCATATGAGATTCGTTGAGGGGGGACGGTACCGCATGGCGCAAGTGGAGGAAGTGCCCGGAGAGAGTTTGGGCGGTTAGGTTGCAGTCATGAGCGAGGATGTGCGACTGGTCGCCTGGGTGCGTGGACGCGTCCAAGGTGTGGGTTTCCGCTGGTTCACGCGGGCCAAGGCTTTGGAGATCGGCGGCCTGAGTGGCTTTGCTCTCAATTTGGGCGACGGCCGAGTCCAAGTGGTCGCCGAGGGCGGACGCGAGGGCTGCGAGGGCCTGCTGGAGTGGCTCCAGGGGGACGACACGCCCGGCCGTGTGGACGGCGTCACCGAGATCTGGGACACACCGCGCGGCGGGTACGACGGCTTCGCCATCCGCTGATCACGCCCGCCGGGCCGCTTCAAAGGCGGCCTCCCGGCGGCGTGCCGACAGCCGGCCGGAGAGGAAACTCGCTGGTGATTGCCGGAACCGCTTGCCTTGGCACGCTCCACACGCAAGGATGATCGCCACGCCCCGAGGGCCCCGCAGAAGCCGCAGTACGGCCGTTCCAGGCCGCGCGTGCCCGGACCGCCCCCCAATACGGGGCGTGATCGTGTTGACCGTCAAACTTTTTGGTGAGACGCTGAAAGCCCCGCGCACCTTAGCTGTTTGGCATGGCTGAACGGCAGTACAACTCCAGGCCCTGCCAAGACTGCGGGTGCGAATCCCTCACGACCCACACCGCAGCGGTCGGTCACGCATTGTGGAGGACCATCCATCATGGCAAAGGCGCTTCTCGGTTACGTCGGCGGCTCCGACCCGCGACTCCTCGCCGAGATGCGACGGCTCCAGCAGCGCGTCCAGGACCTGGAATCCGAGCTCGGACGAATCCAGGCTGAGAACGAGGCGCTCACGGCTGCCGCTTCTCACGACAGGATCATGGAGAGCGTTGACGCACACCAGGCGGAGCCTGCGCTCACCTGATCACTGCACCGCTCCACAACAGCACAGCAGTGGTTGGGCCGCCCGTCACAACCGCCTAGTTGTCAGAAGTGCAAGGGACGCCCTGTCGGCGTCCCTTCTTTCTTGCCCCCGCATCCTTTCACCGTCTTTAACGTCTGATGTGCCCTGCGCGTTCAGCGGCGAAACCGCGGGTTCATGGAGTGAGACACACCCGGACGGTAGAGTCCGGCGGCGTGCACCTCAAGGCCCTGACCCTCCGCGGGTTCAAGTCGTTCGCCTCGGCGACCACCCTTCGGTTCGAGCCGGGGATCACGTGCGTCGTCGGACCGAACGGCTCGGGCAAGTCCAACGTCGTCGACGCTCTCAGCTGGGTCATGGGCGAGCAGGGCGCCAAGTCGCTGCGCGGCGGCAAGATGGAGGACGTCATCTTCGCCGGCACCACCGGCCGCCCCCCGCTGGGCCGCGCCGAGGTGTCCCTGACCATCGACAACTCCGACGGGGCCCTGCCCATCGAGTACGCCGAGGTCACCATCACGCGGATCATGTTCCGCAACGGCGGCAGCGAGTACCAGATCAACGGCGACACCTGCCGCCTCCTCGACATCCAGGACCTCCTCTCCGACTCCGGCATCGGCCGCGAGATGCACGTGATCGTCGGGCAGGGCCAGCTCGACTCCGTGCTGCACGCCGACCCCATGGGGCGCCGCGCCTTCATCGAGGAGGCCGCAGGGGTCCTCAAGCACCGCAAGCGCAAGGAGAAGGCGCTGCGCAAGCTGGACGCGATGCAGGCCAACCTCGCGCGCGTGCAGGACCTCACCGACGAGCTCCGGCGCCAGCTCAAGCCGCTCGGCCGCCAGGCCGCCGTCGCCCGCCGGGCCGCCGTCATCCAGGCCGACCTGCGCGACGCCCGCCTGCGCCTCCTGGCCGACGACCTCGTGCGGCTCCGGGAAGCACTCAAGGCCGAGATCGCCGACGAGGCCGCGCTGAAGGAGCGCAAGGAGTCCGCCGAGCAGGAGCTGCGCAAGGCGCTCCAGCGTGAGGCCCTCCTGGAGGACGAGGTCCGCCGTCTCGCGCCGCGCCTCCACCGCGCCCAGCAGACCTGGTACGAGCTCTCCCAGCTCGCCGAGCGGGTGCGGGGCACGATCTCCCTGGCCGACGCCCGGGTGAAGAGCGCCACCTCGACGCCACCAGAGGAGCGCCGCGGCCGCGACCCGGAGGACATGGAGCGCGAGGCCGCCCGCATCCGTGAGCAGGAGGCCGAGCTGGAAGCGGCCCTGGAAGCGGCCGAACGCGCCCTGGAGGACACGGTCGCCCACCGCGCCGAGCTGGAGCGCGCGCTCACCGAGGAGGAACGGCGCCTGAAGGACGCCGCCCGGGCCATCGCCGACCGGCGTGAGGGCCTGGCCCGCCTCAGCGGCCAGGTCAACGCCGCCCGCTCCCGTGCGGCCTCCGCCCAGGCCGAGATCGAACGCCTGGCCGCCGCCCGCGACGAGGCGCAGGAACGCGCCGTCGCCGCCCAAGAGGAGTACGAGGCACTCAAGGCCGAGGTCGACGGCCTCGACGCCGGAGACGCGGAACTCGCAGAGCGGCACGAGGCGGCCAAGCAGCAGCTGACCGAGGCCGAGGCCGCGCTCACGGCGGCCCGCGAGGAGGCCACGGCGGCGGAGCGGAAACGAGCCGCCACCCAGGCCCGCCACGAGGCACTGGCACTCGGCCTGCGCCGCAAGGACGGCACCGGGATCCTGCTCGCGGCGAAGGACCGCCTCTCGGGGCTGCTCGGCCCGGCCGCGGAACTCCTGACGGTGACCCCGGGCCACGAGGTCGCCGTGGCCGCGGCGTTCGGGGCGGCGGCGGACGCGATCGCGGTGACCAGCCCGTCGTCGGCCGCGGAGGCGATCAGGCTCCTCCGCAAACAGGACGGAGGCCGGGCGACCCTGCTCCTGGCAGGAGATGACGCCCTCAGGGGCGCGGGGAACCGCGCGACCAGCCCCGACGCACCCGCAGTCGCAGGTCACACCCTGGCCGCAGACCTGGTCCGCGGCCCCTCCGACCTCATGCCGGCCGTCCGCCGCCTGCTCCAGGGCATCGTCGTCGTCAGCACCCTCGAAGACGCCGAAGACCTCGTATACAGCCACCCCCACCTCACCGCGGTCACCGCCGAAGGCGATCTCCTGGGCGCCCATTTCGCCCACGGCGGCTCCGCCGGCGCACCCAGCCTCCTGGAAGTGCAGGCGTCCGTCGACGAGGCCGCTGCCGAACTGGAGGAGCTGGCCGTCCGCTGCGGGGCGCTCACCGAGGCACAGACCTCGGCCGTGGCGCGGCGCAGGGAATGCGCCGCGCTGGTCGAGGAACTGGGGGAGCGGCGCCGGGCCGCCGACCGGGAGAAGTCGGGCGTCGCGCAGCAGCTCGGTCGGCTGGGGGGCCAGGCGCGCGGTGCCACCGGTGAGGCAGAACGTGCCGCCGCCGCGGCGGCCCGGGCGCAGGACGCCCTGGACAAGGCGCTCCAGGAGGTCGAGGAACTCGCCGAGCGGCTCGCCGTCGCCGAGGAGATGCCGATCGAGGAGGAGCCCGACACCTCCGCCCGGGACCGGCTCGCCGCCGACGGTGCCAACGCGCGCCAGACCGAGATGGAGGCCCGGCTCCAGGCCCGTACGCACGAGGAACGGGTCAAAGCACTGGCCGGACGGGCCGACTCCCTGGACCGGGCCGCCCGCGCGGAACGCGAGGCACGCGCGCGTGCCGAGCAGCGGCGGGCCCGGCTGCGGCACGAGGCGGCCGTCGCCGAGGCCGTCGGCGCCGGTGCCCGGCAGCTGCTCGCGCACGTCGAGGTCTCCCTGGCCCGCGCCGACGAGGAGCGCACCGCCGCCGAGGCCGCCAAGGCCCGCCGCGAGCAGGAACTCGCCCGCGCCCGCACCGAGGGGCGTGATCTCAAGGGCGAGCTCGACAAGTTGACGGATTCGGTCCACCGCGGCGAGGTACTCGGCGCCGAGAAGCGGCTGCGCATCGAGCAGCTGGAGACCAAGGCGCTGGAGGAGCTGGGTGTCGAACCGGCCGGACTGGTGGCGGAGTACGGACCGCACCAGCTCGTGCCGCCCTCGCCCCCCGCCGAGGGGGAGGAGCTGCCGGAGGACCCGGAGCACCCGCGCAACCGGCCCAGGCCGTTTGTCCGGGCCGAGCAGGAGAAGCGCCTCAAGGCCGCCGAGCGTGCCTATCAGCAGCTCGGCAAGGTGAACCCGCTCGCCCTGGAGGAGTTCGCCGCGCTGGAGGAGCGCCACCAGTTCCTCAGCGAACAGCTCGAGGACCTGAAGAAGACGCGGGCGGACCTCCTGCAGGTGGTGAAGGAGGTCGACGAGCGCGTCGAGCAGGTCTTCACGGAGGCCTACCGCGACACCGCCCGGGAGTTCGAGGGCGTCTTCAGCCGGCTGTTCCCCGGTGGTGAGGGGCGGCTGATCCTGACCGACCCCGACAACATGCTCACCACGGGCGTGGACGTCGAGGCGCGTCCGCCGGGCAAGAAGGTCAAGAGGCTGTCGCTGCTCTCGGGCGGGGAGCGGTCGCTGACCGCGGTGGCGATGCTCGTGTCGATCTTCAAGGCGCGGCCCAGCCCGTTCTACGTCATGGACGAGGTCGAGGCCGCTCTCGACGACACCAACCTCCAGCGGCTCATCCGGATCATGCAGGAGCTCCAGGAAGCCTCCCAGCTGATCGTGATCACCCACCAGAAGCGCACCATGGAGGTCGCCGACGCCCTCTACGGCGTCTCCATGCAGGGCGACGGTGTGTCGAAGGTCATCAGCCAGCGCCTCCGCTGAATAGGTGTCACGTACACCGGTCTCACCTGCGTGATCCTGCGGCTTCAACACTTGAACACATAGCCGACACATCCCTGCCTCAGATTCACGGGTCATGACCTATTGACTTCGAAACTTGAAGGCATAGTCTCGGCAACGTTCCTTTTACCTTCAGGTACCTTCAGGTGGCACCTCGAAGGGCTGATCCCCTCCGGCAGCGTTGCCGGTGGCCCGAGGAGTACACGTGACCAGCACAGCGCAGGCACCCAAGTCAGGAGCCAGGACGGCTCACCCCGATCATCTCGGGCACGTCATCTTCATCGCGGCGGCGGCCGCGATGGGTGGTTTCCTCTTCGGCTACGACAGCTCCGTGATCAACGGCGCCGTCGAGGCCATCCGTGACCGCTACGACGTCGGATCCGCGGCCCTCGCCCAGGTCATCGCCATCGCCCTCATCGGCTGCGCCGTGGGCGCCGCGACCGCCGGCCGCATAGCCGACCGCATCGGCCGCATCCGGTGCATGCAGATCGCCGCGGCGCTCTTCACCGTCAGCGCCGTCGGCTCCGCGCTGCCCTTCGCGCTGTGGGACCTCGCCTTCTGGCGTGTCGTCGGCGGCTTCGCCATCGGCATGGCCTCCGTGATCGGCCCGGCCTACATCGCCGAGGTCGCCCCGCCCGCCTACCGCGGCCGGCTCGGCTCCTTCCAGCAGGCCGCGATCGTCATCGGCATCGCCGTGTCGCAGCTGGTCAACTGGGGTCTGCTGAACGCCGCCGACGGTGACCAGCGCGGCAAACTGATGGGCCTGGAGGCCTGGCAGGTCATGCTCGGCGTCATGGTCGTCCCGGCCGTCCTCTACGGCCTGCTCTCCTTCGCCATCCCCGAGTCCCCGCGCTTCCTCATCTCCGTCGGCAAGCACGAGCGCGCCCGGGAGATCCTCGCCGAGGTCGAGGGCAAGGACGTCGACCTGAACGCCCGTGTCGCCGAGATCGAGGGCGCCATGAAGAGCGAGCACAAGTCGAGCTTCAAGGACCTGCTCGGCGGCGGCTTCTTCTTCAAGCCGATCGTCTGGATCGGCATCGGCCTGTCGGTCTTCCAGCAGTTCGTCGGCATCAACGTCGCGTTCTACTACTCCGCGACGCTGTGGCAGTCGGTCGGCGTCGACCCCGCGGACTCGTTCTTCTACTCCTTCACCACGTCGATCATCAACATCGTCGGCACCGTCATCGCGATGATCTTCGTCGACCGCATCGGCCGCCGGCCGCTCGCGATCATCGGCTCGGTCGGCATGGTCGTCGGCCTGGCGCTGGAGGCCTGGGCGTTCTCCCACCACCTCGTCGACGGCAAGCTGCCGGCCACGCAGGGCTGGATCGCCCTGATCGCCGCGCACGTCTTCGTCCTCTTCTTCGCCCTGTCCTGGGGTGTGGTCGTCTGGGTCATGCTCGGCGAGATGTTCCCGAACCGGATCCGGGCCGCCGCCCTGGGTGTGGCCGCCGCGGCGCAGTGGATCGCCAACTGGGCCATCACCGCGAGCTTCCCGTCGCTGGCCGACTGGAACCTCTCCGCGACCTACGTGATCTACACCGCGTGCGCCGCGCTCTCGATCCCGTTCGTCCTGAAGTTCGTCAAGGAGACGAAGGGCAAGGCCCTGGAGGAGATGGGCTAGTCCTCCCGAGACTCGGGGAGACGGGCCAAGTCCCCGCTGCCCCTCTCCCCGTGACCCGCCGCCGCCCCGGTTCGGCCACTGCCCGAGCCGGGGCGGCGGTCCGTCGTCTCACCCGGCCAGCCGGGGCAGCACCTCCTCGCAGAACAGCTGCAGGCTGCGCCACCCCTCCTCCACCGGCATCCCGCCCGCCAGCGGATGCAGGACATAGGACTCCAGCCCCAGCGCCGCGCACGCCTCCGGGGTGAGGATCCGGTACACGCCCTCCGCGCGCAGCTCCTCGACCGTCGCCGCGGCCGACTTCACCGCCGAGCGCATCCCGCCCGGCTGCCAGGCGGCGTACGTCCGGGCCTCGTGCAGGAAGTGCCGCCCGTAGCGCGCCCAGGCCCGGTCCGGATCCTCCGCCACGTGCAGCAGGGGCGTCTCGGCGGCGGGCATCATCACCCAGCCCTCGGTGCCGTACTCGACCAGCCGTTCCTTGTAGTACGCCTCCAGCTCCGGCAGGTGCGCGCTCGGGAAGAACGGCAGCCCGAGCCGGGCGGCGCGGCGGGCGGCCGCCCGGGACGAGCCGCCGACCAGGAGCAGCGGGTGCGGTTCGGTGCAGGGGCGCGGGGTGACACGGACCGTGCGGCCCCGGTAGGAGAAGGGTTCGCCCGTCCAGGCCGCCAGCAGCGTCTCCAGCAGCTCGTCCTGGAGTCTGCCGCGCCGGGCGAAGTCCACGCCGAACTGCTCGTACTCCTCGGGCCGGTATCCGATCCCGGCGACCGTCACCAGCCGGCCGCCGCTCAGCAGGTCCAGCACGGCGATCTCCTCGGCCAGCCGCAGCGGGTCGTGCAGCGGGCCGATGATCGCCGAGACGGTCACCGCGACACGCCGGGTCGCACCGAAGACGGCCCCCGCGAAGGCGAACGGCGACGGCAGCCAGTTGTTGTCCGC
This sequence comes from Streptomyces sp. NPDC029041, assembly GCF_040637515.1. Lineage (NCBI taxonomy): Bacteria > Bacillati > Actinomycetota > Actinomycetes > Kitasatosporales > Streptomycetaceae > Streptomyces > Streptomyces sp. NPDC029041. Next base: position 153,933 of record NZ_JBEZWO010000010.1, on the reverse strand, counting down.
CCCGTGGTGCTCCTCCGTCTGCACGGTGCTCACACCCCGGTCGTCGGCGTACGCGGCCATCTCCAGGGCCGCCCGGTAGCGGGCACCGAGCGCGGCGGGCGTCGCCCCGGGGGCGACGAGGTTGAAGCGTGCGACCGTGACGGGCATGGGGGCGTCTCCCTCCGCCGGGCGGGTGTCCGGGGGACGTTAGCTGACGGCACGTCAGACATCCAGGGGTGCGGAGATCCGGTGGCGCCCGGCCCGGCGGGGCGGTGCGCGCGGGGTGACCCGGGCGCCCATGACTGATACTGGACCCGTTATGGACATCGTCATCCTTGCTGTAGTCATCGCCGTGGTCGTGCTCGGCGCGCTCGGCGGGCTCATCGTCGGCAGCCGGCGCAAGAAGCAGCTGCCCCCGCCCCCGCCCGCAGCGCCCGACATCACCGCCCCACCGGCCGAGCCGCACGTCGGCGACGAGGCCGAGACGCCGCGGGAGGAACCGCGGCGCACCATCGAGGAGGTGGATCTCCCGGACGGCTCGGCTCCGGTCGTAGTCGAGGAGCCGCCCGCCGAAGCTCCCGAGATCGAGATCCCGGAACCCACCGCCGGCCGCCTGGTCCGGCTGCGGACCCGGCTCTCCCGCTCGCAGAACGCCCTCGGCAAGGGGCTGCTCACCCTGCTGTCACGTGAGCACCTCGACGAGGACACCTGGGAGGAGATCGAGGACACGCTGCTCACCGCGGACGTCGGCGTGCAGCCCACCCAGGAACTGGTCGAGCGGCTGCGCGAGCGTGTGAAGGTGCTCGGCACCCGCACACCCGAGGAGCTGCGCACCCTGCTCCGCGAGGAACTGGTCACCCTGGTCGGCCGCGACATGGACCGTGCGGTCAAGACCGAGCCGGAGGACCGCAAGCCGGGCATCGTCATGGTCGTCGGCGTCAACGGCACCGGCAAGACCACCACCACCGGCAAGCTCGCCCGCGTCCTGGTGGCGGACGGCCAGAGCGTCGTGCTCGGCGCCGCCGACACCTTCCGTGCCGCAGCCGCCGATCAGCTCCAGACCTGGGGCGAGCGCGTCGGCGCCCACACCGTGCGCGGTCCGGAGGGCGGCGATCCGGCCTCCGTGGCCTTCGACGCGGTCAAGGAGGGCAAGGAGATGGGCGCGAACGTCGTGCTCATCGACACCGCCGGCCGCCTGCACACCAAGACCGGACTCATGGACGAGCTCGGCAAGGTCAAGCGGGTCGTGGAGAAGCAGGCCCCCGTCGACGAGGTCCTGCTCGTCCTGGACGCCACCACCGGCCAGAACGGCCTGGTCCAGGCCCGCGTCTTCTCCGAGGTCGTCGACATCACCGGCATCGTGCTCACCAAGCTCGACGGCACGGCCAAGGGCGGCATCGTGGTCGCGGTCCAGCGCGAGCTGGGCGTCCCGGTCAAGCTCGTCGGGCTCGGCGAGGGCGCGGACGACCTGGCGCCGTTCGAGCCGGAGGCGTTCGTTGACGCCCTTATCGGAGAGTGAGCTCGGCACCCACCGAGGATTCACCTACGAAAGCCGTACGTGCACGGCGAAGCGCCCGCCCCCGGGATTTGGTCGGGGCCGGGCGCTTCGCCGTGTGTGTCCGTTCGCCGTGTGGGCCTGTGTCGCGGCTAGGCCCGCGACCGGTGGGCCACGTACGCCAGCGTGCCCAGGATCAGGCGGGCCTCCGGAGGCCGGGACGCCGAGTCCAGGGCGGGGGAGCGCAGCCAGCGCACGGGGCCCAGGCCGCCGCGGTCGGAGGGCGGTGCCGTGATGTACGCGCCCGGGCCGAGGCCGCGCAGGTCGAGGGAGTCCGGGTCGTCCCAGCCCATGCGGTAGAGCAGCCCGGGCAGATCGGCGGCGGCGCCGGGGGCGACGAAGAAGTGCGCACGGCCGTCCGGCGTCGCCGCGACCGGTCCGACGGGGAGACCCATACGCTCCAGCCGGGCCAGCGCGCGGCAGCCGGCGGGCTCGGCCACCTCGATGACGTCGAACGCCCCGCCGACCGGCAGCATCACCGAGGCCCCGGGGAACTCGCCCCACGTCTTCGTCACGACGTCCAGCGTCGCCCCCGCCGCGAGAACCGGCGCGAAGTCGAGCGGATGGGCGCCCGGCTCGGGGCAGTCGCCGCGGCCGCAGGAGCAGGCGCCGGACGAGGCCCGGGCGCCCGGCACCACGTCCCAGCCCCACAGTCCGGTGTACTCGGCCACAGCCGTGCAGTCCGACGTGCGGCGGCGGCGTGAGCCGGACCGGATGTCGCGCATGCCACGGTTGATGCCGATCGTGAAGCCCATGCCCCCTCCAACGGGTCCGGCGCCCGGTGGTTACGCAGCGGACGCGGTGCGTGACTCTCTGTTTCCGCCTTCCCGGTGGCGGCCCGCCCACTCGGCGCCCGGGTGTGCTCGGGGTGGCGTGTCCGGTGACGCGCGCCCCCAAGTGCATCGCTGCACCCACTCCTGGTGGTGCTGTGTCAAGTGAATCGCGCCCAGGCGTACGTGAGTTCATTCGAAGGGGTGGCGAATGGTGGCGTTTCCGTGTGAGCCGTGACTGGACGGGTGATCGTAGGATTACTGTGTGTGCACGAGTCCTGGGGGTACATGCGCTCGTGGGTATGCCGGAGGCAAGTCGTCATTCCGTTCGATGGGTGACAAGGGGCGGACGGGCGGCCGTACGAACCGGCATGCTGATAGGGCTTGGCGCACTCGGCGACAAGTGGTCTCAGGGATGGGGGCGTTCCAGTGAGCGGCAACGGCGGAAGCGGAACGAACGCTGCGAGCGCGACGCACACTGACAAGCGCCCCAACGAGCTGCTCACCTCCTGGTTCGTGCGCAGCGGTTGGTCCAAGGGCGAGCTCGCCCGCCAGGTCAACCGCAGGGCACGGCAGTTGGGCGCCAACCACATCTCCACGGACACCTCGCGGGTGCGCCGCTGGCTCGACGGAGAGAACCCCCGCGAGCCGATCCCCAGGATCCTGTCCGAGCTGTTCTCCGAACGCTTCGGCGTCGTCGTCTCCGTCGAGGACCTGGGCCTGCGCACCGCGCGCCAGTCGCCCTCCGCGACCGGCGTCGACCTGCCCTGGACGGGCCCGCAGACCGTGGCGCTGCTCAGCGAGTTCTCGCGCAGCGACCTCATGCTGGCGCGGCGCGGCTTCCTCGGGAGCTCGCTGGCCCTCTCCGCGGGTCCGGCCCTCATCGAGCCCATGCAGCGCTGGCTCGTGCCCTCGCCCCCGGCCCCGCGCTCCGAGCCCGGGTCCGCGGGCGGCTCCGGGCGCGCCCGCGGCCGGCTCTCCAAGCCGGAGCTGGACCTCCTGGAGTCCACGACGGTGATGTTCCGCCAGTGGGACGCCCAGTGCGGCGGTGGCCTGCGCCGCAAGGCGGTCGTCGGACAACTGCACGAGGTGACGGACCTCCTCCAGGAGCCCCAGCCGGAGTCGACCACCCGGCGTCTGTTCAAGGTCGCCGCCGAACTCGCCGAGCTGGCCGGCTGGATGTCGTACGACATCGGGCTCCAGCCGACCGCGCAGAAGTACTTCGTCCTCGCGCTGCACGCCGCCAAGGAGGCCGGTGACCGGCCGCTCGGCTCGTACGTGCTCTCCAGCATGAGCCGCCAGATGATCCACCTCGGCCGGCCCGACGACGCGCTGGAGCTGATCCACCTCGCGCAGTACGGCAGCCGCGACTGCGCGAGCCCGCGTACCCAGTCGATGCTGTATGCGATGGAGGCCCGCGCCTACGCCAACATGGGGCAGCCCGGCAAGTGCAAGCGGGCCGTGCGGATGGCCGAGGACACCTTCTCCGAGGCCGACGAGTGGGACGAGCCCGACCCCGATTGGATCCGCTTCTTCTCCGAGGCCGAGCTGCACGGCGAGAACTCGCACTCCTACCGCGACCTGGCCTACGTCGCCGGCCGCAGTCCCACGTACGCCTCGCTGGCCGAGCCCCTGATGAACCGGGCCGTGAAGCTCTTCGCCGAGGACGGCGAGCACCAGCGGTCGTACGCACTGAACCTGATCGGCATGGCCACGGTGCACCTCCTCCAGCGCGAGCCCGAGCGGAGCACGGTCTTCGCCACCGAGGCCATGCAGGTCGCCAAGAAGGTCCGCTCCGAGCGCGTCAACACCCGGATCCGGAAGACGGTCGACACCGCCGCCCGCGAATTCGGCGACCTCGGCGAGGTCGTCGACCTCACCGAGCGGCTCGCGGCGGAGCTGCCCGAGACCGCCGAGGCGGTCTGAGAAGCCGTCCGACCTCCTGAACCCCGGCCGCGGCCGGCCCTCCCGAACTGCCCGACTCGGCTCCCCCATGCCAGGTCATCGGAAGGCCGGCCGCGGTCGGCCTGTGCGCCCACGGCTGCCTGAAAGCCGAAGGTTGCGCCACGATAACGATCGGCTCGCCCGTCATCCGGCAGTTCATCGACGCGTAACACAGAACCCGCCTTCGTCACGGCCGCGAAACAACGAGGGGCTTCGACCGAAACCGCGCTGCGTCAATCTCGTGGCGCATAACCGGCCCACCCCTCATTCCGCTCGAGGCTTCGCCCGCACGGGGCCGTACCAATGACGAGGAGACGCCGATGGCACCAGCCATCACCCTTGCCGCAGAAGCGCCCAAGCTGTCTGCCGCGAACACAGGGTTCATGCTCATCTGTTCCGCCCTGGTGATGCTCATGACGCCGGGCCTGGCCTTCTTCTACGGAGGCATGGTCCGCGTCAAGAGCACCCTGAACATGCTGATGATGAGCTTCATCAGCCTCGGGATCGTCACCATCCTGTGGGTGCTGTACGGCTTCTCCATGGCGTTCGGCACCGACTCCGGCAGCCTCATCGGCTGGAACTCCGACTGGGTCGGCCTCAGCAAGATCGGCCTGACGGAGCTGTGGCCCGGTTACACCATCCCGGTGTTCGTGTTCCTGGTCTTCCAGCTGATGTTCGCGATCATCACGCCCGCCCTGATCAGCGGCGCCCTCGCGGACCGCGTGAAGTTCAGCGCGTGGGCGCTGTTCATCGCCCTGTGGGCCACCGTCGTCTACTTCCCCGTCGCGCACTGGGTCTGGGGCTCCGGCGGCTGGGCCTTCGAACTGGGCGTCATCGACTTCGCCGGTGGTACGGCGGTCCACATCAACGCGGGTGCCGCGGCGCTCGGCGTGATCCTCGTCATCGGCAAGCGCGTCGGCTTCAAGCGGGACCCGATGCGTCCGCACAGCCTGCCGCTGGTCATGCTCGGCGCCGGTCTGCTGTGGTTCGGCTGGTTCGGCTTCAACGCCGGCTCCTGGCTCGGCAACGACGACGGCGTCGGCGCGCTGATGTTCGTCAACACCCAGATCGCCACCGCCGCCGCCATGCTGGCCTGGCTCATCTACGAGAAGATCCGCCACGGTGCGTTCACCACGCTCGGTGCCGCCTCCGGCGCGGTCGCGGGTCTGGTCGCCATCACCCCCGCCGGTGGCGCGGTCACCCCGCTCGGCGCGATCGCCGTCGGCGCCATCGCCGGTGTGCTGTGCGCCATGGCCGTCGGCCTCAAGTACAAGTTCGGCTACGACGACTCCCTCGACGTCGTCGGCGTCCACCTGGTCGGCGGTGTCGTCGGCTCCCTGCTGATCGGCCTCTTCGCCAGCGGCAAGGGCCAGTCCACCGTCGAGGGCCTCTTCTACGGCGGCGGCCTGACCCAGTTCTGGAAGCAGTGCGCCGGTGTCTTCGCGGTCCTCGCCTACTCCCTGATCGTCTCCGCGGTCCTCGCCTTCATCCTCGACAAGACCATGGGCATGCGGGTCACCGAGGACGAAGAGGTGGCCGGCATCGACCAGGCCGAGCACGCCGAGACCGCATACGACTTCAGTGGCGCCGGTGGCGGCGCCGCCAAGACGGCCGTCACGGCCCCCGTCGCCGCAGCCGCGAGCAAGAAGGTGGACGCATGAAGCTCATCACCGCCGTCGTCAAGCCGCACCGGCTCGACGAGATCAAGGAGGCCCTCCAGGCCTTCGGCGTACACGGCCTGACGGTCACCGAGGCGAGCGGCTACGGTCGTCAGCGGGGCCACACCGAGGTCTACCGGGGCGCCGAGTACACGGTCGACCTGGTCCCCAAGATCCGCATCGAGGTCCTGGTCGAGGACGACGACGCCGAGCAGCTGATCGACGTCGTGGTCAAGGCGGCCCGCACCGGCAAGATCGGTGACGGAAAGGTCTGGTCGATCCCGGTCGAGACGGCCGTACGGGTCCGGACCGGCGAGCGCGGTCCCGACGCGCTCTGAAGACCCTCGAGGCAGGCAACGGAACAGGAGTCGCTGGGTGACGGGTACGGACGTGCAGAAGGAAGCAGAGGACTCGGGACCCAGCGGCTACGCGGCGGCCCGGCTGCGTCTCCTCACCGAGGAGACGCGGTCCGGGCCGCCGCGCCGTGCGGCCCTGTCCGAACTCACGGACGACTGGCTCACCGGTCTGTTCGCGGCGGGCGCCGAAGGGCTGCGCGGGGCCTCTCTCGTCGCCGTCGGCGGCTACGGGCGCGGTGAGCTGTCCCCGCGCAGCGACCTCGACCTGCTCCTGCTGCACGACGGCACCGACACCAAGGCCGTCGCCGCCCTGGCCGACCGGCTCTGGTACCCCGTCTGGGACCTGGGACTGGACCTCGACCACTCCGTCCGCACCCCCGCCGAGGCCCGCAAGACCGCCGGTGAGGACCTCAAGGTGCAGCTCGGACTGCTGGACGCCCGGCACATCGCCGGCGACCTCGGCCTCACCAGCTCGCTGCGCACGGCCGTCCTGGCCGACTGGCGCAACCAGGCCCCCAAACGCCTGCCCGAACTGCAGGAGCTGTGCGCCGAACGCGCCGAGCGCCAGGGCGAGCTGCAGTACCTGCTGGAACCCGACCTGAAGGAGGCCCGCGGCGGGCTGCGCGACGCCACCGCGCTGCGCGCCGTCGCCGCCTCCTGGCTCGCCGACGCCCCCCGCGAGGGCCTCGCCGACGCCCGGCGCCGGCTCCTGGACGTCCGGGACGCCCTGCACCTGGCCACCGGGCGCGCCACCGACCGGCTCGCCCTCCAGGAGCAGGACCAGGTGGCCGCCGAGCTGGGCCTGCTCGACGCGGACACCCTGCTGCGGCAGGTGTACGAGGCGGCCCGGGTCGTCTCGTACGCCAGTGACGTCACCTGGCGGGAGGTGGGGCGCGTTCTGCGGTCGCGCGCCGTGCGGCCCCGGCTGCGCAAACTGGTGGGGGAGCGAAGCGACTTCCTCAGAAGGGCGGTGGCGGGCGACGGGAGGGCGCTGGGCGGCGGGAAGCCGACCGCCGAGCGGTCCCCGCTGGCCGAGGGAGTGGTGGAGCAGGACGGCGAGGTGGTGCTCGCCCGCGCCGCGCGCCCCGAACGCGACCCCGTGCTGCCGCTGCGCGCCGCGGCCGCCGCCGCGCAGGCCGGCCTCCCGCTCTCGCTGCACGCCGTACGGCGGCTCGCGGCCACCGTGCGCCCGCTGCCGACGCCCTGGCCCGCCGAGGCCCGTGAACAACTCGTCACCCTGCTCGGCTCCGGCCGCCCCACCATCGACGTGTGGGAGGCGCTGGAGGCGGAGGGGCTGATCACCCGGCTGCTGCCCGACTGGGAGCGGGTCCGCTGCCGCCCGCAGCGCAACGCCGTGCACCTGTGGACCGTCGACCGGCACCTCATCGAGACCGCGGTGCGCGCCTCCGAGTTCACCCGCCGGGTCAGCCGCCCCGACCTGCTGCTGGTCGCCGCGCTGCTGCACGACATCGGCAAGGGCTGGCCGGGCGACCACTCCGTGGCGGGCGAGATCATCGCCAAGGACGTGGCCACCCGGATCGGCTTCGACCGTCACGACGTGAACGTGATCGCCACCCTGGTACGGCACCACCTCACGCTCATCGACACCGCCACCCGGCGCGACCTGGAGGACCCGGCCACCGTGCGCTCCGTCGCCGAGGCCGTCGGCTCCGAGGGCACCCTGGAGCTGCTGCACGCGCTCACCGAGGCCGACGCCCTCGCCACCGGCCCGGCAGCCTGGTCGTCCTGGCGCGGCTCACTCGTCGCCGACCTGGTCAAACGGGTCTCGGCGGTGCTCGCCGGGGACGCCCCGGACGACCCCGAGGAGGCCGCGCCGACGGCCGAGCAGGAGCGGCTCGCCCTGGAGGCCGCGGCGACGGGCAGCCCGGTGCTCTCGCTGCGGGCCCAGACCGAGCCGCCCGCCGGGCAGGAGCCGTCCGGCGACCCCGAGCCCCTCGGGGTGGAGCTGCTCATCGCCGTACCCGACCAGCCCGGGGTGCTGCCCGCGGTGGCCGGCGTTCTCGCCGTGCACCGGCTGACCGTACGCACCGCCGAGCTGCGCTCCCTGCACCTCCCGGACGGCGTGGACGGGTCCGTCCTGTTGCTGGACTGGCGCGTCGCCGCCGAGTACGGCTCGCTGCCGCAGGCCGCCCGGCTGCGCTCGGACCTCGTCCGGGCGCTGGATGGCTCCCTGGACATCGCCGGCCGCCTCGCCGAACGCGACGCGGCCTATCCGCGCCGCCGGGGCGTGATCGCCCCCGCGGCCCGGGTGTCGGTCCACCCGGCCGCCTCCCGGCTGGCCACGGTCATCGAGGTCCGCTCCCAGGACGCCCCGGGGCTGCTGTTCCGCATCGGCCGCGCCCTGGAGGACGCGAACGTGCGGGTGCGCAGCGCCCACGTCTCGACGCTCGGCGCCAACGCGGTCGACGCCTTCTACGTGACCGGCCCGGAAGGCGCGCCGCTGCCCGGGGACGAGGCGGCGGCCGTGGCGCGGAAGCTGGAGGAGACACTGCGCGGGTGAGGCCGACCCGGCGACTTGTCACGCCGGGATACCCTGGAGGGCGATTCCCTGTAGCCACCGACCCCGAGGACCGCGAGCGCCGTGTTCGATACTCTTTCCGATCGCCTCTCAGCGACCTTCAAGAACCTGCGCGGCAAGGGACGGCTCTCCGAGGCGGACATCGACGCCACGGCGCGCGAGATCCGGATCGCGCTGCTCGAGGCGGACGTGGCGCTTCCCGTCGTCCGGGCGTTCATCAAGAACGTCAAGGAGCGCGCCCTCGGCGCCGAGGTCAGCAAGGCGCTGAACCCGGCCCAGCAGGTCCTCAAGATCGTCAACGAGGAACTGGTCACGATCCTCGGCGGTGAGACCCGGCGCCTGCGCTTCGCCAAGCAGCCGCCCACCGTGATCATGCTGGCGGGTCTGCAGGGTGCCGGTAAGACCACCCTCGCGGGCAAGCTCGGCCGCTGGCTGAAGGAGCAGGGTCACTCGCCGCTGCTGGTCGCCTGTGACCTCCAGCGCCCCAACGCCGTGAACCAGCTGAGTGTCGTCGCCGACCGCGCGGGCGTCAGCGTCTACGCCCCCGAGCCGGGCAACGGCGTCGGTGACCCGGTCAAGGTCGCCAAGGACTCCATCGAGCACGCCAAGTCCAAGGTCCACGACATCGTGATCGTGGACACCGCCGGCCGTCTCGGCATCGACCAGGAGATGATGCAGCAGGCCGCGGACATCCGCGACGCCGTCTCCCCGGACGAGATCCTCTTCGTCGTCGACGCGATGATCGGCCAGGACGCCGTCAACACCGCCGAGGCCTTCCGTGACGGCGTCGGCTTCGACGGTGTGGTGCTCTCCAAGCTCGACGGCGACGCGCGCGGTGGTGCGGCTCTGTCGATCCGGCAGATCACCGGCAAGCCGATCATGTTCGCCTCCAACGGCGAGAAGCTCGACGACTTCGACGCCTTCCACCCCGACCGGATGGCCTCCCGCATCCTCGACATGGGTGACCTGCTCACCCTGATCGAGCAGGCGGAGAAGACGTTCAGCCAGGAAGAGGCCGAGAAGATGGCCTCCAAGCTGGCGTCCAAGAAGGGCCAGGACTTCACCCTGGACGACTTCCTGGCCCAGATGGAGCAGGTCCGCAAGATGGGCTCCATCTCCAAGCTGCTCGGCATGCTGCCGGGCATGGGCCAGATGAAGGACCAGATCGCCAACCTCGACGAGCGGGACGTCGACCGCACGGCCGCCATCATCAAGTCGATGACCCCGGCCGAGCGCCAGGAGCCGACGATCATCAACGGCTCGCGCCGCGCCCGTATCGCCAGGGGCTCCGGCGTCGAGGTCAGCGCGGTGAAGAACCTCGTCGAGCGGTTCTTCGAGGCCCGCAAGATGATGTCCCGGATGGCCCAGGGCGGCGGCATGCCGGGGATGCCGGGGATGCCGGGCATGGGCGGTGGCCCCGGCCGGACGAAGAAGAAGCAGAAGCAGGCCAAGGGCAAGCAGCGCTCGGGCAACCCGATGAAGCGCAAGCAGCAGGAGCAGGAGGAGGCCGCCCGCCGGGCCGCCGCGGCCGAGGGCGGCAGTGCCTTCGGGCTGCCGCAGCAGGGTGGCAAGGACTTCGAGCTGCCCGACGAGTTCAAGAAGTTCATGGGCTGACGCCCCGTCCGAACAGCACTGAGGGCGCCCCCTCCTCCGGGAAGGGGCGCCCTCAGTGGTGTGCCGGTGCTTCGCCGGTCAGCTGTTCGGGAACTTCCAGACGTACGGCTCGCCGTCCTCCTCCGACCAGTGGACCTCGACGCTCTTGGCGTTCGCCGGCACCACGTACGTCTCGCAGAAGACATGGCTCTCGCCCTGCTTCCAGCTCTCGACGTCGTAGGGGTCCTCACAGCCCGCGGCGTCCTCGGAGGCGCCGATGAGGACCGAGCCGCGCTGCCCGTCGGCGAAGACTGTGGTGCCGTCGTGCACGTCGGAGCCCTCGGTGAGGGCAGGCCCGCTCTTGTGCGTGTACTTCACGTACGCGACGGCAAGCGCCTTGCCCTTGACCTTGTCCGGCTCGGAGACGGCCTTCGCCGCCTCCGCCTCGGTGCCCACCTCGACCTTCTGCGCCAGGACCTCGTAGGTGACCTCGCCCGGGTCCTCCGCGACCTTGCCCGTGGCGCTCTCGCCGGTGCCCATCTCACCGCCGGAGGCGGGCTCCGGTGACGGCGAGGCCTTGGCCTGGGCGGTGGCCGTGCTCGTCGCGTCGGCAGTGTCGTCGCCGCCCCCGCAGGCGGTGAGCGTCAGGGCGAGAACGGCGACGGGCGCGACGAGGCGCAGCGCGGTCTGGTGGTGCGGCACAACAGCTCCTGTATGCAGATGTGATGGTTCCCCGAGCGGTGGATCACATTAGGGCTTCATGATCCACTTGGTGGAACCAAAAGCTCCCCTTGGTGTTTTCTTCACACCATTCACACCTGCATCGGGAGCGCTGTGCGTCAGGGCGTCCGGGCGATCAGATAGCGGAACACGTTCGACATCCACACCGTCCCGTCCTGCCTCCGGTGCGGATGGAGGGCCTCGGCCAGCTCCTTGTCGACCTGCACCTGGTCCGTCGCCGTCATCGCCGCGTCGAACAGACCCGTCGATTTCAGGCCCCGTACCGCGCTGTCCACGTCGGCGTAGCCGAAGGGGCAGGCCACCCGCCCCGACCCGTCCGGCCTGAGCCCGGCCCGGTGGGCGACATCCTCCAGGTCGTCGCGGCAGGCGGGGCGCCAGTTGCCCGGGGTGCGCAGCGGCTCCGCGAGCTTCGTGGCCACCCGCATCACGGACGCCGTGGCGCAACGCTCCGGCGGGCCCCAGCCCGCCAGCACCACGGCCGCACCGCGCCGGGCGAGCGGCGTCGCCTCCGCCAGGAGTCCGGCCAGCCCTTCCGAGTCGCCCGCCAGGCACCCGATCGGCTCGAAGGCGGTCACCAGGGTGTAGCCGGGAGCGCCCGGTTCCGCCGTGTCCCGGGGCGAACCGTCGACCAGCCGGGCCTCCGGACGCGCCTGGGTGCCCGACGCCTCGGAGAGCAGCCGCTCCCGCGCCAGGGTCATTCTTTCGGGGGAAGCGTCGACACCGGTGACCGCCGCTCCCCGGGCGGCGGCCATCAGCAGGGAGAGCCCGGAACCACAGCCGAGGCCGAGCAGCCGTGTCGTGGGACCCACGTCCAGTCGCTCGTAGACGGCCTCGTAGAGCGGTACGAGCATCCGCTCCTGGATCTCGGACCAGTCACGCGCGCGTGCACGCAGGTCCACGCGGGGTGCGGCCCCCGCGTGAGGCAGGTGCTGCCGCACGAGCGTAGGTGTCATAAGTAAGCGCCCCAATCCGCCGAGAGTTGCCTCTTGCCCGATTCCATGGCCCCCGTGACAGTGCGCTCGCACTACCCCCGTATGCCAGGAAACTCCCCCCTCGACCCGTCGTCCAGTGGAATGCGGCAGGGCTTGCGAGATGTCATGTGCCGGTGGCGAGATTTCACATGCCGGCAATCCGGGCCCGTAGCATCCCGCCATGGCGAAGGCACCTGTTCTCACCCCCCGGGCGGACGATTTCCCGCGCTGGTACCAGGACTTGATCACCAAGGCGGAGCTCGCCGACAACGGTCCGGTGCGCGGCACCATGGTCATCCGGCCGTACGGGTACGGGCTGTGGGAGAGGATGCAGGCGGAGATGGACGCCCGCATCAAGGAGACGGGCACCCAGAACGCGTACTTCCCCCTGCTGATCCCCGAGTCGTACCTCGCCCGGGAGGCCGACCACGTCGAGGGCTTCGCGCCCGAGCTGGCCGTCGTCACCCACGGCGGCGGCAAGGAGCTGGAAGAGCCGGCCGTGGTCCGTCCCACCTCCGAGATGATCGTCAACGAGTACTTCTCCAAGTGGGTGCAGAGCTACCGGGATCTGCCGCTGCTCATCAACCAGTGGGCGAACGTCGTGCGCTGGGAACTGCGCCCGCGCCTGTTCCTGCGGACCTCCGAGTTCCTCTGGCAGGAGGGCCACACCGCCCACCCCACGTACGAGGAGGCGCGTGACTTCGCCGCGCACATCCACCGGCGGGTCTACGAGGACTTCATGCTGAACGTCCTCGCGATGGACGTCGTCCCCGGCCGCAAGACCGTGAAGGAGCGCTTCGCGGGCGCGATCAACACCCTCACCCTCGAAGGCATGATGGGCGACGGCAAGGCCCTGCAGATGGCCACGAGCCACGAACTGGGCCAGAACTTCGCCAAGGCCTTCCACACGCAGTACCTCTCCAAGGAAGGCCGGCAGGAACTCGTCTGGCAGACCTCCTGGGGTTCCACCACCCGCATGATCGGCGCCCTGGTGATGATGCACGGCGACGACGACGGCCTGCGCGTCCCGCCGCGGCTGGCGCAGATCCAGGCCGTCGTGCTCGCGATCAAGGGCGAGGAGGCGGTTCTGGCCAAGGTCCGCGAGCTCGGCGACCGCCTGAAGGCGGCCGGTGTCCGCGTCCACGTCGACGACCGCACCGACACGCCCTTCGGCCGTCGCGCGGTCGACTGGGAGCTCAAGGGCGTGCCGGTCCGGATCGAGATCGGCCCGCGCGACCTGGGCAACGGCACCGCGATGCTCGCCCGCCGCATCCCCGGGGGCAAGGAGCCGGTGTCACTGGACGACCTCGCCGAACTGCTCCCGGGGATCCTCGAGGAGGACCAGGCCCTGCTGCTCAAGCAGTCCCGCGAGCGCCGCGAGTCACGGACGGCGGAGGTGTCCACGTTCGAGGAGGCCGTCGAGGCCGCCACCCACGGCGGCTGGGCGCGCATCCCATGGGCCGCGCTCGGCGAGGAGGGCGAGGCCAGGCTCGCCGATCACGCGGTGACCGTACGGTGTCTGATCGCCGAGGACGGGTCGGTGCCGGATGCCGACGACGCACCCGGTAACGTCGCGGTCGTCGCACGCGCTTACTGAGTGAGGCGCGAGGCGGCCGAAACGCCTCTTGCGGATCCACAGACCTCTGTCGCCCCGGCCCGCACGGTTCACATACGCGCCGGGGCGTACGCGGGACTACGCACCACCTTGTGGTGAGCTGTGAGGCTTCTCCACAGATCGGCGCACCCGCCCTCGTCGGGACGCATCAGAGGCAACTGACGGGTACGTGCAAATTATTTGGGATGGCCCGGAATCGGAACACTGGGGCACCCCGGCTCGTTGTCATTACGTGAGCACGACACAGACACCACCTGTTCTCGCCGCAGAGCTGGCACAGGCGTGGGCCGACATTCAGCGGTACCACCCCGAGCTGCCCGACCTTGCCGCGCCAGAGTCCCTGATCGGGGAGTCGTCGTCCGCGTGCGGTCACGAGCTCTCCTTCGAGCGACTGCTCCATGAGGCAGTCCATGGCATCGCCGCCTCGCGCGGCGTCCGCGACACCTCCCGCGCCGGCCGCTACCACAACCGCAGATTCCTCGCGATCGCCGAGGAGCTGGGCCTTGACCACCCCGAGGAGCCGCATCCCAGCAGCGGCTTCTCCCTGGTCACGCTCACCCCCGAGGCGAAGCGCCGCTACCGCCCGACGATGGAGCGCCTCCAGCGCGCCCTGAAGGCCCACACCGCCGCGACCTCCTCCGACACCTCACGCACCTTCCGGGGCCCGGCCGCCCGCCACGGCTCCTCGGGTGGCGGTGTACGCGTCAAGGCGGTCTGCGACTGCGGCCGCAACGTCCGGGTCGTCCCGTCCGTCCTCGCCCAGGCCCCGATCGTCTGCGGCGGCTGCGGCAAGCCGTTCCGGATCCCGGACATCGTGGGAGCCGTGGCGAGCTGACGCCCCGCACCGGCATCTCGTGGCTGCCGGTCGACGGCGCAGGGCTCGGGCCGCCGGCGCACCCGACGTGCTCACCTCTCACGCCGGGTGCGCCGTCGGCGTGCCCGCACAGCGGATCGGGCCCCCGGCCCGGGGCGACTCGCCGGGTGTGGCACAATGGCTAGCTGTACTCGACAGCCGCACAGGAACCCTCTCGCCTCCGGCTGACGCGTCCATCGGGCACTCGGGTACCGCAACCCCACGCGGCATTTCTCGCCGTGCCCAACCACGTCAAATCCAGGAGAACCCACTCCCGTGGCAGTCAAGATCAAGCTGAAGCGTCTGGGCAAGATCCGTTCGCCTCACTACCGCATCGTCGTCGCCGACTCCCGCACCCGCCGTGACGGCCGGGCCATCGAGGAGATCGGCAAGTACCACCCGACGTACAACCCGTCGGTGATCGAGGTCGACGCCGAGCGCGTGGCGTACTGGCTCGGTGTCGGCGCCCAGCCGACCGAGCCCGTGATGGCCATCCTCAAGAAGACCGGCGACTGGCAGAAGTTCAAGGGCGAGCCGGCTCCGGCCCCGCTCCTGACGCAGCCGGAGAAGGCCGCGCGTCCGTCGTTCGAGGCCATCGGCGGCGACGACGAGGGCAAGGGTGAGGCGATCACCCAGAAGAAGAAGGCCGAGAAGAAGGACGAGGCCGCCGAGTCCGCTTCGACCGAGGCCTGAGCATGCTCGAGGAGGCTCTCGAGCACCTCGTGAAGGGCATCGTCGACAACCCTGACGATGTGCAGGTCGCCTCGCGCAACCTGCGTCGCGGTCGCGTGCTCGAGGTCCGGGTCCACCCGGACGACCTCGGCAAGGTGATCGGCCGCAACGGCCGCACCGCACGCGCCCTGCGTACCGTCGTGGGCGCCATCGGCGGCCGGGGCGTCCGTGTCGACCTCGTCGACGTGGACCACGTCCGCTGACGCTTTCGCAGCAGCACCGGCTCGGGCCGGGGAGGGCCACTGGGCCGTCCCCGGCCCGCAGTCGTATGACAGGAGAATGGACACGTGCAGCTGGTAGTCGCACGGATCGGCCGTGCCCATGGAATCAAGGGTGAGGTCACCGTCGAGGTACGGACCGACGAGCCGGAGCTGAGGCTGGGCCCCGGTGCCGTACTCACCACCGACCCCGCATCCGCGGGACCGCTCACCATCGAGACGGGCCGCGTCCACAGCGGCCGTCTCCTGCTGCGCTTCGAGGGCGTCGGCGACCGCACCGCCGCCGAGGCCCTGCGCAACACCCTCCTGATCGCCGAGATCGACCCGGAGGAACTGCCCGAGGGCGAGGATGAGTACTACGACCATCAGCTCATCGACCTCGACGTGGTCACCGCGGACGGCACCGAGGTCGGCCGGATCACGGAGATCTCGCACCTGCCCACCCAGGACCTGTTCATCGTGGAGCGTCCCGACGGCAGCGAGGTGATGATCCCCTTCGTCGAGGAGATCGTCGCCGAGATCGACCTGGAGGAGCAGAAGGCCGTCATCACCCCGCCGCCGGGCCTGATCGACGACCGCGCCGAGATCGCGTCCAGCCGGGACGAGTCCTGATGCGCCTCGACGTCGTCACGATCTTCCCCGAGTACCTGGAACCGCTGAACGTCTCCCTCGTCGGCAAGGCCCGCGCGCGCGGACAGCTCGACGTGCACGTCCACGACCTGCGTTCCTGGACCTACGACCGTCACCACACGGTCGACGACACCCCCTACGGCGGCGGCCCCGGCATGGTCATGAAGACCGAGCCGTGGGGAGACGCACTGGACTCGGTCCTCGCCGACGGTTACGAGGCGGGCTCCCGGGCGCCCGCCCTCATCGTGCCCACCCCCAGCGGCCGGCCCTTCACCCAGGAACTCGCCGTCCAGCTCTCCGAGCGACCCTGGCTGATCTTCACCCCGGCCCGCTACGAGGGCATCGACCGCCGCGTCGTCGACGAGTACGCGACCCGGATGCCGGTGTACGAGGTGTCCATCGGGGACTACGTCCTGGCCGGCGGCGAGGCGGCCGTCCTCGTCGTCACGGAGGCCGTGGCGCGGCTGCTGCCCGGCGTCCTGGGCAACGCCGAGTCCCACCGGGACGACTCCTTCGCGCCCGGTGCCATGGCCAGCCTGCTGGAAGGGCCCGTCTACACCAAGCCCCCCGAGTGGCGCGGCCGGGACATCCCCGACGTGCTGCTCAGCGGCCACCACGGGAAGATCGCCCGCTGGCGCCGCGACGAGGCCCTCAAGCGCACCACCGCCCACCGGCCCGACCTCATCGAGCGGTGCGACCCCAAGGCCTTCGACAAGAAGGACCGCGAGATGCTTTCCATCCTCGGCTGGGCGCCCGACCCGGCGGGGGAGCCGTACGGCCGATTTTGGCGCAGGACCGACGGCGTGGAAGAATAGCCAGCTGTTGTGCGTCCGTCCGGCGTGCGCCCCTGCCACAGGGGGAGACGACGTCCGCCCCGACCCGCACACCCCTGATCCGAAACACCTAGTTTCCGTTGATGACCTGTGGCATCAGCGAGGAAAGCAGACTCATGTCTCACCTGCTCGACACCGTCGACTCCGCGTCGCTGCGCAGCGACGTCCCCGCCTTCCGTCCGGGCGACACCGTCAACGTCCACGTCCGCGTCATCGAGGGCAACCGCTCCCGTGTGCAGCAGTTCAAGGGCGTTGTGATCCGTCGCCAGGGCGCCGGCGTGCGCGAGACCTTCACGGTCCGCAAGGTCTCCTTCTCCGTCGGCGTCGAGCGCACCTTCCCGGTGCACACCCCGATCGTGGAGAAGATCGAGCTCGTCACCAAGGGTGACGTGCGCCGCGCCAAGCTGTACTACCTGCGCGAGCTGCGCGGCAAGGCCGCGAAGATCAAGGAGAAGCGCGAGAGCTGAGCGCTCTCCGGGGTTCGTGTCGGGGCCGGATAACATCTGGCTCCGATGGACACCGAAGCACAGCCCACGGAGCGCGACCGCTCCTCCCGCCCTTCCGGCTCCGAGACGACCTCGGGACCCGCAGGGCCGGAGGACCGGTCGCGTTTCGCGTTGGTGGCGCGTGCCGGCTCCTGGGTCCCGGGCGGCCGGATCACCCTCACCCTGCTTTTCTGCCTGGTCTTCCTGCTGTTGCTCAGCACGTTCGTGCTGCGGCCGTTCCAGATCCCCAGCGGATCCATGGAACCCGGATTGAGGATCGGAGACCGGGTTCTCGTAAATAAGTTGGCGTACCGTTTCGGTGCCGTGCCGCGGCGGGGAGACATCGTCGTGTTCGACGGGACCGGGTACTTCGGGCACGCGGACTACATCAAACGCGTTGTCGGTGTGGGGGGAGACCGCGTGGTCTGCTGCGACAGGGAGGGGAGGATCCAGGTGAACGGCCGGCCGGTCGACGAGTCGGGCTTCCTGCATCCCGGCGACAGCCCGTCCGCGGTGCCCTTCGACGTCGTCGTCCCCGGCGGCACCCTGTTCGTCCTCGGCGACCACCGCAGCGACTCCAGCGACTCCCGCGACCACCTCGGCTCGCCCGGCGGCGGCATGATTCCCGTCGGCGACGTGATCGGCCGCGCCGACTGGATCATCTGGCCGTCCGCTCACGCCACCCGGCTGCACCGGCCCGACGCCTACGCGCGCGTGCCCGACGCCGGCAGGACGGGCGCCCATGGGTAACCGCGGCAAACCGCGCGGCGTCCCTGCGGGCCCTGCGGAGAACCTGCTGCCCACCGGCGTCCGGCGCGCCGCCGGACCGTCCGGCAGTGGCCGTACGCGGGCCGAGCGCCGCAAGCTCCAGCGCAAGGTCAAGCGGCGCCGCAGGCGCGGCGCCGTGAAGGAGATACCGCTCCTCGTGGGCGTGGCGGTCCTGATAGCGCTCGTACTGAAGACGTTCCTCGTCCAGGCCTTCGTCATCCCGTCCGGCTCCATGGAGCAGACGATCCGGATCGGCGACCGCGTCCTGGTCGACAAGCTCACCCCGTGGTTCGGTTCGGAGCCGCAGCGCGGGGACGTGGTCGTCTTCAAGGACCCCGGCGGCTGGCTCCAGGACGAGCAGACCACCCCCAAGAAGGACGACCCCATCGTCGTCAAGCAGGTCAAGGAAGGGCTCACCTTCATCGGCCTGCTGCCGTCCGAGAACGAGAAGGACCTCATCAAGCGGGTCGTCGGCGTCGGTGGCGACCGCGTCAAGTGCTGCGACACGCAGGGGCGGGTGACGGTCAACGGCGTCCCGCTGAACGAGGACTATCTGTACCCCGGCGTCGCCCCCTCCGACACGCCGTTCGACATCAGGGTCCCTCAGGGACGGCTGTGGGTGATGGGCGACCACCGGAACAACTCGGCGGACTCCCGGGTGCACCAGGACACCGACTACGGGGGCACGGTCTCCGAGGACGAGGTCGTGGGACGAGCCATGGTCATCGCCTGGCCCCTCAACCACTGGACCACCTTGGACGAGCCGAACACCTACGCCACCGTGTCCGACTCGGACACCGGGTCGACCGCCGCTCCCCGGCTGTCGCATAGGGTTGCTTCCGACGATCCGAACGGAACGATCCGACTCCCGAGCCCTGCGGAACTCCCGCTCGTTATGGGAGTGGTGGGCCTGCGCCGCGTATGGGGCAGGCGGCGGCACAGAGTGAGGAGTTGGCGTGGGGGATGTGGCGGTTGGCGCACGGTCCGGACACGACGGGGAGGAGCACCGCGGACGCCCCGCGGAATCCGCCGTCCCTGCCGCGGACAGCGCCGTGACCCCCGGGAATGACTCCGGGGCGGCCGAGGACGGCAGGGTGACGGAAGAGCACACGACAGCAGAGGGCCAGGGACCGGGCGGCACGGCGAGGACGCCGAAGAAGCCGCGTTCCTTCTGGAAGGAACTGCCCATCCTGATCGGCATCGCCCTGGTGCTCGCGCTGCTGATCAAGACGTTCCTCGTGCAGGCGTTCTCGATCCCTTCCGACTCGATGCAGAACACCCTCCAGCAGGGCGACCGGGTCCTGGTCGACAAACTCACCCCTTGGTTCGGCTCCGAGCCCGAACGCGGCGAGGTGGTCGTCTTCCACGACCCGGGCAACTGGCTCAGGGGTGAGCCCACGCCCGACCCCAACGCGATGCAGACGTTCCTGAGCTGGATCGGCCTGATGCCGTCGGTGGAAGAGAAGGACCTGATCAAGCGGGTGATCGGGGTCGGCGGAGATACGGTCGAGTGCAACAAGACCGGTCCGCTGAAGGTCAACGGCAAGGCGCTGAACGAGCCGTACGTCTACCCGGGCAACACGCCGTGCAGTGTCGACGACCAGGGCGGCCAGTTCAAGGTGAAGGTCCCGAAGGGCTACATCTGGGTCATGGGAGACCACCGGCAGAACTCGCGTGACTCGCGCTACAACCAGGGCGAGAAGTACCACGGCATGGTCCCGGTCAAGGACGTCGTCGGACGCGCCATCGTGAAGGCCTGGCCTATCAACCGCTGGGACACGCTGCCGGTGCCCGACACGTTCGACCAGGCCGGGCTGAACCCCTGACCGTCCCCTGCGGGGCACGACGGGCCCCGCAGCCGGGAAGCCGCATCGTCGTTCCGCATTCGGGCGCATGAGCGGGCTGACCCCGGCCCGTACCCCCGGGTAGGGTGCGGACCCATGGGTGGCGAGAGCATGACGCACACAGCCCCGCGCAGCGGCGGCTCGGGCACGGGCCCGGTGGGCAGCCGGACCGGACAGCGGTTGTCCGGGCTGGCCGTCGCACTGGGCCTCGTGCTGTTTCTCGGCGGGTTCGCCTGGGGAGCGGTGGTCTACCGGCCGTACACCGTCCCCACCAGTTCGATGACCCCCACGATCGACGCGGGCGACCGGATCCTGGCGCAGCGCATCGACGGCGGCGAGGTGCGCCGCGGCGATGTCGTCGTCTTCAAGGACGCGACCTGGGCCAACGCGCCGATGGTCAAGCGCGTGGTCGCCGTCGGCGGCGACACGGTCTCCTGCTGCCAGGACGGCAGGCTGAAGGTCAACGGCAAGGAGATCGACGAAACGTACCTGCCCAAGGGCACACCGGCCGAGATGAGCAACTTCCCGACCGTGACCGTCCCCAAGGGGCGCCTCTTCCTGCTCGGTGACGAGCGGGGCAATTCCGTGGACTCCACGGCCCACCTGACCGACGCGGCCAGTGGCACGGTGGCACGCTCCGCGGTGGACGCCCGCGTCGACACCGTCGTGTGGCCGATGAAGGGCATGCTGCAGCGCCCCACCGGCTTCGAGCCGCTCGGCCCTCTCTCCTCGCCCGGACCGCTGCGGACGATCACCGCCCTCGTGATCGCCGGCGCCGTTCTCGTCCTGGGCGGAGGTGCCTACGGGCCTATCGCCAAGCGCGCGGGCGCCGCCCGGGCCCGGCGGGAGAGCGCCGCGGAGCCCTCAGGTGTCCGCTGAGGCCGGGGGAGCGGGCCAGGACACCTTCGAGGGCGGACTGCGCAGGGTCGCCCGGGTGGTGCTGCTCGACCCGCGGGACCGCATCCTGCTGCTGCACGGGCACGAGCCGGACGACCCGGCCGACGACTGGTGGTTCACCCCCGGCGGCGGTGTGGAGGGCGAGGAGACCCGTGAACAGGCCGCTTTGCGGGAACTCGCCGAGGAGACGGGCATCACCGAGGTCGAGATCGGCCCGGTGCTGTGGCGGCGCAGGTGCTCCTTTCCGTTCGCGGGCCGCCGCTGGAACCAGGACGAGTGGTACTACCTGGCGCGTACGGAGCGCACGGCGGTGGCCGCCACCGGGCTGACCGAACTGGAGCGGCGCAGTGTCGCCGGAGCGCGCTGGTGGACGTGTCCGGAACTGAGCCGGGCACATGAGACGGTGTATCCGACCAGACTCGCCGGGCTGCTGCGCACGCTGCTCGACGAAGGTCCCCCGGCCAGGCCAGTGATCCTTGACCCGGAAATCGTCTAGCGGCTCACCGGACTGGCGCACAATGGGGGGATCGCACGGCTGAAGGGGAACATGCCATGAGCGCCGAGGACCTCGAGAAGTACGAGACCGAGATGGAGCTGAAGCTCTACCGGGAGTACCGCGATGTCGTCGGTCTGTTCAAATACGTGATCGAGACCGAGCGGCGTTTCTACCTCACCAACGACTATGAGATGCAGGTGCACTCGGTCCAGGGTGAGGTGTTCTTCGAGGTCTCCATGGCGGATGCCTGGGTCTGGGACATGTACCGGCCGGCGCGGTTCGTGAAGCAGGTACGAGTGCTCACGTTCAAGGATGTGAACATCGAGGAACTGAACAAGAGCGATCTGGAGCTGCCGAGCGGCTGAGGTTCCTCGTGTGGGTGACGGAGTTGTCCACAGTCGCTGAGCCGTCCACCAAGATCCACTTCGTGGAGGCGGGTGCGTGATCGTTGGCGCCGGAGGTGGTGCCGACATGACCGCACACCTGGCACGCAGTGCCATGGGCAAGTACGGAGAGAGCCTGGCCGCACGGCGGCTGACCGAGGCCGGTCTGACGGTCCTGGAGCGCAACTGGCGCTCCGGCCGGACCGGCGAGATCGACATCGTGGCCAGGGACGGGGACGTCCTGGTCGTCTGCGAGGTGAAGACCCGCAGGGAGGGGCCCTTCCAGCACCCGATGGCGGCCGTGACCCCGCAGAAGGCGGAGCGGCTGCGGGGCCTGGCCGAACGGTGGATCCAGACGCACGGGGGCGCACCGCCCGGCGGGGTCCGCATCGACGTGGTCGGCGTGCTGTTGCCGGCCCGCGGAGCCGCCGTGGTCGAACACGCGCGGGGGGTGGCCTGAATGGCATTCGCCCGTACGTGTTCGGTGGCACTGGTCGGCGTGGAGGGCGTGGTCGTCGAGGTCCAGGCCGACCTCGAACCCGGCGTCGCGGCCTTCACGCTGGTGGGACTGCCCGACAAGAGCCTCACGGAGAGCAAGGACCGGGTGCGCGCCGCGGTCGTCAACTCGGGCGCGGCCTGGCCCCAGAAGAAACTTACCGTCGGCCTGAGCCCGGCCTCGGTCCCTAAGTCCGGCAGCGGCTTCGACCTGGCCGTCGCGGCGGCGGTCCTCGGCGCGGCGGAGCGCATCGACCCCAGGGTCCTGGCCGACATCGTGATGATCGGCGAACTGGGGCTGGACGGGCGGGTGCGACCGGTGCGGGGGGTGTTGCCGGCGGTGCTGGCGGCGGCTGAGGCGGGATATGAGCAGGTGGTGGTGCCGGAGTGTGCGGCCGCCGAGGCGTCCCTTGTGCCCGGGGTGTCGGTGCTGGGCGTGCGCAGTCTGCGGCAGCTGATCGCCATCCTGGCCGACGAACCTGTGCCCGACGAGGAACAGGACGAACTGGGCCGCCCGGACCCGCTCCTTGCCGGTCTCCGGGTGCCGGGCACCGGCGCGGCCACGGGCATGCACAGCATCGGAGCGGCTCAGCACGACCATGGTCACGACTTGGCCGACGTCGTCGGACAGACCTCGGCACGCACGGCTGCGGAGGTGGCCGCAGCGGGTGGGCACCACCTCTTCCTCGAAGGGCCGCCCGGCGCCGGCAAGACGATGCTCGCCGAGCGGCTGCCGGCCATCCTGCCGCGGCTCGGCCGACAGGAGTCGCTGGAGGTGACCGCGGTCCACTCCGTCGCGGGCCTGCTGCCTCCGGGCAAGCCGCTGATCGACGCCGCGCCCTACTGCGCTCCGCACCACTCCGCCACGATGCAGGCACTCGTCGGCGGCGGCCCGGGCATCGCGCGGCCCGGAGCGGTGTCGCTGTCCCACCGCGGAGTGCTGTTTCTCGACGAGACACCGGAATTCAACAGCCAGGCCCTGGACGCGCTCCGCCAGCCGCTGGAGGCCGGGCATGTGGTGATCGCGCGCAGTGCGGGAGTCGTGCGCTTCCCGGCGAAGTTCCTCATGGTGCTCGCGGCCAACCCCTGCCCGTGCGGCCGGTTCTCGCAGCGGGACGACCTCTGCGAGTGCCCGCCCTCGGCCATCCGCCGCTATCAGGCCAGGCTCTCCGGACCGCTGCTCGACCGCGTGGACCTGCGCGTGGAGGTGGATCGCGTCACCCGCTCCCAGCTGGCCGCTTCCGCCGCCCCGGGCGAATCGACCGTGACGGTCGCCGACCGGGTGCGAGCAGCCCGGGAACGGGCCGCGGAGCGCCTGGCCGGGACCCCGTGGTGCACGAACAGCGAGGTGCCCGGCCGGGAGCTGCGCAGCCGCTGGTACGCCGTGCCCGGTGCGATGGACGAGGCCGAGCGAAGCCTGGAACGGGGCGTCCTGACAGCGCGCGGCCTCGACCGCGTCCTGCGTGTGGCCTGGACCGTCGCCGACCTCGTGGGCCACGATCGGCCCGACGCCACGGACGTCGCCCTCGCACTGCAACTGCGCACCGGTGTTCCCCGCGGCGTACCCATGGCCATCGGGGCGTCGACATGAGCCCCCTCGGCGAACCGGACGACGACCTGCTCTCCCGGGTCCTCCTCACGCGCGTCCTCGAGCCCGGGGACGAGGCCGGCGGGCGGTGGGTGCGGGAGCTGGGGGCCCGGGAAGTGGTGCGGCGACTGATGAAGGGCGGGGCCGCTCTGCCGGGGGCGAGCCAGAAGCGCTGGGCCGGACTGGTGGCCAGGGCCGAGGCGGCCCGGCCACGCCGGGATCTCGCGGCCGCCCGGGACGCCGGCGTGCGGTTCGTGCCCCCCGGGGACGCGGAGTGGCCGGGACAGCTCGACGATCTCGGAGACGCCCGGCCCCTGGGGCTGTGGGTGCGCGGGCGGGCCGGTCTGCGCATGTGGGCGCTGCGGTCGGTCGCCGTGGTCGGCGCCCGGGCCTGCACCGAGTACGGGGCCCACATGGCCGCCACCCTCGCGGCGGGGCTCGCCGAGCGGGGCTGGGTCGTGGTGTCGGGCGGCGCCTACGGAGTCGACGGTGCCGCCCATCGCGGAGCCCTCGGGGCCGGTGGCGCCACCGTCGCCGTCCTCGCCTGCGGCGTCGACCGGCCCTACCCCCGGGGTCACGCGCAGCTGATCGGCAGAATCGCCGAACAGGGGCTGGTGATCGGCGAATTGCCACCCGGGGACCACCCCACGCCGAGCCGGTTCATCCTGCGCAACAGAGTGATCGCCGCCCTCACCCGCGGCACGGTCGTCGTCGAGGCGGCCCACCGCAGCGGATCCCTGGTCACCGCGCGGGCGGCACAGCGCCTCGGCCGGCACACGATGGGCGTGCCGGGCCCGGCCACCAGTGCCCTCTCCGCCGGGGTGCACGATCTGCTCCGCGGGGAGGCCGTCCTGGTCACCGACGTCGCGGACGTGGTGGAACTGGTCGGTGGCATGGGAGAGCTGGCTCCCGACCGTCGAGGCCCCGTCCTGCCCCGGGACCTGCTGGAGCCGGCCGCCCGGCAGGTGCTCGACGCGCTGCCGGGACACGGCACGGCCGCGCCGGACGAGATCGCGCGCTCCGCACAGACCGCACCGGACGACGCGATCGCGAGACTGTACGAACTCCGAGCACTCGGTTACGTCGAACGACATGGCGACGGCTGGAAGTTGACACGCCAGGCGGTGATGTCGGTCCGCGACGCTCGCGGACCGTGTTGACGTTCTGTGTTCGGCCGTCCGGGGGAACCCCGACATCCCTTGGAAATGCGCCCAGTTGAGGCCTCGCGGTGATCACACGGAGCGACTGCGTCACCCCGCGGGGGCGTCCTGAGGAACGTATCTGCGCCCACCCCGGCCTCCGCCCTTCGCTCACCGCGACACCACAGTCACGCTACGCTCGCGAGGATCCCGACAAGGACAGGCAACTCGACATCAGACAGACAGCTCACCCCGGCAGCACCACTTCGCAGCAGAACGGCACAAGGCGACGAATGCCCCAGCACACCTCCGGGTCCGACCGGGCGGCCATCCCCCCAGCCGCCCGTGACGGTGGCAGCGTGCGGCCGCCCGCTCCCTCGACGCTCGACGAGCTGTGGCGGTCGTACAAGGCGACGGGGGACGAGCGGCTGCGGGAGCAGTTGATCCTGCATTACTCGCCGCTCGTGAAGTACGTGGCCGGCCGGGTCAGCGTGGGCCTGCCGTCCAACGTGGAGCAGGCGGACTTCGTCTCGTCCGGGGTGTTCGGGCTGATCGACGCGATCGAGAAGTTCGACATCGACCGGGAGATCAAGTTCGAGACCTACGCGATCACCAGGATCCGCGGCGCGATGATCGACGAACTGCGGGCGCTGGACTGGATCCCCCGCTCGGTGCGGCAGAAGGCACGCAACGTGGAGCGGGCGTACGCCACGCTGGAGGCGCGGCTGCGGCGGACGCCGACGGAGGGCGAGGTGGCCTGCGAGATGGGCATCGCCGTCGAGGAACTGCACGCGGTGTTCAGCCAGTTGTCGCTGGCCAACGTGGTGGCCCTGGAGGAGCTGCTGCATGGGGGCGGCGAGGGCGGCGACGGGCTCAGCGTCATGGACACGCTGGAGGACACCGCCGCCGACAACCCCGTCGAGGTCGCCGAGGACCGGGAGCTGAGGAGGTTCCTGGCACGGGCGATCAACACGCTGCCCGAACGGGAGAAGACCGTGGTCACGCTGTACTACTACGAGGGCCTCACCCTGGCCGAGATCGGGAACGTGCTGGGGGTGACCGAGAGCCGGGTCAGCCAGATCCACACCAAGTCAGTACTCCAGCTGAGAGCGAAACTGGCGAGCTTCGGCCGCTGACCCGGCCGGACGCCCTCGGGCCGGGCTCGACCACTCCCGCGTGGCGGGGCGCGTCCGTAGAGTGTTGACGTGCCAAGGATTCGAGCGGCCTCCGTGGCCGAGCACCGGTCGATGCAGCGAGCCGCCCTGCTGGACGCGGCTCGTTCCTTGTTGTCCGAGGGCGGTACGGAGGCGCTGACCTTCCCGGCCCTCGCCGAGCGGACGGGCCTCGCGCGCTCGTCCGTCTACGAGTACTTCCGGTCACGGGCGGCCGTGGTCGAGGAGCTGTGCGAGGTCGACTTCCCGGTCTGGGCGGCGGACGTGTCGGCGGCGATGGAGCGCGCGGATACGGCCGAGGCCAAGGTCGAGGCGTATGTGCGCCAGCAGTTGGAGCTGGTCGGGGACCGGCGGCACCGGGCCGTGGTCGCGATCTCCGCGAGTGAACTCGACGCGGGGGCGCGGGAGAAGATCCGGGCGGCGCACGGCGGGCTGGTCGCGATGATCGTCGAGGCGCTGGGCGAGCTGGGCCACGAGCAGCCCCGGCTCGCGGCGATGCTGGTCCAGGGGGTGGTGGACGCGGCCGTACGCAGGATCGAACTGGGGGCGGCGGAGGAGCCCGCGACCATCGCGGACGCGGCGGTGTCCATGGCGTTGCGGGGTGTGCGGGGCTGAGCCACGTCCACCCGGGGCGGGTGGGTCCGCAGTCCGGTGGAGCCACGCGCGCCGCGCCCACCCTCACCCGAGCCCACGGCTTTACTCGAGCAGCGGCTCCCGTCGCCCCCGCGGCATGACCGCCCGCAGCCGGGTCAGTACACCGGCAGCAGCCTGGAGGGGCCCCGGCTGAGCAACCACGGCGGCAGGAGCGACAGCGGATTCAGATAGGTCTCCCCGCGCCGCAGGCCCCAGTGCACACAAGCAGCCGTGCAGTGCGAGCCGGTCGCGTCCACCGTGCCGATCACCTCGCCCGGTTCCACCTCGTCGCCCTCCGCCACCGACGCCGTCACGGGTTCGTAGGTCGTGCGCAGAGGCGGGTCGCCGGTGCCCGCCAGCTCCACGGAGACCACACCCTTTCCGGCCACCCTGCCCGCGAAGGAGACCCGGCCCGCAGCCACCGCCCGCACCGGCGTTCCCGGTGCCGCCGCCAGGTCGACACCCCGGTGGCCGCGGCCGTAGACCGTCGCCGGCGGTTCCCAGCCGCGCAGGACCGGAGGGCGCAGGCCGACGGGCCAGGCGCGGCCGACCGCCGGCACGGCGGGGTCCTCGAGGAGGGAACCCGCCGCGAGCAGCCGCGGCGGCGGGGCCAGCAAGGCCCACGCCGTGAGGAGCAGCAGCAGGATCAGACGCGTACACACGCGGACACACCGGTTCACTCGCATGGGCAAAGCGTCCCGGAACATCACCCTGCGCAGCCCCCGGCTGTGGATCACCCGCCGGTTGTGGACAACGGCGTCACCCGGGGCCCCGCGGGTCCCGTACACTTCTGGTGGCGACCCGAGCCATCGGGTCGACTTCGCACGCCCCGACACGAACCCCGGCAACGGGCCCGTGTCAGCGCCCCTCGGTCCCTCGTGGAACGGCGCGCAGTGGGCGTCAGGCGCGGAAGCCGTCCGGCATCCGCGGCACAACCGAGAAAATCAAGGAGATACGGCCATGGCCGTCGTCACGATGCGGGAGCTGCTGGAGAGCGGCGTCCACTTCGGTCACCAGACCCGTCGTTGGAACCCGAAGATGAAGCGCTTCATCTTCACGGAGCGCAACGGCATCTACATCATCGACCTGCTCCAGTCGCTGTCGTACATCGACCGCGCCTACGAGTTCGTCAAGGAGACCGTCGCCCACGGCGGCACGGTCATGTTCGTCGGCACCAAGAAGCAGGCGCAGGAGGCCATCGCCGAGCAGGCCACCCGCGTCGGCATGCCCTTCGTCAACCAGCGCTGGCTGGGCGGCATGCTCACCAACTTCTCGACCGTCTACAAGCGTCTGCAGCGCCTCAAGGAGCTCGAGCAGATCGACTTCGAGGACGTCGCCGCCTCCGGTCTGACCAAGAAGGAGCTTCTCGTGCTCTCGCGCGAGAAGGCCAAGCTGGAGAAGACCCTCGGCGGTATCCGCGAGATGCAGAAGGTGCCCAGCGCCGTCTGGATCGTGGACACCAAGAAGGAGCACATCGCCGTTGGTGAGGCCCGGAAGCTGAACATCCCGGTCGTCGCGATCCTCGACACCAACTGCGACCCCGACGAGGTCGACTACAAGATCCCGGGCAACGACGACGCGATCCGCTCCGTCACCCTGCTCACCCGCGTCATCGCCGACGCCGTCGCCGAGGGCCTCATCGCCCGCAGCGGTGTCGCCACCGAGGGCAAGGGCGAGAAGGCCGCGGGCGAGCCGCTGGCCGAGTGGGAGCGCGACCTGCTCGAGGGCGAGAAGAAGGCCGACGAGGCCGCCCCCGCCGCTGAGGCTCCGGTCGCCGAGGCCGCTCCGGCCGAGGCCCCCGCCGCCGAGGCCGAGAAGCCGGCCGAGGACGAGAAGCCGGCCGAGGCCGAGCAGGCCTGACCCCGTCAGTCCCGTGGTGACGGCGGGAGCGGTACTGCCTGCACAGCGCCCTCGGCGCGGTGAGGTCCGCTCCCGCCGTTCACCCGTAGGTCAGCGGAAGGACAGCGCGCTCCTGCTCCATGGAGCGCATCCGCAGATCTTCGATCTTCCAGACTTCGAGAGAGATTCACAGACTCATGGCGAACTACACCGCCGCCGACGTCAAGAAGCTCCGTGAGCTCACGGGCGCCGGCATGATGGACTGCAAGAAGGCGCTGGACGAGGCCGAGGGCAACGTCGAGAAGGCCGTCGAGGCGCTCCGCATCAAGGGCCAGAAGGGCGTCGCCAAGCGCGAGGGCCGCTCCGCCGAGAACGGCGCCGTGGTCTCGATCATCGCCGACGACAACTCCTCCGGCGTCATCGTCGAGCTGAAGTGCGAGACGGACTTCGTCGCCAAGGGCGAGAAGTTCCAGGCCGTCGCCAACCAGATCGCCGAGCACGTCGCCAAGACCTCCCCGGCCGACCTCGAGGCTCTGCTCGCCTCCGAGATCGAGGCCGGCAAGACCGTCCAGGCGTTCGTCGACGAGGCCAACGCCAACCTGGGCGAGAAGATCGTCCTGGACCGCTTCGCGCAGTTCGCCGACGGCTACGTGACGGCGTACATGCACCGCACGATGCCCGACCTGCCCCCGCAGATCGGTGTCCTCGTCGAGCTGGACAAGCCGAACGCGGAGATCGCCAAGGGCGTCGCCCAGCACATCGCCGCCTTCGCGCCGAAGTACCTCTCCAAGGAGGACGTGCCGGCCGAGGTCGTCGAGTCGGAGCGCCGCGTCGCCGAGGAGACCACCCGCGCCGAGGGCAAGCCCGAGGCCGCCCTGCCGAAGATCGTCGAGGGTCGCCTCAACGGCTTCTTCAAGGACGCCACGCTGCTCGGCCAGCCGTACGCGCTCGACAACAAGAAGTCCGTCCAGAAGATCCTGGACGAGGCCGGTGTCACCCTGAAGCGCTTCACGCGCATCAAGGTCGGCATCTGAGTCCGTACCGCGCTCGACGCCCGACCCGGATAGGGTCGACAGCAGTCGTCCGCGTACGCCGTCACACCAGTGGCGGACGACAGCAGATCTGACGAGGAGGCCATTGCCGTATGGGATGCGAAACACGCCCCACCGGCAATGGCCTTCTTGGTATGTGCAACACGTGAAAGAGGCGGGATCCCCCATGACCACCAAGGCCCAGAAGAGCGACGACGGCAAAGTGAGCGGCCGGTTTCTGCTGAAGCTGTCCGGAGAGGCCTTCTCCGGTGGCGGCGGCCTGGGCGTCGACCCCGACGTGGTGCACAAGATCGCCCGCGAGATCGCGGCCGTCGTGCGCGACGGCGCCCAGATCGCGGTCGTCATCGGCGGCGGCAACTTCTTCCGCGGTGCCGAACTCCAGCAGCGAGGCATGGACCGGGCCCGCTCCGACTACATGGGCATGCTCGGCACGGTCATGAACTGCCTCGCCCTCCAGGACTTCCTGGAGAAGGTGGGCGTGGACTGCCGGGTGCAGACCGCCATCACCATGGGCCAGGTCGCCGAGCCGTACATCCCGCTGCGCGCCGTACGGCACCTGGAGAAGGGCCGTGTGGTCATCTTCGGCGCCGGTATGGGCATGCCGTACTTCTCCACCGACACCACCGCCGCGCAGCGCGCCCTGGAGATCGACGCCGAGGCGCTGCTGATGGGCAAGAACGGCGTGGACGGGGTCTACGACTCCGACCCCAAGACCAACCCCGACGCGGTGAAGTTCGATCACCTCGGCTACGGCGAGGTCATCACGCGCGATCTGAAGGTCGCCGACGCCACGGCCGTGACCCTGTGCCGCGACAACAAGCTCCCGATCGTGGTCTTCGAGCTGCTGGCGGAGGGCAACATCTCACGTGCCGTCAAGGGTGAGAAGATCGGCACGCTGGTGGGGGACCCCGGCAGCCGGGACTGACACCCGGGTACAACCCCGTCCGGGGGACGGACGGGACGGAGCCGGGCCGGGGGATGGACAATGTCCCGCCGGTCGGGAACCGTGCAGAAAGAAGACGCGACGCAGCCGGCCGCCGCCCCACAGGAACCGCAGCCGGGCCTACTCAAGACACGCAGGAGCAAGTGGTGATCGAAGAGACCCTCCTCGAGGCCGAGGAGAAGATGGAGAAGGCCGTCGTGGTCGCCAAGGAGGACTTCGCCGCGATCCGCACCGGCCGTGCGCACCCGGCGATGTTCAACAAGATCGTGGCCGAGTACTACGGCGCGCCGACGCCGATCAACCAGCTGGCCTCGTTCTCCGTGCCCGAGCCGCGCATGGCCGTGGTGACCCCGTTCGACAAGACCGCGCTGCGGAACATCGAGCAGGCGATCCGCGACTCCGACCTGGGCGTCAACCCCAGCAACGACGGCAACATCATCCGTGTGGTGTTCCCCGAGCTCACCGAGGAGCGCCGCCGCGAGTACATCAAGGTCGCCAAGGGCAAGGGCGAGGACGCGAAGATCTCGATCCGCTCCGTTCGCCGCAAGGCCAAGGAGGCCATCGACAAGCTGATCAAGGACGGCGAGGTCGGCGAGGACGAGGGCCGCCGTGCGGAGAAGGAGCTCGACGACACCACCGCGAAGTACGTCGCGCAGGTGGACGAGCTCCTGAAGCACAAGGAAGCGGAGCTGCTCGAGGTCTGATGAACGACTCTTCCTGGGGGGCGCCGCCACAGGCCGGGTACTGGGGGCCCACCGACCAAGGGCATGGTCACGGGCACGTCCGGGGTCCGGGCCAGGGGCACGTCCAAGGGGCCGCTCCGGCGGGTCCCGCATACGATGCGTATGAAGCGCCTCAGACTCGCCCCATGCCCATCGTGCCCGACGTGACCGAATTCGGCGGTAACCAGGATGACGACCGGGGAGCTGCTCGGCTGAGCGGCACCCCGGTCCGAAACGACACGAATCCGGAGCCCATGCCCGACGCCTCGCAGCCGGCGCCCAAGCCGCCGAAGAAGAGCGCGGGTCGCGACCTGAGTGCCGCGATAGGGGTCGGCGTCGGGCTCGGTGTGGTGATCGTCGCCTCGCTGTTCGTCGTCAAGGCCGTGTTCGTCGGTGTCGTCGCGGTGGCCGTGGTCGTGGGCCTGTGGGAGCTGACCAAGCGGCTGGAGGAGCGCAGGGGCATCCGGGCGCCGCTCGTGCCGCTGGCGCTCGGTGGTGCCGCGATGGTCGTCGCCGGGTACGTGCGGGGTGCCGAGGGCGCGTGGGTGGCGATGGCGCTCACGGCCCTGGCCGTCCTGGTCTGGCGCATGACCGAACCGCCCGAGAACTATCTGAGGGACGTCACGGCCGGTGTCTTCGCGGCGTTCTACGTGCCGTTCCTCGCGACCTTCGTCGCGATGATGCTGACCGCGGACGACGGGCCGCAGCGGGTGCTCACCTTCCTGCTGCTGACGGTCGTCAGCGACACGGGTGCCTACGCCGTCGGCTGGCGGTTCGGCCGGCACAAGCTCGCCCCGCGCATCAGCCCCGGCAAGACCCGGGAGGGCCTGCTCGGCGCGGTGTCCTTCGCCATGGTCGCGGGGGCCCTGTGCATGCAGTTCCTCATCGACGACGGTGCCTGGTGGCAGGGACTGGTGCTGGGGCTCGCGGTCGCGGTCACCGCAACGCTCGGCGACCTCGGCGAGTCCATGATCAAGCGGGACCTCGGTATCAAGGACATGGGCACGCTGCTGCCCGGGCACGGCGGCATCATGGACCGGCTCGACTCGCTGCTGCCCACGGCTCCGGTGGTGTGGCTGCTGCTCGTGCTGTTCGTCGGATCCGGCTGAGACGAACTCCGTCAGCGAGCCCCCGCCCTTTCGGCCGGGGGCTCGCTGCCGTCTCGGGGAGACGTCCGGGGGCCTGAAGTGGGACGATGCAGATGTACCTCCCAAAGGAGGCCATCATGGCCATCATCCGAGAGAGCATCGTCGTCGACCGCCGTCCCGAGGAGGTCTACGAGTACGTCATGGACGCCGGGCACATGCCGGAGTGGCAGCTGAGCGCCGTGTCCGCGGAGCGCTTGGACGAGGGGCCCGTGGGCATCGGCAGCAAGGTCCGGGTCAGTCGGCACGTCGGCCGCCGTGTCATGCCGATGACCATGGAGGTCACCGAGTACGACCCGCCGCACAGCTGGGGCATGCGCGGTGTCGACGGCCCGGTCCGGGCCCAGGTGCACGGCGAGGTCGAGCCCTACGACGAGGGCCGCCGATCGCACGTCACGATCGACATCGACTTCGAGGGCCACGGCATGGGCAAGGTCCTGGTCCCACTGGTCGTGCGCCCCCAGGCCCGCAAGGAACTCCCACGCAACGAGCAGCTCCTCAAGGACCGACTGGAGCAGACGACCGGGTAAGGCGTCCCTCCGGCGGCTCGGCTCGGCTCAGCGCCGCCGGGGGAACTTCCAGCCGTTCTGCCGCAGCTTGAGCAGAACGAACACGCCGCAGAGTGCCCACACCCCGAGAAAGGCCCACTTGAACCACGGGGGGCCTTGCCGCTTCTCCGCGAGCTGCACCGGGGCCGAGTGGGCCGCGTACGTCAGGTAGAAGGCGGTCATGACTCGCGCGTGCCCCGTCCCTCGGGGGGAACGCAGGGTTTCGCAGGCTCGGGCCCGGTCCGCGCCCAAGCCGTACGAGTCCGCGCGGCGGGGACGCCTAGTCGTCCTCGCCGCTCTGCCGTGAGCGGGAACTCCGGCCCGCACTTTGGGCCAGTTCACTGCCGAGCAGCGTGGCCTTGGCCACACCACGCGCCCAGCGCGGGGCGTCCCCCCGGGCTGTCCAGAACACGCAGACACTGCCGCCGATGACGAGCAGGACGACGACCGACAATATGAGCACGAGCATGCTCGACCCCCGTTTCTTGTGATGGTCGGCCCATCCTGCCAGGCACGCCTCGCTGCGGGTGGCCTACCGGCTGTGCCGGCACCTCACAGGTCCGACCCGTTCGCGCAGGTCGGCGCCTGAGCGAGATGACCGGAGTCCAGGCGGGGGTCCGGCTCGA
The DNA here is from genome assembly GCF_040637515.1 of Streptomyces sp. NPDC029041. Lineage (NCBI taxonomy): Bacteria > Bacillati > Actinomycetota > Actinomycetes > Kitasatosporales > Streptomycetaceae > Streptomyces > Streptomyces sp. NPDC029041. The sequence continues at coordinate 120,171 of NZ_JBEZWO010000010.1, read as the reverse complement.
CGAGTGGTACGGGACGACGCATGATCGCACCCGGGCCGTCTCCGGGCCGTCCCGAGGGGCGCTCAGCGGCGACCGGTGACGGCCACCGACGACAGCCGTAGCAGCCTGGCGGCAGCCGCAGCCACCTGACGACAGCCGCAGCCACCTGACGGCCGTAGCCACCGACGGCTGCAGGTCACCCGAGCGGATCTGCGACACTGGGAGGGTTATGCCTGCACCCGGAGAACTCACATTCGTCGCCCCCCGCGGAGCCAAGAAGCCGCCGAGGCATCTCGCCGATCTCACTCCTGCCGAGCGCAAGGAGGCCGTCGCCGCGGTCGGGGAGAAGCCGTTTCGTGCCAAGCAGCTCTCGCAGCACTACTTCGCGCGGTACGCGCATGATCCGGAGCAGTGGACCGACATCCCGGCCGGCTCCCGGGGGCGGCTGCAGGAAGCGCTGCTGCCCGAGCTGATGACCGTCGTGCGGCATCTGTCGACCGACCAGGGCACCACCCGCAAGACCCTGTGGCGGCTGTTCGACGGGACGCTCGTCGAGTCCGTGCTGATGCGCTACCCGGACCGGGTGACCATGTGCATCAGCTCGCAGGCCGGCTGCGGAATGAACTGCCCGTTCTGTGCGACCGGGCAGGCGGGCCTGGACCGGAATCTGTCCACCGCCGAGATCGTGCATCAGATCGTCGACGGCATGCGGGCGCTCAGGGACGGGGAGGTTCCCGGGGGCCCGGCCCGGCTCAGCAACATCGTGTTCATGGGCATGGGCGAGCCGCTCGCGAACTACAACCGGGTCATCGGGTCCATCCGGCGGCTCACCGACCCCGAGCCCGACGGCCTGGGTCTCTCACAGCGTGGCATCACCGTCTCCACCGTCGGCCTCGTCCCGGCCATCCACCGGTTCGCCGACGAGGGCTTCAAGTGCCGTCTCGCCATCTCGCTGCACGCGCCCGACGACGAGCTGCGCGACACCCTCGTGCCGGTGAACACCCGGTGGAAGGTGCGCGAGGTGCTGGACGCCGGCTTCGAGTACAGCGCCAAGTCGGGGCGCCGGCTGTCCATCGAGTACGCGCTGATCCGGGACATCAACGACCAGGCCTGGCGCGGTGACCGGCTCGGACGGCTGCTCAAGGGCAAGCCCGTGCACGTGAACCTGATCCCGCTGAACCCGACGCCCGGCTCCAAGTGGACCGCCTCGCGACCCGAGGACGAGAAGGCGTTCGTGGAGGCGATCGCCGCCCATGGTGTGCCGGTGACGATCCGGGACACCCGTGGCCAGGAGATCGACGGGGCGTGTGGTCAGCTCGCCGCCACCGAACGGTAGTCTGACCGCCGTAAGAACATCTGCATATTCCGACAGGGGAGCGCCACAGCGCTGAGAGTGCGGCACACGGCCGCAGACCCTCCGAACCTGGCCCAGGTCATTCTGGGTAGGGAGATCGGTCATCACTCGAGCTGTTGCGCCCTGCCCGGGACCCCGGAAGTCCCGGGCGGGGCCGCGTCTTCTCCTGGTCACTCCAGGAGGAATCCAGTGCGTAACAACATCAAGCGGCTGACGGCGGCGGTCGTCGGGCTCGGCATGGCCGGCACGCTCGCCGCCTGCGGGTCGTCCGGCGGCGGCCAGGAGTCCGGCGACTCCAAGACCGTGACGCTCGTCAGCCACGACTCGTGGGCCGCGTCCAAGGACGTCATCGCGGCCTTCGAGAAGCAGTCCGGGTACAAGGTCCAGGTCCTCAAGGACGGCGACGCCGGGCAGGCCGTGAACAAGGCCATCCTCACCAAGGACAACCCGCAAGGCGACGTCTTCTTCGGCGTCGACAACACGCTGCTGTCCCGCGCCCTCGACAACGGCCTCTTCCAGTCGTACGAGGCGAAGGGATCCGACCTGATCCTGCCCGAGTACCGCGTCGACCAGGACAAGCACCGGGTCACCCCCATCGACACCGGCGACATCTGCGTCAACTACGACAAGAAGTACTTCGCCGACCGCAAGCTGGCGCCTCCGCGGACTCTCCACGACCTGGTCAAGCCCGCGTACAAGGACCTGCTCGTCACCGAGAACGCCTCCTCGTCCTCGCCCGGCCTGGGCTTCCTGCTCGGCACGGTCGCGGAGTACGGCGACGACGGGTGGGAGGGCTACTGGATGAAGCTCAAGGCCAACGGCGTGAAGGTCGTCGACGGCTGGGAGCAGGCCTACAACGAGGAGTTCTCCGGCTCCAGCAGCGGCAAGAAGGCCAAGGGCGACCGGCCGCTCGTCGTGTCGTACGCCTCCTCGCCGCCCGCCGAGGTGCTGTACGCCGACCCGAAGCCGACGGCCGCCCCGACCGGGGTCGCCGAGGGCACCTGCTTCCGGCAGGTCGAGTACGCGGGGCTGCTCAGCAACGCCGAGAACACCAAGGGCGGCAAGGCCCTCCTCGACTTCCTCATCAGCAAGAGGTTCCAGGACGACATGCCGCTCAACATGTTCGTCTACCCGGTGCGCGAGGGCGCCCAGGTGCCGCCGGAGTTCGCGAAGTACGGGCCGCAGGCGAAGGACCCGGAGACCATGGCCCCGGCGAAGATCGCCGACCACCGTGACCAGTGGGTCAAGTCGTGGATTTCACTCGTTCTGAAGTAGCCCGCAGGAGGCGCGGAAGCGCGGCGCGGCTCGGTCTGCTCACCGTGCCCGTCGCGTTCTTCGCCGTCTTCTTCGCCTACCCCGTCGCCGCGATCGTCGCGCGCGGTCTCAAGGCGGACGGGACCTGGCACCTCGGGCGGATCGGGGAGGTGCTGGCGCAGTCCGACGTCCGGCACGTCCTGTGGTTCACCACCTGGCAGGCGCTGGTCTCCACCGCGCTCACGCTGCTCGTCGCCCTCCCCGGTGCGTACGTCTTCGCCCGCTTGGACTTCCCCGGCAAGCAGGTCCTGCGGGCGGTCGTGACCGTCCCGTTCGTGCTGCCGACGGTCGTCGTCGGCACGGCGTTCCTGGCGCTCGTCGGGCGGGGCGGGCTGCTCGACGAGCTGTGGGGCGTACGGCTGGACACCACCGTGTGGGCGATCCTGCTCGCGCACGTCTTCTTCAACTACGCGGTCGTCGTCCGGACCGTCGGCGGGCTCTGGGCGCAGCTCGACCCGCGGCAGGAGGAGGCCGCGCGCATGCTCGGGGCGTCCCCGCTGCGGGCCTGGCGGCAGGTCACCCTGCCCGCGCTCGCCCCGGCCGTGGCCGCCGCCGCGCTGATGGTCTTCCTGTTCACCTTCACCTCCTTCGGCGTCGTGCAGATCCTCGGCGGGCCCACCTTCTCCACCCTGGAGGTGGAGATCTACCGGCAGACCTCGGAGATCTTCGACCTGTCCACGGCGGCCGTGCTGACTCTCGTCCAGTTCGTCGCGGTGGGCGCGATCCTCGCCCTGCACGCCTGGACCGTGCGGCGGCGGGAGACCGCGCTGCGGCTGGTGGACGCGTCCGTGACCGGGCGCAGGCCACGGGGAGCGGGGCAGTGGGCACTGCTCGGCGGGGTGCTCGTCACCGTCGCCGTGCTGCTCGTGCTGCCGCTCGCCGTGCTGGTGCAGCGGTCCCTGGGCGCGCCGGACCTCGGCTACTACCGGGCGCTGACCCGCGAGGACGGGGGAGTGTTCCTGGTCGCGCCCATCGAGGCGATCGGCAACTCCCTGTCGTACGCCGTCGCCGCCACGCTCATCGCCGTGCTGATCGGCGGGCTCGCCGCGGCCGCGCTCACCCGCCGGGACGCCGGACGGTTCGTGCGCGGCTTCGACGCGCTGCTGATGCTGCCGCTCGGGGTGTCCGCGGTGACCGTCGGCTTCGGGTTCCTGATCTCCCTCGACGAGCCGCCGCTGGACCTCAGGGCCTCCTGGATCCTGGTGCCGCTCGCGCAGGCGCTGGTCGGGGTGCCGTTCGTGGTGCGGACCATGCTGCCCGTGCTGCGGGCGGTGGACGTGCGGCTGCGGGAGGCGGCCTCGGTGCTCGGGGCCTCGCCCTGGCGGGTGTGGCGGGAGGTGGACCTGCCGATGGTGCGGCGGGCGCTGCTGATCGCGGCCGGGTTCGCCTTCGCCGTGTCGCTCGGGGAGTTCGGCGCGACGGTGTTCATCGCGCGCCCCGACCGGCCGACGCTGCCGGTGGCCGTGGCCCGGCTGCTCGGGCGGCCCGGAGACCTCAACTACGGCCAGGCCATGGCCCTTTCGACGATGCTGATGGTGGTGTGCGCGGTGGCCCTGCTGGTGCTGGAGAGGCTGCGGACGGACCGGACGGGGGAGTTCTAGATGCTGTTGAGCCTGGAAGGCGCGACGGTCCGTTTCGGCGGGACTACGGTGCTGGACGCCGTCGATCTGGAGCTCGCCGAGCACGAGATCGTGTGTGTGCTCGGGCCGAGCGGCAGCGGCAAGTCGACCCTGCTGCGGGCGGTGGCCGGGCTGCAGCCGCTCGACGCCGGCCGGATCGTGCTCGACGGGCGTGACCAGGCAGGCGTGCCCGCGCACCGGCGCGGGGTCGGGCTGATGTTCCAGGACCACCAGCTCTTCCCGCAGCGGGACGTGGCAGGCAACGTGGCGTTCGGGTTGCGGATGCGCGGCGAGCCGAAGCGGCAAAGGGCAGAGCGGGTCCAGGAATTGCTGGACCTCGTGGGCCTGCCGGGTGCGGGCCGCCGGGCCGTCGCCGCGCTGTCCGGCGGGGAGCAGCAGCGGGTGGCACTGGCCCGGGCCCTCGCGCCGAACCCGCGGCTGCTGATGCTGGATGAGCCGCTGGGGCAGCTCGACCGGTCGCTGCGGGAACGGCTGGTGGTCGAACTGAAGGAACTGTTCGGCCGGTTGGGCACGACCGTGCTCGCCGTGACGCACGACCAGGGGGAGGCCTTCGCGCTGGCCGACCGGGTCGTGGTGATGCGGGACGGGCGGATCACCCAGTCCGGTACCCCCCTGGAGGTGTGGCAGCGACCCGCCGACGCCTTCGTGGCCCGCTTCCTCGGCTTCGAGAACGTGGCCGAGGCGACCGTCGGGACGGAGGCGGCGGACACGCCCTGGGGCAAGGTGCCGGTACCGGAGGGCGCCCCGCAGGGCACCCGTACCCTGCTGGTGCGGCCCGCCGGGGTGCGCCTGGTGGCCGCCGACACGGGCCTGCGCTGCACGGTGACCGCGCGCACCTTCAAGGGCACCCACGTCGCCCTCCACCTCCAGCCCCAGGACGCTCCGCGCCTGGAGGCGGCGTGCGCGCTGCGGGCGGCACCCGGGGTGGGGGACGAGGTCGGCGTGGCATTCGACGCGGCGGAAATCGTGGTGCTCGACTGATCGTCCCCGCCCTAGGGTGCGGGCATGACGCCACTCACACACGACCGCTACTGCGATGAAATCGCCTATCAGGTACGTCTGTTGAGATCTGTGGTCACTTCCGGTGCCGACCTGTCCGGCACGGTGCCGACCTGCCCGGACTGGTCACTGGAGGACCTCGTACGGCACCTGGGCGGTGCCCTGCGCTGGGTGGAGTTCATCGTGCGGACCCGAGCCGGTGAGGAGGTGCCCGAGGAGCGGGTACCGGGTCTCGCCGGGCCCGAGGCGCGGGGGGATGCCGTCGTGCTGGACGCCTGGCTGGCGGAGGCGGGGAAGCAGGTCGTCGCCACGCTGCGGGAGGCAGGCCCCGGTGCGGAGGTGTGGAGTTGGGCGGGAATCCGCAACTCCGGCTTCTGGGCCCGCCGGGTGACACATGAGATCACCGTGCACCGCGCCGACGCCGCACTCGCCGCCGGGCAGCCCTACGAGGTCGCGCCCGAGGTCGCCGCCGACGCGATCGACGAATGGCTGCAGATCGTGGCGTACGTGCAGCGGACCATGCCGCACGACTCGGCGGGGGAATTGCGCGGCGCCGGCCGCGGCATCCACCTCCACGCCACCGACACCGGGCCGGAACTGAACGCCGAGTGGCTCGTGGAACTCACCGACGACGGCATCGCCTGGCGCCGGGGTCACCGGAAGGCGGACGTGGCCCTGCGCGGGCCGCTCACCTCGGTCCTGCTGGCGTTCTACCGCCGGCTTCCGCTTGAGGCACCGGAGTTGGAGGTGCTGGGCGAGCGGGAACTGCTGGAGTTCTGGCTGGAGCGGGCGACGTTCGGATGAGACGTGACGTGGCCCGCCCCCCGGGTCGGGGGACGGGCCACGTCACGGTCGGCGCGGGCGTCAGCTGTCGCTGTTGGCTCCGCGGCGGCGCATGCCGAAGAACACCGCACCGCCACCGACGACGACCAGGGCCGCCGCGATGCCGGCGATGAGGCCGGTGTTGGAGTCGGCACCGGTCTCGGCGAGGTTGGAGTCACCGGCCGGAGCGGGCGCGTTGCCCGCCGGCGAGCTGCTCCGGCTCTCCGACGGCTCCGGCGCCGGGCTCTCGCTCTCCTCGGCGGGCTTCGACGGGGACGCCGACGGGGTCGGAGTCGCCGGGGTCGGAGTCGCCGGGGGAGTCGAAGCCGGGGGCTCCTCCTCCTTCTTGCAGGCCGTGGCCGGGGTGACGAGGTTCGGCTTGATGTCCTCGTCGACGTACGAAGCGGCCTTGACGTGGATGCGGTACTCGGCGTTCGCCTTCCAGTCGTCGGCGAAGGTGATGGTGGTGCCTTCGCGTGAGCCCTTGACGACCTGCTCGCCGACCTTCTTCGCGTCGGCGCCGTTGTTCTGCAGGTAGACGGTGACCGTCGCCGGGATGCCGGCGGGGTCCACGTCGGTGACCGTGATGACGCCCTTGTCGCCATCGCACTTCGCCTCGGCGGAGAACTCGCTGATGTCGCAGGCGAGCGCGTTGCCGGCGGTGCCGAGCGCGAGCGCGGCCGAGGCGGAGACGACACCGAGGACGCGCACGGCACGTGCGCGGCGGGATACGGACAGAACTGCCACGTTTGTCCTTTACAGGATCGCTAATGCGGGGGGCTGAGGCAGTGTTGACTGAGCATCAGCACTACCGTGAGACCCTCAGGTCTATAAGCGCCGCATAAGTAGTGTCAACGCATATGCAGCCTGCAAGCACTTGCTTTGCCTTCTTATTAACCGCCCAGACGTTTCAACGCCTCGGGCGCCTCCTCGATCCGCTCCACCAGCGCGATCCGCGCCTCCATCGAGCGCCCCCCGGCCAGCGACCGGAGCAGCGGCCACGCGGGCAGCTTCTCCGTCCAGTGCACGCGGTTCACCAGCACCATCGGCGTGGGTTCGCCGCGCGACTCGTAGTAGTTGGGCGTCGCGTTGTCGAAGATCTCCTGGACGGTCCCGGCGGCTCCCGGCAGGAACACCACGCCCGCGTTCGACCGGGCCAGCAGGCCGTCCTCACGGGTGGCGTTGGCGAAGTACTTGGCGATGTGGGAGGCGAAGGCGTTCGGCGGCTCGTGGCCGTAGAACCAGGTCGGGATGCCGACCGAACGGCCGCCCTGGGGCCAGCGGGTGCGGATCTCGAAGGCGGCCGCGGCCCACTGGGTGATCGACGGGGTGAAGTGCGGTGCCTTGCCCAGGAGTTCCAGCGACTCGGTGAGCATCGTGTCGTCGAAGGGGGCTGCGTAGGCGCCGAGGTTCGCCGCCTCCATGGCGCCCGGGCCGCCGCCGGTCGCGACCGTGAAGCCGGCCCTGGCCAGCTCCCGGCCGAGCCGTGCGGCGCCGGCGTACTCCTCGGTGCCGCGGGCCATCGCGTGACCGCCCATGACGCCCACGACCCGGGCCCCGGACAGGAGTTCGTCGAGCGCGTCCGAGACGGAGTCGTCGTGGATCGAGCGCAGCATGGACGCGTGGATGTCGCGGTCCGCCTTCGTGCGCTGGAACCAGGCGTAGGCGAGGGCGTCGGGCGTGGCCTCGTAGCCGTCGGCCAGCGACGCGAAGAGTTCCTCCGGCGAGTAGACGAGGCCGCGGTACGGGTCGAACGGCAGACCCGGTACCGGGGGGAAGACCAGGGCGCCGTCGCCGCGGACCTTGGCGGCCGCGTCCTCGCGCATCGCGCAGCCGAGGAAGACGGCGCCGGCGGTGTCGTGGGTGAGCAGTTCGCGCGTACGGTCCGTCAGATCGACGGCCTGGACGCGGTATCCGGCGAGGCTGCCGCGCGCCGAGACGGTCGCGTCGAACTCCTCGAGGCTCTCTATCTCACGGTCGTCGTGGTGGGCCGCATGGGCGGGCATCGTCTGCACGCGCCCATGCTGGCACAGCCACCGTCAGCCCTGGAGGGCCGCCGGGTCCATCCACACGACCTCGAAGGTGTGGCCGTCCACGTCGTCGAAGGCGCGGCCGTACATGAAGCCGTGGTCCTGGGTCTCGCCCGAGACGGAACCGCCCGCCGCGACCGCCTTCTCGACCAGCTCGTCGACCTTCTCGCGGCTCTCGGCGCTCAGCGCGATCAGCACCTCGCTGGTCCTCGTCGAGTCCGCGACCTCCTTCTTGGTGAACTGGAGGTACTTCTCCTCGGTGTGCACCATGACCACGATGGTCTCGCTGATCACGACCGAGGCGGTCGTGTCGTCGCTGAACTGCTCGTTGATCGTGAAGCCGAGCTCCGTGAAGAACTTCTTCGAGGCGTCGAGGTCGCCGGTGCACAGGTTCACGAAGATCATCTGCTGGTACATGCCAGGTCTCTCCCATCACGTCCGTGTCGTTACGCGGGATAGACCGGGGGCCGGACCGGAACTCATCGCCGCACGGAGATTTTTTTCGTACGAGTTTTCCGGCGGGGCCGCGGGCCTCAGCGTGCCAGGGGCAGCGCCGCCAGTTCCGCGACCGTCAGGGTGAGGGGACCGAACAGGGCGAGCAGGGCGCACGCGCGCAGGGCGGCGGCGCCGCGCAGCAGCGTTGCCGGGGCGCCGAGCCGCAGCAGTGCGGCGGTGGTGCCGGCGCGGGCCTGACGGGCTTCGACGGCGGCCGTCAGGAGCGTCGCCGTGGTGCAGCCGGTCACGAGGACCACGCCGAGGGTGGTGAGCGGACCGAGTGCGAGTCCGTCGGGGGCGTGCAGCAGCGCCATGGCCCACGCGGCGGACAGGACCGCGCAGACGACGCCCAGAGGGCGCCCGATGCGAACGGACTCCGCCATCAGGATGCGACCGGCCAGGAGCCGCCGGGCGCCGGGGCGGGCCGACTGGAGCAGCCGTCCGCACAGATGCGTCAGGCCCGGGCCGGCCAGGGCCAGGCCGGCGGCGGCCAGGGCCCAGCCCGCCATCACGCCGGGGGAGGCGCCGGAGAAGGACAGGTCGGGGGGCGTGGGGGAGGTGCGGCTCGTGTAGCTCTCCACCGCCAGGCCCGCGGCCAGCACCGTGAAGCCCCAGGGCAGACCGGAGGGGGCGGCGGTGGTGTCCGGCAGGGCCGCGTCGGGGGCGGTGAAGCCGTCGGGGGTGTCGAGGGTCGCGGTGGGTGAGCCCGGGTGCCTCGTCAGGGCCCCCGCTGGACTGATGGCGCCTGCCGCGTCCGGCTCCGCCGCGCGCGGGCTGAGCCACTGGGCGGGATCGACGGCCGGGGCGCTCGCGGCCGCTGCCTCCGGTGAGGCCGGGTGGGGGGCCGAGGGGAGCCGGGCGGGGTTCCCGGCGTCCGTCTGCGGGGTGGCCGGCTCAGCCGGTCCGGCGAGCGTGCGGCCCGGCACCCGGGCCGGTGGGTCCGCGACCGCGCTCACCCCGCCGGGACCCGCGACCGCCGCCGTGGCCGGCTCGGTCGTCCGGGCGGTGGGCGGGCCGCCCTTCGCGGCGGGCTCCGCGGCAGGGCCGCCCGTGGGCCGGACGATCTGCCGGCCGAACCTGCCGTACGCCCCGAACGTCTCGCGGGCGCTGGTGCGCCGGTACGCGCCGAAGCGGCCGTACGTCCGGGCCGGCCGGGGCTCGGCGGGCGCCGTCTCGCGCGGCCGCAGGGCCAGGGCCACCGCCACCGACGCGCCGACGGGCACGAGCGACAACAGGGTCAGGGCGGCCGGAAGCGGCAGGGGCAGGCCCGCGGCGAGGGACTCGGCGGCGGCGCCGTCGAAGGGCATGCCCATCAGGTCGCCCCGCAGATGCAGGAAGACCAGCAGGGCCAGCATCGAGCCGAGTGTGCAGGCCAGCGCCGTCGTCGTCGCCGACACGGCCATCAGGCGCACCGGGCCGAGGCCGATCGCCGAGAGAGAAGCGCGGGGCTTGGTGCCGGGGTCGGTACGGGCGACCGCCACCGCGAAGTACACGGTGGCGGCCGTCGGGGCCGCGCACCAGGCCAGCCGCAGCGCGGCGGAACCGGGAGCGCCGGGGTGTCCCAGCGCGTAGCCGAGGGCGCAGAGCAGCAGGAAGCCCGTGCCCGCCGATGCGGCCGCCACCAGGAGACGGCGCAGCTGGACGGCGGGGTGGGCGCCGCGCGTCAGACGGAGAGCGAGCACGCCGCCCGGCCTTCCGGCTCGTTGGTCTCGGCGACCGGCGGGAGGTGCACCGTCTGCACGCGCCGCCCGTCGAGCAGGGACACCGTGCGGTCGGCGAGGGCCGCGGTCTCCGGATCGTGGGTGGCCAGGACGACGGTGATGCGGTGGGAGCGGGCCGCGGTGGTGAGGGTGCGCAGCACATGGGCGCGGTCGGCGCGGTGCAGGGGCGCCGTGGGCTCGTCGGCGAACAGCACCGAGGGCGCGGGGGCCAGCGCGCGGGCGATGCAGACCCGCTGCCGCTGGGCCTGCACCAGCTGGTGGGGCCGCTTGCGGGCGCTGTCGCCGATGTCCAGGCGCTCCAGCCACTCCAGGGCCGCCTTCTTGGCGCGGCGCCGGCTGGTGCCGCGCAGCATCAGCGGCAGGGCGGTGTTCTCCCAGGCGTTGAGCTCCGGGACCAGGGAGGGGGCCGGGTCGATCCAGCCGAAGCGGTCGCGGCGCAGCCGCTCGCGGGTGAGGGGGCCCATGGTGTGCACGGGCACGCTGTTGAACCAGACCTCGCCGCGCCGGACGGGCACCAGGCCGGACAGGCACCGCAGCAGGGTCGTCTTGCCGCTGCCGCGCGGGCCGCTCAGGGCGAGGATCTCGCCCTCGCGCACGCCGAGCGACACGCCGCAGAGCGCGGGCGAGCCGTCGTCGTGCTGGAAGTGCAGGGCGCGTGCCCAGAGCACGTCGTTGTCCGGCGGGGCCTCCATGCGCGTACACCTCGGTTCAGATCCGTAGTTCCCGTGCCATCCCCCGTGCGGGGGAACGAAGGCAGGGCCGATCGGTCACTGGGCACGCTAGGCAGAAGGCGGCGGGACGCCGGACAGCACGCGGCCCCGGGCCGCCGTTTCTCACTCGAACGGGCGGCACCGGGGCCGGTGTTGATCATCCAGGCAGACGATCGGAGCGACACGCCTCAGAGCTTCGTCCACGCCTCCGTGAGGGTGGCGCGCAGGATGTGCTCGATCTCGTCGAAGGTCTCCTGGTTCGAGATCAGCGGCGGGGCGAGCTGGACGACCGGGTCGCCTCGGTCGTCGGCCCGGCAGTACAGGCCGTTGTCGTACAGCGCCTTGGACAGGAAGCCGTACAGGACGCGCTCGGTCTCCTCCTCGTCGAAGGACTCCTTGGTGTGCTTGTCCTTCACGAGTTCGATGCCGTAGAAGAAGCCGTTGCCGCGGACGTCGCCGACGATCGGCAGGTCGTGGAGCTTCTCCAGGGTGGCGCGGAAGTTGCCCTCGTTGTCCAGGACGTGCTGGTTGAGGTTCTCGCGCTCGAACAGGTCGAGGTTGGCCAGGCCCACGGCGGCGGAGACCGGGTGGCCGCCGAAGGTGTAGCCGTGCAGGAAGGTGTTGTCACCCTTGTAGAACGGCTCGGCCAGGCGGTCGGAGATGATGCACGCGCCGATCGGGGAGTAGCCCGACGTCATGCCCTTGGCACAGGTGATCATGTCCGGCACGTAGTCGAACTTGTCGCAGGCGAAGTAGGTGCCCAGGCGGCCGAAGGCGCAGATGACCTCGTCGGAGACGAGAAGTACGTCGTACCGGTCGCAGATCTCGCGGACGCGCTGGAAGTAGCCGGGCGGGGGCGGGAAGCAGCCGCCCGCGTTCTGCACCGGCTCCAGGAAGACCGCGGCGACCGTGTCCGGGCCCTCGAAGAGGATCTGCTGCTCGATCTGGTCGGCGGCCCAGCGGCCGTAGGCCTCCGGGTCGTCGCCGTGGATCGGGGCGCGGTAGATGTTGGTGTTCGGGACCTTGTGGGCGCCCGGGACCAGCGGCTCGAAGGGGGCCTTGAGGGCAGGCAAGCCGGTGATGGACAGGGCGCCCTGCGGGGTGCCGTGGTAGGCGACCGCGCGGGAGATGACCTTGTGCTTGGTGGGCTTGCCGGTCAGCTTGAAGTACTGCTTGGCGAGCTTCCAGGCGGTCTCCACCGCCTCACCGCCGCCGGTGGTGAAGAAGACCTTGTTCAGATCGCCCGGGGCATGGTGGGCCAGGCGCTCGGCCAGCTCGACGGCCTTGGGGTGGGCGTAGGACCACACCGGGAAGAACGCGAGCTCCTGCGCCTGCTTGAAGGCGGTCTCGGCGAGCTCGACCCTGCCGTGCCCGGCCTGCACCACGAAGAGGCCGGCGAGGCCGTCCAGGTAGCGCTTGCCCTTGTCGTCGTAGATGTACGTGCCCTCGCCCCGGACGATGGTGGGGACAGGGGCCTTCTCGTACGACGACATGCGCGTGAAGTGCATCCACAGGTGGTCGTACGCGGACTGGGAGAGGTCCTTGCTCACGGCTATCGGGTCCTCACGGTTATCGGGTTCCCCACATGTAGGTCTGCTTCTTGAGCTTGAGGTAGACGAAGCTCTCGGTGGAGCGCACCCCGGGCACGGCCCGGATGCGTTTGTTGATGACGTCGAGGAGGTGGTCGTCGTCCTCGCAGACGATCTCCACCATCAGGTCGAAGGAGCCTGCGGTCATCACCACGTACTCGCACTCGGACATGGCCGACAGCGCGTCCGCGACCGCCTCCACGTCGCCCTCGACGTTGACGCCGACCATCGCCTGTCTGCGGAAACCCACGGTGAGCGGGTCCGTGACGGCGACGATCTGCATCACGCCCTGGTCGAGCAGTTTCTGGACGCGCTGGCGCACGGCCGCCTCCGACAGGCCCACGGCCTTGCCGATGGCGGCGTACGGCCGGCGGCCGTCCTCCTGGAGCTGCTCGATGATGGCGAGGGAGACGGCGTCCAGCTGCGGCGAGCTGCCGTTCCTGGACTCGCGGGAGGGCTCGCGGGACTCCCGCGAGCCCTTCTGATCTGCGCTTCGACTGGCCACCAGGTCACTGTGCACGAGGTCTCGACACTTCCGCAAGCCTGGATCGATGAAATTCGTTGTTTCAGTGCTCTACTCCTGCGGATTCCGCACGATCGAAGGGAGCGGGGGTGTTGAAAACGTGGATCGGCCGACTAGGGTGGGTGTCTCAAGTACTGGACATCCGAACTGGAGGGCCGGCAGTGAGCACCGAGCTGCGTCGTCTGCGCAACTACATCGGCGGTGAGTTCAAGGACGCCGCCGACGGACAGACCACCGAGGTGGTCAATCCCGCGACGGGCGAGGCGTACGCGACCGCTCCGCTGTCCGGGCAGGCGGACGTGGACGCCGCCATGGCGGCGGCCGCCGAGGCCTTCCCCGGCTGGCGCGACACCACGCCCGCCGAGCGCCAGAAGGCCCTGCTGAAGATCGCGGACGCCTTCGAGGAGCGCGCCGAGGAGCTGATCGCGGCCGAGGTGGAGAACACGGGCAAGCCCGTCGGGCTGACCCGCTCCGAGGAGATCCCGCCGATGGTCGACCAGATCCGCTTCTTCGCGGGCGCGGCGCGGATGCTCGAGGGCCGCTCGGCCGGTGAGTACATGGAGGGCCTGACCTCCATCGTGCGCCGGGAGCCGGTCGGCGTCTGCGCGCAGGTCGCTCCGTGGAACTACCCGATGATGATGGCCGTGTGGAAGTTCGCCCCGGCGATCGCGGCGGGCAACACCGTCGTGCTGAAGCCGTCCGACACCACGCCGGCCTCGACGGTCCTCATGGCCGAGATCATCGGCTCGATCGTCCCCAAGGGCGTCTTCAACGTCATCTGCGGCGACCGCGAGACCGGTCGCATGATGGTCGAGCACGAGACCCCGGCGATGGCCTCCATCACCGGTTCCGTGCGGGCCGGCATCCAGGTCGCCGAGTCGGCCTCCAAGGATGTCAAGCGCGTCCACCTGGAGCTGGGCGGCAAGGCCCCGGTCGTGGTCTTCGAGGACACCGACATCGCCAAGGCCGTCGAGGACATCTCGGTCGCCGGCTACTTCAACGCCGGCCAGGACTGCACGGCCGCCACCCGCGTACTCGTGCACGAGTCCATCCACGACGAGTTCGTCTCGGCGCTGGCCAAGGCCGCCTCCGAGACGAAGACCGGGCAGCCGGACGACGAGGACGTGCTGTTCGGCCCGCTCAACAACCCCAACCAGCTCAAGCAGGTCGAGGGCTTCATCGACCGGCTGCCCGCGCACGCGCGCGTGGAGGCCGGCGGCAAGCGGGTCGGCGACAAGGGCTACTTCTACGCGCCGACCGTCGTCTCGGGCCTGAAGCAGACCGACGAGATCATCCAGAAGGAGGTCTTCGGCCCGGTCATCACCGTGCAGTCCTTCCGGGACGAGGACCAGGCGGTCGAGTGGGCCAACGGCGTCGAGTACGCGCTGGCCTCCTCGGTGTGGACCAAGGACCACGGCCGCGCCATGCGGATGTCCAAGAAGCTCGACTTCGGCTGTGTGTGGATCAACACGCACATTCCGCTGGTCGCCGAGATGCCGCACGGCGGCTTCAAGAAGTCCGGCTACGGCAAGGACCTCTCGGGCTACGGATTCGACGACTACACGCGCATCAAGCACGTGATGACGTCGCTGGACGCGTAGACCCCGCATCGCCGAACGGCCCCGGACGGTTTCTCTCCGTCCGGGGCCGTCCGCGTGCCGGGAGGCGAACCGGCCCCCGCTTTTGAACGTGTTCAATTACAGGCGTAGGGTGCGCCTCATGAGCGACAGAGCCGCCCTGCTGAAGGGCATCCGTGCGTGGCTGGTCTTCTTCGTGGTGTGTCTGGTGCTCAGCGGCGCCACCGCCTTCCCCCTGGTCCACGAGCTGCGGTGGACCGAGGACCTGTTGCGCGGGCTGTCCGCGGGTGAGCACCTGCCCGGGCTGACGGAGTGGATCGGGCGGGTGCGGGCCGGTCTCGACGAGGCCGACACCGCCTACCCGTTCCTCCTGTACGGCACGGACTGGCTGGCCTTCGCGCACCTGGTGATCGCAGTCGCCTTCTACGGGCCCTACCGCGACCCGGTCCGCAACGTCTGGGTCGTCGAGTTCGGGATGATCGCCTGTGCGGGCATCATTCCCCTCGCCCTGATCTGCGGGCCGATCCGGGGCATCCCCTTCTGGTGGTCGGTGATCGACATGGCTTTCGGCGTGCTCGGCGTGATCCCGCTGTACGTCGTACGGCAGCGGATCAAGCGGCTGGAGGCGCTGACCGTGCCGGCGGCAGCCCCGGTGCCGGGCGTCCGAGGAGAACCGTCATCCGGCTGAGAGGGTGCGTGCGGAGCGTCGGCGGCACCAGCGCGCCGGTGCCGCAGTACTCACGGGCGCGACCCCGGCCGATCCGGTGACGGTGCCGCAGCGCTCGCGCGTGCGGCGCACAGCACGTCGACGCGGTTCGTCGTGATCGAGTCCACGCCCGCCGCCAGCAGCCGTCGCATGGAGCGGCGGGTGTCAGGGGTCCAGACGGACAGCAGACAGCCGTCACGGTGCACGCGCGCGGCGAGGGGGCGGTCCACCAGGGAGAAGCGGTAGTTGAGCCAGCGCGGGCGGATCGCCTCCAGCAGCACCGGCCGGGGCGGGGCCAGTGTCGTCCACGTGAGGGCGATCTCGGCGTCCGGATCCGCCGCCCGCACGGCGAGCATGGCGTCGGCGCCCGCGCAGTAGTAGACGCGCTCCGCCGCCCCCGCCTCCGTCACGACGCCCATGATCCTTCGTACCGCCCGCACCTCGGGTGACCCCGGCAGGTCGATCATCACCCGGTGCCCGTCGGTCGCGCTCAGCGCCTCGGCCAGGGTCGGCACCCCGCCGCCGGTCAGCCCGCGCACCTCCTCGGACGACAGCGCGCGCAGGGGCCGCTCGTGCTCCCAGAGCCGCTTCAGCGTCGCGTCGTGCAGCAGCACCGGAACACCGTCCCGGGTGAGCCGTACGTCGATCTCCACCGCGTCCGCACCCCGGCGCAGCGCGGAACGCAGTGAAGCGAGGGTGTTCTCGCGGACGCGGTAGGGGTCGCCCCGGTGGGCCACGGCGACCGGGGCGGGTGTCACCGGCTCAGCCACTGCGCGGTGTACGTGTCGACCTCTCCGGCGATCCGCGCCTTGCCCGCCGCGTCCAGGAAGGACGCCTCGACGGCGTTCTTCGCCAGCTCGGCCAGACCCCGCTCGTCGAGGTCCAGCAGCCGGGCGGCGACGGCGTACTCGTTGTCGAGATCGGTGCCGAACATCGGCGGGTCGTCGGAGTTGACGGTGACGACGACCCCGGCGCGCACGAACTCCTTGATCGGGTGCTCGTCGAGGGTGCGCACCGCACGCGTGGCGATGTTGGAGGTCGGGCACACCTCCAGCGGGATCCGGTGCTCGGCGAGGTGCGCGAGCAGCTCCGGGTCCTGCGCGGAGCTGGTGCCGTGCCCGATGCGCTCGGCCCGCAGATGGGTCAGCGCGTCCCACACCGTCTGTGGACCGGTCGTCTCACCGGCGTGCGGTACGGAGTGCAGCCCGGCGGCGATCGCCCGGTCGAAGTACGGCTTGAACTGCGGCCTTCCCACGCCCACTTCGGGTCCGCCGAGACCGAAGGAGACCAGGCCCTCCGGGCGCAGCCGGTCGTCGGTGGCGAGCCGGGTCGTCTCCTCGGCGGCCTCCAGACCCGCCTCGCCGGGGATGTCGAAGCACCAGCGCAGTACGGTCCCGAACTCGGACTCGGCGGCCTTGCGGGCGTCCTCGATCGCGTCCATGAAGGCCTGCTCGTCGATGCCGCGCCGGGTGGACGAGAACGGGGTGATGGTCAGCTCGGCGTACCGCACCTGCTGCCGGGCCAAGTCCCGGGCCACCTCGTACGTGAGCAGCCGGACGTCCTCCGGGGTGCGGATCAGGTCGACGACCGAGAGATACACGTCGATGAAGTGCGCGAAGTCGGTGAACGTGAAGTAGTCGGCCAGGGCCTCGGGGTCGGTCGGCACCTTCGAGTCGGGGTGCCGCGCGGCCAGTTCGGAGACGATCCGGGGGGAGGCGGATCCCACGTGGTGCACGTGCAGTTCGGCCTTGGGCAGTCCGGCGATGAAGGCCTTCAGGTCGCGTGGGGCGCGGGGGTCGACAAGATGCTCGGTCAAGGGTTCCTCCCCGGAACGGCGCCGCTGCCGACAGGGGCCGGCCGGGCGCGGGTGATCGGCTGATCGATTGACGCGAATTCATCGTATGCCGTGGGCTGCGGCGCCCTTTCCGAGGGGCGCGGCCGACCGCGCGACCGGTCCCGCACGCACCCGCCCTGTGGTGCGCGCCGACCGGCCCGTAGCATGACGGGACGATCGACCCAGGGGGGACCGACAGGATGACGGACGCGACGCAGCCCGACGGAGGCAGCCACGACCCGTGGGCGCCGCCGGAGAGCAAGCCCTCGCTCGACAAGAACCAGACGCCGCAGCCACCGTCCGTCCACGACCAGGCCACGGTCACCTCCATGCCGGGCTTCACCCCGCCCACCGGCACGCCGCAGTACGACCCGTCCGGTGCCGGTGCCGGTGCCGGTGCCGGTGCCGGCGCCGTCCCGCCCCCGCCCGTGGCCCCGACCGGTCCCGGAGCGCCCGGCGGCTACGGCTACCCCGGCTACCCGCAGTCCGGCTACACGCAGTCCGGATACACGCAGTCCGGCTACGGCTGGCCCGGCATGCCCCCGGCCCCCCAGAACGGCCTGGGCATCGCCGCGATGGTGCTCGGCATCGTCTCCTGCACCCTCTTCTGCCTCTACGGCGTGGTCTCGCTGATCACCGGCATCCTCGCCGTCGTCTTCGGCATCAAGGGCCGCAAGCGCGCCGAGGCCGGGGTCGCCACCAACCACGGGCAGGCCCAGGCCGGTCTGATCATGGGCATCATCGGGATCATCCTCGGCATCACCGTGATCGTCCTGATCGCCGTCGGCATCACGGCCGCGATCAACAGCGACGGCTACGACGACGACTCGTCCTACGGCACCCTCGGCCCGGTGGCCACCGCCCCGTCCCACCGCTGAAACTCGGGCTCTGCGCGGCCGACTTGGCCACTACGATGCCCTGGTCTGACAACGAGGGGAGATCGTCCATGTCGCACACCAATCCACCCCCGGGTGGTTTCGGCCCACCGGCCCAGCCGCCGCAGCAGCCCCCGGGCACCCCCGGCTACGGCTATCCGCAGCAGCCCCCCGCGGCCCCGGGCTACGGCTACCCGCAGGGCGGCCCCGGCTACCCGGCCGCGCCGCCCGTGGGCTACCCGCAGGCGCCCGGCTACGGCGTGCCCGCGCAGCCGAGCAACGGCATGGGCACCACGGGACTGGTGCTGGGCATCATCGGCGTGGTGTGCAGCGTGACCTTCATCATGTGGTTCTTCGGCGTGATCCTGGGCATCCTCGCGATCATCTTCGGCGCCATCGGCCGCGGCAGGGCCACCCGCGGTGAGGCCACCAACAAGGGCGCGGCGACCGCGGGCCTGGTCTGCGGCATCATCGCCACCGTGATCCTTCCGCTGCTGGGCTTCCTGCTGTTCGCCGGCATCATGGGCGGGCTCGGCGCGGCGTCCTGAACGGGACGCGCGGAGCCGGAGGGGCCGGTCCCCGGGGCCGGCGACCTGACGGGGACCCACAGAGCCGGGAGGGGGCCGGTCACCGCGACCGGCCCCCTCGCTCATGCTCCGGCCGCCCGCAGCCGCGCCCGCGCCTCCATCAGCGCGAACCCCAGCAGATTGGGCCCCCGCCACCGCTGCGGATCGGCCGCCGCCTCGTCGTCCGCGGCCAGCCCGATGCCCCACACCCGGTCCACGGGGCTCGCCTCCACCAGCACCCGGTCGCCCGTGCCCAGCAGATACCCCAGCAGCTCGGGATGCGCGGCGAACTTGTGGACACTGCCCTCCACGACGATCCGGAACCGCTCCCGCGCCCAGGCCGCCTCGTCGAAGCCGCGTACCAGCCGCCCCGCCTTCTTCGCCTGGGCGGGATGCTCCGCGGCCAGCACGGCCCGCTCGGCCGCCGGGTCCTCGAAGAGCCGCGCCTTGCCCGCCATCATCCAGTGCTCGGCCGTCGCGTAGGCCACGCCGTCGACTGTGAACGGGGCCGGCCACCACTGGCTCAGACAGCTCGCCCCGATCCGGCCGTCCGGCCGCGGCCGGTGCCCCCAGAAGTGCAGGTACTTGATCCTGGCCCCCTCGCGGACCGCCCTGATCAGGGCCTCCTGCGAGCCGACCGCCCCCGTGATCTTCTCCATGCACGCGAGTCTGGCACGCACCAGTGACACAGCGTCCTGCCTTTTCGCGGCGAACTCGACACCTGGTCGACAGATTCCGTCGCGTAACCAAAAATCAACAACGGAATCACTTGTTGGAGTGGCATACCTCTGTCAGGATCGGCACTCAAATCGAGCCTGAGCCACGCCGGCCCCACCAGGGGACACGGAGGAGAGCGACATGCACAACCCGGGCATTGCCACCCCGGAACGATTTCCGGCCGAGGAACGCTTCGCGGAGGGCGCGCAGTACATCGCGGGCCGTCCGGCCAGGGGCACCTCCGGCCGCACGCACGCGGTCGTCGACCCGGCCTCGGGCGAGGAGGTCCTCACCTACGAGCTGGCGGGCCCGGCCGACGTCGACCGGGCCGTCGCCGCCGCCCGTGCGGCCTTTCCCGGCTGGGCGGGGACCACCCCCGGCGAGCGGTCCGACGCCCTGCACCGGTTCGCCGCGGTCCTCGCCGACCGGGCCGAGGACTTCGCCCGCGCCGAGTCGCTCCAGTGCGGCAAGCCGCTGAAGCTGACCCGCGAGTTCGACGTCCCCGGGACGATCGACAACGCCGCCTTCTTCGCGGGTGCCGCACGGCATCTCCAGGGCCAGTCCGCCGGTGAGTACTCCGGCGACCACACCTCCTACGTCCGGCGCGAGCCCATCGGGGTCGTCGGGTCGATCGCGCCCTGGAACTATCCCCTCCAGATGGCCGCCTGGAAGATCCTCCCGGCGATCGCCGCGGGCAACACGATCGTCCTGAAGCCCGCCGAGCTCACCCCGCTGACCTCGTTGCTCTTCGCGCAGGCGGCCACCGACGCCGGGATCCCGGACGGCGTGATCAACATTGTCACCGGCACCGGCCGGGAGGCCGGGGAGCACCTCGTCGGCCACCCCGACGTGGCCATGACCTCCTTCACCGGCTCCACCGCCGTCGGCAAGCGCGTCGCCGAGGTCGCCACCGCCACCGTCAAGCGCCTCCACCTGGAGCTCGGCGGCAAGGCGCCCTTCGTGGTCTTCGACGACGCCGACCTGGAGGCCGCCGCCCACGGCGCGGTCGCGGGCTCCCTGATCAACACCGGGCAGGACTGCACGGCCGCCACGCGCGCGTACGTGCAGCGGCCGCTGTACGAGGCCTTCGTGGAGCGGACCGCGGCGCTCATGGAGAGCGTCCGGCTCGGCGACCCCTTCGCCGCCGGCACCGACCTCGGCCCGCTGATCTCGCACGTGCAGCGGGACCGGGTGGCCGGGTTCGTCGACCGGGCGCGGGCCTACGCGCGCGTGGTGACCGGCGGCGAGGCCCCCGGCGGAGAGCTCGCCAAGGGCGCCTACTACCGGCCGACCCTGATCGCGGACGCCGCCCAGGACAGTGAGGTCGTCCAGTCGGAGATCTTCGGCCCGGTCCTGGTCGTGCTGCCGTTCGACACCGACGACGAGGGCCTCGCGCTCGCCAACGACACCCCGTACGGTCTGGCCGCCTCCGCCTGGAGCCGGGACGTGTACCGGGCCAACCGCGCCACACGCGAGATCAAGGCCGGCTGTGTCTGGATCAACGACCACATCCCGATCATCAGCGAGATGCCGCACGGCGGCTACAAGTCCTCCGGCTACGGCAAGGACATGTCCGCGTACTCGTTCGAGGAGTACACCCAGATCAAGCACGTCATGTTCGACAACACCGCGGTGGCCGCCAAGGACTGGCACCGCACCGTCTTCGGGGACCGAGGGGGCTTCTGATGGATCTCCGCGGCGTCACGACCACGGATATCCATCAGAAGCCCCCCAGCCGTACGCAGGCCGCCTGACCAACGGCCGTCCACCCTCCGAAAGGGCACCACGCGCATGGAGCAGTACGAGCCCGACCGCCTGTCCGCGGCCCAAAGGGCCGCCATGAGGCGCAGTTTCACCAACGGCAGGGCCTCCCTCACCCGGCGGTCCCTGCTGCGCGCCTCCGCGGGCGGGGCGCTCGCGGTCGGCGGACTGGGGACGCTGAGCGCCTGCGGCATCCCGGCGGCCGGCCAGTCGAAGGGCGGCGTCTCCGCCGAGGATCACTCGGCCAAGGAGAAGACGGTGAACTTCTCCAACTGGACCGAGTACATGGACGTCGACGACAGCGGCAAGCACCACCCCACGCTGGACCGGTTCGCCGAGCGGACCGGCATCAAGGTCAAGTACAGCGAGGACATCAACGACAACAACGAGTTCTTCGGCAAGATCAAGCCGCAGCTCGCCGCGGGCCAGGACACCGGCCGCGACCTGATCGTCCTCACCGACTGGCTGGCCGCCCGCCTCATCCGCCTCGGCTGGGTGCAGAAGCTCGACCCGAGCAACCTGCCGCACGCCTACGCCAACCTGTCGGCCCAGTTCCGCAGCCCCGACTGGGACCCGGGCCGCGCCTACTCGTACGTCTGGCAGGGCATCTCCACCGTCATCGCGTACAACAAGAAGGCCCTCGACGGTGTCGAGGTGACGTCGGTGTCCGACCTGCTCGACAACCCCAGGCTCAAGGGCCGGGTCGGCTTCCTGTCGGAGATGCGCGACAGCATCGGCATGACGCTGCTCGACATGGGCAAGGACCCGGCGGACTTCACCGCCGACGACTACGACGCGGCCGTCGCCCGTCTGCAGAAGGCCGTCGACAAGGGCCAGATCCGCCGCTTCACCGGCAACGACTACACCTCGGACCTGACCAGCGGCGACTTCGCCGCCTGCGTCGCCTGGGCCGGTGACGTCGTCCAGCTCAAGGCGGACAGCCCCGACATCGACTTCCTCATCCCGGACAGCGGATACGTGACGTCCACCGACAACCTGCTGATCCCCAACAAGGCCCGGCACAAGACCAACGCCGAGCTGCTCATCGACTACTACTACGAGCCGAAGCCGGCCGCCGAACTCGCCGCGTACATCAACTACGTGTGCCCGGTCGACGGCGTGAAGGCCGAGCTGGAGAAGATCGACGAGGACGCGGCGAACAACCCGCTGATCATTCCGGACAAGGCCATGGCCGCCAAGTCCCATGCCTTCCGCTCGCTGAGCTCGAAGGAAGAGACCGAGTTCGAAGCGAAGTTCGCGAAGCTGACGGGGGCGTGACCACCATGACGAACAAGACCGACCCCAACGGCGACGTCCGCCTCACCGGCATCGCCAAGACCTACGGCGCCTTCACCGCCGTCCACCCGCTCGACCTGACCGTGCCGCAGGGCTCCTTCTTCGCCCTGCTCGGCGCCTCCGGCTGCGGCAAGACCACCACCCTGCGCATGATCGCCGGTCTGGAGGAACCCTCCGCCGGCACCGTCCACCTGGGCGACCAGGACGTGACCGCGCTCCCGCCGTACAAGCGGCCGGTGAACACGGTCTTCCAGTCCTACGCGCTCTTCCCGCACCTCGACATCTTCGAGAACGTCGCCTTCGGCCTGCGCCGGCGCGGCCTCAAGTCCGTGAAGAAGCAGGTCGACGAGATGCTCGACCTGGTCCAGCTCGGCGAGCAGGCCCGCAAGAAGCCGCACCAGCTCTCCGGCGGCCAGCAGCAGCGCGTCGCCGTGGCCCGCGCGCTGATCAACCACCCCAAGGTGCTCCTGCTCGACGAGCCGCTCGGCGCCCTCGACCTCAAGCTGCGCCGCCAGATGCAACTGGAGCTCAAGCGCATCCAGACCGAGGTCGGCATCACCTTCATCCACGTCACGCACGACCAGGAGGAGGCCATGACGATGGCCGACACGGTCGCCGTGATGAACGGCGGCCGCGTCGAGCAACTGGGCGCGCCCACCGACCTCTACGAGAACCCGCGCACCACCTTCGTCGCCAACTTCCTCGGCACCTCGAACTTCATCGAGGCGGAGGTCGACTCGAAGAGCGGCGAGGAGATCGTGCTGAAGGCGGGCGGCGGCAAGCTCGTCCTGCCCGAGGCGCGCTGTTCCGCCCCCGCGACGACCGGCGGCAAGGTGCTGGTCGGTGTGCGCCCCGAGAAGATCTCCCTCACCCACGCCGACGACGCCGGTGAGATAGCCGAGGGCCGCAACCGCATCACCGGCAAGATCGCCGACTCCAGCTTCATCGGCGTCTCCACGCAGTACGTCGTCGACAGCCCGGTCTGCTCCGACTTCGAGGTGTACGCCCAGAACATCGACCGCGACCCGCGGCTCGTGCCCGGCGCCGAGGTCGTCCTGCACTGGAACCCGGCCCACACCTTCGGCCTGGACGCCGCCCAGGACGCCGACGCCGGAGTGGAAGAGGCGGCCTGATGAGCACACTCACCGAGGCGCCACCGCCACTCGCCCCCCAGGCGCCCGGACCGAAGCCGCGAAGGCGCCGGGGCCGCTTCACGCCGTACTGGCTGCTGCTGCCCGGCATCCTCTGGCTGGTCGTCTTCTTCGCGCTGCCGATGATCTACCAGGCCTCCACGTCCGTGCAGACGGGCTCCCTGGAGCAGGGCTACGAGGTCACCTGGCACTTCGCCACCTACTGGGACGCCCTGTCCGCCTACTGGCCGCAGTTCGTCCGCTCCGTGCTCTACGCGGGCACGGCGACGATCCTGTGCCTGCTGCTCGGCTATCCACTGGCGTATCTGATCGCCTTCCGCGCGGGCCGCTGGAAGAACCTGATCATGATTTTGGTGATCGCGCCCTTCTTCACCAGCTTCCTGATCCGCACCCTCGCCTGGAAGACGATCCTCGCGGACGGCGGCCCGGTCGTCGGCGCGCTGAACACGCTGCACGTCCTGGACGTCACCGACTGGCTCGGCATGACCGCCGGCGACCGCGTCCTGGCCACCCCGCTCGCGGTGGTGTGCGGTCTGACGTACAACTTCCTGCCGTTCATGATCCTGCCGCTGTACACCTCGCTGGAGCGCATCGACGGACGGCTCCACGAGGCGGCGGGGGACCTGTACGCCCGTCCCTCGACCACCTTCCGCAAGGTCACCTTCCCGCTGTCGATGCCGGGTGTCGTCTCCGGAACCCTGCTGACGTTCATTCCGGCGGCCGGTGACTACGTGAACGCCGATCTCCTCGGCTCCACCGACACCCGCATGGTCGGAAACGTCATCCAGACGCAGTTCCTGAGAGTGCTCGACTATCCGACGGCGGCGGCGCTCTCCTTCATTCTCATGGCGGCCATTCTGCTCATGGTGACGCTCTACATCCGCAGGTCCGGGACGGAGGATCTGGTCTGAATGGCTTTTGTCGACTGGCTCAAGAGAAATCTCGTCGTCCTGGCGGGACTGCTGACCCTCGGCTATCTGCTCCTGCCGAACGTCGTCGTGACGGTGTTCTCCTTCAACAAACCGAAGGGGCGCTTCAACTACGAATGGCAGCAGTTCTCCCTGGACGCCTGGAAGGACCCGTGCGGGGTCTCCGGACTGTGCGGGTCGCTGTCCCTCAGCCTCCAGATCGCCGTGTGGGCGACACTCGGCGCCACGCTCCTCGGCACCCTGATCGCCTTCGCCCTGGTCCGCTACCGGTTCCGCGCCCGCGGCGCCGTGAACTCGCTGATCTTCCTGCCGATGGCGATGCCCGAGGTCGTCATGGCCGCCTCGCTGCTCACCCTGTTCCTCAACATGGGCGCCCAGCTGGGCTTCTGGACGATTCTCATCGCCCACATCATGTTCTGCCTGAGTTTCGTCGTCACGGCCGTCAAGGCCCGCGTGATGTCGATGGACCCGAAGCTGGAGGAGGCGGCACGGGATCTGTACGCGGGCCCGTTCCAGACCTTCGTCCGGGTCACGCTGCCGATCGCGGCGCCGGGAATCGCGGCGGGCGCACTGCTCGCTTTCGCCCTCTCCTTCGACGACTTCATCATCACCAATTTCAACGCGGGCTCGACCGTCACCTTCCCCATGTTCGTGTGGGGCTCGGCGCAGCGCGGAACGCCCGTTCAGATCAATGTCATCGGCACGACGATGTTCATCGTCGCCGTACTGTTCGTCCTGATTTCCATGCTCGCCGGAAACCGTCGCAACAGACACAAGGCATAACCGTAGGGAGTTGACATCATGGCCCCGAGTGCCATGAATCAGTGGACCCGTTCGCTTTCCGACGCCCAGCCGGTCCCGTACTGGCTGGACGACCCCGGCAGGCCCCGCCGCGAACCCGCCCTCACCACCTCCGAGACCTGCGACCTGCTGGTCGTGGGCGGCGGGTACAGCGGCCTGTGGACGGCGCTCATCGCCAAGGAGCGCGAGCCGCAGCGGGACGTGGTGCTGGTGGAGGGCCGCGAGGTGGGCTGGGCCGCCTCCGGCCGCAACGGCGGATTCTGCGCCGCCTCCCTCACCCACGGCCTGCCCAACGGCCTCGCCCGCTGGCCCGACGAGATCCACCAGCTCCAGGAGCTGGGCGACCGCAACCTCGACGCCATCGAGGCCGCCGTCGCCCGGCACTCCCTCGACTGCGACTTCGAGCGCACCGGCGAGATCGACGTCGCCACCGAGCCCTACCAGGCGCGTGAACTGCGCGAGTGGCACGAGGAGATCTCCCGCCGGGGCCTGGCGGAGGGCGTCGAGTTCCTGGATGCCGACGCCGTACGGGAGCAGGTGAACTCACCCACCTTCCAGGCCGGCCTGTGGGACCGCAGGGGCGTCGCCATGCTGCACCCGGCCAAGCTCGCCTGGGGCCTCAAGCGCGCCTGCCGGGAGCTCGGCGTGCGCGTCTACGAGCACACCCCCGCCCTGACCCTCAGGCCCTACGGCGCGGGCATGGCCGTCCGCACCCCCTACGGCCGCATCCGCGCCCGCCAGGTCGCCCTCGGGACCAACATCTTCCCGAACCTCGTCCGACGCGTCCGCTCGTACACCGTCCCGGTCTACGACTACGCCCTGATGACGGAGCCGCTCACCGCCGGGCAGCTCGACTCGATCGGCTGGAAGAACCGCCAGGGTCTGGGCGACAGCGCCAACCAGTTCCACTACTTCCGGCTGTCCGCCGACCACCGGATCCTCTGGGGCGGCTACGACGCGATCTACCCCTACGGCGGCCGGGTGCGTGCCGAGTACGACGACCGGCCCGAGACCTACGCCAAGCTCGCCGGGCACTTCTTCACCTGCTTCCCGCAGTTGGAGGGCGTCCGCTTCAGCCACGCCTGGGGCGGCGCGATCGACACCTGCTCCCGCTTCTCGGCGTTCTTCGGCACCGCCCACCAGGGAAAGGTGGCCTACGCGGCCGGGTACACCGGCCTCGGGGTCGGCGCGACGCGCTTCGGTGCCGACGTGATGCTGGACCTGCTGAGCGGGCAGCGCACCGAGCGCACGGAACTGCAGATGGTCCGCAAGAAGCCCTTGCCCTTCCCGCCCGAGCCGTTCGCCTGGACCGGCATCGCCCTCACCAAATGGTCACTGGCCCGCGCGGACGCCCAGGGCGGCCGCCGCAACCTGTGGCTGCGCACGATGGACCGGTTGGGGCTGGGATTCGACAGCTGACCGACCGGGCGTGATCCGGTTCACTCCAACGAGGTTCCGGAACCCGCGTAATGGCCGGGGGGAGACCCCCTTCTCCCTCGTGATGCCCTCGCCGGCGCCCCGCGCGTCGGTGAGGTCCGCGAGAGAGAAGGGGGTCTTTGACGATGACCGGTGCGAAGACGGCGGTCGAGTGGCTCGCATCCGTCGCGCCCGATCCCGGGGCCTGCCGCTGGGAGTGGGAGCGCAGTCCGCTCGGCGTGGCGCTGCTGCCGGCCGGCCGTGCCTGGGACGTGCTCATCCTGCCCGGCGAACTGGGCTACGCCACGCTCGACGTGCTCGCCCGTGTCCTCGACCGGCCGGGCCCCGTGCTCGTCGACTTCGGGGACGCCCGCATGGGATTCTTCGTGCCGCCGGGCACCGCGGCCCGCTGGCTCGGCACGGGCATCCGCACGGCGGGCGCAGGCACCTGGATCGTCGTGCCGTACCCGGGCCGCTCCTCACCCGGCGGCGTCCGCTGGCTGGTCCCGCCGGACGGCTCGGGCATGCTGACGGACCCGGCACTGCTCGAACTGGCGATGCACGAGGCGGCGGCGGCCCTGGCGACGGGGAACGGGGGTCAGGACTCCGGTGGCTGAGACCGGCCGGGCGTCGTCACGGTCGGGACGAACCACCACAGCGCCGACAGCAGCACCGTGCACAGGCACCAGCTGCCCACCACGTCGAGTGGCCAGTGGTAGCCGCGGCGGACCAGGCCGTAACTCGCCCCGAGGATCAGCACGACACACAGGGCGACCAGGGCGCGGCGGGCCGGGGCGGTGCGGAGCCAGGGGAGCAGCAGCAGCGTGGCGCAGCCGTAGGCGACGACGGCGGTGGCGGTGTGGCCCGAGGGGTAGTAGCCGGTCGCGGGCGGGACGGCCGGGGTGCCGGGGCGGGCCGTGAGTTCCTTCAGCGGGACGACGAGCGCCGGGACCAGGGCCATGAGCAGCGCCGCGGCGGCGGCCGGCAGCCACCAGCGGTCCACGCCGGCGCGCCGGTGACGTACGGCGACGTACCCGAGCGCGAGGGCGAGGACCGGGACCGCGACCTGGACGTTGCCCAGGTCGGCGAGGAGCTCGGAGCAGCGGTCCGGGTTCACGAGCACCCGGCTGAGGCGTTCGTCGAGCCGGACGAGCGGGCCGTCCGCGACGACCTGCCAGGTGATCAGCGCGAAGAGGAGGGCCGGGAGGGCGAACAGGAGGGGGAGGGAGCCCGGGGGAGCGGCGCGGTCCTGGTTCGCGGAGATCGGCATGGGGCACAGCTTGGCACGAGCGCGGACGTCCGCTGCGGGCCTTGAAGGCCGCGACTCGCAGTGTCGTACCCGGGGCGGAGAAGAGAGGTCGGCCGCCCCGGAACAGGGGGGGAGTTCCGGGGCGGCCGTTCCGGACCGGAACGTCGCGCGCCCCGGGGGGTTTGGGGCGGGCGACTGTCCGATCGGTGAGGAGATCCAGAGCCTCAGGCTCCGGTTGTGTGCGCGAGGGCACGACCAGGTCGAAGCTGGGGAGGCCCCGGCCTGATGTCACCCACAGTCCCCTGTGGGCGGGGTGTATCTCTCATCTGGGTAGAACCTACGACAGGGGCGGGGCGCAGGACAGGCCGTGGGGCCCCCTGTCATCCACCTCGCACACCTTCTTCACACGCTCTGCCGGTCCTCGGAAGGTCAGATGCGGGAGAACGCCTGCTCGATGATGTCGAGACCCTCGTTCAGCAGGTCCTCACCGATCACCAGCGGCGGCAGGAAGCGGAGCACGTTGCCGTAGGTGCCACAGGTCAGGACCAACAGGCCCTCGGCGTGGCACGCCTTGGCCAGCGCGGCCGTCGCCTCCGGGTTCGGCTCCTTGGTGACGCGGTCCTTGACCAGCTCGATGGCGATCATCGCCCCGCGGCCGCGCACGTCGCCGATGATGTCGAACTTCTCGGCCATGGCGCCGAGGCGGGCCTTCATGACCGCCTCGATGTTCTTCGCCCTGCCGTTGAGGTCG
This sequence comes from Streptomyces sp. NPDC029041, assembly GCF_040637515.1. NCBI lineage: Bacteria > Bacillati > Actinomycetota > Actinomycetes > Kitasatosporales > Streptomycetaceae > Streptomyces > Streptomyces sp. NPDC029041. The sequence goes on along the minus strand of NZ_JBEZWO010000010.1, from coordinate 91,366 downwards.
AGCTCCTTCATCGTCTCGATCGAGCCGAGCGCACCCGCGCACGCGACCGGGTTGCCGCCGTAGGTGCCGCCCAGGCCGCCCGCGTGCGCGGCGTCCATGATCTCGGCGCGACCGGTGACGGCCGCGAGCGGCAGACCGCCGGCGATGCCCTTCGCCGTCGTGATCAGGTCCGGGACGATGCCCTCGTCCTCGCACGCGAACCACTGGCCCGTGCGGCAGAAGCCGGACTGGATCTCGTCGGCGACGAAGACGATGCCGTTGTCCTCGGTGAACTTGCGGATCGCCGGCAAGAAGCCCTTGGCCGGCTCGATGAAGCCGCCCTCGCCGAGCACCGGCTCGATGATGACCGCGGCGACGTTCTCCGCGCCGACCTGCTTGCTGATCTGGTCGATGGCCTGCGCGGCGGCCTCGGGGCCGGCGTTGCCGGGCCCGGTCGGCCAGCGGTAGCCGTACGCCACCGGAACGCGGTACACCTCGGGCGCGAAGGGGCCGAAGCCGTGCTTGTACGGCATGTTCTTCGCGGTCAGCGCCATCGTCAGGTTGGTGCGCCCGTGGTACCCGTGGTCGAACACCACGACGGCCTGCCGCTTGGTGTACGCCCGTGCGATCTTCACGGCGTTCTCGACGGCCTCGGCGCCCGAGTTGAACAGGGCGCTCTTCTTGGCGTGGTCACCGGGGGTCAGCTCGGCGAGCGCCTCGGCGACCTCGACGTAGCCCTCGTAGGGCGTGACCATGAAACAGGTGTGGGTGAAGTCGGCCAGCTGCGCCGACGCCCGCCGCACGACGGCCTCGGCGGAGGCGCCCACGGAGGTCACGGCGATGCCGGACCCGAAGTCGATGAGCCGGTTGCCGTCGACGTCCTCGATGATCCCGCCGCCCGCGCGCGCCGTGAACACGGGCAGCACGGACCCCACGCCCTGCGCGACCGCGGCGGTGCGGCGGGCCTGCAGCTCCTGCGACTTCGGACCGGGAATGGCGGTGACGACGCGGCGCTCCTGCGGAAGTGCGGTCATGCGGGGCTCCTGGGGTGGTGCGGATGGTCTCTGCGGACGCTTGGCTTCTCTTCTCGCAGGCTAGGGCGGGGAAAGGAGGGTGGGCATGCTCCATGTGGGCGTTGTCGGCGGGGCGCCTTGTCCGGGGTGGACATGGCACTCTGACGGACCGGTGCCCACGACCCGGCCGTGTAAGCGGTGAACTCCCCAGGAGAGGGCGTTAGATTGGCTCGCTGATGGTGGACGGAGCGGCTGGTCAGGGGGCAAGGGCGATGGACAGCGACGGGACGCAGGAGGCGCGGGGTACGCATGCGAGTCCCGTGCCGCGCCCGGCGGGGCCGCCGGAGGTGCCGGCGATGCCTTCCCTGCCGCCCCGGGCGGCGCCGGGGATGCCGCCGCCGCCGGACGGGTCGGCGTTCCTCACCTGGCTGCGGGCACCGCGCCCCGAGGCCGCGCCGGGCGTGTGGCGGTTCGGGCACCGGCCGCGGCCCGCGGAGGAACCCGAGGAGATCCCCACCCGGCAGCTGCTGAGCGGGGCGCTGATCGCCTTCCTCGTGGGATGGCTGATCTGGTCGCTGCTGCAGAACGGCTACCTCGGCACCTGGTGGTGGGTGCCGTTCGACCTGATCGTCCCCGACGCCTGGCGGGGCGGCGACAGCGATCTCGGGGAGACCGGGACGTACATCGTCTACCAGGGGTACGAGGTGCTCGTCGCCTTGGCGATCATGATCGGGGCGGCCCGGCTCGGCCGCTGGGGCGAGGTGTGGCGCCGCTTCGTCACCTCCCGCTTCCGCCGTCCGGAGACCCAGGAGGTCCGTACGGGCCCCGAGGACGACCCGGCCCAGTGGAACGAGCTGCGTGCCGCCGGGGCCCCCGACGCCGCCGAGCGGCTCGCCGCCGAGGCCCGCTCCGGGCTGATGCGGGACGTCGACCACGCCCGGATCCTGCGTGCCTGGCAGGGCGTGCGCACCGGGCGGCACAGCCTGGCCACCTTCAGCGGCGCCGTGCTCAAGGACGGAGCCGCCGCGTGCCTGCACCCCTCGGGGGAGCGCGACCTGCCCGCCCGGCTCGCCCGGCACGACCTCCTCACCGGACAGGTGCGGCTCGGCACCACCGTCGACGACGTCCGCAACCCCTACACCTACCGCGGCACGGGGCTCGCCCTCGGGCCCGACCTGCTCGGCACCTCGCTCGTCGCCGTCGGCCCCGCCGGATCCGGCAAGACCGGGACCGTCGTCCGGCCCCTCGCCGAATCGCTCTGCCTGCACGCTCTCGCCGGGCGGGCCGCCGTGGTCGTCGTCGGGGCGGCCGGTGCGGGGCTCGGGCCGGCCGACGCCTACGACGTGGTCGTGCGCATCGGGAACCAGGAGTCCGAGTACGACCTCGACCTGTACGGCGGCACCGGCGACCCGGACGAGGCCGCGGCGGTGCTCGCCGAGGCCCTCGTCGGGGATCTCGCCGACCCGCACCCCGGCAGTGACAGCCGCCGGTCCACCACCGTCCTCGCCCAGCTGCTCGGGCCGTTCCGGGCCGTGCACGGCCGTTTTCCCTCCGTACCGGAGCTGCGGCAGCTGCTCGACGGTGCGCCGGGGCCGTTCGCCGCGCTGCGGCAGGGGCTCCAAGAGGCCGGGCAGGAGTCACTGCTGCGGGAACTCGACGCCCGGGAGCGGCAGATGGGGCAGCCGGGCGACGTCGGCGGGGTACTGGGCGATCGCGTCGCCCTGCTCGACCGGCCCGCCTTCGCCGGGTTCTTCGACACCTCGGGGCGGTCTCGGCCCTTCACGCTCAAGGCCCTCGACCACCCGGTGCGGGTGCGCATCGACCTGCCCCAGCGCGGCCACGCAGACGCCTCCAAGATGCTGGCCCGGCTGGTGCTCGCGCAGTTCACGGCGAGTGTCGCCGTCCGCGAGGACCGGTCGCTGTTCGCCTGCCTGCTGCTGGACGACGCGACCGGGGTGGTGACGCCCGAGGCCGTGCGCGGCATCCAGCGGCTGCGGTCGGGCAACGCCGGGGTCGTGCTCACGCTGCGGACGCTCGACGACGTGGCCCGGCCGCTGCGTGGGCCGCTGCTCGGCGCGACCGGCTGCCGGATGGCGCTGTCGGGGCTCACGCCCTGGGACGGGCAGGACTTCGCCGAGGTGTGGGGCAAGGAGTGGACCGAGGCCCGGGACGTCACCGACCGGCAGATCATCGCGGAGACCCCGGCGGGCAAGGCCGTGCACATGCTGCGCCGGGTGATCACCGGCAAGGCCCCGACCGCGCGGGCGGTCACCGTGCGGCAGGTGGAGCGGGAGCGCTGGTCCGCCTCCGAGCTGGCACACGCCGTGCCGGCGGGCCACGCGGTGCTGTCCCTGACCGACGTGACGGGCGAGCACGCGCCTCCGCTGCTGGTGGACCTGCGGAGCTGACGCCTACCCGCCGGTGCGGGTACGCGGGGACCGTACGGTGAGGCAGAATCGTCACAGGTCGTTCATACGTGGCGGCCAAAAGACCGCAGAGACCACACAGTCCTGACGCAGAAGGCCTCATGCCCCCGACGCTCGCCTCGCTCGTCCACCACTCCGCGCTGAAACTGACCGTGCGGGCGGGCGAAGACCGCCTCGACGTGCCGGTCCGCTGGGCGCACGTCAGCGAGCTCGCCGACCCCGTCCCCTACATGGAGGGCGGCGAACTGCTGCTGATCACCGCGCTCAAGCTGGACGCCGAGGACCCGGAGGCCATGCGCCGCTACGTCCACCGGCTGGCGGGGGCCGGAGTCGTCGGGCTGGGCTTCGCCGTCGGCGTCAACTACGAGGAGATTCCCCGGGCGCTCGTCGACGCCGCCGTGAAGGAGGGCCTGCCGCTGCTGGAGGTGCCGCGCCGCACGCCGTTCCTCGCCATCAGCAAGGCCGTCTCCGCCGCGATCGCCGCCGACCAGTACCGGGCCGTCACCGCCGGGTTCGCCGCCCAGCGCGAACTGACCCGGCAGGCCCAGACGGGCGGCCCGGAGGGGTTGCTCGCCGCCCTGGCCGCGCAGGTCGACGGCTGGGCGGCGCTCTACGACGCCTCGGGCGCGGTCGTCGCCACGGCACCGGAGTGGGCGGGGCGGCGTGCCGCGCGGCTCACCGGCGACGTGCAGAAGCTGCGGGACCGCCCGGCGCCCGCCTCCTCCGTGTCCGGCGGGCCGGAGAACGAGGACCGGGTCGAGCTGCACACCATCGGCACCGGCCGCCGCCCCCGCGCGGCCCTCGCCGTGGGCACCGCCGCCGCCCCGGGCACCGCCGAGCGCTACGCCGTCCACTCGGCCATCGCCCTGCTGACCCTGACCACGGAACGCTCCCGCTCCCTCCAGGCGGCCGAGCAGCGCGTCGGAGCGGCGGTGCTGCGCATGCTGCTGGCCGGTGAGCCGGACCATGCGCGCGCGGTCGCCGGGGACCTGTACGGCGAGCTGCTGGACGCGCCGTTCCGGATGCTGGTCGCGGAGCGGGTGCCGGTGTCGGCGTCGGCCGCGCTGGCCCGTGCCGAGGCGCGCAAGGGCGTCCCGCCCGCCGAACGGCCCTCGGCCGCCGCGCTCGCCGCGGCCGACACCGGCGGCGACCCCCTCGCGGTTCTCGGCGACGTCATGGAGTCCGCGGCGGCCCGGGCCGGGGAGGCCGTGCTGGTTGTGCCGGAGGGGGAGCGGCTGGTGGTGCTGGCCGCGGACGGCGGCGCCGCCGCGGCGGCCTGCGGGGAGTACGCGGCCGCCCTGGAGACGACCCGGGCCGGCATGCGCGAGAAGGTACCGGGCGGCGAGGACGGCGAACTCGTCGTCGGCTTGTCGGCACCGGCCGGGCCGATAGCCGCGTCCGCCGCGTACAAGCAGGCCGAGCAGGCGCTGTCGGTGGCGAGGCGGCGCGGGCGCGTCCTCGTGGAGCACGAGCGGATGGCGGCCGGGTCGGTGCTGCCGCTGCTGGCGGACGATGCGGTACGGGCCTTCGCCGACGGCATGCTGCGGCCGCTGTACGAGCACGACGCCACGGGCCGCGGTGACCTCGTCTCCTCCGTGCGCGCCTGGCTGTCCAAGCACGGCCAGTGGGACGCGGCGGCGGCCGAGCTGGGCGTCCACCGGCACACCCTGCGCTACCGCATGCGCCGCGTCGAGGAGATCCTCGGCCGGTCCCTGGACGACCCGGACGTCCGGATGGAGCTGTGGCTGGCCCTGAAGGCGGCCTCCGGCGAATAGCCGAGCGCCTCGGCTCCACGGCCCAGCGGCCTGGGATACCTGAGGGCGCGGCCCCACTCTGCGTTGCCCACTCTGTGTCCGAGGGGCCCGGGGTGCCTGGTGGCGCGGCCCCACATTGGGGAATGTCCAAACCGGAGTATCTTCGTCCCCCACTGCTACGGCTCGGACAAACGTGCTTCGGCCACCTCGCGCCTACCGTTGGTCCGGTAGCACAGGATCACCCCCAACGCCGAAGGGCCGGAACCCACATGACCTCCACCCACGCCTTCTGGCTCGCCGGCCGCCAGGCCACCGGCGAGGAAACCTTCGACGTCACCTCCCCCTGGGACGGGCGGCTCGTGGGCGAGGTGAGCGTGCCGACGGACGCCCAGGTCGAACAGGCCGTGGCCGCCGCGCACGCCGTGCTGGACGAGTTCGCCGCCACCCCCGCCCACGTCCGGGCCGCCGCCCTCGACCACGTCAGCAAGCGTCTGGCCGAGCGCACCGAGGAGATCGCGCAGCTGATCTCCGCCGAGAACGGCAAGCCCATGAAGTGGGCGCGCGGCGAGGTCGGCCGGGCCGTGTCCGTGTTCCGGTTCGCGGCCGAGGAGGCCCGGCGGTTCAACGGCGGTGAGGCCCAGCGCCTCGACACCGACCTCGGCGGCCAGGGGCGGCTCGCCCTCACCCGCCGTTTCCCCAAGGGCGTCGTGCTCGGCATCGCCCCCTTCAACTTCCCGCTGAACCTCTGCGCCCACAAGATCGCCCCGGCCATCGCCGCCGGCGCCCCGATCATCCTGAAGCCGGCTCCGGCGACCCCGCTGTCCGGCCTGATCATCGGTGACCTGCTGGCCGAGACCGAGCTGCCGGCGGGCTCCTGGAGCATCCTGCCGGTCGCCAACGACAAGATGCCCGCCCTCGTGCAGGACGAGCGCCTGCCCGTGATCTCCTTCACGGGCTCCGAGAAGGTCGGCTACGCGATCATGGACTCGGTGCCGCGCAAGCACTGCACCCTGGAGCTGGGCGGCAACGGCGCGGCCGTCGTCCTCGCCGACTGGGCGAGCGACGAGGACCTGGACCGGGCGGCGAACCGCATCGCCACCTTCTCCAACTACCAGGGCGGCCAGTCCTGCATCTCGGTGCAGCGGGTCATCGCCGACGCCGCGGTGTACGACCGGCTGCTGCCGCGTATCGTCGCCGCCGTCGAGGCCCAGGTCACCGGCGACCCGGGTGACGACAAGACGGACGTCGGCCCGCTGGTCGACGAGAACGCCGCGAAGCGCGTCGAGACGTGGGTGCAGGAGGCGGTGGACGCCGGTGCCCGGCTGCTGACCGGCGGCAAGCGCGAGGGCGCCTCCTACGCGCCGACCGTCCTGGCCGAGGTCCCGTCCGACGTGACGATCTCCTGCGAGGAGGTCTTCGGTCCGGTCCTCACGGTGCAGAAGGCGGACGGCGAGGCCGCGGCCTTCGCCGCCGTCAACGACTCCAAGTACGGCCTCCAGGCGGGCGTGTTCACCCACGACCTGCAGACCGCCTTCCGCGCCCACCGGGCCCTGGAGGTCGGCGGCGTGGTCATCGGTGACGTGCCGTCCTACCGCGCCGACCAGATGCCGTACGGCGGCGTCAAGCAGTCCGGCGTGGGCCGCGAGGGCGTTCGGTTCGCGATGGAGGACTACACCTACGAGCGGGTGCTGGTCCTGACCGGCATCGAGCTCTGACCTGTAACCGCCCCACCCTCTATCTCATGGAAATCATTTTCATGTAGGCTCTGCGAAGGGGCCCGGCACCGCTGCCTTCCGGTGCCGGGCCCCTTCTCCGTGCCGGCCTGCTCCGGACCCTCAACCGGAGAAGCCGACGTGCGCGAGCCGCAGCGGGCCGCGCAGTCCGAGGCGCACGTCGTGGACGCCCGCGACGGCGACGGGCGCGCTCAGCCGGACGTAGTCGTATGGACCGGAGGACGGTGCGGCGGGCGACAGCACCGCCAGCGCCGGGCCCCCGTCGAGGGACAGCTCGACCGTGCCCGCGCCGGCCACCTCCACCGTCACCTCGCAGGCGCCCTGCCCGAAGTCGCAGGCACGGTAGAGGAGTTCGCCCGCCTCGCCGGCCCTCGGCGTCACGGCGTCGCCCGCGACCTTCGTCCGGTCGACGATCTCGATGCCGCTCTCCTCGTCGAACCCGGCCGCGGCCAGGCCCTGCGCGAGGACCGCGCGCGGCCGGGCCGGCTCGCCGTCGAGCACGACCGTCGTGCGCAGCCGGACGTCCTCACTGGACGCCCCGGCCAGCAGCTCATGCGCGCCCGGCTCCACCCGCCACCGGTCCTGGGCGACGTCCCAGAACGCGAAGGCGCTCAGGGGGACGTCGAAGCCGAGCTCGGCCGTCGCCCCGGGGGCGAGGGTGACGCGGCGGTGGTCGAGCAGTTCGCGGCGCGGGCGTGGCACGGACGCCTCGACGGCCCGGGTGTAGAGCTGGGCGACCTCGTCGGCCGTGACGTCGCCGGTGTTGGTGACGGTGAGGGAGACGCGCACCCTCTCGCCCTCGACCCGGGCCGTCAGGCCGCCGTACGCGAACGACGCGTACGACAGGCCGTGCCCGAAGGGGAACAGGGGCGTCCCCTCGAAGTACAGGTACGTCTGGCGGGAGCCGATCACGTCGTAGTCGAGCAGGCCCGGCAGGTCGGCGTCGTCGGCGTACCAGGTCTGCGGCAGACGGCCGGCGGGACAGACGTCACCGGCGAGGACGCGGGCCAGGGCGGTGCCGGCCGCCTGGCCGCCGTGCGCGGTCCACAGCACGGCGGGCAGCTCGGCCGGATCGACGGCGTACGGGTAGGCGGAGACCAGTGCCAGCACGGTGGCCGGGTTCGCCGCCCGGGCCGCCCGCAGCAGCCGCTCCTGCTGTTCCGGCAGACGCAGGGTCGTACGGTCCTCGGTCTCGCGGCCGTTGATGTGCGGGTCGTTGCCGGCGACCACCACGACCACGTCGGCCGCCGCGGCGGCACGCGCCACCGCCTCCTCGCCACGCTCGGCCACGACCAGCTCGAAGACCTCGGGATCCGCGTCGGCAACCTTCACGCCGTCGGCGGAGACACACACGTGGCGACCCGTCCCCAGGTGCTTCAGGAGGTGCCCCTCCCCGTGCGGTTCCAGACGGAACGTCTCCTGCACCACCCAGCCGCCCGGCTGGTCGGCGGAGGCGCGCAGGCAGCCGTCCTCGGCGACCGAGAGATAGCGGCCGTCGGGGGCGCGCAGGGTCAGCACCCCCTCGCCCCAGTCCACCAGCGCCAGTTCGGTGCCGGCCGCGTCCGTGGTGAGCGGGGGCAGGTCGGTGCGGCCCGCCAGCAGCGCCGGGTCGAGCGCGCCCTCGGCGCCGCGCACCTCGTCGGCGGCGTCCTCCACCACCGGCACGTGCAGGAACGCGCCCGCGGAGGTCTTCAGCCGGACCCGGTCCACGCCCTCGGCGAACTCCACCCGCTGCGCACCGAACCGCTCGTACAAGCCCTCCAGCGGGGTCGAGCGGTGGAGGAGCGTGCCGCTGTACCAGTCGAGCTTGCACTCGTCGGCGAGCAGCCCCACCACCGCGATCCGGGTGTCCGGGGCGAGGGGCAGCACCCCGTCGTTCTTGAGCAGCACGATCGCCTGCTCGGCCGCCTCCCGGGCGAGGTCGCGGTGCTCCGGGGTGTCGAACGCGCCGGTGGCGCCGTGCGGGTCGTCCTGCGGGTCGAACTCGCCGAGCCGGAAACGCACCGAGAGCTGACGGCGGACGGCCGTGTCCAGATCGGCCTCGGTCAGCAGGCCGCGCTCCAGGGCGCCGCGCAATCGCCCCGTCATCTGCGAGGAGTCCGTGCCGTGGTCGGTGAAGCTGTCGACACCCGCGACGAGGGAGGCGGCGGTGGCCTCCTCATGGGTGTCGAAGTAGTGCTCGGCGTCGACGAGGTTGCTGGGCGCGCCCGCGTCCGAGCAGACCAGAAGATCCTCGTCGGTCCAGGTCCGCAGGTGCTCGGCCAGGTACGGGGACACGTGGTTGGGACGGCCGTTGACCAGGTTGTACGCCGGCATCACCCCGGCCACCGCGCCCGCCTCGACCGTCTCCCGGAAGGCCCGCAGGTCGTACTCGTGCAGCACGCGCGGGCGTACCGAGCTCGATGCGGTGGCGCGGTCCGTCTCGTTGTTGTGGGCCAGCCAGTGCTTCAGCACGGGTGCGGTGCGCCAGTGGACGGGGTGGTCACCGCGCAGACCGTGCGTGTAGGCCGTGGCGATCGCCGAGGTGAGCTTCGGGTCCTCCGAGTAGCCCTCCTCGTTGCGGCCCCACAGGGGGTGGCGCAGCAGGTTGACCACCGGGGCCCAGACGTTCAGGCCGACCCGGTCGTCCTTGGCGCGCATCGCGCGGACCTCCCTGGACACCGCGTCGCCGACGCGCCGCACCAGCTCCGGGTTCCAGGTCGCGCCCAGGCCGACCGCCTGCGGGAACACCGTCGCCGGGCCCATCCACGCCACGCCGTGCAGCGCCTCCTGGCCGGTGCGGAATGCGGCGACGCCGAGCCGCTGGACGGCGGGCGCGAACTGGTGCAGGAAGGAGATCTTCTCGTCCGGGGTGAGCCGCCCCAGCAGATCGTCGACGCGCTTCGCGAAGGGCAGCCGGGGGTCGCGGAAGGGTGCGGTGGGTGGCATGGGTGCGGTCACGTGGGGATCCCCCTGTGCTGGAACGACGAGGCGCTTTCGAAGCGCTTCGATGCTGGTCGGCCACGCGTCGGGTGTCAAGAGAGGGGGGGCGTCCCTTCAGGCCGGGCATGAGGAATGGTCCCTTCTGGTGCCCGCGAGGAAGTTTGGGAACGACCCTTGTGCACCTATGGGTGTTCACTTAACCTCACAGCAACATCGAAGCGCTTCGACTGCAGAGGTTCTCTGGTCGAAGTTCCGCTTCTGCTCAGCCAGTTCCACTCGAGACACCGCAGCCGACGGCCTTCCGCCGGGTGTCCTGGTGCGCCACGAAGGGTTGACGCAATGACGCCGAACGCCGCCTCCACCTCCTCCGGACCGAGCCGGAGAAGTTTCCTCGCCTCCACGGCGGTCGCCACCGCGGCCGTGGCGGGCGGGATGCCGCTGCTCGCCGCGTGTGGCGGGTCGGAGGGCGGGTCGCGGGACGGCACCACGTCGGGCAAGGACGCCGCGAAGATCCTGCCGGCGTACGTGGCCGGCAACGTGGTGACGCCGGACATCCCGTCCAGGAACGGCTCCGCGATCGGCTTCACCGGCAAGCTCGACCTGGCCGGACTGAAGACCTCGGTCTCGAAGAAGCTCGGCAAGGGCGGCAAGGTCACCGTCATGTCGCCGTTCTGGGGCTCACCGCCGAAGCAGAACAACGCCTACTACAAGGCGATGAACGACCTGATCGGCGTCGACGTCGTCTGGCAGAACCAGGACGGCAACACCTACGACCAGAAGCTCGGCGCGGTCCTCGCCTCCAGCGACGTTCCGGACGTCGTGGTGGTCCCCGGCTGGAACATGGGCGGCAAGATACCGAGCGCCATCATCAGCAAGTTCGCCGACCTCGGCCCCTATCTCTCCGGGGACAAGGTCAAGGAGTACCCGAACCTCGCGGCGATCCCCACGGATGCCTGGCGGCGCTCCATCTTCGGCGGCAAGCTGCGCGGCCTGCCGATGCCGGCGCCGTCCGCCCCCTCCATGGTGCCCCTGTACCGGCAGGACATCTTCGAGAAGGAGGGCTACGAAGTTCCCAAGTCCTGCGACGAGTTCATGGACTTGGCCAAGGAGATCACCAACGCCAAGGCCAGGCGGTGGGCCTGCCTGGACATGAAGTGGACCGCCTTCCAGGCCTTCGGTGTGCTCTCGGGGTCCGAGAAGCCGCTCGGCTGGCACCTCGTCGACGGCAAGCTCGTCAACCGCGTCGAGACCGAGGAGTTCCTCGAGGCGCTGGAGTGGTCCCGCAAGCTCTTCGCCGCCGGGGTCGTCCACCCCGACTCCAGGATGGGCAAGAACGCCCCCGACGCGGGCCCCAAGTTCGCGGCGGGCGAGTTCCTGATCTACCCCAACAACATCTCCCAATGGTGGGGCCGAACCGCTGAACAGGCCGCTCAGAACCCGGAGTTCAAGATCTGGGGCATGGACATATGGGGCCACGACGGCGGCGACCCCGTCCTGTGGGCCGATCAGCCCGCCGGCATCTTCGCCTTCGTCAACAAGAAGGCCTCCGAGTCGGTCATCCGCGACGTGCTGGCCGTCGCCAACGTCACCGCGGCGCCGTACGGCACCAAGGAGTACATGATGACCAACTACGGCGTCGAAGGGACCCACTACACCGTCAAGGACGGCGTCCCCGTCAAGACCGACCAGGGCAACATCGAGGTGATGAACGCCTACGTCATGGTCGCGAGCCCCGCCGCGACCCTCGCGCACCCCGACTTCCCCGACGTGGCCAAGGGCCAGGTCGAGTGGCAGCAGCGCATGGGCGCCTTCGCCAAGAAGTCCTCCTTCTGGGGCATGCAGATCACCGAGCCCGCCCGGTACACCAACCTCTCCAACAACTTCGAGCAGCTCGAGGACGACATCGTCCGCGGCCGCAAGAAGATCAGCGACATGCAGCAGGCCGTCGCCGACTGGAAGAGCAAGGGCGGCGACAAGCTCCGCGACTGGTACCAGAAGCTCCTGGACGAAAACGGCTCGGCGGCGAGCTGACCGGACTCTGAGGCAAGGAGAACTGCCGTGTCCCACAGCACGGTGCCTCGGAGCAGCACCGAGGCCGAAGCGCCCGAGAAGGTCCCGGTGGCGTCCGGTGACGTCACCGGACCCCGGGAGAAGCCGCCTGCGGGCAAGCTGAGCTTGCGGCACAGGTTCCGACGCGACCGCGTCCTGGTCCTCATGACGCTGCCGGCCGTCCTGCTGGTGCTGGTCTTCAACTACCTGCCCATCCTCGGCAACGTCGTCGCCTTCCAGGACTACGACCCCTACATCAGCGACAACGGCATCGTCTCCATCCTGAACAGCCCCTTCGTGGGCATGGAGAACTTCCAGCGGATCTTCGAGGACTCGGACTTCTGGAACGCCGTCGAGAACACGCTGGTGCTGTTCTTCGTCCAGCTCGTGCTGTTCTTCCCCATCCCGATCCTGCTCGCGCTGCTCATCAACAGCGTGGTCCGGCCCCGCGTGCGGGCCGTCGCGCAGGCGGTGCTCTACCTGCCGCACTTCTTCTCGTGGGTGCTGGTCATCGCCGTCTTCCAGCAGATGTTCGGCGGCGCGGGGATGCTCTCCCAGCTGCTGCGGCAGAACGGGTACGACGGCATCGACATCATGACCAACCCGGGCACCTTCCCCTTCCTGCTGACCGCGGAGAGCGTGTGGAAGGACGCCGGCTGGGGGATCATCGTCTTCCTCGCCGCCCTGGCGTCGGTCAGCCCGGACCTGTACGAGGCCGCCGCGATGGACGGCGCCGGACGCTGGCGCCGCATGTGGCACGTCACGCTGCCCGCCCTGCGCCCGGTGATCGCCCTTCTCCTCGTACTGCGCGTCGGCGACGCCCTGACCGTCGGGTTCGAACAGATTCTGTTGCAACGCGACGCCGTCGGGCCGGGTGCGGGAGAGGTCCTCGACACCTTCGTGTGGTGGAACGGCGTACGCAACCAGGACTTCAGCTACGCGGCCGCCGCCGGTCTCATCAAGGGCGTGGTCAGCATCGGCCTGGTCCTCGCCGCGAACAAGGTGGCCCACCTCATGGGCGAGCAGGGGGTGTACAAGAAATGACCGCCGTCATCGAGAAACCGGCGAGCAAGCCGCGCCCGTGGGCCGCTCCGCCACGCCCGCCGTGGGAGGAGGCTCCGTCCAAGGCCGGCCTCGCGGGCAAGGGCATCGCCCTGTCCTTCGCCTGCCTGGCGATCCTCTTCCCGCTGTGGATCGTGATCGTCACCAGCCTCTCCTCGCGGAAGACCATCGACGAGGCGGGCGGCCTGGTGCTGGTGCCCAAGGGCATCACCTTCATCGCGTACCAGGAACTGCTCAGCGGCGGTCAGGTCACCCGCGCCGCGATCGTCAGCGTCCTCGTCACCCTGGTCGGCACGCTGTTCTCCATGGCGGTGTCCGTGCTGTGCGCCTACGGCCTCTCCCGCAGCGGGTCCCTCGGCCACCGCTGGATCCTGATGACGCTGCTGGCGACCATGTTCTTCAGCGCCGGCCTCATCCCCACGTACCTGCTCGTGCAGTCCCTCGGCCTGATGGACAGCTATCTCGCGCTGATCCTGCCGAGCGCGATCAGCGTCTTCAACATCCTGGTGCTGCGCGGTTTCTTCATGGGGATCTCGCAGGAACTCATCGACAGCGCACGCATCGACGGTGCGGGAGACTTCCGCATCCTGCGGCAGATCGTCATGCCGCTGTCGCGGGCCGTCCTCGCGGTGATCACGCTGTTCTACGCCGTCGGGTACTGGAGCGCCTGGTTCAACGCGTCGCTCTACCTGAACGACCAGGACATGATGCCGCTGCAGAACGTCATGATCCAGCTGGTGCAGAAGCAGGAGGCCCCGGTGGGACTGGGGCAGGCCATCAAGACGGGGCAGCTGTCGGGGCTGGCGGTGCAGATGGCCGTGATGGTGATGGCGCTGCTGCCCGTCGCCGTGCTGTCCCCCTTCGTCCAGAGGCACTTCAAGAAGGGCATGCTCACCGGGGCCGTCAAGGGGTGATCGCGACGCCGGCCGTCGGTTGTCGCCTGCCGCCGCGTCGTGGCTTGTCACGCAGTTCCCCGCACCCCTGAAGCCTCTCTCCCACCCCCCCCTTGCAGGAACCGAGGTCTGTCATGCGTGCGTTTCCCCTCAGCAGACGTTCCGTGCTCGCCGCCACCGCCGTCACCGCTGCGGCCTCCGCCCTTCCGGCGGCCCAGCAACGTGCCCATGCCGCGCCCCCTGCCGCGCCGGGCGGCTACCGCTGGCGCAACGCCGTCCAGGGCGGAACCGGATTCATCACCGGCGTGCTGTTCCACCCCTCCGTCGAGGGGCTCGTCTACCTCCGCACCGACATCGGCGGTGCCTACCGCTGGGACGACCGGACCGACCGGTGGATCCCGCTGACCGACCACATCGGCTGGGACGACTGGAACCTGCTCGGCGTGGAGGCCATGGCCGTCGACCCGGCGCACCCGGACCGGGTCTACCTCGCCCTCGGCACGTACACGCAGTCCTGGGCCGGCAACGGGGCCGTGCTGCGGTCCGAGGACCGGGGCGCGACCTGGCAGCGCACCGACCTCACCGTGAAGCTCGGGGCCAACGAGGACGGGCGCGGCTGCGGTGAACGGCTGCTCGTCGACCCGCGGGACAGCGACACCCTGTGGCTGGGCACCCGGCACGACGGACTGCTCAAGTCGACCGACCGCGGCGTCAGTTGGCACGCCGTGAGCTTCCCTGCCACCCCGAGCGCGACCGGCCAGGGCGTCACCCTCCTGGTCGCCGCCGGCCGCAGTGTCTACGCGGGCTGGGGCGACTCCGACGGCACCGCCGGGAAGCCGAGCCTCTACCGCACGTCCGACGGCACCACCTGGGAGGCCGTCCCCGGGCAGCCCACCGGCACCGCTGCCAAGGTGCCGGTCCGGGCCGCGTACGACCGGCACACCCGCGAGCTGTACGTCAGCTACGGCGACGCCCCCGGCCCCAACGGCCAGTCCGACGGCAGCGTGCACAAGCTGCGGACGACGACCGGGAAGTGGACCGAGGTCACGCCGGTGAAGCCCGGCGGGCCCACGGGCGACGGCGGGACCGACTCCTTCGCCTACGGCGGTGTCGCCGTGGACGCCCGGCGCCCGGGCACCGTCGTCGTCGCCACCAACAACCGCTGGTCGCTGGTGGACACCGTGTACCGGACCACCGACGGCGGCCGCACCTGGACGTCCCTCAAGGAGAAGGCCGTCCTCGACGTCTCCGAGACGCCGTACCTCACCTTCGGCGCCGACAAGCCCAAGTTCGGCTGGTGGATCCAGGCCGTCGGGCTCGACCCGTACGACTCCCGGCACGTCGTGTACGGCACCGGCGCCACCCTCTACGGCACCCGCGACCTCAGGCACTGGGCCCCGCAGATCCGCGGAGTGGAGGAGGCGTCCGTACGGCACCTGATCTCGCCCCCGGCCGGCAAGGCGCACCTGCTCAGCGGATGCGGGGACGTCGGCGTGATGTACCACGAGCGGCTCACGGCGTCGCCCTCGCGCGGCATGGCGACGAACCCGGTCTTCAGCACGGCGACAGGCCTGTCGCTGGCCTCGGCCAGACCGTCGTACGTGGTCCGGTCCGGGTGGGGCGACCACGGCAACGGCGCCTTCTCGAACGACGGCGGCCGGAGCTGGGCCCCCTTCGCGACCCAGCCCGCCGTCGCCAAGTCCGCGCCCGGCCCGATCGCCACCAACGCCGACGGCAGCGTGCTGCTGTGGTCCTTCGGCACGGCCGACCCGGGCCACCGCTCGGCGGACAACGGCGTCACCTGGTCCGAGACCGCCACCTTCCCGAAGGGCGCCAAGCCGGTCGCGGACCCCGTCGACCCGGCCCGCTTCTACGCCTTCGACACCACCACCGGCACGCTGTTCGCCAGCACCGACAGCGGCCGGACCTTCACCGCGCGGGCCACCGGCCTGGCTTCCGGCGACAGCGAGTTCCAGCTGGTCGCGGCACCGGGGCGCTCCGGTGACCTGTGGCTGAGCCTCAAGTGGAACGGGCTGTACCGCTCGACCGACGGCGGCGCGAACTTCACCAAGGTCAGCAGCTGCTGGGCCTCGTACACCCTCGGCTTCGGCAAGGCCGCCGAGGGTGCCTCCTACCCGGCGATCTACATGGTCGGCGCCACGGAGACCGTCACGGCCGTCCACCGCTCCGACGACGAGGCGAAGACCTGGACGCGGATCAACGACGACCGGCACCAGTGGGGCTGGACCGGAGCCGCCATCGCGGGCGACCCGCGGGTCCACGGCCGGGTCTACATCGCCACCAACGGACGCGGCGTGCAGTACGGGGACCCCGTCCGGTGAGCGAGGGGAAACGGCCCCGGCTGAGCGACGCCACCCGGGGCCGCCTCCTCTACGGCGGCGACTACAACCCCGAGCAGTGGGCCGAGGAGACCTGGCACGAGGACGTCCGGCTGATGAAGGACGCCGGCGTCAACTCCGTCACCCTCGGGGTGTTCTCCTGGTCGACGCTCGAACCGGAGCCCGGTGCGCGCGCATTCGACTGGCTGGACACACTGATGGACCTGATGCACGACAGCGGTATCGGCGTCGTCCTCGCCACGCCCACCTCCTCGCCCCCGCCCTGGATGGGCCGGCTGCACCCCGACACCCTGCCCGTCACCGAGGACGGCCGCACCGAGTGGTGGGGCGGGCGGCAGCACTTCTCGCACTCCAGCGCCACCTACCGGCGCTACGCCGCCGCCATCACCGAGGACCTGGCCGCCCGCTACGGCGGTCACCCGGCCCTCACGATGTGGCACATCAACAACGAGTACTGCACCTACGACCACGGCGACCAGGCCGCGGCCGCCTTCCGCCGCTGGCTGCGCGCGAAATACGGCACGCTCGACGCCCTCAACACCGCCTGGGGCACCGCCTTCTGGAGCCAGGGCTACGACACCTGGGACGGCATCCTGCCGCCCCGCCTGCCCCACTACCTGCGCAACCCCGGCCAGGTCCTGGACTTCCGCCGCTTCACCTCCGACATGCTCCTGGAGTGTTACACCGCCGAGCGGGACATCGTCCGGCGGCACACCCCGCACCTGCCGGTCACCACCAACTTCATGCCGCTGTGGTCCGGGCAGGACGCGTGGCGCTGGGCCGAGGAGGAGGACGTCGTCTCCGTCGACCTCTACCCCGACCCGCGTGATCCGTTCGGCGCGCAGCACGGCGCCCTCGTCCAGGACATGACCCGCTCCCAGGCGCGCGGGCCCTGGATGCTGATGGAACAGGCGGCCGGGCCGGTCAACTGGCGGGGCGTGAACCACCCCAAGCCACGCGGCCTCAACCGGCTGTGGTCCCTCCAGGCCGTGGCCCGGGGCGCCGACGCCGTCTGCTACTTCCAGTGGCGGCAGTCCCGGCAGGGCGCGGAGAAGTTCCACTCCGGCATGGTCAGCCACGCGGGGGAGGAGGGCCGGACGTACCAGGAGGTCAAGCGGCTCGGCGCCGACCTGGAACGCATCGCCCCCGAGGTGACCGGCCGGCACCTCACCGCGAGCGTCGCCGTCCTGCACGACTGGCACTCCTGGTGGGCCGGTGAACAGGACGGCCGCCTCTCCAGCCGGGTGGACTACCCGGACGTGCTGCGCGCCTGGCACCGGGCCCTGTGGCAGGCGCACCTCACCACCGACTTCGCCCACCCCGAGCACGACCTGACGCGGTACCCGCTGGTCGTCGTACCGCAGTTGTACGCCCTCACCGACAGCGCGATCGACAACCTCCTCTCCTACGTGCGGCAGGGCGGCACCCTCGTCTGCGGCTTCCTCACCGGTGTCGCCGACGAGGACGACCGCGTGCGCCCCGGCGGCATGGACGCCCGGCTGCGGGCCCTGTTCGGCATCCGCACCCTGCAGGAGTGGTGGCCGCTGGACGCGGGGGAGACCGTGGCCTGCGAGGGCTTCACGGGCACGCTGTGGTCCGAGGAGATCGAGTCCGCCGATCCCGATGACACGACCCGCTACAAGGGCGGCGAACTCGACGGCATGCCCGCCGTCCTGCGCAGGGGCCGCGCCTGGTACGTCTCCACGCTCCCGGAACCCGAGGCGCTGCGCGACCTGCTGGCCTCGATCGCCGCCGGCGCGGGCGTCCGGCCGGTGCTCGACGGCCTGCCCGGGCAGGTCGAGGCCGTACGCCGGGGCGAGGTGCTGTTCGTGCTCAACCACGGCCGTGAGCCGGTGACCGTCGAGGTGCCCGGCATCCACCACGACCTGCTGACCGGTACGGACGTCACCGACCGGGTCACCCTCGGCCGCCACGGGGCGGCGGTGCTGCGGCCGGGGCCCCGGCCGCCGGAGCTCGACCCGAGGACTTCCACCGGCGCCGAACGCTCGACCCGGTCGCCGGAGAAGACCGCGTCCTCGCGCTGAGGGCGTGGTGAACCCCCCACCTCCGCAATCCCCCCACCCATGGAAGGGACACCATGGCATCACACACGCTGAGCAGGGTCACCAAGGTCCTGCTGGCTCCCGCCCTGGCGCTCGGCGCCACGATCGGTCTCGCCTCCGCCCCCGCCTCCGCCGCCGTCTGGAACACCTGCGACCAGTGGGGCCAGACCAACCTGAACGGCTACACGCTCTACAACAACATCTGGGGCGGCGGCGCCGGCAGCCAGTGCATCTGGGCCAACTCCGGCACCAACTGGGGCATCTGGGCCAACCACCCCAACACCGGCGGCATCAAGTCCTACCCGAACCAGACGAAGGCGATCAACAAGTCGATCACCTCGCTGGGCTCGCTCTCCAGCAGCTACAACGTCAGCGTCCCGTCGTCCGGCGCGTACAACACGTCGTACGACATCTGGGACACGGACCACGACTACGAGATCATGCTCTGGGTCAACAAGACCGGACCCGTCGGTCCGCTCGGCAGCTCGCAGGGCACGGTCAGTGTCGGCGGACACTCCTGGAACGTCTTCAAGGGCACCAACGGCTCCAACGAGGTGTTCTCGTTCATCCGCACCTCCAACTCCAGCTCCGGCACGGTGAACATCCTGTCGATCCTGAAGTGGATCAAGGACACCAAGAAGTGGATGGGGAACGAGACGATCGGTGACGTGCAGTTCGGCTACGAGGTCACCTCGTCGTCCGGCGGTCTGAACTTCACCACCAACAACCTGACCGTGAACAGTAGTTGACCTGATCCTGGGGATGCGTCGGGTTTGATGGGGACATGCGTACCACCACCCCCCTTCGACGTGCCCTGATCACCGTGACCGCGACCGCGGCCGTCGTCCTCACGGCGACGGGTTCCGCGGTCGCGGTTCCGCTCTCCGGCACCGCGACGGCCCCTCGTGCCGCCGCCCTCTCCCTGTCCCCCCTGCACTCCGTCGCCGAGCTCGCCGCCGAACGCCTGGCCACCGCCGACCTGGTCGCCGCGGCCAAGTGGGGCACCGACAGTCCCATCGACGACCCGGCCCGCGAACAGCAGGTCCTCGACAACGTCGCCGCCCAGGCCCGGCAGCTCGGCGCCGACCCGGACGAGATGCGTGTCGTCTTCCGCGACCAGATCGAGGCCAACAAGATCGTCCAGCGAGGCCTGTTCCAACGCTGGACCGACCATCCGGACGAAGCACCGACGACCAAGCCGGACCTGAACGTCGTACGGCAGACGATCAACCAGGTCACCGGCTCGCTCGTCGAAGCCCTCGCCGACACCTCCGCGGACCGCGGCGCCTTCACCTGCCGCCCCGAACTGGCATTCGCCGGCCTCCAGGTCCACCACGAGAACCACCTCGACGCCCTGCACACCCGGGCCCTGGTCCGCGCGCTGGCCTCCGTCTGCCGCTGAGCCCATGAGAACGCGGCCGGTCCCTCCCCCCGGAGGGGACCGGCCGCGCAGCCGAGATCAGTCCGCGATCGGCAACTCCGCCCCGTCCCGCAGGAACAGCGGGATCCGGTCCAGCGGTGCGTCGACCGTCACGGCCTGCCCGCCCTCGTACGTCTCACCCGTCCACGCGTCCGTCCAGGCGGCCCCGGCCGGCAGGTACGCCGTACGGGCCGTGGCGCCGGCCGTCAGCACCGGAGCGACCAGCAGATCGGGGCCGAACAGGTAGGAGTCGTCGACCGGCCAGGCCGCCGGGTCGTCCGGGAACTCCAGGAACAGCGGCCGCATCACCGGCAGCCCCTCCTCGTGGGCGGCGCGCATCACGTCCAGCACATACGGCTTCAGCCGCTCGCGCAGCCGCAGGTACCGCTCCAGGATCGCCCCGGCCTCCTCGCCGTAGGACCACACCTCGTTGGGCCCGCCCGTCATCTCCGGGCCCAGCGGCATGCCCGGGTCGCGGAAGCCGTGCAGCCGCATCAGCGGGGACAGCGCGCCGAACTGGAACCAGCGGACCATCACCTCCCGGTACGCCGGGTCGTCCGGGTCGCCGCCGTGGAAGCCGCCGATGTCGGTGTTCCACCACGGGATGCCCGACAGGGCCGTGTTGAGTCCGGCCGCGATCTGGCGGCGCAGGGTCGGGAAGTCGGTGCCGATGTCACCGGACCACAGGGCGGCGCCGTAGCGCTGACTGCCCGCCCACGCCGAGCGGTTGAGGGTGACGATCTCCTCCTCGCCGGTGGCGGCCAGGCCCTCGTAGAAGGTGCGGGCGTTCTCCGCCGGATAGGCGTTGCCGACCTCCAGGCCCGGACCCGCCCAGTAGCGCAGGTTCTCCTGGAAACCCGGCTTCAGCTCCGGCTCGCAGGCGTCCAGCCAGAACGCCGTGATGCCGTACGGGTCGAGGTAGTTCTCCTTCACCTTCGACCACACGAACTCCCGGGCGTCGGGGTTGGTGGCGTCGTAGAAGGCCACCTGGACCGTGGAGGCGACCTCCTTGTCGGGCCAGTCCGCGTGCGCCATCGGCCCGTACTGGGTGCCGATGAAGTACCCGCGCTGCTCCATGACCGGGTGGTTCTCGCTCAGCGGCGACACCGAGGGCCAGACGCTCACCACCAGCTTGATGCCGAGCTCGTCCAGCTCGCGCACCATCGCCGCCGGGTCCGGCCACTCCTTCGGGTCGAACTTCCACTCGCCGAGGTGCGTCCAGTGGAAGAAGTCGCAGACGATCGCCGAGATGGGCAGCCCGCGCCGCTTGTACTCCCGGGCCACCGCCATGAGCTCGTCCTGAGTGCGGTAGCGCAGCTTGCACTGCCAGAAGCCCGCCGCCCACTCCGGCAGCATCGGGCTGCGGCCGGTCACCGCGCTGTAGCGGCGCTGGCCGGCGGCCGGGTCGCCCGCGGTGATCCAGTAGTCGATCTGCCGGGCCGAGTCGGCGACCCACCGGGTGCCGTTGTGCGCCAGCTCCACGCGGCCGATCGCCGGGTTGTTCCACAGCAGGGTGTAGCCGCGGCTGGAGGTCAGCACCGGGATGCCGACCTCGGCGTTGCGCTGGACCAGGTCCAGGACCAGGCCCTTCTGGTCGAAGTGCCCGTGCTGGTGCTGGCCGAGCCCGTACAGCTTCTCGTCGTCGTAGGCGGCGAAGCGCTGCTCCAGGCGGTGGTGGCCGTTGCCGACGGCCGTGTAGAGGCGGGAGCCCGGCCACCAGAAGTGGGCGCGGTCCTCGGCGAGGATCTCGGCGCGGTCCTCCGTCCGCAGGAAGCGGATCAGGCCCTCGGCACTCACCTCGACGGTGAGCGCGCCGACGGTCAGCAGCCCGGTGCCCTCCTCGACCTTCACCGTGGCCGGCGTCGCGGGGACCTCGTCGAGCAGGGCGCCGGGGAGTCCTTCCAGGACCGGACCGCCGAGCCGGGCACGCACCCGGACCGCGTCCGGGCCCCACGGCTCGATCCGGAGGGTCTCCTGGCGGCCGCTCCACTCCAGGGCACCGCCCCGCTCTCGGAAGGTGCCGACGGTGGGGGAGGACTGCGCCAGACTCACCTGGGGCTGGGTTTCAGCAGGCTGGTTCACGCGTGCTCCTGTGCTCCTGGAGGAGGGCGGACATGGGGTGCAGGCATGGGGGTGCCCTGCGCGGAGGGCGGTGTTCAGGACCGGTGCGGACGGGGCGCCTACGACCGGCTCGGCGCCGGGCCCGTGCTCCCCCGTACCGTCAGCTCGGGCGCGATCAGCACGACCTCGTCGCCGCCGCGCCCGTCGAGCTTGGCGACCAGGTGGTCCACGGCGTGCCGGCCCATCTCCTGCGCGGGGATGGCCACCGAGGTGAGCCGCACCGAGGCCTGCATCGCGACCTGGTCGGGGCAGATCGCGACCACGGACACGTCCTCCGGAACGGCCCGGCCCTGCTGCCGCAGCAGCGCGAGCAGCGGCTCGACCACCGACTCGTTCTGCACGATCAGTCCCGAGGTGTCCGGGCGTTCGTCGAGGATCCGGGCGAGGGTGACCGCCATCGCGTCGTAACCGCCCTCGCACGGCCGGTGCAGCAGCCGCACCCCCAGCTCCCGGGAACGGGTCCGGAGCCCGTCGAGGGTGCGCTCGGCGAAGCCCGTGTGCCGCTCGTACACGGCCGGGGCCTCGCCGATGACCGCGATGTCCTGGTGCCCCTGCTTGGCCAGGTGCTCCACGCACAGGGCGCCCGTCGCGCGGAAGTCCAGATCGACGCAGGTCAGCCCGGTGGTGTCGGCGGGCAGACCGATCAGCACGGACGGCTGGTCCGTCGCGCGCAGCAACGGCAGCCGCTCGTCGTCGAGTTCGACGTCCATGAGGATCATGCCGTCGGCGAGCCCGCTGCCGGCCACGCGGCGCACCGCGTCGGGGCCCTCCTCGCCGGTGAGCAGCAGCACGTCGTACCCGTGGGCGCGGGCGGAGGTGGCCACGGCGATGGCGATCTCCATCATCACGGGCACGTACATGTCCGTGCGCAGCGGGACCATCAGCGCGATGATGTTCGACTTGCTGCTGGCCAGGGCGCGGGCCCCGGCGTTCGGGTGGTACCCGAGCTCACGGATGCTCCGCTCGACCCGCTGCCGGGTGGTCGCGGAGATGGACCGCTTGCCGCTGAGGACATAGCTCACCGTGCTCGCCGAGACTCCGGCGTGCTGGGCGACCTCGGCGAGGGTGACCATCCAGCTCTCCAAGCTTTTGTGAAGCGCTTCGACAGTGCGCCTGGCTGATACGGGTGCGTGGGGGTGGTTCGACAGTAGCCCCAGCAGGAGTGGGTGTCCATAGGTTATCGAAGCGCTTCGATACCGTTTTCCCGGAGCGCTCTCAAGGCCGGATCCGTCACGGTCCCGGCATCTCGATGCAACACTGTCGTCAGGCGGCCGACAAGTGCCGGGGACGCTCCGCCCCCCTTCGGCTGAACGGACGCGCGAGGACTGGTGGGAGCGTCCGGATTCGGGTACCAACGATCCAGTAGCACTGGTCGGTAACGAAACGGTCCTCCATCTTCCTAGTTGCGGCGAGGTGCCCCTCATGTCCGCTTCCACCACCCCCTCTTCCCGTCCCGCCGTCACCGAGCGGGAGGCCCGTGAGGTGGCGGAGGCCGCCCGGGAACAGCACTGGCGCAAGCCCAGCTTCGCCAAGGAGCTGTTCCTCGGCCGCTTCCGGCTCGACCTCATCCACCCCCACCCCCTCCCCGCCGACGAGGCGGCCGAGCGCGGCGAGGAGTTCCTCGCCAAGCTCCGCGACTTCGTCGAGACCAAGGTCGACGGGGCCCTCATCGAGCGCGAGGCCCGGATCCCCGACGAGGTGATCGACGGCCTGAAGGAGCTCGGCGCCTTCGGCATGAAGATCGACACCAAGTACGGCGGGCTCGGCCTCGGACAGGTGTACTACAACAAGGCGCTCGCCCTGGCCGGCTCCGCGAGCCCCGCGATCGGCGTCCTGCTCTCCGCGCACCAGTCGATCGGCGTGCCCCAGCCCCTGAAGCTGTTCGGGACGCAGGAGCAGCGGGAGCGGTTCCTGCCGCGCTGCGCCCGCACGGACATCAGCGCCTTCCTGCTCACCGAGCCCGACGTCGGCTCCGACCCGGCCCGCCTGGCCACCACGGCCGTGCCCGACGGGGACGACTACGTCCTCGACGGGGTGAAACTGTGGACCACCAACGGCGTCGTCGCCGACCTGCTGGTCGTCATGGCCCGGGTCCCGAAGAGCGAGGGCCACCGCGGCGGCATCACCGCCTTCGTCGTCGAGACCAACTCGCCGGGTGTCACGGTCGAGAACCGCAACGCCTTCATGGGCCTGCGCGGCATCGAGAACGGCGTCACCCGCTTCCACCAGGTCCGCGTCCCCGCCGCCAACCGCGTCGGCGAGGAGGGGCAGGGCCTGAAGATCGCCCTGACCACCCTCAACACCGGGCGGCTGTCGCTGCCGGCCTCCTGCGTCGCGGCCGGCAAGTGGTGTCTGAAGATCGCCCGGGAGTGGTCGGCGGCCCGCGAGCAGTGGGGCAAGCCCGTCGCGCACCACGAGGCGGTCGGCTCCAAGATCTCCTTCATCGCCGCCACCACCTTCGCCCTGGAGGCCGTGACGGACCTGGCCTCCCAGATGGCCGACGAGGACCGCAACGACATCCGTATCGAAGGCGCCCTGGCCAAGCTGTACGCCTCCGAGATGGCCTGGACGATGGCCGACGAGCTGGTCCAGATCCGCGGCGGACGCGGTTTCGAGACGGCCGAGTCCCTGCGGGCCCGCGGCGAGCGCGGCGTCCCGGCCGAGCAGCTGCTGCGCGACCTGCGCATCAACCGCATCTTCGAGGGCTCCACCGAGATCATGCACCTGCTGATCGCGCGCGAGGCCGTCGACGCCCACCTCTCGGTCGCCGGTGACCTCATCGACCCCGAGAAGTCCCTGGGCGACAAGGCCAGGGCCGGCGCGAACGCGGGCGTCTTCTACGCCAAGTGGCTGCCGAAACTGGTCGCGGGCCCGGGCCAGCTCCCGGCCTCGTACGGCGAGTTCAAACACGACGTGGACCTCTCCGGCCACCTGCGCTACGTCGAGCGCACCGCCCGCAAGCTGGCCCGCTCCACCTTCTACGCCATGTCCCGCTGGCAGGGCCGGATGGAGTCCAAGCAGGGCTTCCTCGGCCGGATCGTCGACATCGGCGCCGAGCTGTTCGCCATGAGCGCCTCCTGCGTGCGGGCCGAGCTCCTGCGCAGCCAGGGCGACCACGGCCGCGAGGCCTACCAGCTGGCCGACGTCTTCTGCCGCCAGGCCAGGATCCGCGTCGAGGAGCTCTTCACCCGCCTGTGGACCAACACCGACGACCTCGACCGCAAGGTCGTCAAGGGCGTCCTGTCCGGCACCTACGAGTGGCTGGAGCAGGGCATCGTCGACCCCTCGGGCGAGGGCCCCTGGATCGCGGACGCGACACCGGGACCGAGTCAGAAGGAGAACGTCCACCGGCCCATCCGGTAACCCCGGCCTCTCCGGGGGCGCACACCGAGGTGGCGCGCGCCCCCAGGAGGGGGATGCGCTGTCCTCACACACCGGCCTTACGGCAACAATGGAGCAATGAGCGACAGTCCAGCCCCCCTCGCCGACCCGCACCTCGTCTATGACCCGGTCGCGGGCGACGGCCCCAAGGACGTGGTGATCCTCGGTTCCACCGGGTCCATCGGCACCCAGGCCATCGACCTGGTGCTGCGCAACCCCGACCGCTTCCGCGTCACGGGCCTGTCGGCCAACGGCGGCCGCATCGCCCTCCTCGCGGAGCAGGCGTACCGGCTGCGGGTGCGGACGGTCGCGGTCGCCCGTGAGGACGTCGTACCGGCCCTGCGCGAGGCGCTCACCGCGCAGTACGGCCCCGGTGAGCCGCTTCCCGAGCTCCTCGCCGGCCCGGACGCGGCCACCCACCTGGCGGCGTCCGACTGCCACACCGTCCTGAACGGCATCACCGGCTCCATCGGACTCGCCCCGACCCTGGCCGCGCTGGAGGCGGGCCGCACCCTCGCGCTCGCCAACAAGGAGTCGCTCATCGTCGGCGGCCCGCTGGTCAAGGCCCTCGCCAAGCCCGGGCAGATCATCCCGGTCGACTCCGAGCACGCCGCCCTCTTCCAGGCCCTGGCCGCGGGCACCCGCGCCGACGTCCGCAAGCTGGTCGTCACCGCCTCCGGCGGCCCGTTCCGCGGCCGCAGCAAGGCCGAGCTCGCGAGTGTCACCGTCGAGGACGCCCTCGCCCACCCCACCTGGGCCATGGGCCCGGTCATCACGATCAACTCCGCGACACTCGTCAACAAGGGCCTGGAGGTCATCGAGGCGCACCTCCTCTACGACATTCCCTTCGACCGCATTGAGGTGGTCGTGCATCCCCAGTCGTATGTCCACTCGATGGTTGAGTTCACGGATGGATCGACACTGGCCCAGGCGACCCCGCCCGACATGCGCGGGCCCATCGCCATCGGCCTCGGCTGGCCCGAGCGCGTGCCCGACGCCGCCCCCACCTTCGACTGGAGCAAGGCCTCGACCTGGGAGTTCTTCCCGCTGGACGACGAGGCCTTCCCCTCGGTGAACCTCGCCCGGCACGTGGGCGAGCTCGCGGGCACCGCCCCGGCGGTGTTCAACGCGGCCAACGAGGAGTGCGTGGAGGCGTTCCGCCAGGGCGCGCTGCCCTTCAACGGGATCATCGACACCGTCACCCGGGTCGTCGAGGAGCACGGCACCCCGCGTGCGGGAACCTCGCTCACCGTGTCGGACGTCCTCGAAGCGGAGACCTGGGCGCGGACCCGGGCCCGGCAACTGGCGGCACAGACGGCGGAGGCCCGTGCATGACGACCCTGATGTTCATCCTCGGCATAGTCCTCTTCGTGGTCGGCCTGCTCGTCTCGATCGCGTGGCACGAGCTGGGGCACCTCTCCACCGCCAAGCTCTTCGGCATCCGCGTGCCGCAGTACATGGTCGGCTTCGGCCCCACGCTCTTCTCGCGCAGGAAGGGCGAGACGGAGTACGGCATCAAGGCCATCCCGTTCGGCGGCTACATCCGCATGATCGGCATGTTCCCGCCCGGTCCCGACGGCCGTATGGAAGCGCGCTCCACCTCCCCGTGGCGCGGCATGATCGAGGACGCCCGCACCGCCGCCTACGAGGAGCTCCAGCCGGGCGACGAGAAGCGCATGTTCTACACGCGCGCCCCCTGGAAGCGCGTGATCGTCATGTTCGCGGGCCCCTTCATGAACCTCGTATTGGCGGTGGCGCTGTTCCTCACCGTCCTGATGGGCTTCGGCATCACCCAGCAGACCACCACGGTCAGCTCGGTCTCGAAGTGCGTCATCGCGCAGAGCGAGAACCGCGACAAGTGCGAGAAGGGCGACCCGGCCGCCCCCGCCGCCGCGGCGGGCCTGAAGGCGGGCGACAAGATCGTCTCCTTCGACGGGGTGAAGACCGACGACTGGAACAAGCTCTCCGACCTCATCCGC
Organism: Streptomyces sp. NPDC029041; assembly: GCF_040637515.1. Classification (NCBI taxonomy): domain Bacteria; kingdom Bacillati; phylum Actinomycetota; class Actinomycetes; order Kitasatosporales; family Streptomycetaceae; genus Streptomyces; species Streptomyces sp. NPDC029041. The sequence continues at coordinate 64,211 of NZ_JBEZWO010000010.1, read as the reverse complement.
GCCACCCCCGGCAAGGAGGTGCCGATCGTCGTCGAGCGGAACGGGCAGGACGTCACCCTGCAGGCGAAGATCGCCACCAACCAGGTCGCCAAGAAGGACGCGAGCGGCCAGATCGTCGAGGGCCAGTACGTCCAGGCCGGCTTCCTCGGCTTCAGCGCCGCCACCGGCGTGGTCAAGCAGGACTTCGGCGACTCCGTGACCTGGATGGGCGACCGCATCGGCGAGGCCGTCGACTCCCTCGCCGCGCTCCCCGGCAAGATCCCGGCCCTGTGGAACGCGGCCTTCGACGGCGCCGAGCGCGAGGCCGACTCCCCGATGGGCGTGGTCGGCGCGGCCCGCGTCGGCGGTGAGATCTTCACTCTCGACATCCCGCCCACCCAGCAACTGGCCATGGCCCTGATGCTGGTCGCGGGCTTCAACCTCTCGCTGTTCCTGTTCAACATGCTCCCGCTGCTGCCGCTCGACGGCGGTCACATCGCGGGCGCGCTGTGGGAGTCGCTGCGCCGCAACACGGCCAAGGTGCTGCGCCGGCCGGACCCGGGCCCCTTCGACGTGGCGAAGCTCATGCCGGTCGCCTACGTCGTCGCGGGCATCTTCATCTGCTTCACGATCCTGGTTCTGATCGCGGACGTGGTGAACCCGGTGAAAATCTCCTAGTCATACGGCGTTCACGGCGGCCCGGCAGGCTTTTCGCCGGGCCGCCTCCCATCGAGTGGCACAAAGGGTGGGATGTGCTCGCCCCGAGGCACGTGCCGTAATCTCGAAGCTCGGAGCCCGCTGCTCACGGGACCGGACCTTGATCCACGACTTGGGGTTGCACAGCAGATGACTGCGATTTCTCTCGGCATGCCGTCCGTTCCGACCAAGCTCGCCGAGCGCCGGAAGAGCCGCCAGATCCAGGTCGGGACCGTGGCCGTCGGCGGAGACGCCCCCGTGTCGGTGCAGTCGATGACCACGACGCGTACCTCCGACATCGGCGCGACCCTCCAGCAGATCGCCGAACTCACCGCCTCCGGCTGCCAGATCGTCCGCGTGGCCTGCCCGACCCAGGACGACGCCGACGCACTGGCGACCATCGCCCGCAAGTCGCAGATCCCGGTCATCGCCGACATCCACTTCCAGCCGAAGTACGTCTTCGCCGCCATCGAGGCCGGCTGTGCGGCGGTCCGCGTCAACCCGGGCAACATCAAGCAGTTCGACGACAAGGTCAAGGAGATCGCCAAGGCGGCCCGGGACCACGGCACCCCGATCCGCATAGGCGTCAACGCCGGCTCCCTCGACCGCCGCCTGCTCCAGAAGTACGGCAAGGCCACCCCGGAGGCCCTCGTCGAGTCGGCCCTGTGGGAGGCGTCCCTCTTCGAGGAGCACGACTTCCGCGACATCAAGATCTCCGTCAAGCACAACGACCCGGTCGTCATGATCGAGGCCTACAAGCAGCTCGCCGCCCAGTGCGACTACCCGCTGCACCTCGGCGTCACGGAGGCGGGCCCCGCCTTCCAGGGCACCATCAAGTCGGCCGTCGCCTTCGGCGCGCTCCTCTCCCAGGGCATCGGCGACACGATCCGCGTCTCGCTCTCCGCACCGCCCGCCGAGGAGGTCAAGGTCGGCCTCCAGATCCTGGAGTCCCTGAACCTCAAGGAGCGCGGCCTGGAGATCGTCTCCTGCCCGTCCTGCGGCCGCGCCCAGGTCGACGTCTACAAGCTCGCCGAAGAAGTCACGGCCGGCCTCACCGGCATGGACGTCCCCCTCCGCGTCGCCGTCATGGGATGCGTCGTCAACGGCCCCGGCGAGGCCCGCGAGGCCGACCTCGGCGTCGCCTCCGGCAACGGCAAGGGCCAGATCTTCGTCAAGGGCGAGGTCATCAAGACCGTGCCCGAGTCCAAGATCGTGGAGACCCTCATCGAAGAGGCCATGAAGCTCGCCGAGCAGATGGAGAAGGACGGCGTGGCCTCGGGCGAACCGTCGGTGGCGGTCGCGGGCTGATCACTTGACGACGAGGGTGACCGCGCCCCGCTCTTCAGGGGGCGCGGGGGACTGCGCGAACGGCCACGACGCACCCGCAGACGCCGTCATACCGTCACTCCCGAGCTCCGGGGCGTCCCACCCAGACAGCGCAGCTATAGTGCGGAGACCAGCAACCCCAGTTCGTGAGGCCCGCACGTGTTGACGCAGACCACCTCACGGGTCCTCGAACCGAGCGACCTGGACGCCGCGCTCGCCGTCCTCGACCGTGAGCCGGTCGCGAACGCCTTCGTGACGTCCCGCGTGCAGATCGCCGGACTCGACCCGTGGCGGCTCGGCGGTGAGATGTGGGGCTGGTACGAGGACGGCGTACTCACCTCCCTGTGCTACGCCGGCGCCAACCTGGTCCCGATCTGCGCCGGTCCGCGCGCCGTCCGCGCCTTCGCCGACCGAGCCCGCCGGGCCGGTCGCCGCTGCTCCTCCATCGTCGGCCCCTCCGGCCCCACGTCCGACCTGTGGCGGCTCCTGGAACCCCAGTGGGGCCCGGCCCGCGACGTCCGCCGCCACCAGCCGCTCATGGTCACCGACCGCCTCCCGGCCGGCGTCACCCCGGACCCCTACGTCCGTCGCGTCCGCAAGGACGAGATGGAGACGATCATGCCGGCGTGCGTGGCCATGTTCACCGAGGAGGTCGGCGTCTCCCCGCTGGCAGGCGACGGCGGCCTGCTCTACCAGGCCCGCGTCGCCGAACTCGTCGGCTCCGGCCGCGCCTTCGCCCGTTTCGACGCGGACGGCAAGGTCGTCTTCAAGGCCGAGATCGGCGCCGCGACGGACCGCGCCTGCCAGATCCAGGGCGTCTGGGTGGCCCCCGAGTACCGGGGCACCGGCATGGCCGCCCCGGGCATGGCGGCCGTACTGCGCTACGCCCTCGCCGACGTCGCCCCCGTGGTCAGCCTCTACGTCAACGACTTCAACACGCCGGCCAGGCGGGCCTACCAGAAGGTGGGCTTCCGGGAAGTGGGCGCTTTCATGAGCGTCCTGTTCTGAAGCGCCCTCAGGGGCGCGGGGAACTGCGCGCTCAACCGAAGACCACCAGCACCCGGCTGACAACCGAAACCCCCCTGTAGGCTCCCCGCATGGACCTCGTGATCGGCCCACTCGACCTCTCCGCCCACGTCGACGAGGCCCTGGCCGTCCAAGCCGTGGCCTTCGGACTCGGCCCGGACGAAGTCGCAGTCCGCCGCCAGATCGTCCTGCGCCACATGACCTACCCGGGCGCCAGGGCCCTAGGTGCCAGCACCGCCGAACGCCTGGTCGGCTTCGTCTACGGCATGCCCAACGACCGCACCCACTGGTGGTCCACCGTCGTCGAGCCCTACCTCCGCGCCCAGCACAACGACCACTGGCTCGACGAGTCCTTCGTGATCACCGAACTGCACGTCCACCCCGCGTACCAGAACCGCGGCCTGGGGCGTTCCCTGATCACCACGATCACCGACGGCGCCGACGAACCCCGCTCGATCCTCTCCGCGATCGACACCGACAGCCCGGCCCGCTCCCTCTACCGCTCCCTCGGCTACCAGGACCTGGCCCGCCAGGTGCTCTTCCCCAGCGCGCCCAAGCCGTACGCCGTGATGGGCGCCCCTCTGCCCCTGCGCCGCGCATAACCGATTTCCACCGCCCCGCACCCCCCGGATAACCTCCTGCCATCACCTTCCCCCCGCTCTCGGCTCCGCTCGAGCGGGGGACCCCCAGCAGCAGGAGCAGAGGAACCATGGCAAACGCACCGGTCCAGCGCATGTCCCAGTTGTTGGCGAAGACGTTGCGCGACGACCCGGCGGACGCCGAGGTCCTCAGCCACAAGCTCCTCGTCCGCGCCGGCTACGTACGCCGCACCGCCGCCGGTGTCTGGAGCTGGCTGCCCCTCGGCAAGAAGGTGCTGGCCAACGTCGAGCGGATCGTCCGGGAGGAGATGGACGCCGTCGGCGCCCAGGAGGTCCTGCTCCCCGCGATCCTGCCGCGCGAGCCCTACGAGGCCACCGGCCGCTGGGAGGAGTACGGCCCCGAGCTGTTCCGCCTCCAGGACCGCAAGGGCGGCGACTACCTCCTCGGCCCCACCCACGAGGAGATCTTCACCCTCCTGGTGAAGGACCAGGCGTCCTCCTACAAGGACCTGCCGGTCATCCTCTACCAGATCCAGAACAAGTACCGCGACGAGGCCCGCCCCCGCGCCGGCATCCTGCGCGGCCGCGAGTTCCTGATGAAGGACTCCTACTCCTTCGACACCGAGGACGAGGGCCTCGCCAAGTCCTACGCCCTGCACCGCGAGGCCTACCAGAAGATCTTCGCTCGCCTGGGCCTCGACTACCGCATCTGCGCCGCGACCGCCGGCGCGATGGGCGGCTCCAAGTCCGAGGAGTTCCTCGCCCCGGCCGAGGCGGGCGAGGACACCTTCGCCGACTGCCCGAACTGCGACTTCGCCGCCAACACCGAGGCGATCGCGTACGAATTGAAGCCCGTCGACGGCTCGGACGTGCCGGCCGCCGAGGACATCCCGACCCCCGACACCCCGACCATCGAGACCCTCGCGGCCTTCCTCGACGTCCCGGCCTCGGCCACGCTGAAGAACCTCCTCGTGAAGGTCGACGGCGAGATCGTCGCCGTCGGCGTCCCCGGGGACCGCGAGGTCGACATGGACAAGGTCGAGGCGCACTTCGCCCCGGCCGCCGTCGAACTGGTCACCGAGACGGACTTCGCCGCCCGCCCCGACCTGGTCCGCGGCTACGTCGGACCGCAGGGCCTGGACAAGGTCACGTACATCGCCGACCCGCGCGTCGCCCCCGGCACGGCCTGGATCACCGGCGCCAACAAGGCCGGCACCCACACCGGGAACGTCGTCGCGGGCCGTGACTTCGAGGTCGACACGTACGTGGACGTCGTGGTCGTGCAGGAGGGCGACCCCTGCCCGAAGTGCGGCACGGGCCTGGTCCTGGACCGCGCCATCGAGATCGGCCACATCTTCCAGCTGGGCCGCAAGTACGCGGACGCCCTCAAGCTCGACGTCCTCGGCCAGAACGGCAAGCCGGTCCGCGTCACCATGGGCTCCTACGGCATCGGTGTCTCCCGCGCGGTCGCCGCCCTGGCCGAGCAGAGCGCCGACGACAAGGGCCTGTGCTGGCCCGCCGAGGTCGCCCCGGCCGACGTCCACGTGGTCGCCGCCGGCAAGGCCCTCCAGACCGAACTGGCCCTGGACATCTCCCAGAAGCTGGCCGCCGCCGGTGTCCGCGTCCTGGTCGACGACCGCCCCGGCGTCTCCCCGGGCGTCAAGTTCACCGACTCCGAGCTGATCGGCGTACCGCAGATCCTCGTCGCCGGGCGGCGGGCGGCCGACGGCGTGGTGGAACTGAAGGACCGCCGCACCGGCGAGCGCGAGGAGCTCACCGTCGAGGAAGCCGTCGCCCGCCTCACGGCGTAGCCCGACAAGGGCCGTTGAACGGCCCGTGGCCCGCACCCACCTGGCTGTGGGCGCTCCCGTCGCGGAGCGCTCACAGCCAGGCCGCGAACTCCAGCAACAGCTCCGCATCCGTCGGCCGTCCGACCCGCCCCGCCCGCACGCCCGACTCCACGGCCCGGAACAGCGTCCAGCCCCGCAGCCGGTCCTGGTCCACGTCCAGGGACTCGGCGAGCCGCTTCACCCGGCGCCGGGTCGTGGCAGCGCCGGACGGCTGGGCGATCAGGTCCTCCACCCGGTCCCGGACCAGGCGGGCCAGGTCGAAGGCGCACTCGCCGACCACCGGGTCCGGTCCCACGGCCAGCCACGGCATCCGCTCCCCGGCGAGCACCTTGCTCTGCCGGAACGTGCCGTGCAGCAGCCGGTGCTCGGGCGGCGCGGCCAGCAACTCCTCGCGCGCCGCGAGCGCCAGATCGACCAGCGCGGCCACCTCGGGCTCGGCCCGGGCCCGTGCCCGCATCGCCTCGGCCTGCCGCCCGGTCCGCTCGGCGACCGTCTCGAAGGGGAAGCCGGAGGGCGGCTCCACCCACAGCCGCCGCAGCGTTCCCGCCGCCTCCAGCAGCGCCTTCGCCTCCGGCAGCGACCGCACCGACACATCCGGATGCAGCCGCTCCAGCAGCAGCTCGCCCTCCGCGGGCACGGGTTCGAGCAGCTGTACGGCGCCCCGCCCGGCCCAGTGCGCGAGCGCGGCCCGCTCCGCCTCCGGACGGGCCCGGCCCGGCGCCAGCTTGAGTACGGCGGGCGTACCGTCGGCCCTCCGAACCAGCAGGACCAGGCTGCTGCGCCCACCGGGCACCTGCACCCGCTCGACGGTCAACTCGCGTAGCGCGACGGCCCGCTGCGCCGCCTCGGGCAGCTCATCCAGCCAGTCGTCACCGTCCGGCGCCGTCTCACCGAGCGCCCTCACCAGACGCTTCGGCGGTTCGAAAACCATGAGCGAGTCGTTCCCTTCGTGCTGTCCGCGGTGCGTGCCCCGCGGGGGTCACGCCGTCGGCGCCGCCGAGGGCGGGGCCGTCCCGGCCCGCTCGGCGAGCCCAGGGAAGGCTACGCTCTCGCCGCGCCAGCGCACCGCCCGCACCGCCGCCTCCCGCAGCGCCTCGGCGGCCAGGGCCCGGCGCACGCCACCCGCCGCGCGCACCAGATCGGCGTACACCCCGGCCACCCGGTCCTCCAGTTCGGCGGCGAGCCGCACGGCCGCCGCCGCGTCCGGCACGGGGAAGGGCAGCGCGTAACCGGCGGACGCGGCCACCGGCCGGCCCCCCAGATCCTTCACTTCGCGCACCAGGGCGTCCCTGCGTGCCCGGTGCGCGTCGTACGCCGCGACCGCCTCGGTGCGCTGCCCCTTGCCGATCCGCCCGCCGACGACGCCGTATCCGTAGACCGCCGCGTGCTCGGCCGCCAGCGCCGCCTGCAGAGCCCGCAGCTCCCGGTCCTTCTCCGCGCTCACGCGCCACCCTCCGTCAGCAGATACACGTGCGCCGCCCCGGCCGCCGCCACCGACGCCAGCAGCCGCGCCAGCTCACCCGGAACCCCGCCCAGCGCCCTGACCCGCCGGTCGGCCAGCTCCCGCTCCGCCGCGGCGAGCCCGGCGAGGGCGTCCTTGTCGTTCCCCGGCACGGACGGGGAGGGCGAGGGCGAGGCCGACGCGGACACCGAAGCCGACGGGGACGCCGAGGGCGATGCTTTCCGGCCACCGCCGAACGCCTGCGCGTGCCGTACGACCTCCTCGCGCAGCGGCCGCAGCCGGTCCGCGAGCCCCGGCCGGGCCGCGATCACCGCGTCGTAGCGCTCCGCCAGCCCCTCGCTGTCGCGGGCGGCGCGCGCGCGTGCCCGGTCGGCGGCCGCCCCGCCGTCCGCGGTCGGGCCGCCGGAGTCCCCGCCGGTGCAGCCCGTCAGGGCGAGGGCCGCCGGGGCGGCGGCCAGCAGACTCCTTCTGCGCGGCCCCGAGCGGGTACGCGGCGATGGGGGGAACGGCACGTCAGACGTCCTCGGGGCTCGTGTCGAGAAACTTCGAGAAGGATGCGGGAAAGAAGGGACCGCACGGGCTGCGCGCCCGTGATCACGGTACCCGGGCCGCGGTGCGGCATCACTCAGCGGCACCGTTCGTGACCGGGTGGACGGCAACACTCCCCGCGACCGGATACCCTTTGACCAGACACGCGACCCATCCCACAACAGCACACGCGGCCGAGGAGTCACCCGGATGAGCACCACCCAGAGCGAGAGGCTGCGAGAGCTACTGGAACCGCTCGTCAGCTCCCAGGGCCTGGATCTCGAGGAGATCGAGGTGGACTCCGTCGGACGCAAGCGTGTGCTGCGCGTCGTCGTCGACTCGGACACGGGCGCCGACCTGGACCAGATCGCCGATGTGAGCCGCGCGCTCTCGGCGAAACTCGACGAGACGGACGCGATGGGCGAGGGCGAGTACACCCTCGAGGTCGGCACCCCCGGCGCGGAGCGCCTCCTCACGGAACACCGCCACTACGTCCGCGCCACGGACCGGCTGGTGAAGTTCCAGCTGGCCGAGGGCGGCGAGCTGGTCGCCAGGATCCTGAAGGTCGACGACGAGGGTGTCGACACCGAGGTGCCCGGCGTGAAGGGCCGCAAGGCCACCACGCGCCGGATCGCCTTCGACGACATCACCCGGGCGCGTGTACAGGTCGAGTTCAGCCGCAAGGACAAGAAGGAAGAGGAGGCGTAGCCGTGGACATCGACATGAGCGCCCTGCGGGGCTTGGTTCGGGAGAAGGAGATCTCCTTCGACCTGCTGGTCGAGGCGATCGAGTCGGCCCTCCTCATCGCCTACCACCGCACCGAGGGAAGCCGCCGCCACGCGCGCGTGGAGCTCAACCGGGAGACCGGCCATGTGACCGTGTGGGCGAAGGAGGACCCCGACGACCTCGAGGAGGGCCAGGAGGCCCGCGAGTTCGACGACACCCCGTCCGGTTTCGGCCGTATCGCCGCCACCACGGCCAAGCAGGTCATCCTGCAGCGCCTGCGCGACGCCGAGGACGACGCGACGCTCGGCGAGTACGCCGGCCGCGAGGGCGACATCGTCACCGGAGTGGTCCAGCAGGGCCGCGACCCGAAGAACGTGCTCGTCGACATCGGCAAGCTCGAGGCCATCCTGCCCGTGCAGGAGCAGGTGCCGGGGGAGACCTACCCCCACGGCATGCGCCTGCGCACCTACGTCGTCCGGGTGGCCAAGGGCGTCCGCGGGCCCTCCGTCACCCTCTCGCGTACGCATCCCAACCTGGTGAAGAAGCTCTTCGCCCTGGAGGTGCCGGAGATCGCCGACGGGTCGGTGGAGATCGCCGCGATCGCCCGAGAGGCCGGTCACCGCACGAAGATCGCCGTCCGGTCCACCCGCTCCGGCCTGAACGCCAAGGGCGCCTGCATCGGCCCCATGGGCGGCCGTGTGCGCAACGTCATGGGCGAGCTGAACGGTGAGAAGATCGACATCGTCGACTGGTCGGAGGACCCGGGGGAGATGGTGGCGAACGCGCTGTCCCCGGCCCGGGTCTCCAAGGTGGAGATCGTGGACATGGCGGCCCGGTCGGCCCGGGTGACCGTGCCCGATTACCAGCTGTCCCTGGCCATCGGCAAGGAGGGGCAGAACGCCCGCCTCGCGGCCCGGCTGACCGGCTGGCGGATCGACATCCGCCCGGACACCGAACCGGCCGCGGCCGGCACCCAGGAATAGATCCAAGCCGCGCGCCGTTCAGATCACGACAGGTTCCCGCGCGGCAACTGTTCGAATCCTGCCCCAAAGGGGTGAGGAGCGTACGGGGAGGTAGACTTAGCAGTGTCTGGCCGGACGCGCGCCCGCGCATGCCCTGAACGCACCTGTGTGGGGTGTCGGGAGCGAGCGGCCAAGGCCGAACTGCTGCGGACCGTGGCGATCAAGGACGAGTGCGTCCCTGATCCACGCGGTACGCTGCCCGGCCGGGGTGCGTACGTTCACCCCGCACCGGTCTGTCTCGACCAGGCGGTTCGCCGCCGGGCGTTCCCGCGGGCACTGCGCGTCCCGGGGCCGCTCGACACAAAGGCGTTGCGCCGATACGTCGAGCAGACGACAGTTGCCGAGCAGGCAACACCGTAAGACGTGCCGCACGGAATCCCGTGCGGCTAGGTACCTCGCGAGTCGAAAGCAGGTCGAGATTGCGATGAGCACTCGATGAGTACGCGATGAGTACGCCCATGAACTAGCGACGGTCCGGACGCAACCCGGACCTCAAAGGAGCGAAGTGGCTAAGGTCCGGGTCTACGAACTCGCCAAGGAGTTCGGCGTCGAGAGCAAGGTCGTCATGGCCAAGCTCCAGGAACTCGGTGAATTCGTCCGTTCGGCGTCTTCGACCATCGAAGCGCCCGTTGTACGCAAGCTGACGGACGCCCTCCAGCAGGGCAGCGGAGGCGGCAAGCCCGCCCCCGCCCGCAAGGCTGCCCCGGCGAAGCCGGGTGCCCCCTCTCCCGCGCAGGCCGCCCGTCCGGCCGCCCCGCGCCCGCCGGCCCCCAAGCCGGCCGCCGCCGAGAAGCCCGCGGCTCCGGCCGCGCCGGCCACTCCCGGCCCCCGTCCCACCCCGGGCCCGAAGCCCGCGCCGCGGCCCGCCCCGGCGTCTCCGGCTCCGACCACGCCCGAGTTCACGGCGCCCCCGTCGGCTCCCGCCGCCCCGGCCGCCTCTCAGGGCCAGGGCCAGGGTCAGGGCTCCGGACCGCGTCCGGGCGCCCCGCGTCCGGCCGGCCAGGCCCCGCGTCCGGGTGCCCCGCGTCCGGGCGGTCCCGGCCAGGGCGGCCAGGGCCGTGGTGACCGCGGCGACCGTCCCGGCGCTCCGCGTCCGGGTGGCGGCGCCCCGCGTCCCGGCGCCCGTCCGGCGGGTCCCCGTCCGGGCAACAACCCCTTCACCTCCGGCGGCTCCACCGGCATGGCGCGCCCGCAGGCGCCCCGTCCGGGCGGTGCCCCGCGTCCCGGCGGTCCCGGTGCGCCCGGTGGCGCCCCGCGTCCGCAGGGCCAGGGCGGCCAGGGCGGTCCCCGTCCGCAGGGTGCCGGCGGCGGTCCTCGTCCGCAGGCTCCCGGTGGCGCGCGTCCGACCCCGGGCGGCATGCCCCGTCCGCAGGGCGGCGGCCCGCGTCCCGGCGGCGGTCCTGGCGGTCCGCGTCCGAACCCCGGCATGATGCCGCAGCGTCCGGCTGCCGGCCCGCGTCCCGGCGGTGGCCCCGGCGGCCGCGGTCCCGGTGGCGGCGGTCGTCCCGGTGGCGGCGGCGGTCGTCCGGGCGGCGGCGGCTTCGCCGGCCGTCCCGGTGGCGGCGGTGGCGGTTTCGCCGGTCGTCCCGGTGGTCCCGGTGGCGGTGGCGGCGGTTTCGCCGGTCGTCCCGGTGGTCCCGGCGGCGGTGGCCGTCCCGGCTTCGGTGGCCGTCCCGGCGGTCCCGGTGGCCGTGGTGGCACGCAGGGTGCCTTCGGCCGTCCCGGTGGTCCCGCGCGTCGTGGCCGCAAGTCGAAGCGGCAGAGGCGCCAGGAGTACGAGGCCATGCAGGCCCCGTCGGTCGGCGGTGTGATGCTGCCTCGCGGCAACGGCGAGACCGTTCGCCTGTCGCGCGGTGCTTCCCTCACCGACTTCGCGGAGAAGATCAACGCCAACCCGGCGTCGCTCGTCGCGGTCATGATGAACCTCGGCGAGATGGTCACGGCCACGCAGTCCGTCTCCGACGAGACGCTGCAGCTCCTCGCCGACGAGATGAACTACACGGTTCAGATCGTCAGCCCGGAGGAGGAGGACCGCGAGCTCCTCGAGTCCTTCGACATCGAGTTCGGCGAGGACGAGGGCGACGAGGAGGACCTGATGGTCCGTCCGCCCGTCGTCACCGTCATGGGTCACGTCGACCACGGTAAGACCCGGCTCCTCGACGCCATCCGCAAGACGAACGTCATCGCGGGCGAGGCCGGCGGCATTACCCAGCACATCGGTGCCTACCAGGTCGCGACCGAGGTCAACGACGAAGAGCGCAAGATCACCTTCATCGACACCCCGGGTCACGAGGCGTTCACCGCCATGCGTGCCCGTGGTGCGCGGTCGACCGACATCGCGATCCTGGTCGTCGCGGCCAACGACGGCGTCATGCCGCAGACGGTCGAGGCGCTCAACCACGCCAAGGCGGCCGACGTCCCGATCGTCGTCGCGGTCAACAAGATCGACGTCGAGGGCGCCGACCCGACCAAGGTGCGCGGTCAGCTGACCGAGTACGGCCTGGTGGCCGAGGAGTACGGCGGCGACACGATGTTCGTCGACATCTCCGCCAAGCAGGGTCTGCACATCGACTCCCTGCTGGAGGCCGTGGTCCTCACCGCCGACGCCTCGCTCGACCTGCGGGCCAACCCGAACCAGGACGCGCAGGGCATCTCGATCGAGTCCCGCCTCGACCGCGGCCGCGGTGCCGTGTCGACGGTCCTCGTCCAGCGAGGCACGCTGCGGGTCGGCGACACCATGGTGGTCGGCGACGCGTACGGCCGAGTCCGGGCGATGCACGACGACAACGGCAACAGTGTGGCCGAGGCCGGCCCGTCGACGCCGGTCCAGGTCCTCGGCCTGACCAACGTCCCGGGTGCGGGCGACAACTTCCTGGTGGTCGACGAGGACCGTACGGCCCGTCAGATCGCCGAGAAGCGCGCCGCCCGTGAGCGCAACGCCGCGTTCGCCAAGCGCACGCGCCGCGTCTCGCTCGAGGACCTGGACAAGGTGCTCAAGGCCGGCGAGGTCCAGCAGCTGAACCTGATCATCAAGGGTGACGCTTCCGGATCCGTCGAGGCGCTCGAGTCCTCGCTGCTCCAGCTGGACGTCGGCGAAGAGGTCGACATCCGCGTCCTGCACCGCGGTGTCGGTGCGGTCACGGAGTCCGACATCGACCTGGCCATGGGCTCCGACGCCATCGTCATCGGCTTCAACGTGCGCGCCGCCGGGCGTGCGCAGCAGATGGCCGAGCGCGAGGGTGTCGACGTCCGGTACTACTCGGTCATCTACCAGGCGATCGAGGAGATCGAGGCGGCCCTCAAGGGCATGCTCAAGCCGGAGTACGAAGAGGTCGAGCTCGGTACGGCGGAGATCCGCGAGGTCTTCAAGTCGTCCAAGCTGGGCAACATCGCGGGTGTTCTCATCCGCTCCGGCGAGGTCAAGCGCAACACCAAGGCGCGCCTCATCCGCGACGGCAAGGTGGTCGCGGAGAACCTCAACATCGAGGGTCTGCGTCGCTTCAAGGACGACGTCACCGAGATCCGCGAAGGGTTCGAGGGCGGTATCAACCTCGGCAACTTCAACGACATCAAGGTCGACGACGTCATCGCGACGTACGAGATGCGCGAGAAGCCGCGCGTCTGACCTGAGCCACGATCGGGGCCGGTCGGCGGGAGTTATTCCGTCGATCGGCCCCGGCCGTTGCGTGTACGGTTCCCGTATCGGCGTCGAAGCGTGGCGCCCGTACCCCGAACCGGCGGGACATCCGGATACACACATGTATGTGGGGACTCTGTCCTTCGACCTCCTCCTCGGCGACGTCCACTCGCTCAAGGAGAAGCGCTCTCTCGTCCGTCCGATCGTGGCCGAACTCCAGCGCAAGTACGGGGTGAGCGCGGCCGAGACGGGTAACCAGGACCTCCACCGCAGGGCCGAGATCGGGCTCGCGGTGGTTTCAGGGGAGACGGGTCACCTCACCGACGTCCTGGACCGCTGTGAGCGGCTCGTCGCCGGGCGGCCCGAAGTCGAACTGCTCTCGGTTCGACGCAGGCTCCACAGCGACGAAGACTGAAGCAACAAGTAAGCACTTAAGGAGACGGACCAGTGGCCGACAACGCGCGCGCCAAAAGGCTGGCGGACCTCATCCGAGAGGTGGTGGCCCAGAAGCTGCAGCGCGGGATCAAGGACCCGCGGCTCGGCTCGCACGTCACCATCACGGACACCCGGGTCACCGGTGACCTGAGGGAGGCGACCGTCTTCTACACGGTGTACGGGGACGACGAGGAGCGCAACGAGGCCGCAGCAGGCCTGGAGAGCGCCAAGGGCATCCTGCGCTCCGAGGTGGGCCGGGCCGCCGGCGTGAAGTTCACGCCGACCCTGACCTTCGTCATGGACGCCCTCCCGGACAACGCCCGCACCATCGAGGACCTCCTCGACAAGGCGCGCCAGTCCGACGAGAAGGTGCGCGAGGCGTCCGCGGGCGCGAAGTACGCCGGCGACGCCGACCCGTACCGCAAGCCCGACGAGGACGACGAGACGGACGACAGCGCCGAATGACCCAGAAGCCCACCACGCCCGACGGCCTTGTCATCGTCGACAAGCCGTCGGGCTTCACTTCGCACGACGTCGTCGCCAAGATGCGCGGCATCGCCAGGACGCGACGCGTCGGGCACGCCGGCACCCTCGACCCGATGGCGACGGGTGTCCTCGTCCTCGGCGTCGAGAAGGCCACCAAGCTCCTCGGCCACCTCGCGCTGACCGAGAAGGAATACCTGGGCACCATCCGGCTCGGGCAGAACACCCTCACGGACGACGCCGAGGGGGAGATCACCTCCTCCGTGGACGCCTCCAAGGTCACCCGCGACGCCATCGACGCCGGCATCGCCGCGCTGACCGGCGACATCATGCAGGTGCCCTCCAAGGTCAGCGCCATCAAGATCAACGGCGTGCGGTCGTACAAGCGGGCCCGGGAGGGCGAGGAGTTCGAGATCCCGGCCCGGCCGGTCACGGTCTCGTCCTTCGGCGTGTACGACGTCCGGGACGCCGTCGCCGACGACGGCACGGCCGTCCTCGACCTGGTCGTCTCGGTCGTCTGCTCCTCCGGCACCTACATCCGGGCGCTGGCCCGCGACCTGGGCGCCGGTCTGGGGGTCGGCGGCCACCTCACCGCGCTGCGCCGCACCCGCGTCGGCCCCTACAAGCTGGACGCGGCCCGCACCCTCGACCAGCTCCAGCAGGAGCTGACCGTGATGCCGATCGCCGAGGCCGCCGCTGCCGCCTTCCCCCGGTGGGACGTCGACGCACGGCGGGCCAAGCTGCTCACCAACGGCGTCCGGCTGGAGATGCCCGAGACCTACGCGGGTTCCGGCCCCGTCGCCGTCTTCGACCCCGAGGGCCGCTTCCTCGCGCTCGTCGAGGAGCAGCGGGGCAAGGCCAGGAGTCTGGCCGTCTTCGCCTGACGGCCCGGGAGCGGGTGTCCGCCCGTGGAGCGGCGGCCACGGGTACCTCCACTGCCGCCGCTCCACGGTCCCCCCTCGGTTCCCCCACCTCTAGGCGTATCCAGCCGTGCCCGTTCCTTCACCCGTTTGTGCGGGCGCTCGGAGTGAACCGGGGGAGCGGAAGGGGGCGCTTTCACAGAGCGGTCTGTCCCGCTGATCATCTCGCCCCTACCGTCGAACACGAGGGCAGGGGTGTACGGCGGGGAGGCTCGACGATGGCGTCGCGGAACCGGTCGCGGGAGCGGGACGGCAGCTCCCAGGACTTCCCGGACCGTCCCGGAACAGCAGAGCACGAGGGCGGGGCGGTGCCCGGCCCCCGAAGAGTCATGCGCGAGGGCGGAGCGTTCCTCGACTCCGGGACGGCAGGGCATGAGGAAGGGGCGGCCCCCGACGACCGCCTCGTCCGTGTCCGCGACCTCGCCGGCCGCCCCCGCGGCACCGGCTTCCTGGCCGACCACCACGGCACTCTGATCACCAGCCACGAGGCCGTCGACGGCCTGTCCCGGCTCGTGCTGCAGGGGCCCGGCGACCGCCGCCGGGTCGTGTCCGCCGACGCGGTCACCCCGCTGCCCGCGCTGGACCTGGCCCTCGTGCGGACCGAGGGGCTCGGCGTGCCGCCGCTGCCCGTCACCGTGCGGGACGCGGCGGCGACCGGCGCCTATGTGCGGATCCCCGCGGGCGGCTGGCGCGAGGCGCGGGTGCTGGGCCCGGCCTCCGTGACGTACACGGCCACGGACCGCTCCCACCGCCTCGACGGCGCGCTGGAGCTGGCGGTCGGCACGGCGGGGCGGGACGCGCTGCGGCTGGGCGGTGGAGCGGCCGGAGGCCCCGTGCTCGACGCCGCCACCGGCGCCGTCGTCGGAGTCCTCGGCACCGCGCTCAGCTCCGGCCATCGCGACGTCGGATTCGCCGTACCGCTGCGAGCGGGGGTCGCCGGAGCGGCGGGCCCGCTCGCCGGACTGCTCGCCGAGAACGCCGCGACGGTACCCGCCTACGGCGTAGATCTGAACCTCGCCGGAGTGCTGGAAGTGACCGGCGCAGCGGTGGTTCTGGACGGTCCGCCCGGCGGGACCGGAGTGCCGGAACCGGTCGAACGGGCGGGCGTGTCCGCCCGGTTCGACGCCTTCGCGGCAGGCACGGCGGCCGTCCTCGGTCTCGTCGGAGCCCCCGGCAGTGGTCGCACGACGGAACTCGCCGCGCTCGCCGCCCGCCGCGCCCGCGGCGGGCATCCCACGCTCTGGCTGCGCGGCTGCGACCTGCGGGAGGACGACACGTCGGTGGCGGACGCGGTCCGCAGGGCGTTGACCCGGGCCGTCCCCGTCGTGGCCGGTGCGCAGGCCCCGCCTCCGCCCTCCCTGCCCCGGCCCGCCGGCCCGCAGGACATGACACCCGAGCGCCTCGCCCGCCTCGCCGGTGCGTCCGGCCGGCCCCTGCTGCTGCTCCTGGACGGCCCCGAGGAGATGCCCCCGGCGGCGGCCCGCCGCTTGGCCGACTGGGCGGACGGGACCCTGCGGTGGCTCGGGAAGACGGGAGCGCGGCTGGTGGTGGCCTGCCGGCCGGAGTACTGGGAGGAGGTGTCCGGCCTGCTGCGCCGTCCGGAGTGCGTGCGGCTCGGCGACCTCGGCGAGGACGAGGCCCGGGAGGCCCGGCTGCGGTACGGCATCGCCGAGGGCGCCCTCGACGGCACCGGCGCCCGGCACCCCCTCACCCTGCGTCTGCTCGCCGAGATCAGGGACGAGCTCACCGACGCGTCCGACACGCCGGTCCTGCTCGCGGGCCCCGTTGGCCGGGACGAGGTCTTCTCCGCCTACCTGGACCTGATGGCGCTGCGCATCGCCACCCGGCTGGCCACCGGCAACGGCCTGCACGGCACGGCCGTACGCCGGCTGGCGGCCAAGGTCGCCGGGCAGGTGCACGAAGCCGCCCGGCGCGGCCTCGGCCCGGGGCAGGGCGACCTGGACCGGGAGGCGTTCGAGGCGGTGTTCCCGTGGGGCACCGGTCCCGAGCGGCTCGGCGGCTGCTCCGGCTGGGCGCCGGCCGTGCTCGCCGAGGGACTGCTCGTGCCCGCCGGGCCCGGCTACCGCTTCGCCCACGAGGGGCTCGCCGACTGGCTCCAGGGCATGCACCTCGACCTCGACGAGGCGCTGCACGCCCTCGTCCACCGCGGCGAGGACGCGCAGCCCGGCCCCGTGCCGCGGCACCGCATCGGGCCGGTGATCCAGGCCCTGCTGTGCCTCGCCCGCCAGCACGGCGCGGATCACCTGGCCTCCCGCCTGACGGACCTGGTGCACGCGCTGGACGCCGACCCGCGGTCCTGGTGGGCCGTGCGGCTGCTCGCGGGGACCCTGTCGGCCCTGCCCGACGCGGCACCGTACACGGAGGTGCTGCACCGGCTCGCCGACCGGATCGTGGCCTGGCGGCGGCAGGAGCGGCCCGTGCCGGAGGAGCTCGGGCCCCCCTTCTGGACCGGCGTACGGCTCCCGCAGGCGACGCGCTGCGCACTGCTACGGCGGCTGGTCCATGCCGACGGGCCGCCGTGCGAGGCCGGGCCCCGGTTCCTGGACGCCGTCGCCGGACTCCTCACCGCCGACCCCACCGCAGTGCAACCCCAGCTCGCCCGCTGGTTCGACGACGAGCAGCCGCTGCCCGCCACCCCGCACGCGACCGCGGCCACGGCCGCGCAGGCGCTGCTGCACACCCACCGCCACACCGCCCTGGACGAGCTGACGGACGTCCTCGTCGACCGCGCGCACCCCCGGGCCGACGAACTGCTCGCGGTGCTCGCCGAGGAGGAGCCGTCCGCGGTG
This sequence comes from Streptomyces sp. NPDC029041, assembly GCF_040637515.1. NCBI lineage: Bacteria > Bacillati > Actinomycetota > Actinomycetes > Kitasatosporales > Streptomycetaceae > Streptomyces > Streptomyces sp. NPDC029041. The sequence goes on along the minus strand of NZ_JBEZWO010000010.1, from coordinate 46,712 downwards.
TGCCGGGCCGCCGACCGGTGGGCGCGCGACGAGCGGCCCGCGCGGCGGAGCGCCGCGGTCGCGCACGGACTGCGCGTCGCGCCGCACGTGAGCACGGGCGGCGACCGCGCCCTGCTGCGCTACGCGGCCCTCACCCTGCTCGCCCGCCCCGCCGACCGCGCCCTGCACGGCGGCGCACTCGCCCTCCTCGTCCAGGACCCGCACACCCGGGCCCGCTACCTCCCACGGGCGCTGGAGCACTTCGCGGCGGGCGACCCGCGGTTCTCCCCGGACGCACTGGCCGGAGCCCTCCTGACCGACCCGGAGCCGGTCCTCGGGGCCTTCACGGCCCGGCTGGAACGCCCGGACGCACAGGAGGCACTGCGGGCACTCGCCGACGCGACCCCGCCGGGCCTGGCCCGGCGGATCGCCGCGCTGCTGTGCCGGGCGGCGCGCGGGCGGCCGGAACTCGCCGGGCAGGTGGCCGCGTACGCGGACCAGCGGCTCGACCGCGGCCCCGACGCCCGGCCCGTGCTCCTGCCGCTGGTCACCGGCCTGCTGGAGGACGGTGACGTGCGGCTGCGCTGCGCCCTCGCCCCCGTCCTCACCCCGCCCGGCATCCCCGCCTCACGTCCGCTGCGCCGCGAACTGCGCGACGTGCTCCTCGCCCGTGAGCACGACACCGACGTCCTGGACGCGCTGCTGCACGCCGCCGCCCGCAACGGCGGCGACGACCTGCGCGACCTCGTCCACCGCGTCGGACTGCTCCTCGTGCGCACCCCGCAGGGCGCCACCCGCTTCGACCGCGCCCTGGTCGACCTGGGCCGGCACGTGCCCGGTTTCGCCGCCCGCGCGGCCGGCTGGCTGGCCGCCGCACCCGGGGAATGGGCGGCGCTGGTCGGGCCGAGTTCCCGCCGGACGATCGAGAGCCTGGCGGGCACCACCGTCCCCGTGTGACCGGCCCTCCGGGGCCGGGCCGCAGGCCGGTGCCGTGCGCCCTGTCACAGCCCCCATGCCGATGCGGGCACGAGGCACCCGGCATGGCACCCTTAGACCTGCGCACGAGGCAACGACGGAAAAACCGACCGGACACGGGTTCGACGAGTTTTCGACAAGGAGCAGGCACAGTGCAGCGCTGGCGTGGCTTGGAGGACATCCCCCAGGACTGGGGGCGCAGCGTCGTCACCATCGGCTCCTACGACGGAGTGCACCGCGGTCACCAGCTGATCATCCGGCATGCCGTGGACCGCGCCCGGGAACTGGGCGTGCCCGCCGTCGTCGTGACCTTCGACCCGCACCCCAGCGAGGTCGTCCGCCCGGGCAGTCACCCGCCGCTGCTCGCCCCGCACCACCGCCGCGCCGAACTCATGGCGGACCTGGGCGTGGACGCGGTGCTCATCCTCCCCTTCACGACCGAGTTCTCGAAGCTGTCCCCGGCCGACTTCGTCGTCAAGGTCCTGGTCGACAAGCTGCACGCCAAGGCCGTCGTCGAGGGCCCCAACTTCCGCTTCGGCCACAAGGCCGCCGGGAACGTGGAGTTCCTGTCCACGCAGGGCAAGACCTACGACTTCGAGGTCGAGGTCGTCGACCTGTACGTGACGGGGGAGGCGGGCGGCGGGGAGCCGTTCTCCTCGACGCTGACGCGGCGGCTGGTCGCCGAGGGCGACGTCCGGGGCGCGGCGGAGATCCTGGGGCGTCCGCACCGGGTGGAGGGCGTCGTCGTCCGGGGCGCGCAGCGCGGGCGCGAACTGGGCTTCCCCACGGCCAACGTCGAGACGCTGCCGCACACCGCCATTCCGGCCGACGGGGTGTACGCCGGCTGGCTGCACGCCCAGGGCGAGGCGATGCCGGCGGCGATCTCCGTGGGGACGAATCCGCAGTTCGAGGGGACCGAGCGGACGGTGGAGGCGTACGCCATCGACCGGGTGGGGCTCGATCTGTACGGCTTGCATGTCGCGGTCGACTTCCTGGCGTTCGTGCGGGGGCAGGCGACGTTCGACACGTTGGATGCGCTGTTGGTTCAGATGGGGCAGGACGTCGAGAAGTGCAGGGAGTTGGTGGCGGCCGAGGGGGCTGCCTAGTCTCCTAGCGGGCCGTCTGCGGGTGCGTTGTGGCTGGTCGCGCAGTTCCCCGCGCCCCTGAGGGGCGAAGACGAAACCGCCCAGTGACAAGCGACCTGCGAGTCACCGCCCCCGCTGAGCACCTCCAAGTCCTGGTGTCTGCACGCGTCCGCCACGCCCGCCCGCTCCGCCTCGCCGCCCGCCAGGATCTGGCATCGCACGTGGAAGCGGCACCCCGACGGGATGCGCGAGGGGTCCGGGGGCTCGCCCGTGAGGACCACCGGGGTGCCCGGAGCCTCCGGGAGGACGGACAGAAGCGCCTGCGTGTAGGGGTGCCGGGGCGCTGTCAGGACCTGCTCCACCGCTCCCGTCTCCACGATCCGGCCCAGGTACATCACGGCGACCCGGTCGGCGATGTTCCACGCCAGGCCCAGGTCGTGCGTGACGACCAGGGCGGACAGACCCAGCTCGGTGCGCAGTCGCAGCAACAGGGCGAGGATCTCCCCGCGTACCGAGGCGTCGAGGGAGGCCACCGGCTCGTCGGCGACGAGAAGTTCGGGCGCCAGGACCAGCGCGCCCGCGATGACCACCCGCTGGCGCTGCCCGCCGGACAGTTCGTGCGGATAGCGCAGGAAGAAGCGCTCCGGGGGACGCAGCCCGGCCCGGGACAGGGCCTCGGCGACCGCGGTGCGTTCGTCGCCCCCGTGGCCGTGGATGCGCAGCCCCTCGGCGACCGCGTCGTACACCGTGTGACGGGGGTTGAGGGAGCCGCTCGGGTCCTGCAGGACCAGCTGGACGCGTTTGCGGTAGGCCTTCAGGGACCGGCCGGAGTACTGAAGCGGGCGGCCGTCGAAGGTGACCCGGCCCGCCGTCGGGGCGACCAGGCCGAGCAGACTGCGCGCCAGGGTCGTCTTGCCGCATCCGGACTCACCGACCAGCGCGACGATCTCGCCGGGGCGGATGTCGAGGTCGACGCCGTCCACCGCCCGGGCCCGCGGGCCGCCGTGCCGTCCGGGGAAGGTGACATGGAGGCCCCGGGCGCTCAGCAGCGGGGCCGTGGTGACCTCGGGGGCCGTGGGGGACGTGGTCATGGCGTGCCGGGCCTCGCTTCCTCCAGGGCCCCCGGTGTCCCGGACGGCCGTTCACCACGGTCCCGCGCGTCCCGAACCGCCTCACGATCCTCCGCTCCCGGCGGCCCGGCCAGCACACACGCCGCCCGCCGCTCCGGCCCCGCGGCCCGCAGCACCGGGTCCTCCTCGGAACACGACTCCAGCGCCACCGGGCACCGGGGATGGAATGTGCAGCCGGACGGCAGCGCGGCCGGGTCGGGCGGGTCGCCCGCCAGCCCCTGTGGCGCGAACCGGGACGCCGGGTCGCCGATGCGCGGGAAGGCCGCCGACAGGGACCGGGCGTACGGGTGCCGGGCGTCCTCGTACACCTGCCGGGCGGGTCCCTCCTCGACCACCCGGCCCGCGTACATCACCGCCAGCCGGTCACAGGTGTCGGCGAGGACCGCCAGGTCGTGGCTGATCATGATCAGGCCGAGGTCCTGGTCCGCGACCAGCTGCTCGATGAGCCGCAGGATCTGGGCCTGGATCATCACGTCGAGCGCGGTCGTCGGCTCGTCGGCGATGATCAGCCGGGGGTCGCAGGCCAGCGCCATGGCGATCATGACGCGCTGGCGCTGGCCGCCGGACAGTTCGTGCGGGTAGGCGTCCGCGCGGGCGGCCGGCAGCCCGACCTGCTCCAGCAGCTCGCCGGTCTTCCTCCTCGCCCCGGCGGCGGTCGCCTTCCGGTGCAGCAGGATCGGCTCGGTGATCTGGTCGCCGATGCGGTGCACGGCGTTGAGGGAGTGCATCGCACCCTGGAAGACGACAGAGGCCCCGGCCCAGCGGACCGCCCGCACCCGGCCCCACTTCATGGTCAGCACGTCCTCGCCGTCGAGGAGCACCTCCCCGGTGATCCGGGCGCCCGCCGGCAGCAGCCGCAGCAGGGCCAGCGCCAGCGTGGACTTGCCGCAGCCGGACTCGCCGGCCAGGCCCAGCTTCCGGCCCGCCTCCAGGCGCAGATCCACCCCGCGCACGGCGGCCGCCCCGCCCGCGTACGTCACGGTCAGGTTCCTGACGTCGAGCAGACTCAACGCGACACCCCCAGCCTGGGGTTGAGGACGGACTCCACGGCCCGGCCGCAGAGCGTGAAGGCCAGCGCCACCACGGCGATGGCGATGCCCGGCGGCACCAGATACCACCAGTCCCCGGCACTGACCGCGCCCGCCTCCCGCGCGTCCTGGAGCAGCCCGCCCCACGACACGACCGTCGGATCGCCGAGGCCGAGGAAGGCGAGGGTCGCCTCGGCGAGGATGGCCGAGGAGATGATCAGGGTCGTCTGGGCCAGCACCAGCGGCATCACATTGGGCAGGACGTGCCGGGACATGATGTGCCAGTGGCCGCCGCCCAGCGCCCGCGCCCGCTCGATGTACGGCCGGGTCTCCACGGCGAGGGTCTGGGCGCGCACCAGCCGGGCCGTGGTCGGCCAGGTGGTCACGCCGATCGCCACGACGGTCGTGGTCAGCGAGCGGGACATCACGGTCGCCAGGGCGATGGCGAGCACGAGCGTCGGCATCACCAGGAACCAGTCGGTGATCCGCATCATCACCGTCGCGTACCAGCCCCTGAAGTGCCCGGCCGTCACCCCGATCAGGGTGCCGATCGCCACCGACAGCACGGCGGCGAGCAGCCCGACCAGCAGCGACACCCGCGAACCCCAGATGACCAGGCCCAGCAGGTCCCGGCCGAACTGGTCGGTGCCGAGCGGGAACCCGGCGCTCGGGCTCTGCATCGGACGCCCCGGCGCGTCGGTCACGCTGCTCACGTCGGAGCCGACGAACAGCGGCGCGAACAGCGCCAGCAGCGCGCACAGCGACAGCGCGGCCAGCCCGTAGAGCCCCGCCCGTTCGGAGCGGTACTGCCGCCAGAAGCGGGCGACGGACGCCCGGCGCCGCTGCCGGGCCAGGGCGCGTGGGCTCGAGGCCGGCCCGGTCGTCGTCGTCATCGGGCCACCCGGGGGTCCAGCAGCGGATAGACCAGGTCGGCGAGGGTGTTCATCAGGATCACCGCGGCGGCGAACACGAAGAACAAGCCCTGCACCAGCGGCAGATCGGGCACGCTCAGCGCCTGGTAGAACAGCCCGCCGAGCCCCGGCCAGGAGAAGACCGTCTCCACGAGGATCACGCCCGCCACCGTCCGGCCGAGGTTGATGAAGATCAGCGTCACGGTCGGCAGCAGCGCGTTCGGCACGGCGTGGCGACGGCGTACGAGGTCGTCGCGCAGCCCCTTGGCCCGCGCCGTCGTCAGATAGTCGCTGCCCATCTCGTCCAGCAGCGCCGACCGTGTGACCAGCAGCGTCTGCCCGTACTCCACGGCCACCAGCGTCACCACCGGCAGCACCAGATGGTGCGCCACGTCGAGGACGTATGCGAAGCCCTCCTCGCCCCCCGACTCCATGCCGCCGGTCGGGAACATGCCGGGCAGCGGGCCGATGCCCACCGACAGCACGATGATCAGCAGCAGCCCCAGCCAGAAGGACGGGATGGAGTACAGCGTCAAAGCGAGGCCCGTGTTGAGGCGGTCGCCCAGCCTGCCGTGCCGCCACGCCGAGCGCGTGCCGAGGAAGATGCCCAGCGCCGTGTAGAGGACGAACGCCGTGCCCGTGAGCAGCAGCGTGTTCGGCAGCGCCTCGGTGATCTTGTCGACGACCGGGGCGCGGAACTGGTACGACGTCCCGAAATCACCCGTGAGCGCCTTGCCGCAGTAGTCCGTGAACTGCCGCCACAACGGCAGGTCGAGACCGAACTCCCGGCGATAGGAAGCAAGTTGCTCCGCCGACACCTGACGGCCGCCCGTCATGGTCTTCACCGGGTCGCCGGGGATCAGGCGGAAGAGGAAGAAGCTGGTCACGAGGACGGCGAGCAGGGAAACGGCGGCACCGGCCAGCTTGCCCGCCAGATACCGCGGGTACGCGGAGCTCCCGCGCACCCGCGGCCCGGCCGCCGCCTGCTGCTTGTCCTCGACCAGCGCGGGGGTCGCGTCAGCGGTCATGAGTACCCGCTCGCCGCTTCACTCGCGTTCCTCGGCGGTGGCCCGTCGCCGCATCGCCGCGAAGGCGCCGAGCCCGCCGAGGATCAGGACACCCGCGACGATCCCGACCACGACCCCCGTCGACGAGGCGGTGTCGGAGGAGCCGCCGGAGTCCGCGGGGACCGCCGACCACCAGCTCCAGTAGCCGTCCTGGCCGTAGATGTTGCCCGCCTTCGCCGGCATGGTCGTGATCGACTTGATCTGGTCCGTCCGGAAGGCCTCGACCGCGTTCGGATACGCCATGACGTTCATGTACCCGAGGTCGTACAGGCGCGACTCCATCTGCTTGACGATGTCCGCCCGTTTGGCGGGGTCGTACTCGCTCAGCTGCCGGGCGTAGAGCTCGTCGTACTTCTTGTCACAGATGAAGTTGTCCGTCGCGCCGGTGTCCTTCGGGGTCGCCGGGAGCGCGCCGCACGTATGGATCGACAGGACGAAGTCCGGGTCGGGGTTGACCGACCAGCCGTCGAACGCCAGGTCGTACCTGCCGGCCAGCCACGGGTCGGTCACGTTGTCCAGGCAGTTGAGCCGCACCCCGATGCCGAGCTTGCCCCACCACTCCTGGAGGTACTTGCCGACCGCCTTGTCGTTCGGGTCGGTGGCGTGGCACAGCACGCGGTAGGTGATCGGCTTGCCGTCCTTGCCGACGCGCTTGCCGTCGCCGTTCTTCTTGTACCCCGCCCGGTCGAGCAGCCGGGCCGCCTCGGCCGGGTCGTACGCCAGCTTCCGGTCCGCGGAGGGCTTCCAGAAGTAATCCTGGAAGCGGGGCGGGATGTAACCCTCGCCCTCGACCGCGTGGCCCCGGAACACCTTGTCGATGATGGCCTCGCGGTCCACGGCCCGGAACAGCGCGTTGCGCACCCGCTGGTCCAGGAGGGAGGGGTGGCCGTCGCCGAACTTCTCGCCGTTCTTCGCCTTCGCGCCCGGGTTGGTGGCGAGGGCGTAGAAGCGGCGGCCGGGGGCGTCGTTGACCTGGATGTCGTCCGCGCCCTTCAACGACTCCGCCTGAGCGGGCGTCAGGGACGGGGACCCGGCGACGAAGGACACCTCGCCCTTGCGCAGCGCCGACACGGCCGCGTCCTGGTCCTTGTAGTAGCGAAAGACCAGCTCGTCGAACTTCGGCGACCCGCGCCAGAAGCTCTTGTTGGCCTTGAGCCGGACGTAGCTGTCGGCCTTGTACCCGCTCAGCACGAACGGCCCGTTCCCCACCACGGGGAAACTCGTGTCGTTGTTGAACTCGGAGAAGTCCGAGACCTTCTCCCACACGTGCTTCGGCACGATCGGCACGTCCAGCGCGGCCATCGTGGCCTGCGGCTTCTTCAGCTCGATGACCAGCTCGGTGGGGTTCGGGGCCGTCACCCTCCTGAAGTTCCCCACGTAGCTGCCGTTCGCCGTGGCCGCGCCGGAGTCGGTCATCATCTTGTTGAACGTCCACGCCGCGTCCTCGGCGGTGGCCTGCTCGCCGTCCGACCACGTGGAATTGGAGCGGATCGTGTACGTCCAGGTCAGCTTGTCCGCCGACGGCTCCCACTTGGTGGCCAGGCCCGCGATGGCCCGGTTGTCCTTGGGGTCGTAGTTCGTCAGGTACTCGTACATGAGCCGGTGGATGCTCGTACTGAGCAGCCGGACGGCCAGGAACGGGCTGAGCGAGTCCACGCTCTGCGCCACGGCGACGGTCAGCACCTTCTTGCCGTCGTCGGCCGCCCGGGCCTGCTGGGGCGCCGGGGCGAGCGGGGTCGCGAGACCGGCGGTGAGGGTGAGCGCCGCCGCCCCGGCCAGGGCGACGAGCCGGAGGCCGTGCGGGAGGCTGCGTTTCTGATCGTTCGTGCCCATGGTCGGACCTCGCGTCATCGCTCGGACGGGAAGGACGGGTTGATCAGCTGTCAGATGCGTGATGTGTGTGTACCAGCGGCCCATCCACCCGTCAACGCCGCATTCACCCCTTGTGGCCTGCGGAAATAACGAATTGGCGAGCTTTCCGCACCCATTGGTCGAGACCACTGACGCGCCCCTGGCCAGGGCCTGGCAACGGAATTCGCCCCTGAACGCGCCGAGGCCCGCGCCGGGTCGAAGCGGCGCGGGCCCGAAGGGGATCGGCCCCTGAGAAGGGGCCGATCGGGTGAGGCGATTACTGCGTCGGAGGCGGGGGCGGCGGGGTCTGCCCGTCCGGCTGGGCCGGGTACCCCGGCTGCCCCGGCTGGCCGGGCTGGGGGTAGCCGTAACCCGGCTGCCCGGACTGGGGATAGCCGTAACCCGGCTGCGGGGGAGTGGCCGGGGGCTGACCGGGCTGGGGGTACGGCTGGCCGGGGTGGACCGCCGGCTGCCCCGGCTGCTGCGCCGGCTGTCCCGGCTGACCGGACTGGCCGGGCTGCGGGTAAGGCGGCTGTCCGGCGGCCTGCGGGTACGGCTGACCGGGCTGGGCCGGGGGCTGGCCCGGCTGGGCATAGGGCTGCCCCGGCTGCGGGTACGGCTGTCCCGGCTGCGGGTACGGCTGACCGGGCTGGGCGTACGGCTGCCCGGGCTGCGGCTGCGGCTGCGGCGTCGGCTGCTGCGGGTACTGGCCCGGCTGGCCGGGAGCAGGCTGTTGCTGGCCGGGAACGGGCTGCTGGCCGGGAGCAGGCTGTTGGCCGGGAACGGGCTGCTGCTGTCCGGGATACGGAGACTGACCGGGCTGGGCGTAGGGCTGACCCGCCCCGGCCTGGCCCGGCATCGGCGGGGCCGCGACCGGCGGCGGATTGCCGTCGGAGGTCCACAGCCCGTGCGACTGCTGGTGCCGGACGAAGTCCTCGGCGACCATCGCCGCCAGGTTGAAGTACGCCTCCCGCACCTTCGGCCGCATCATGTCGAGGTCGACCTCGGCACCGGCGGCGAGATGCTCGTCGAAGGGCACGACGACGACACCCCGGCAGCGCGTCTCGAAGTGCGTCACGATGTCCTCGACCTTGATCATCTTGCCGGTCTCGCGGACCCCGGAGATGACGGTGATGGACCGCGAGACCAGGTCGGCGTATCCGTGCGCGGACAGCCAGTCCAGCGTCGTGCTCGCACTGCTCGCACCGTCCACGGACGGCGTCGAGATGATGATGAGCTGGTCGGCGAGGTCCAGCACACCGCGCATGGCGCTGTACAGCAGACCGGTACCGGAGTCGGTGAGGATCACCGGGTACTGCTTGCCCAGCACGTCGATCGCGCGCCGGTAGTCCTCGTCGTTGAACGTCGTGGACACGGCCGGGTCGACGTCGTTGGCGATGATCTCCAGGCCGGAGGGCGCCTGGGACGTGAACCGCCGGATGTCCATGTATGAGTTGAGGTACGGGATCGCCTGGACCAGGTCACGGATGGTGGCCCCGGTCTCGCGCCGCACGCGGCGTCCGAGGGTGCCCGCGTCCGGGTTGGCGTCGATCGCGAGGATCTTGTCCTGCCGCTCGGTGGCGAGGGTGGAGCCGAGCGCGGTGGTCGTGGTCGTCTTGCCGACACCGCCCTTGAGGCTGATGACCGCGATCCGGTAGCAGGACAGCACGGGCGTGCGGATCAGGTCGAGCTTGCGCTGCCGCTCGGCCTCCTCCTTCTTGCCGCCGATCTTGAACCGACCGCCACCGGCCGCCGGACGGCTGCTCTTCGCCTTCTGCTTCTTGCTGTTGAGCAGCCGGTCGGACGACAGTTCCACGGCAGCGGTGTAACCGAGCGGCGCGACCCCGGGGTTGGTCGGCTGCCGCTGGTCGTGCTGCATGGGCTGCGGCCAGGCGGCGCCGGTACGGGGGTCGACGGGCTGCTGCGGTTGCTGCCCCGGCTGCGGCTGCCCCGAGGGGCCGGGCTGCGGGGCCTGGCCCTCGGGGTGGGGCTGGGCCTGCGGCGGGATGTGAGGCTGCGGCTGGACCTGCTGGTGCGGCGGCTGGGCGCCGGGGTGCGGGAAACCGTATCCGCCTTGCGGGGTGGGCGGGGTGCCCTGCTGCGGGAAGCCGTAGCCGCCCTGTGCATCCGGCATGGCGGCCGGCGCGCCCTGGGGCTGCTGAACCGGAGGCTGCTGGTCGTCCGGGGCCGGAGCGCCCGGCTGCGGGAAGCCGTAGCCGCTTTGCGGGGTGGGCGGGGCGGTGGGCGGGGTGCCCTGGTGCGGGAAGCCGTAGCCGCCCTGAGCGTCCGGCGCGGCGGCCGGCGCGCCCTGGGGCTGCTGAACTGGAGGCTGCTGGGCGTTCGGGGCCGGAGCGCCCGGCTGCGGGAAGCCGTAGCCGCCCTGGGGGCCGGGTGCGGCCGGGGCGGGTGCGCCCTGGTGCGGGAAGCCGTAGCCGGTGGGCTGCGGTGTCGGCTGCGCCGGTGGCGTCGGCGCGGCAGGCTGGTTCCAGGCCGCGGGCGCGGGCTGCGGCGCCTGCGGCTGGAACGGCGGCTGCTGTACCGGCGGCTGCTGTACCGGCACGGAGGGCTGCGGAGGCACCGGGGGCTGTCCCTGTGCGGCCGTCGGCTGCGGCTGAGCGTGCGTGTTCGGGTCCGAGGGCTGCGCCTGCGGCTGCTGCTGCGGCGGCTGGGCGGGCCACTCGCTCGCCGGGGCCGGAGCGGCCGGCTGGTACGACGGCGGCAGCGGCGGCACGCCCGGCGGGGGCGGGGGAGTGAAGTCGGACGGCGTGGTGGGCGGGGCATCGGGGGAGGCCGGGACGGCCGGTACGGCGTCCTCCTGCTCACTCTGCGCGGACGCGCGGTCGGCGGGAGGCGCTTCGGCCGGCTCGGCAGCGGGCGCCACCGAGTCCTCACCCTCGTGCTCGGCCCCGGCCGGTACGGCGTGCACAGGCTCGTCGGAGCCGGGCACCGCGTGCTCGGGCTGAACGTCCTCAGACTGTGCTTCCTCGGGCTGTGCGTCCTCGGGCTGCGCGTCCTCGATCCGTGCCTGCTCGGATTCAGGCTCGTCGGCCTCGGCGTCCGATGACTTCGCGTCCTCCGGCCCGGCGTCATGGGCCTCGGTGCCCTCGGTCTCAGCGCCCTCGGGTGTTGCAACCTGCGGCTCGATGGCCTCGGGTGCCACATCCTCCGCTTCGGGCCGCGTGTTCTCCGACTCGGCCTCATCGAGGGGCGGCACATCGGCGAAGGAGTCCGCGTCGAGCGCGTAGTCCGAAGCCGCAGCGGAGTCGTCACCCTCCACGCCAGGGGTGCCGTCCTCCGCGTCCTCGGTACGGACACCGCCACCGGCCTCGTCGGCGTCCTTCGCTTCGGTGACCTCGGTGACCTCGGTGACTTCGGGCGCCTGGGGCGTGGAAGCCACCTCCGCAGCGGCACGCTCCTCCATCTCCCGCTTCAAGGCGACGGCGGAGAAGCGCATGGTGGCACCGCTCTCCAGATCGCCGCTCTCCGGTTCCGCGGCATCACCGGAAGCCGCCACGGCCGAAGCCTCGGCAGTGGCCGGAGCCGCCGGAGGGACAGGCGGAGTCGCCGGGGCGGCAGGCGGAGTCGCCGGACTCTCGGGAACGGCCGGGGCCTGCGGCGGAGCCGGCGGCGTCCACTGCGACTGGTACCCACCGACGGGGATGTGCGGCATGGCCGTAGGAGAGGCCGCATCCCCCGCGGGCGCCTCGGGCTGCCCCGGAGACTGGTCCCCGCGCGGCGCCCCATGCGGCTCGAACCCGCTCCCCATCGGAAGCCTGGGCACGCCCGAAGGACCCCCCGAAGAGGGCGCGGACGGCGCAGGCGGCGCGAAGGGCGCACCCGGCGCGGGCGCGGGCGGCGTGAACGGGGCGCCCGGAGCGGGAGCCGGAGCGGGAGGAGTGAAGGGCGCCCCGGGCGCCGGAGTCGGTGCGGAGGCCTGTCCCGGCAGGGACGTCGGAAGGGACGAAGGCCCGCCGTCAGGATTGGCATGGGCCGGTCGGGTCAGCCCGGGCAGCGGCGGCACGGGCCCCTTCGGCACGGCCGGACCCCCAGGCGCCCCGGCGGCTCCGGCGCCACCGGGCACGCCGGTGGAGCTGTTCGCCCCGGAGCCCCCTGGCGCACCGGAAGCCCCCGGCCCGGAACCGGGAGCCCCGGAAGCACTGGAGTCCTCGGACGCCCCTTGCCCCGAGGACGAATTCCCCGAGGCGTTCTGCGTGTACCAGGCGGGCGGGGCGTAGTCGATGGTGAACTCGCCCGTCATCTCCGCTGCGGACTCCGCGTCGGGCTGGTCATCGCCGGGTGTCGCCCAGCCCCCGCGGATCCCGTCCCGATCGCTGCTCACAGTGTTCCTCCTGGTGTGGTCGAGCACCCTCATGCCGTGCTGGGGCGACCCTTGCTTGTCGTCCGGCGTCGTGCGACGTCGTTTGAGGCTTTCGAGGGGTCGTCCGAGGTCGTCCGCTCCACAGGCTCCCCCGCCTCCCCCTGGGGCGCCGACGCCTACTCCACGGGGTCTGACGTCGAGCCCTGTCCCAGCCTAATCACCACACGCCCCGACCCGGCAGGCCCGTCTGCCCCTCCACAGCAACGCTGGACCTCGAAAATTAGTCAAATATGGCGTAATTGCTGACGCAACAGCTGACAAACCGGGTGCTGCGAGCGGTTTCGCTACGAGGCCCGTCAGTCCATCCGACGTGGCGTACCCAACAGCCCGGTCTCCGCATCAGTGGGCTGTGTCATCACGTACTGCCGATCGCGGTCGGTACACCACAGGGTGAGACCGTCGGAGAGCCCCGGCAGGGAGTCCATCTCGGTCCGGGTGAGCGCCATCGTGCGGCCCAGTTCCGTGGCCTCGTCGGGCGACACCCTCTGAATCCCGACCAGCCGCGCCTGCCGCACGAGCCGCGGAGCGACCGGGCTGACGTACGGCAACAGGGTCAGCACCGACTGCCAGGGGCCGGAGACCACGCGACCGCGAGGTGGCCGCATCCCGCAGTCCCGCACCACCAGCACCGGCGTACCGGCCGAGGCACCCAGCGGCGGCACGCGCCCGACGTCGTACACGGACATCCCGTTCTGACCGCCCCCCATGGCGTGCACCATCGGCATCCAGGCTTGCCCCCGCGCCGTCTCCACGGCGACCCGAGTCCCCGTCGCCGCCGCCCTGAGCGCGACGACCTGCACGGTCCACAGCCCGCCGATGAGCACGACGTCGTACGGCAGCGGCCGATTGAGCCCCAGTACCGCGGGCCGGTTCTCCGCGTCCACGCCGATGACGACGCCGTCGTCGGCCACGGGAAGGGCGAGAGTGCCCAGTTGGTCGACGGTCAGGAAGTGCCGCGGGTGTCTCGGGCCGATCAACCCGAAGCCGCGGCGCAGCAGTTCACGCGCCCGCTCGGGGGCAGAGGTCTGCGGCTCGCCCCGTCCGGTGGCCGCCGCCTGTCCTACGCGCGGGGTTGTCGCGGTCACCGGGCACCTCCGAGGGGCAGCGTGGCGAGCATGCCGGGCACCTGTTCCCGGTCGAGCCGGGCGAGCCCCATGCCCGTGTGCCGGGCCGCAGCCTGCACCGCGCGCCGGGCGGCGACGAGTTCGTCGTCGCTGCGCCCGGTCACCCGAAGGTGCCCGCAGACGGACACCTCCTTGCGCTCCCCCCGCCTGAGCGTGAGGCTGAAGGTGGTGGCGAGGGACGGGACGGCCGTGACCAGGGCGACCAGCTGCGGCAGCGACGGCGCCCTCTCCCCGCCCAGCGCGGGCCACCGACGGATCCAGTAGGTGGTGTGTCTGCGGTTGTCGCAGCGCCAGTTGCGGCCCGACTCCTCGGTCCGCCGCTCCCGCGTGTCCGTCCGCCCGGCCTCCGCGGTCACCAGCGGGTTGGCGCAGGCCGACGTGGCGATGGCGGAGGTCAGCTGCTCCTCGTCGAGGAGGGTCGCCCGGAATCCGGATCCGGTGAGTCGGCTCGCGAGATGATCGGCGACACGCACGACGCACTTCTGCGCTCCGACCAGCCCGCCCCCGCGCGCGGCCACTGCTTCCGGGCACAGTTCCGGGTCGAGCTTCAACGCGATCCACGTGATGCGTACGGCCGGCGCACCCGTCTGCTCCTGCAGGGGCGCATAGTTGGCGACGGCCACGGACTGCCGGGGCAGATGGATCGCGGGCGCGGGCTGGGTGTGGAGCACGACCTGCGCCGACTCCAGCCGGATGCCGTCCACCTCCAGGGCGTCGTGCACCAAAGAGAGCGGCAACGGCTGTGTGTTCCGCTCGGCCCGCAGCGCCGTGGCGTCGGCCTCGACATGCAGAACCGCGGTGACGAACGTACCGTCGCCGACGATTCCGACTGGTCGGCGGTCACGGCCGGTGTACGTGTACGTCCGTAGGCTCGGGTCGCACTCCACGGCCGGCGCCAGCCCTGGCTCCGTGCCCTCCGGTACCGGCGTACTCGCGGCCCGCCGCTGCCGTGCACGCAACGCCTGCGCCGTGGCCAACCATTCGGGCAGGGAACGCCCACGGCGACGGAGGAAGGAGAACAGCACCAGACAGCCGGCGAGGACGGCCGCAGGCACCACGGCCACGGGATCGATCACCCATCCGACGAGCAGGACGGCCGCCGCGACCTCGAACAGGACAAGGCGTTGCAACCGGAATGCCCCGAGCTGCCCCGAACGGACCCTGGAGTGGAGTGCTCCCGGCGAGGCCGGCCGTCGCGCCGGTCCCTGCCCGGACGCCGAAGCACCCCGTGTCCGCGATCGGTCACGGGACCGGGCGCGCGTTCCGGAAGCCATCACTCCATCCCCCCGTTCTGCTGACACCTCACTGGTGTTTCAGCACCGCACCGTGCCCTGAAGGCCCGGGCACCCTACCCGCTCCACAAGTCCCCGCGGATACCAGGCATAGTAGGGGGCCGCTCTGACACCGGGGCGGTCGGCCATGACACACCAGGCGAGCGCGGCACATCTGAACACGGGGAGAAACAAGCAGAGATGGCATCTCGGCGCGACCAGCTCAATGCCTACACCTTCGCGAAGCGCCGCATGCTCGCGGCCTTCCTTCAGTCGTCGCCCGACGGTTCGGAGGAGGGGGCGCCCCGGCCACTACGCGCGGTCATCCCCGGCGCCATCGTGGGTGTGGTCGTCATGGCCGTGTTCGGGGCATGGGGCATGTTCAAGCCCGCTGCCCCCAAGGGCTGGGACGAGCCCAACGCCAAGGTGATCGTCGCCAGCGACTCGACCACGCGCTACGTAGTCCTGAAGACCGGCAAACAGGTCCAGCTGCACCCGGTCCTCAACATGGCGTCCGCGAAGCTGCTCCTCAACGAGGGCCAGGGGGACGTGGTGACCGTCGCCGAGTCCGTCCTCGACAACGGCAAGATCCCGCACGGAGCCACCATCGGCATCCCGTACGCGCCCGACCGTCTCCCCTCGGCGTCCGAGGCGGGCGGTGAGAAGCGCTGGGCCGTCTGCGAACGCCCCAGCGCCGGCGGCGAGTCCATCCAGAAGGCGGCCCTGGTCCTCGCCTCCCGCGACTTGAAGGCGACCGAGGGCAAGGGCGAGAAACTGGCGGGCGGGCAACTGCTCTACGTCGTGGCCCCGGACGGGAAGCACTACGTGGTGGACGCGAGCGGACGCTCGTACGCCATCGACAAGAGCAACGAACTGCTGCTGCGCGCCGTCGTCGGCTCCGGACGCAAGCCGCAGAAGGTGTCCAGGGAGTGGCTGGAGACCTTGCACACCGGCGACCCGATCTCCTTCCCGAAGATCCCCGACCAGATCGGTATCGCGGCCGACGCCCCCGGCCAACTGGACGAGAAGACCGACAAGGTCGGCATGGTCCTCAAGGCGTCCGACCTCAACAGCGACCAGTACTACGTGGTGCTGCCCGGCCGTGTCGCCCCCATCTCGGCCTTCGTCGCGCAACTCCTGCTGTTCAGCCAAGACCTGGTCTCCCTCGGCCAGGCCGGTCAAGCCAAGGGCATGAGCCCCGGCGCGATCGTCCCCGGCAAGCCGTTCGGCACCGAGCACCGCTGGCCGGCCGAGGACCCCCAGCCCGTCAACGAAGGCTCCGGCACGGCAGGAAGCCGCAACACCGTCTGCAACGTCCTGCGCGGCGTCGACGCCGGCTCGGGGGCCACGACCCTGAGCACCTGGGCCGGCACGGACTTCCCGGCTAAGCTCCCCACCGGCTCCTCCAGCGCCTACGTCACGCCCGGCTCCGGCCAGCTCTACCGCCAGTTCCAGGGCAGGGAGACGAAGGCCGGCCCCGTCTTCCTCGTCACCGACACCGGCCTGCGCTACGTCCTGCAGTCCAACGCCGACAGCGGCGCGGACGACGCCGGCATCGGTACGACGGCCGAGGCCCGCCGGCAGGCCGAGCAGGAGGCCCGGCAAGCCCAGACCCGGCTCGGCTACAAGGACGTGGACCCGGCGCCGATCCCCGTCGCCTGGTCGGAGTTCCTGCCCACCGGCCCACGCCTGTCGACGACGGCGGCACGCCAGCCGCAGGGTTCCTGAGGAGGCCGGACGTGCCACACATGCCCTCCTTCGTCCGCAGGGCGACCGCGGTGGCGGCGGCGGCCCTGCTCACGACCGCCCCCGTCGCCCTCGCACCCCCCGCGTCTGCGGCCGACCTCCCGTACTCGGACCAGTGCGCGTTCCCCAACGGCAAGTACCCGGGCCGCCCCTGGTCCCTGCAGCGCGTCCTCCTGGACGAGCTGTGGAGCCAGTCCACGGGCAAGGGCATGCGGGTGGCGGTCATCGACACCGGCGTCGACGTGACGAACCCTCAACTCACCGACGCCGTGGACGTGAAGAGTGGCCGCAACTTCCTACCCGAGAACCTCGAGGACGATGACGGCAACCCGATCGAGCGGGGCAAGGAGAACGGCACCACGGACACGGTCGGCCACGGCACCACGGTCGCCGGCATCATCGCCGCCCGGCCCGCCAAGGGCACCGGCTTCGTGGGCCTGGCCCCCGATGCGACGATCATCCCGATCCAGCAGAACGACGCGGAGGGCAACGGCGACGTCGGCACCCTGACCAAGGCGATCCGCTACGCCGTCCAGGCCCGGGCCGACGTCATCAACATCTCCCAGGACACCACGAGGCCGATGACGTCGACGTCCGATCTCAAACTGGCGATCGACCAGGCTCTGAACAGGGGGATCGTCGTCGTGGCCTCGGCGGGCAACGACGGCCTCGGCGGCAACGTCAAGGAGACCTACCCGGCTTCCTACGAGGGCGTCCTCGCCGTCGGAGCCTCGGACCGCAACAACGAGCGTGCCGCCTTCTCCCAGTCCGGCGAGTTCGTCGGCGTCGCGGCCCCCGGTGTCGACATGATCTCCACCGTCCCCAAGGGCGGCCACTGCTCCGACAACGGTACGAGCTTCTCGGCACCGTACGTCGCCGGTCTCGCGGCGCTGATCAAGGCGAAACACCGCGACTGGACGGCCCGGCAGATCGTCGCCCAGATCGAACAGACCGCGGAGCGCACCACCGCGGGCCACGACCGCCTGGTCGGCTGGGGAGTGGTCGACCCGGTACGCGCCCTGACCGATGACGAGCACCCCATCGAGTCCCCCAGCCCCCAAGCGGGCCTCGGCAAACCGGAAGCCCCTACTCCGGCCAAGTTCCAGATCGGCGAAACCGCCGAGGAACGCAACGCCCGCCTGGCCACGTACGTGGCCGTGGGCGCGGTGGTCCTCGTCGCGGGGATGGGCGGCACGGCAGTGGCGCTGCGGGACGCGCGGCGCGGGCAGAGGCGACGGGGGGACGGCGGATCATGGACGCGCTGACCGAACTGAATGTCATCGGCCTCATCCTGTCCGCCGTGCTGCTGGCGATGGCCTGCGTCAAGGCGGACCGCGTCCGGGCCTGGCGCGCCGGCATCAACCCGTCGGCCGAAGAACTGCCCGACGCCGCCTTCGTAGCCGCCCGCGTCGTGTTCGTCGCTCTCGCCGGCGTCGGCATCTACCTGTGTGTGCAGGGCTTCCAGGTCTCCGATGACACGACGTGGGACGACGCCGAGTTCACGACTGCGGTGCAGGGGGCCACGGACGCCTTGGACGGCAGTTCCGGTTTCGGCGACATCTACGCCGAGGACGACGACACCGGCTGGATCGACGAATACGCGACAAAGATCGAGCAGAAGGTCGTCCAGTACGGCGGCGGCGATGCCCCGCAGTACGGCGTGACCGCGAGGCCCGCCGACTCGAACACGCCCTCCGAGGCGCGTTACACGGTCACCGGCGGCGGCTCGGCCTTCTGCATGCAGGTCACCCGCACCCGGTCGAAGGACGGGGACTATGAGCCTCCGGGAATCGGCGGAGGTGAGGGGACGGTGACAGTCCCCGCGTACGACTTCGCGGTGACGACGCGTGAGGGCGGGTGCTGACTCCGCGGCTCGGCCTGATCTTGTCCGCCTCGCAACTCGCATACCCAGAGAATCAGTTGGTCGTGTCTGACCCGCTGACTACAGTGGTCATCGAGTGTGCCGATCGGGTCATCACCTGTACACCGCTCAACGACTTCACCAACGGGGAACGGGGAGGAAAGGCATGCTGCCTGCGGAGGGTTTCAAAGTCGGCTTGGAGGCGCTGGGAACCTTCAAGAAGCGTGTCGACGCCGTGCTCTCCACATTCGAGGGTTCACCCGGCAGCCCTCAGAAGATCGCGGCGCACGCCCTCTCCGAGGCCTCCTTCAGCGGCTCGGGCGGCTTCGCCGAGGCCAAGGGCCTCCACAGCCAGTACGAGCGCGTCCACGAACGTCTGACCGCACTCTCCAAGAACCTCGGCCTTCAGATCGAGGCGATGCAGATCGCCGTCATGGGCGCGGGCGGAAACTTCAGCAACGTCGACGAGGAGGAGCGGCGGCGGTTCTGGGAGATCACGACTGACATCGGCCGTCAGCACGAGGAAGCGGAGCGGGAGAGGGCAGCGGCGGAGGCTGCGAAGCAGGGCGAGACCGCGCCAGAACGTTCCGATGACGACCAGGCAGGTGACCTGTACTGATGAGCGAAGAGCAGGAACGCCCGGTACCGCACCAGGCGGAGAGGGAACAGGCCGCGGCGCAGGTCAACGTCATCGACATGGTGAGTGGCGCGACAGGGGTGGCCCAACTCCTCCCCTTCGGCTGGAAGGTCCCCCGTGTCTTCGGCAAGACGAACTTCGAGGGCCACGCCCTGAACGCCATGATCGACATGGTCGAGTCCGCAAAACCGGAGGAGCTGGAACTCGCGGGCACTGCTCTGCTGAACGCCCAGACCGCCATCGAAGAGGCCGCCGAGGAACTCGAAGGCCACATCACCCGGGTCGACTGGGAAGGTGAGTCGGGCGAGGCCTTCCGCAAGTGGGGGGCCAATCTCGTCCTCCACGCCCGCAAGCTCGCAGCCTTCGCCGACGCCGCCGGCACCCAGATCACGGCAGCGGCCACGGGCCTCGCCTCCGTCCGCAGCGCCATGCCGCCCCGCGACACCCGAGAGGACCCCAAGGCGGTCGCGGACATTCCGACGCCCAAGCAAACCGAAAGCAACGCGGAGTACGCGGCTGCGGTCAAGGCCGAGAAGGACCGCCAAGAGGCGATCAACCAGATGAACCGGCTGGCGTCCTTCTACGCGGTATCGGAAGAGATCATGGCGGGACAGGAGCCGCCCACGTTCGAGCCTATGCCGGATGTGGGGGTGCCCAAGCCCGATCCGACGTATGGGAATTACAGGAACGTCGGAGAGCAAGGCATTGGAGGGCTAGGGGTCCCCCACCAGCCCGTGGCGGCCGGACATGACTCTTCGAGTACGGCGACCGGGCACGCGCATTCGGGAGAACCTACGCCGCCGCTCAAGCATGTGGACGCTCCGACCGCTTCCTCGGATGCGAACGTCGGCACGAAGATCGACAGCGTGGGCACCCTGCCGCCCCAGGAAGCCACGAGGCCGTCGACCAGTGTGGCGCCGACGATGACTGGTCCCATGGGCGGAAACGGAGGCACAGCCCCTCCCTATCCCTCCGGCACAGTTCCTCCCGCCTTCAGTAAGCCGGCCGGCCGTACCTCAACCTTCGGCGGAGCGAACGGCAACAGGGCCCCGATCTCGGCTCAAGGTCGTACAGGCACTCCAAGTGGGACCGTCGGCGGTCGCGGTGCCACAGGCCCGATGGGGCACGCCACCACCACAGGGCAGTCAGGTGCTCGGGGCGGCAACGCTTCCCCCATGGGCCGAGGCGTCTCCGGCGGAATGCCACGCACTGTCGGAGGGTCAACGAGCGACCGCGCGGGCAGTTCGAGTGCCACAGGTGCGGCGCACGGTAATGGAGTTGTCGGAGGAAGGCCCGTCACAGGTCCTCAAGGAACGACCGGTTCCAAGGTCCCGCGCGGTACGGTCGTGGGCGCCGGCGGCACCACCGGCTCCGGTGCGCCCGCCGGCCGCATCGGGCAGCGCGGAGTGATCGCGGCGCCGAACTCCACCCCTGGCGCTCGTCCGGGACGAACAGCGCGTCCAGCCGCGAGCAATGCCGACGGCGTCGTCGGTACACCCAAGGGGCGAGCTCCAGCAGGGAGAAGCGGTGGACCGGTCGGAGGCGGTACAGGCGCGCCGCACGGTCCGACGGGAAATCGACGAAACACGAGCCGCACGGATCGTGAGGGTGAGTCTCAACCGGAGACCCCGCGACGCAACACGCCACCAGTGACTGACTGATAAGAACGAGGATCTGCAGAGGCATGACAGGGACCAGCCAACGTGGCGGATTGACGGCGTTCTTCGCAGGACCTGCCGGAAGACGGGTGTCCACCGCGTGCGCGGCGTTCGGCGCTTTCGCAATCATGTCCTCTGGGCTGGCTCCGAGTGCGGCCGCCGCAGACGTTCAGTCGAAGCAGTGGTACTTGGACGCGATGGACGCCGAAGGCATGTGGAAGGCCAGCACCGGCAAAGGCGTCAAAGTTGCCGTGCTGGACACCGGCGTGAATCCGGATACATCTTCCCTCAAGGGCCAGGTGCTCGGAGATGAGGTGCCGGAGGCGGTCTCGCACAACGCCACTGAGGACTACAACGGCCACGGCACCAGCATGGCGGAGTTGATCGCCGGTACCGGCGCAGGAGGCGGCATGCAAGGCCTGGCCCCCGGTGCGAAAATCGTCCCCTATCGTGTGCTCTCCGAAGGCGTGAGCAGCACCGACAGGAAGAAGACACCGTCAGTTGCCGATGCGATCAAGGCTGCGGCTGACAGCGATGCTCGGATCATCAACATGTCGTTCGGCAGTGACATCATCGACCCAGACGTGGAGAAGGCCATCAAGTACGCCCACTCCAAGGGCAAACTGATGTTCGCTGCTACCGGAAACGACGCCGAATCGAAGAACTTCATCGGCTATCCGGCCGCCTATCCTTATGTAGTGGGGGTGGCTGCCGCTGACGACAAGGGGAAGGTGGGCGCCTTCTCGGAATTCGGCAACTATGTCGATCTTGCGGCTCCAGGCCTCAACGTGCCCTATTGGTGCGACGCGACACTCCGCTCGTATTGCGACGAGGGAGACGGAACAAGTATGGCCTCCTCCATCGCCTCCGCCTCAGCCGCCCTCATCTGGTCCGCCCACCCCAACTGGACCGCGAACCAGGTCCTCCGCACTCTGATCGACACAGCGAGCCGTGACTGGCCGAAGAACAAGCCGAGCAATTACCTGGGCTACGGCTTGGTCCGCCCCCGCAAGGTGCTGGAGAACAGCGACATCAACCCGGGTTCGGCCGCCACCGACCCTCTCAGCTTCGAGAACGGAACCGGCGTCACGGGCTTCACCGCCTCACCCTCCGCTCCCGCATCAACCTCGTCACAGGCTCCCAAGAACCCTTCTGGCGGCCAGACTTCGGCGGCAAGATCGACCTCGGAGTCGTCCGACAACACCACGATGTGGGTCGCTCTCGGAGCCGTAGGGGCGGTTTTGGTGATCGGGGGCGGCGCCTTCGCGGTGACCCGCTCGCGGCGAAAAGCATGACGACTTACCCGGGTCAACGGGTCACACGCGACCTCTCCGGCGCGATGACGCGCTCGGAGTCATGAACCACAGCTCTAACGAAGGGGAGTGCCGAAATGGTCGACCGCAAGCTTAATGAAGGCGACGTACAGAGGCTTCAGACCGAGGTCGTCGATCGGTACGACAACATCAGGGGATCCCTCGCGAAGCTGCAGGGCACGATCGACATGATCGAGAAGGCCTGGAGGGGGCAGGGCGCCCAGGCGTTCAACACGAAGCAGACGGAAATCAACCAGCACATGGTCGCGATCGGCAAGATGCTCGACGACTTCCTCGAGGGCATCAACCTGAACAAGACCGACAAGCGCAACCTCGAAGACCAGATCGAGGCGGACCTCAAGCAGATCGCGGTGGACGATCTCGGTGGAAAGACTTCGGCGCTCAACAGTTACTGAGCCTACTGACGATCCGCACCACTGTCCGGGCTGCGCAGTCCGGCTGACTTCTGCACAGAAACGAGGGAAACATGTCCGGAGCCCACTACGACGAACTTGCCGTCACATACGGCACGATGGACGCGCTCGCCACGGAACTCGGCAATCAGGCAAAGAAGCTCGAGGAGGACCTCGAGGCCCTGAAGCAGGCTGTGCTCAACGTGTCCGCGGGCTGGGGCGGCGAGGCGTACGAGGAGTTCCAGAAGAAGACCAAGCAGTGGGACACGCACGCGCGCGGCATCCACCAGGCGCTGGTCAACATCTCGCAGCGAGTCCGCACCGCCGGCGGTGACTACCGAGGCGGCGACCTGAAGGGCGCCAGCTACTTCCAGTAGGAACGCACGGTCTGCAAAACCAGGGTGGGCACGCACGGGAGGTGCCCACCCTGCATTGCATTGATCAGCCGCGTTTTTCCATGGTGTGAGGAGAGAAGACCAGCTCGGTGCACTTCCTGTGGCGCAACGATCAGGATCGTGTCCAGGGCGACGGGCCTTAGGTAGGTCTAACGCTTGGACTTCCGGCCGGTTTCAAGATTTCGTCTGAACTCGCACCAAAGCGTAATGGGATTCATTTTTCATGCTGTCCGTGGAGCCCCTGCTTGCCGTAGACCTGGTGGCCGTTGGCCCCCATGGGGGCGGAAAGGCTAGGAATCCACTACTCGGCACCATCTCTTTTGCGCCGATGCTGAGGCCAAATCTCCCAATGCTGCCTGCTTCTCTGTCGGACCGCTCACAAGATCCGCCTTCGCGCTCGCGTGGGCCCGCTTAGGGCCCGTTGCGAAAGTCTCGGCATCGCCTGCGGCTGTAGGCCACGGCCGCAGGGAGCGTCTCCGTCTCCTATTGCGGTCTCATGAGGTCCAGGTCCTCGCCCCATGCATCCAGTACCTCGCTGTGTCCGGCCTCTCGGGCCGCCGCCTCGACAAGGGCGAACAGATCCCGCTGCAGGGACGGGTCGCCTGTTGCCGAGATATGGTCCACGGCACGGAGCAACACGTCGGTGTCCCAGCCCGGCAGCGGATGTCGGGCAAGCTCCCACTCCAGGTACTTGTTGTAGGGGCGGGGGCGGCGGTCGATGGCGAAGAGCAACTCGAGCAGGAACCCGATGCTGTCGGCGGCGTCCAGGCGAGCGGCCAGGTCCTGGCCGTCCCGGTGGTTCTTGATGGAGCGGTAGAGCGAGTTGGCGTAGGCGTCGAGCCAGCCACTGGCGTTTTGGAATGCTTCATCTGCATCCAGGCGCGCCTTGTCGGCGAGGATCCGGGCGATGCCTCCATCGAGTCGGTCGAGCACGACGTGGGCTCGGGCGAGGGCGTAGCGTTCAAAGCCGGGCATTCCGGCTGCGCGGAACTCGGTGAGGGAGATGATGACGAGGTCCAGCTCGGTGGTGCGGTGGCCAGCCAACCGGGTGAGATCGGTCGTGGCGTCGTCGGAGAGGACCACGTACAGATCGTGGTCGGAGTGCCGAGTGATCATGCCGTCGTGGGCTCGGGAGCCTTTGAGGACGAGGCCGACGACGGCTGGGTCGGTGGCGGCGAGTTCGACGAGTGCGTCGTAGGTGAGAGGCTGCTGAGCAGTCATGGTGTAGATCTCCGCTGGAGTGATGACGGGTATGCCTGCTGGGGCGGCCCCTTGTTCGAGAGGCGCCCTGCACCGTCTGCGGCTGCACAGGGCCGCCGCCCGGGAGATCAACGCACATCCGGACCCTACCTCCGGCCGGGCCGTGGGGCAGGGCATTCGGGGAGACATCAGCACGCCGGCCCCCTTGGTCACAGCCACTCGTTGAGGACTGCGACCAGCACGGTCGCCTCGTATCGGACTGCAAGCTTGTCGTACCTCGTGGCCACAGCCGGTGACGCTTGAGGCGATTGATCCCGCACTCGACAGCATGCCGCTCGCGGTAGTCGGTCTTGTCGAACTTCGGAGGCCGACCGCCCCGGGAGCCGAGCTCGTGGCGGTTGCGGACCCGGTCTGCCGGTACCGGGATGGTCGCTTTGATCCCGCGTCTGCGCAGGTAAGCCCGGTTGCTGCGGGAGTCGTACGCCTTATCGGCCCGCACCCGGTCCGGTCGCCGACGAGGCCGTCCAGGGCCGAGTCGGGGCACCCGGATCGCCTCTAGGACCGGCTCGAATTGCGGGGAATCGCCCCGCTGACCGGCCGTGATCACGATCGACAGCGGCTTCTGTCCCTGCTCGACGGAGAGGTGGATCTTTGTCGTTAGCCCACCCCGGGAGCGTCCGAGACCATGGTCCGCCGGTTCAACGGCGATGCCGCCGGGCGGCTCCTTCTGCAGGTCCCCCTTTTCGACGCCCCGGCGGCGTGCTGGTGAGCCCGGCAGACGGTGGAGTCGACGTTCACCTCCCACGTGATCAGACCCGTCGCGTCGGCCTGGGCCTGGAGTTGGGTAACGATCCGCGTCCAGGTACCGTCCCGCTGCCACCGCCGGAACAAGTCGTACACCCGGTCCCAGGGCCCATAGCGTTCTGGCACATCACGCCAAGGGGCGCCGGTCCGGGTCCGCCACCGTATGCCGTCTATCAGCTGCCGCCGCGTCCACAGCGGCGGACGGCCCGGCTTGATGCCCTTCGGCAGCAACGGCTCCAGCCGGGCCCACTGGTCGTTCGTCAGATCACCGCGTCCCACAGGCCGTGATCATTAACGACTAAGATCCACTTTCGCAACAGACCCTAGTGGCGCGGTCACGCGGGGAGAGGGGCGGGTGCGGAGCCGCCCCGCGCCTTTCCGCCGCGACAGCTCGCGAATCCGCCGCAGTACGCAGCGCAGTCTCAGTAATTCGGGATCGAGCGGGGGAAGGGCCTTGTCGCTATTCCGTCAGCTCCACCGCTCCGCGCATGCGAGTGCCGGAGAGCGCGCTACCTCCCGGTGAGGCCTAGTTTTGAACGTTGTTACGACGAAGAGTCCGGGGCAATGGAAGGCGGGGGTGGTGGCGGAGGCGGATAGGCTGGCCGGGACGGGATCCGAGGCCTTGAGGGACCCGGCGGTGGAGGCGGTCTGGGTTCCAACGACTGCCGGGGGCGCAATGGTGACTGGTGCGGGGTGAGTGGTGGGACCGGCGGAGGTGGAGGTGGAGGCGGCTCTAGCGCCGGCAATACTGGGCCGCCCGCGCGCAGCCGTTCGATCGTCTGCTCTGCCCGGCGGCGGGCATCGGGAGTGTCGTCGCGTTCGTAGAAGCGGGGAAAATCGCGGCGGCCGAGAGTGTCGGTGAACAGCGGCTTGTAGCCGAGCGCGTGGGCAATTGCCACCATACGGCGACATCGTTCGGCACTCGTGGTGTAAGGGAACTGCAGTTGTACGCGGCCGCGTCCGTCGAAGTGCCTGATGATCTCCTCGTCTGTCATGTGTGGTCCTCGTAACGGGGCAGCTTTTCAGGGAAGGTGCGGGGGTTCTGGCATTCAGCCAGTTCGTAAGTGTGTTTGGTAAGTTGATAGGTGAAGTCGGTTACCGCTTGGCGAAGCGTTGCTCCAGAAACTCTTCCGTGCCCGATCACGCCGGCTTCGGCGATGATCGCGTACGATTCGTTCGCGTCCTTGGCTCGAACTCCCCGAGGGACGCAGGGGATGTAGACGGAGGAGCTGCCGCTACTCGAGTCGAGTTCGGCCAAGGCCTCGACGTCACCGACGGAAACATGTACGGCATCGCCACGGGTACTTGTCCCGTAGTGGTTGAGCCACTGCCGCACTGAAGCGTCTTCGACGCGCGCCATGCCGGAGAGAATCGATCCGGCGCTGGTGTGTATGTGGCAGGAGAACATAATGTTCTCCCTCTCGTGCCGCTGGCTGGCGCCCTCATCCGCTGTGCGTGTGCGCGGAAGTGTCCTGATCACCACTTGGCGATCGACGGCCCCGTCGCACACCTTGGGCGGCAGGCGCTCAAGTCCTTTGGTGAAGATCTGTACGTATCCGAACCAGGCGGCAGCGCCTACGAGACAGAGCACCGTCAGGGAGATGACAAATCCTTTGGGGGTGTACTCAGAGGTCGCAAACCGTTCCTTACTCGCGGCGATCCTAGCCACTCGGGCGCTCCTTGGATCGGCTTAGGAATTCACTGGCGTCGTCCCAACCCTGATTGACTGCGACGCGCACGGTGTCGCTGGTCCCGTCCTTGGGGAGATCAACGTGATGCTGCTCAAGAGCGTCCTCGGTCGACCATTGTGTCTGCTGGCTGACCGAATCCCTCATATCATAGAGGTCCTTGGCGCTCGCATACAGGGCCTCATCCCGAGCGCCTTTCAGTTCCTGGCCCTCAATGAAGCGATCGACGGCCAAGCCGACGACCCCGCCAGCAAATCCTCCAACTGCGGCACCGGCCGCCGCGTGACTACCAGGGAAAAGGGAGACGGATCCATATCCCAAGCCGGTCGCGATCCACGTCTTAATGAAATCTCCCTTCTTCTGCAGGGCGTCATTGTAGTCGGACTCCCCGTCAACGGCGGCTTGAACGCTTGCATCTGCCACGGAATGCCCGACAATTCCCTCGATGATGCCTGCATTTCTGCCGATGTTTTCAAGGACTTGGCCGCGAGGGCCATCGAATAGAGATGGGTCAGAGAGGTGTGCATCCAAGAGGCCACTGGTGTAGACGCTTTCGCCAATGATAATCCCGGCTCTTCCGGCAGGATCTAGAGATACCGCCGAAAGGAATCGCGTCACGTCCGCCGTTTCCAGCGCCTCAGGAGATTCGCTGTTGGTGAGGAACACCTCCGAGTTGGGGCCTCCGAAGGCCCGGCTCATCTCCGGCATATAGGAAGCCGCCATGTCCCCGAGACTTTCACCGAGTCCGTTGCCCACCAGGTCCGAGCCTCCGCCGGGCTGTGCCACCGCGTTCATGATGTTAGCCATGATCTGGACTTGCTGGGTGTTGTGAGGAGGGGCCGCTGATGTGTAGTCACCGGCGGCGACCCCTGTCACCGCGGCCTCGAGAGCCCGCCCGAGAGCCTCGCCCCGGTCCGTGTACCTGGTCGTACCCAGCATGTGATCCAGGTCCGACTTGGACTCGAACGCGTGCACCGCCGCCTCGGGATTGTGGGACAGGCCCTCGAAAAGCCCCTCCAAAGGATCTCGTCCGTTGCCGTCGCCGAAGACGAGGTCCAGTGAGTCGTATCCCTTGACCCAGAGGTCGCGGGTGCCGGCGTCCCCCGCTCCCTTGTCCGCTTTGAACAGCTTTTCCCGGTAGCTGTCGAGGAACTCTGTGTCGTACTCGCCCTTGCGCATGAGGCTGCTGATGACCTGGGAGCCTAGGGCGCCGACAGGGTTAGATGAGTTTGCGGCGATGAAGTTTGTGTTGCGCTCGGCGACAAGGTCCTTCTTCCAGTGCTGCATGGCGTCCGAGTCCGAGAAGGACGCCGTGGCCAGGGTCAGGCCGAGGTTTTGCTGCAGGCTCTTCATTGTCTCGAGTTCCGAGCCCCTGGCGCCGGCGTGGGCGGTAGTCATCTCGGTCCAGAACTGGAGCGCCCCCTTGGCCCCGAGACTCTTCGCGAACTGCTCCGCGAACAGAGGGTCGGCCTTATAATTCTCCATCGTGCGATTGAAGTTGGCGATGTCAGTGAGGCTCATGTCGGATGGCTTCTTGGCCATGCCTGCCAGCTTTTCCGCGGCCGCGACAGCCTTGGCGGCGGAGTCTCGGTCAGAGTAGGAGGCGTCGCTGAATCCGTACTTCGCCTGGTCGACGATAAGCCTTAGGGCCTTCGCGGCACTGTTGTCGCTTTGCGTCGCCTTGGTCAGGATGCCTTCGATCTCCTCACGGAGGGCGTTCACTGCCTTCTGGTCCGCCGCTCCAGTCTTTCCGCTGGGGTCGGATGCCCAGTCAGGCCGGGTGTTCCCCGTGACAGTGAACGTGCCCTCACCGGTATCGATCACGGTCATGTTCTCCCGTGTACCGCGCGCGATCGCCTCGTTTAGCTGGGTGCGGTATCCGATGAGCTCACCACGGGTGTCGCTAAGGATCTTGGTGATGGAGTCGGCCTGAGTGTGGGCATCGGCGAACTCGGCGGCGGTCTTGGCGATGAACTCGCGGCTGACGGTGGCGTTGACACCCACCCAATTGGCTTTGTCGGCCTTGGACTTCAGGTTCGTCTCGGCTTCCTTCTGCAGCTCCGCCAGCTTCTTCGTCATCTGTTCCCAGTCGGTGATCGCTTCACCGAGCTTCGAGAATTTGCCGTGGCGCAGCGCGTCGAGGTCCATCGGTGTCAGTGGTCCTTCCGGTCGTCGAAGCCCTCATCGAGCAAGGCGATGCTGCTGACCGTGCCGGCGATGTATGACTCGTCGGCAGCGTGCTGGTTCTTGGTGAACCGCAGGTGGTTGGAGATATGGGCACAGGCGTCCAGCAAGGTCTTGGTCTGCTCGCTCCAGCGCTCTGTCACATGCTCCAGCGCGCCTCCCAGGGCGAATCCCTCCCCTTTGAGTCCGCCAGCGGCCGCCTCAGAGGCCACACGCGCGTGGCCGCTGTAGTCCGTGAAGTCCGTGAAGAGGTCATGGGCCGCCTTACCGACCGCCGCGAGATCCTTCTGACTTGCTACGAGGTCTCCCTGGGTGCCGTTGCCCCCTTGGTCGGCCGGATACTGGTTCAGCTGCATCTTCGTTTTCGACTGCTGCTCAGCCGCCTCGGACTTCAGCTGTTCCCACTCATCCCACGCCATCAATGTTCCCTGCCCCCCGGAGTGTCGTCGCCCTTCCGAGTCGCTACTCGCACCTGCACAAGGGCTTGTGACTGGTCCGCTCGTCTCAACCCTCAAGCCCACCAGACTCGAGGTAATCAATGCTGGTGAACCACCACACGGCCATCACGACCATCACCGCCGCGAGTGACAGCAGGAGAATTCGTCGGGCTCTGTACCCTGCTTCTGACGGTTCGTTCGCCTCTGGGTCACCGAAGCGGCGTGCCTGGAAGCGCCACCAGAGCGCCTTTTGATCGAGCATGCCCATCCCGCCGAGCCAGACGGCGAGCAGGAGCATGAAGATTCCTACCCCGACCATCAAATTGTCCCTTCCGGTGTCAAACCAATCTGCACCAACGGCCTCCCCCTCCGCCGAGACACGAAGACCCCCCGCCCCGCAGGCATGGGCCGCGGCCGCACCCCACCGAGCAGATCCCCCTCACCCGGATCGCCGGCCAGCACAACCCCCTGCGCCCCCAGCTCCTTCACCCGCTGCATGAACGCCTCGTACGACGCCCGCCCTGCACCCGCCGTAGACCGCGCGATGATGAACCGCACCCCCACATCCCGGGCGAACGGCAGGAGCTCCGTCAGTCCCGCCAGCGGGTTCCCGCTCGACGTGGCCACGAGGTCGTAGTCGTCGATGACGACGTACACCGTGGGTCCGCGCCACCAGCTGCGGTCCCGCAGCTGCTGGGCCGTGACGTCGGCTGTCGGCGTGCGGCGTTTCATCAGGTCCGCCAAGGCCGCCATGTGATGGTCCATGGAGTTGGACATGGGGATGTACTCGGCGAGGTGGGACGACGGCGTCACGTCCAGCAGCGAGCGCCGGTTGTCGATGACGAACAGCTTGGCCTCGTCGCCCGAGTACCGCTGCGTCAGCTGGTGGATCAGCAGCCGCAGCAGGTTCGACTTGCCCGACTCGCTCTCGCCGAAGACGAGGAAGAACGGGTCCTGCTCGAAGTCCACGAAGACCGGTTCGAGGTTGTCCTCGTCGAGAGCGAAGGCGACGCCGCGGCGCGGGAAGCGATCGCCCGGAGGAAGCTGATCGGCCGGGAACTCGCGCGGCAGCAGCCGGACTTCGGGAGCGCCGGGGGCCTGCCAGTGCCGGGAGACCTCGGTTGCGAGAGCGGCCGTGGCGTCCGCCAGGTCCGTGTCGGAGGTGAGCCCGTCTATGCGCGGCACCGCCGCCATGAAATGCAGCTTCTGCGGTGCCTGCCCGCGGCCCGGCACCCCCGCCGGGACGTTCGCGGCCACCTTGCGGTCCAGCTCGGAGTCCATCGTGTCGCCGAGCCGCAGCTCCAGGCGGTTCATCAGGTGGTCCTTGAGGTTGGCCCTGACCTCCATCGAACGAGACGCCGTCAGGATCAGGTGGACGCCGTAACCGAGACCCCGCGCCGCGATGTCGTGGATTACCTGGTCCAACGCCTCGTAGTCCGCACGGAAGTTGCCCCAGCCGTCGATGACCAGGAACACGTCGCCCCAGGGCTGATCCGTGACCGAGATCTCGCCCCGGGCACGCCTGGCCCGGAAGTCCGCGATCGACGCGATGCCCGCGGAGCGGAAGTATTCCTCGCGGCGGTTCAGCACGCCGTACACCTCGGCCACCGTGCGCCGCACCCGCTCCGGATCCAGGCGCGAGGCGACCCCGCCCACGTGCGGCAGTCCGGCCACGGCCGACATGCCGCCACCGCCGAAGTCGAGGCCGTAGAACTGCACTTCGTACGGGGTGTGGGTGAGCGCGAACGCCGAGATCAGGGTGCGCAGCAGCGTCGACTTGCCGGACTGCGGGCCGCCGATGATCTGCATGTGGCCGGCCGCGCCGGAGAAGTCGACCCACAGCGGGTCGCGGCGCTGCTCGTAGGGTTTGTCCACCAGACCCGCCGGTACGACCAGGCGGCCGGCGCCCTCGTAGCCCGGCTGTGTGAGGCCGCGGCCCTGCACCGCTGTGAGGCCGGGCAGGAGCCCGTCGAGCGGCGGCGGACTGTCCAGCGGCGGCAGCCACACCTGGTGAGCCGCCGGGCCCTGGGCCTCCAGCCGGCGCACGATCACGTCGAGCACGGTGTCGGCGAGTGCGTCGTCGACCTCCGGACCGTCCGAAGCCGCAGGGCGCTGGGGCGGCACAGCCACGTACTGCACCGGCACCTCGGCCGCCGTGAACAGCACCGGCCGCCGGTTCATCGGCAGCGGCCCGCCGCCCAGCGCGGCTCGCTGCGTGCCCGAGCGGTACACGCCGGAGACGTAGGCCGCCTTGAAACGCACCATTTCGTCCGTACCGAACTTCAGAAGGCCGGAGCCGGGGACGTTCGGCAGCTCATAGGCGTCCGGGACGCCGATCGCCGCGCGGGACTCTGCCGCGGAGAAGGTGCGCAGCCCGACCCGGTACGACAGGTAGGTCTCCAGACCGCGCAGGCGGCCTTCCTCCAGGCGCTGCGAAGCCAGCAGCAGATGCACTCCGAGCGACCGGCCGATGCGGCCGATCTGCACGAACATCTCGATGAAGTCGGGCTTCGCCGTCAGCAGCTCACTGAACTCGTCGATCACCAGTACCAATGACGGGATGGGCTGCAGGGCCGCACCGGCCGCGCGGGCCTTCTCATAGTCGTGGATGTTGGCGTAGTTGCCCGCGTCGCGCAGCATCTCCTGGCGGCGGTTGAGTTCGCCGCGGATGGAGTCGCCCATGCGGTCGACCAGGGTGAGGTCGTCCGCGAGATTGGTGATGACTGCTGCCACGTGGGGCATCTGCGCCATACCGGCGAAGGTCGCGCCGCCCTTGAAGTCCGCGAGGACGAAGTTCAGGGTCTCCGACGAATGGGTGACCGCGAGGCCCAGTACCAGTGTGCGCAGCAGCTCCGACTTGCCGGAGCCGGTGGCGCCGACGCACAGGCCGTGCGGGCCCATGCCCTCCTGCGCGGCCTCCTTGAGGTCGAGCATCACGGGGCGTCCGTCCTCGCCGACACCGATCGGCACCCGCAGCCGCTCGGCCAGCGAACGCGGCCGCCAGGTGCGCTGGGGGTCGACGGATGCCGCGTCGCCGAGGTTTAGCAGGTCGGTGAACTCCAGGTTGGCGAGCAGCGGTTCGTCGTCGTCCCCGCCCGAGGCCATCCGCAGCGGGGCCAGCTGCCGGGCGAGGGCTTCGGCGGACTCGTAGGAGAGGACGTCGGGAGTTCCTTCGTAGACGACACCGTGCCCCGACTCCAGGTGCAGCGCTTCGGGCTGTACGACGATGGAGAGCTCGCCGCCCGTGCTCAGATCGCCGGGAACCACCTCGAGGACGGTGACGCCCTGGAGGCCTTCGGGATTGGCCAGGACCGAGTCCGGCGGCAGGGAGAGGCCGTCGAGTACGACGACGATGTGGGGCTCCTCCGGCAGGGGCGCCGCGTTCGGATGGAAACGCGGGCGGCCGGTCAGCCGGCCGGCGAGCAGGTTCTCCAGCTCGCGGCTGTCGCTGTCGATCAGCCTGCGGCTGCCCGCTCCGTCCACGGCACCGGGCGCCTGGACGTGCGGCAACCACTTGGTCCACTCCCAGTGGGGCAGCGCCTCGCGGCCCGCGGCCACCACGATGAGCAGATCCTCCGGAGAGTGCAGCGCTGCCAGCGAGCCGGCCATGGCCCGGGCGGAGGACCGTACGGACTGCGGATCGCCGCTGATCGTGACGTGGTAGAACGCACGCAACGAGACCGCCATCGGCAGGTCGTCCAGAGTGCTGTGGACGGAGAGGAAGCGCTGCATGGCACCCGCCGTCAGCGGTTCGAGCTGCTCGACAGGGCCGGTCTCGGGCGCGACGAGGGTTCTGGCGAGGGCCTGGGAGCCGAGGCCGATGCGGACCTGGGCGAAGTCCTCGTCCCCGGGGCGTCGTTCCCACACCCGGCTGCCCTCGGCGACCAGGGCCCACAGCTGTTCGGGGGAGGGGTGGAGGAAGTACTGCGCGTCACGCTGAGCTTTCGCCGTGTCGACGGCCGTGCGCCGGGTCTGTGCCAAATAGCTCAGGTAGTCGCGGCGCATGTCCGCCAACTCCCCCTGGGAGCCGCGGCGGAAGCGGATCACCATCGCGACGGACATGGCGATCGTCGAGGCGATCATGACCATGCCCATAATCCTCATGAACGGCTGCCCGCTCGTGAAGAAGAAGACCACCGAGCCACCCATGCCCAAGGTCGGCAGGAGTTGCATCAGCACGCTCTCCCGGTGGCCCCGGGGTAGTTCCGGTGGAGGCTGCAGGACGATGTCCTGCGTGGACACTTCGGACGGCAGCACCCGAGGCGGGCGCTTCACGACGATGTGGCTCACTGGTATCCATTCCCTCGACCAGCCCGAGAGTCCGTCCGCCGCCCCGTGTCAGGCGGACGCAGGCCGCCGCGCGATCCTACTGACTCCCCTGGACGCAAGGGGCGATAGGGTGCCGGAAGTTCGCTTGGGCACACGTGAGTTGAGCCGAAGTAGATGGAGCACCCGTGAGTCCCGGCGGGCCGCGGGACCCCGGCGACGGCCTCCGCCGTTCCCAGGA
This sequence comes from Streptomyces sp. NPDC029041, assembly GCF_040637515.1. NCBI lineage: Bacteria > Bacillati > Actinomycetota > Actinomycetes > Kitasatosporales > Streptomycetaceae > Streptomyces > Streptomyces sp. NPDC029041. The sequence continues at coordinate 13,070 of NZ_JBEZWO010000010.1, read as the reverse complement.
CCTCCCCGCTTGACGGTCACACGGGACCGGGGAGAGCTGCGCAGGACTTCCACGACCGCAGGTAAAGATTCATCACTGAGGGGGAGCAGCAGGTGAGCATGACGGCCTCCGCGGCAGCCACCGGAAGAGGACCCGGTACGGGAACTCCCGCCGGGGCGGGCACGGGTCTCGGTTTCTGCCGCGTGACCATCGTCGCGCCCGACAGCCGGATCGACGTGGCGCTGCCCGACGACATCCCGGTCGCCGACCTCTATCCGGAGGTACTCACCCTCACCCGGCAAAGTCCCGCCGAGGGCGCGCCCGTCGGCTACCACCTGGTCCGCCGGGACGGCGCCGTCCTCGACAGTGCCCGTTCCTTCGCAGCCCAACGCATCCTCGACGGCGAACTCCTCTCGCTGCGCCCGTTCTCCGAGTCGCTGCCGCCCGCCGTCTTCGACGACGTCTCCGAGGCGGTCGCCTCCGCCGTGACCAGCGAGCGCATCTTGTGGAGCGGCGACCTGACGCGCGCGGCGGGTCTCGTCGGGGGAGGCGTACTGCCGGTCCTGCTGGCCTTCGTGGCCTGGATGGGCGACCCGCGTCACGACATGAACAGCCTGCCCGGCATCCTCGCCGGCGTCACCGGTGTCGTCCTGGTGGTCCTGGCCTGCGTGCGCGCCCGGGTCTACGACGACCGGGCCGGGGCCATCGCCTTGGGTCTCGGCGCCCTCCCCAACGTCGGCGTGGCCGGTTCGGGTCTCCTGCCGCTCGCCGACGGACAGGGCATCGGCAGACTTCAGTTCCTCCTCGCCTGCGCGGCGGTGCTGCTGGCCTCGGTCCTGCTCACCCTGTGCTCGCCGAGCGGGGACAGCCCGTTCGTCGCCTTCCTCGTGGCCGCCGCCATCGGCTTGCTCGCCGTGTTCGCGGCGACCCTCGCCGACTGGACGCCTTCCGAGATCGCTGCCCTGTGCAGCCCGATCGCCGTCGGAGGCCTGGCCTTCCTGCCGGGGCTGTCGATGCGCTTCGCCCGGCTCCCGATCGGCTTCGACACCCCGAACACCGTGCCGCGCAGCGCGTACGACCCAGACCCCTCCCCTCAGGAGCCGATCGACGCCGAGCGGGTCGCCGCCAAGGCGCGGCGCGGACACGAACTCCTGGTCGGCCTGGTGGGTGGCTGCGCGCTGATCGCCGTCGGTTCCTCGGCGGTCCTCGGGTTCTCCTCGAACGTCTGGGCCCAGCTACTCGCCCTGGCGACCGGCCTGGCCATGCTGATGCGCGCCCATCTCTTCCGGTACACCGGCCAGGTGGCTCCCGTCCTGGCCGCCGGTCTCGCCTCTCTCGTGCTGCTCGGTCTCGGGCTGGCACTCGATCCACCGAACTCGGTCGTCCGCGACGCCCTCACGGGCGACCGCGCCGACCTCGACATCCGGACCATCTGGCTCGTCGCGGCGATCGCCGCGACGACCGCGCTCGTCACGGCGATCGGTTTGATCGTCTCGCGCGGCGGCCTCACTCCGTTCTGGGGACGCTTCCTGGAGATCGCCGAGGGCTTCGTGCTGCTGACCCTGGTGCCGCTGGCCTTGGCGGTGTTCAACGTGTACTCGACAGTGCGCTCGTTGACCAGCTGAGCGACCCGCTTCCCCAAGCGTTGCCCGGTCCATCCGGACGGCGGATCCACCAGGCCAATGGGAAGCGTCCGACGGCACTGCGGGCACCGGTCCGCCGGCCGGCGTGGTGGCGGCGGCCGCAGGTGCGGGCTGCTACAGGACCCGTTGTCCGCTCAGCGGGACACGCCGCCGACCGCCACCCCGCAGAGCCGCATCGAGGCTCATAGGCTCGACCACCGGGTCATCGAGGAGTGCTCGACGACCCGGTCAGGCCTCCCGTACCACCCGTCACTCCGGGGCAAGCCCTCCATCGCGTGGCGTCGGCTCGAGATCGAACTCCCCGTCCCGCGCCCCCAGCACGAACGCCCGCCACTCCGCCTCCGTGTAGCGCAGCACCGTGCCCGGGTCGAGCGACGACCGCATCGCCACGGCTCCCTCGGGCAGATAGGCGATCTCGACCCGCTCCTCGTGCGCCTCGGTGCCCGGCGCGCTGTGCCACTCGACACCGGAGATGTCGAGGGCGTAGAGCTCGTCCCGCTCCCGCTCCTTGCGTGCCTTGATCTCCTCAGCCGTCTCCGCCATGCCGCAGCGACCCCTTCCCGACGTACGAACGATCCGAATCTGCTCACCCTAGTGGCCGCCCCCGCCCCGGCCGGGAGGTTCGAGAGACCAGGGCAAAGGGGACCCCGGTCGCCTGGTACCCTGGTCGACGGCCGTTTGTGTACGCACCCCCGGAGCCCACCGCTCTGGAGGCCGCGCTCAGCGGATCCCCGCCTTCCGAGTCATGGAAGCTCCCCCGAGACACAGACCGGGGGCACTCGGTGGCCACCACAGACTACGAGGAGTACGCGTGCCGCTCGACGCCGCTACGAAGAAGCAGATCATCACCGAGTTCGGCCAGAAGGAGGGCGACACCGGCTCCCCCGAGGTCCAGGTCGCCATGCTCACGCGCCGCATCTCGGACCTGACCGAGCACCTCAAGACCCACAAGCACGACCACCACTCCCGCCGTGGTCTGCTGATCCTGGTGGGTCAGCGTCGCCGCCTTCTCCAGTACCTGGCGAAGAAGGACATCCAGCGCTTCCGTACGCTGGTCGACCGCCTCGGCATCCGCCGCGGTGCGGCGGGCGCCAAGTAAGACGCCGTGAGGGGAGCGGTTCCCGAAGAAAGGGGACCGCTCCCTTTGCTGTACGTGCGGAGTGTCACCGCGGCTTTGTAGTGTGGTAGCACAACGCAATACGGACGACACGCACAACAAGAAGAGGAGAGGCGCACCTAGCCGCCGCCGGTCCTCGGTAGTGGCCCCCGGGGGAAGCGAGCCCCGGGTGCTTCGATCGAAGACCGGCCCGCACAGCCCGGAGCGCTTCTCCGCGACCGTCCCCCTGCCACACGGGCAGCGACGGGACGAAGACGAGGAGATAACGCTAGTGGAGAACGAGACCCACTACGCCGAGGCCGTCATCGACAACGGCGCCTTCGGCACCCGCACCATCCGCTTCGAGACGGGCCGCCTGGCCAAGCAGGCCGCCGGCTCCGCCGTGGCGTACCTGGACGACGACACCATGGTGCTGTCGGCCACCACCGCCTCCAAGAACCCCAAGGACCAGCTCGACTTCTTCCCCCTGACGGTGGACGTCGAGGAGCGGATGTACGCCGCCGGCAAGATCCCCGGCAGCTTCTTCCGCCGTGAGGGCCGTCCCTCCGAGGACGCCATCCTCACCTGCCGCCTGATCGACCGCCCGCTGCGCCCCTCCTTCAAGAAGGGCCTGCGCAACGAGATCCAGGTCGTCGCCACGATCATGGCGCTCAACCCCGACCACCTGTACGACGTCGTGGCGATCAACGCCGCGTCCGCGTCCACGCAGCTGGCCGGCCTGCCCTTCTCCGGCCCGATCGGCGGCGTCCGCGTCGCGCTGATCCGCGGCCAGTGGGTGGCCTTCCCGACGCACACCGAGCTCGAGGACGCCGCGTTCGACATGGTCGTCGCGGGCCGCGTCCTGGAGGACGGCGACGTCGCGATCATGATGGTCGAGGCCGAGGCCACCGAGAAGACCATCAAGCTGGTCGAGGGCGGCGCCGAGGCGCCGACCGAGGAGGTCGTCGCCGCCGGTCTGGAGGCCGCGAAGCCCTTCATCAAGGTCCTGTGCAAGGCCCAGTCGGACCTCGCCGCCAAGGCCGCCAAGCCCACCGGCGAGTTCCCGATCTTCCTCGACTACCAGGACGACGTCCTGGAGGCGCTCACCGCCGCCGTCAAGCCGGAGCTCGCCTCCGCGCTGACCATCGCCGGCAAGCAGGAGCGCGAGGCCGAGCTGGACCGCGTCAAGGGTCTGGCCGCCGAGAAGCTCCTCCCGGAGTTCGAGGGCCGCGAGAAGGAGATCTCCGCCGCGTACCGCTCGCTGACCAAGACCCTGGTCCGTGAGCGCGTCATCAAGGAGAAGAAGCGCATCGACGGCCGCGGTGTCACCGACATCCGCACCCTGGCCGCCGAGGTCGAGGCCATCCCGCGGGTCCACGGCTCCGCCGTGTTCGAGCGTGGCGAGACCCAGATCCTGGGCGTCACCACCCTGAACATGCTCCGCATGGAGCAGCAGCTGGACACCCTCTCCCCGGTGACCCGCAAGCGCTACATGCACAACTACAACTTCCCGCCGTACTCCACCGGCGAGACCGGCCGCGTCGGCTCCCCGAAGCGCCGCGAGATCGGCCACGGCGCCCTCGCCGAGCGCGCCCTGGTGCCGGTCCTGCCGACGCGCGAGGAGTTCCCCTACGCGATCCGCCAGGTCTCCGAGGCGCTGAGCTCCAACGGCTCGACGTCCATGGGCTCGGTGTGCGCCTCCACCATGTCGCTGCTGAACGCCGGTGTGCCGCTGAAGGCCCCCGTCGCCGGTATCGCCATGGGCCTGATCTCCCAGGAGATCGAGGGCGAGACGCACTACGTCACCCTCACCGACATCCTCGGTGCGGAGGACGCCTTCGGCGACATGGACTTCAAGGTCGCCGGCACGAAGGACTTCGTGACCGCCCTCCAGCTCGACACCAAGCTGGACGGCATCCCGGCCTCCGTCCTGGCCGCGGCCCTCAAGCAGGCCCGTGACGCCCGCCTCCACATCCTCGACGTGATGATGGAAGCGATCGACACGCCGGACGAGATGTCCCCCAACGCCCCGCGGATCATCACCGTCAAGATCCCCGTGGACAAGATCGGCGAGGTCATCGGCCCCAAGGGCAAGATGATCAACCAGATCCAGGAGGACACCGGCGCCGAGATCACGATCGAGGACGACGGCACCATCTACATCGGTGCCGCCGACGGCCCCTCCGCCGAGGCCGCCCGCGCCACGATCAACGGCATCGCCAACCCGACGATGCCCGAGGTCGGTGAGCGCTACCTGGGCACGGTCGTCAAGACGACCACCTTCGGCGCGTTCGTCTCCCTGCTGCCCGGCAAGGACGGTCTGCTGCACATCTCGCAGATCCGCAAGCTGGCCGGCGGCAAGCGCGTGGAGAACGTCGAGGACGTCCTCGGTGTGGGCCAGAAGGTCCAGGTCGAGATCGCCGAGATCGACTCCCGCGGCAAGCTCTCCCTGATCCCCGTCATCGAGGGCGAGGACGGCGACGAGACGAAGGACGACGGCGACAAGTGACGCCCCGTGGCTTCCAGGCGACGGCCCGCACCTCCTCGGAGGCGCGGGCCGTCGCCCGTACCCAAACCCTCATCAAGGGCGAGAACGGCATCGGCACGGTCCGCAAGACCACCCTCCCCGGCGGCCTGCGCATCGTCACCGAGACCCAGCCCTCGGTCCGCTCCGCGACCTTCGGCATCTGGGCGCACGTCGGCTCCCGCGACGAGACCCCGGCCCTGAACGGCGCCACCCACTACCTGGAGCACCTGCTCTTCAAGGGCACCAGCCGCAGGTCGGCCCTGGACATCTCCGCCGCGCTGGACGCGGTCGGCGGCGAGATGAACGCGTTCACGGCCAAGGAGTACACGTGCTACTACGCACGCGTGCTCGACAACGACCTGCCGCTGGCCATCGACGTCGTCTGCGACATGCTGACCGGCTCGCTGATCCGCGAGGACGACGTCGACGTCGAGCGGGGCGCGATCCTCGAAGAGATCGCCATGACCGAGGACGACCCGGGCGACTGCGTGCACGACCTGTTCGCGCACACGATGTTCGGTGACAACCCCCTCGGCCGCCCGGTCCTCGGCACGGTCGACACCGTCAACGCCCTCACCGCCGACCGCATCCGCCGCTTCTACAAGAAGCACTACGACCCGACCCACCTGGTCGTCGCCTGCGCCGGCAACATCGACCACGCCAAGGTCGTACGGCAGGTCCGCACCGCCTTCGAGAAGGCCGGTGCCTTCAAGGACGCGGCCGCCGACCCGGTCGCCCCGCGCAGCGGCACGCGCGCCCTGCGCACCGCGGGCCGCGTGGAGCTGATCGACCGCAAGACCGAGCAGGCGCACGTCGTGCTCGGCATGCCGGGCCTGTCCCGCACGGACGAGCGCCGCTGGGCCCTGGGCGTGCTGAACACCGCCCTCGGCGGCGGCATGTCCTCCCGCCTCTTCCAGGAGGTCCGCGAGAAGCGCGGCCTGGCCTACAGCGTGTACTCGTACACCTCGGGCTTCGCCGACTGCGGCCTGTTCGGCGTCTACGCCGGCTGCAGGCCCTCGCAGGTGCACGACGTGCTGAAGATCTGCCGCGACGAGCTCGACCAGGTCGCCGCGCACGGCCTCTCGGACGACGAGATAGGGCGTGCGATCGGTCAGCTCCAGGGGTCCACGGTCCTCGGCCTGGAGGACACCGGAGCGCTGATGAACCGCATCGGCAAGAGCGAGCTGTGCTGGGGCGAGCAGATGTCCGTCGACGACATGCTGTCGCAGATGGCGTCGGTCACCCCGGACGACGTCCGCGATGTCGCCCGCGAGATCCTGGGACGGCGGCCCTCCCTGTCGGTCATCGGCCCGCTGAAGGACAAACAGGCGGCCCGCCTCAACGACGCCGTCGCCTGACGATCCCCTGGTGAAGGAAGCACAAGAGATGAGCAAGCTGCGCGTGGCGGTCCTCGGTGCCAAGGGCCGGATCGGCTCGGAAGCCGTACGAGCCGTCGAAGCCGCCGAGGACATGGAACTGGTCGCCGCCCTCGGCCGGGGCGACAAGCTTCAGACGCTGACCGAGGCCGGCGCCCAGGTCGCGGTCGAACTGACCACGCCCGACTCGGTCATGGCCAACCTCGAGTTCTGCGTGGGCCACGGCATCCACGCCGTGGTCGGCACGACCGGCTGGACCGACGAGCGCCTCGCGCAGCTGAACGGCTGGCTGTCCGCCTCCCCGGAGACAGGCGTGCTCATCGCGCCGAACTTCTCCATCGGGGCCGTACTGAACATGAAGTTCGCGCAGATCGCGGCACCGTACTTCGAGTCGGTGGAGGTCATCGAGCTCCACCACCCGAAGAAGGTCGACGCCCCGTCGGGCACCGCCACGCGCACCGCCCAGCTCATCGCGTCGGCTCGTGCCGAGGCGGGTTCGGCCCAGGCACCGGACGCCACGGAGACGGCCCTGGCCGGAGCGCGGGGCGCGGACGTCGACGGCATCCCCGTGCACTCCGTCCGCCTGCGCGGTCTGCTGGCCCACCAGGAGGTCCTGCTCGGCGGAGAGGGCGAAACGCTCACCATCCGCCACGACTCGCTCCACCACAGCAGCTTCATGCCGGGCATCCTGCTCGGCGCCCGCCGCGTGGTGAGCACCCCGGGCCTGACGTTCGGCCTGGAACACTTCCTGGATCTGAACTGAGCCCCTGACCGTCATGCGCGCGAAGCTCACCTACGCCCTCACCGCCGCCGTCCTGGTCGTCTACTTCGTCCTGGTCGGCAGCCGCGGCGTCCTGCTCATCGAGATCGGCACGCCCCTCACCGTCACCTTCGGTGTCGCCGTGCTGATCCTGCCGGTCATCGGCCTGTGGTTCCTGTGGAAGAACACCCAGTTCGCCCGCAAGGCCAATCAACTCGCCGCCGAACTCGACGCCGAGGGCGGTCTGCCCGTCGACGAACTGCGGCGCACCCCCAGCGGGCGCATCGACCGGGACTCGGCCGACGAGGTCTTCGCCCGGCGCAAGGCCGAGACGGAGGACGCCCCAGAGGACTGGCGCACCTGGTTCCGCCTCGCCGTCGCCTACCACGACGCCCGTGACACCCCGCGTGCCCGCAAGGCGATGCAGCGCGCGATCGCCCTGCACGACGGCAAGCAACCCGAAGCGGCCTGAACCGCTGCCCACGCATGACGGAGGGGCCGGACCGTTCTTTCACGGTCCGGCCCCTCCGTCATACGGCTCGGCGTCAGCGCGGGCCGTAGTCCTCGGCCCACGCCTCGACCGAGTCGGCCGCCCGGTCGAAGGCCTCCGCCCGGCCCAGGAAGTCCGCGTTGTGCGTGGTCATCAGAGGCGGCAGATCGCCCGCCTCCCGGCCGTGGCGCCCCAGCAGCAGCGCTTGCCCCTGCACGGTCCGGGGCAGTCCCAGCCACCGCACCGGCTGCTGCACCGTCCGCACGGAGACGACCTGCTCCCAGGACGCCGTACGGGTCGTGAGGAAGCCCACGTGCCGCAGTCCGCGTGCGCTGACCCACACGCCCACGCGCAGCAGCCGCAGCGCCGCGGCGATGACGAGCAGCGCCAAGCCGAACACCAGCGCCGCAGAGGCGAGTTGTGCCGTCGCGGCGATGATGACCGCGGCGAACAGCACGAACGAGGCGAGCAACAGCGCGAGCGCGGCCACCACGACCCGCCACGGCCCGGGCCGGTACGGACGCCGCCAGCGGTCACGGTCTTCGTGGGGCAACGGAACGTCGTCCGCCGCCTCGAAAACACGGTCGGCCGTCAGGAAGGGCAGGGGCACGGCTGGTCCTCACTCGATCCATGCGTGGGCTGTGCCCGGTGAGGCTACCGATCTGTGTCCCCGGTCACCACTGGCGGGGGGCCGGATGGAGTCACCGCCGGCCCGGTGCGGGTCAGCGCCTTTCGGACGCCTGCGACTGCTGAGGCTGATCAGCCGTCTTGTCGGGCGTCAGCGCGGGCGTCCCGATGACCAGGGACCCCACGAGCCCCGCCACGATGGTGAGCCCCAGCAGCCAGCGCCCGGCCATCTGGCCGGCGGTCGACCGCTCACGCGGTGGGGGAGTGACATTGCTGCGGAACCTGTCGGCCTCGGCGACGAAGGCAAACGGTACGGGTTCACGCCGACCGAACATCAGGGGTACGTCTCCTTCAAGGGTGGAACGGATCACTTTCGTCTGTAGAGACGAACGAACTCCCTCAGAGGTGCCCTGTTTCACCGACTTCATTGCGGCACGGCACCGATCGTGCTGAATCGGCCGGGCCGTAGAGTGGCGTCGCCACACGACGAGATGGGAAGGCCCTGCCAACCGTGACCGACACCCCCGCCGACGACCTCAAGCCCAGCTACCGCAGCGACGTCACCGTCGAGCTGGTCAAGCACACCGCGTCCGACGCGGACGTCCTTTTCGCGGCCCGGGTCTCGACCCTGGGCGAGCAGTCCCTGGACGAGCTGCGGAAGGACCCCGAGCGTTCCAAGGGCCTGATCAACTACCTGATGCGGGACCGGCACGGCAGCCCCTTCGAGCACAACTCGATGACCTTCCTCATCAGCGCCCCGATCTTCGTCTTCCGCGAGTTCATGCGGCACCGCGTCGGCTGGTCGTACAACGAGGAGAGCGGCCGATACCGCGAGCTGCAGCCCGTCTTCTACGTCCCCGACGAGTCCCGCAAGCTGGTCCAGGAAGGCCGCCCGGGCAAGTACGTCTTCGTCGAGGGCACCCAGGCCCAGCAGGAGCTGGTCGGCCGCGTCATGGAGGACTCGTACCGGCAGGCGTACGAGGCCTACCAGGAGATGCTCGCCGCCGGCGTCGCCCGTGAGGTCGCCCGCGCCGTCCTCCCCGTCGGCCTGTACTCCTCGATGTACGCCACCTGCAACGCCCGCTCGCTGATGCACTTCCTCGGCCTGCGCACCCAGCACGAGCTGGCGAAGGTCCCGTCCTTCCCGCAGCGCGAGATCGAGATGGTCGGCGAGAAGATGGAGGCCGAGTGGTCCCGCCTCATGCCACTCACCTACGCCGCCTTCAACGCGAACGGACGCGTGGCGCCGTAACGCGTCCCGGATTCGCCGATCAGGTACAGATGTGCGGTTCAGCCGCGCGAAGTGTCCGTATTGCGGCATTTAGAGAAGTTCATCTAGCCTGATCAAACGGGTCCGGCACTGCTTGAACCCCCGAGCAGGCAGTGCCGGGCTCCACCTTTGTCACGACTTGTCGCCTGCCCCATGGGCAGACCCGGTCCTGAGCAACGAGTAGCGTGTAACCCATGGCTCCGACCTCGACTCCGCAGACCCCCTTCGGGCGGGTCCTCACCGCCATGGTCACGCCCTTCACGGCGGACGGCGCACTCGACCTCGACGGCGCGCAGCGGCTCGCCGCCCACCTGGTGGACGCAGGCAACGACGGCCTGGTCATCAACGGCACCACCGGCGAGTCCCCGACCACCAGCGACGCGGAGAAAGCGGATCTCGTACGGGCGGTCCTGGAGGCAGTGGGCGACCGCGCCCACGTGGTGGCCGGAGTCGGCACCAACGACACCCACCACAGCATGGAACTCGCCCGGACAGCGGAACGCACCGGCGCACACGGCCTGCTCGTCGTGACCCCGTACTACAACAAGCCGCCGCAGGAAGGCCTCTACCGGCACTTCACCGCCGTCGCCGACACCACCGGCCTTCCGGTGATGCTCTACGACATCCCCGGCCGCAGCGGCGTCCCGATCAGCACCGAGACGCTCGTCCGCCTCGCCGAGCACCCGCGCATCGTCGCCAACAAGGACGCCAAGGGCGACCTCGGCCGCGCCAGCTGGGCCATCGCCCGCTCCGGCCTCGCCTGGTACTCCGGCGACGACATGCTGAACCTGCCCCTGCTCTCGGTCGGCGCCGTCGGCTTCGTCTCGGTCGTCGGGCACGTCGTCACCCCCGAGCTGCGCGCCCTGGTCGAGGCGTACACCTCCGGCGACGTCCAGAAGGCCACCGAGATCCACCAGAAGCTGCTCGCCGTCTACACGGGCATGTTCCGCACCCAGGGCGTGATGACGACGAAGGCGGCGCTCGCCCTGCAAGGACTGCCCGCCGGGCCGCTGCGCGCCCCCATGGTCGAATGCGCGCCCGAAGAGATCGAGCAGCTCAAGATCGATCTTGCTGCCGGCGGGGTACAGCTCTGACATCAGACTTCGCGCGGACCCCCGCGCACCTGCTTCACAACTGAATAAGCGGGCCACCGGTGCCCGCACCCCACACACAACTGCTTCTGCACGAACGTCACGCGCGCCACGTGCCCCACCGGTACGTGGCGCGCGTGGTGAGGAGAGTCTTTTGAGTCATCCGCATCCCGAACTCCGCACGCCCCCGCCGCTCCCCGAAGGCGGCCTGCGTGTCACCCCGCTCGGCGGCCTCGGCGAAATCGGCCGGAACATGACGGTCTTCGAATTCGGCGGCCGCCTGCTGATCGTCGACTGCGGAGTGCTCTTCCCCGAGGAGGAGCAGCCCGGAATCGACCTGATCCTGCCGGACTTCTCGTCTATCCGGGACCGCCTCGACGACATCGAGGGCATCGTGCTCACGCACGGGCACGAGGACCACATCGGCGGCGTCCCCTTCCTCCTGCGGGAGAAGCCGGACATCCCGCTGATCGGCTCCAAGCTGACCCTCGCCCTCATCGAGGCCAAGCTCCAGGAGCACCGCATCCGCCCCTACACCCTCGAAGTGGTGGAGGGGCACCGCGAGCGCATCGGTCCCTTCGACTGCGAGTTCATCGCGGTCAACCACTCCATCCCGGACGCGCTGGCCGTGGCCATCCGCACCCCCGCGGGCATGGCGGTGCACACCGGCGACTTCAAGATGGACCAGCTCCCGCTGGACAGCCGCCTCACGGACCTCCACGCGTTCGCACGTCTGAGCGAGGAGGGCATCGACCTCCTGCTCTCGGACTCGACCAACGCCGAGGTGCCGGGATTCGTCCCGCCCGAGCGGGAGATCTCCAACGTCCTGCGGCAGGTCTTCGCGGGCGCCCGCAAGCGGATCATCGTCGCGAGCTTCGCCAGCCACGTGCACCGCATCCAGCAGATTCTCGACGCGGCGCACGAGTACGGCCGCCGCGTCGCCTTCGTCGGCCGCTCCATGGTCCGCAACATGGGCATCGCGCGGGACCTGGGCTATCTGAGAGTGCCCCCGGGCCTGGTCGTGGACGTCAAGACGCTCGACGACCTCCCGGACCACGAGGTCGTCCTGGTCTGCACGGGTTCCCAGGGAGAGCCGATGGCGGCCCTGTCCCGTATGGCCAACCGCGACCACCAGATCCGCATCGTCCAGGGCGACACGGTGATCCTGGCGTCGTCCCTGATCCCCGGCAACGAGAACGCGGTCTACCGCGTGATCAACGGCCTCACCCGCTGGGGCGCCAACGTGGTCCACAAGGGCAACGCCAAGGTCCACGTCTCCGGCCACGCCTCCGCGGGCGAGCTGCTGTACTTCTACAACATCTGCCGCCCGAAGAACCTGATGCCGGTGCACGGCGAGTGGCGGCACCTCCGGGCCAACGCCGAGCTGGGCGCCCTGACCGGTGTCCCGCACGACCGCATCGTCATCGCCGAGGACGGCGTCGCCGTCGACCTCATCGAGGGCAAGGCGAAGATCTCCGGCAAGGTCCAGGCGGGGTACGTCTACGTCGACGGCCTCTCGGTCGGTGACGTGGGCGAGCCGGCCCTCAAGGACCGGAAGATCCTCGGTGACGAGGGCATCATCTCGGTCTTCGTGGTCATCGACTCGTCCACCGGGAAGATCACCGGCGGCCCGCACATCCAGGCCCGCGGCTCCGGCATCGAGGACTCCGCCTTCGGCGACGTCGCCCCCAGGATCACGGAAGTGCTCGAACGCTCCGCCCAGGACGGCGTGGTGGAACCCCACCGGCTCCAGCAGCTCGTGCGCCGCACGCTGGGCAAGTGGGTCTCGGACACCTACCGGCGCCGGCCGATGATCCTGCCCGTCGTGGTGGAGGTCTGACGGTCCGTCGGGCCTGAGCCCGGGCCAACTGGGAGCGGGGCGCCTCGATTTGCATCGAGGCGCCCCGCTCCAGTAGGTTTACAACTCCTCCCGACGGGGCACCCGCGCCAACTCAGGCACGGTGACCATGCCCGGCCGGGGTGGAAATTCCGACTCAGAACTTCTGATAAAGTCGGAGCCGCCGGAAAGGGAAACGCGAAAGCGGGAACCTGGAAAGCACCGAGGAAATCGGATCGGAAAGATCTGATAGAGTCGGAAACGCAAGACCGAAGGGAAGCCCGGAGGAAAGCCCGAGAGGGTGAGTACAAAGGAAGCGACCGTTCCTTGAGAACTCAACAGCGTGCCAAAAGTCAACGCCAGATATGTTGATA
>NZ_JBEZWO010000009.1:0-392057 GCF_040637515.1 Streptomyces sp. NPDC029041 | reverse complement strand
GCATGACCCGAACGGGGTCCGCCGCGGGCGCGGCCGACGCGTGGGGTGCGGACGTCAAGCCGAGCGGGAGGAGCAGGGCGGCCAGGAGGCCGAGGGCGGACATGACCCGTAAGTGCGGGGACGGGTGGGGGATTCCGTGCATGGTGGTCCCTTCCCTGGACGAGGTGGGAGCGCTCCCAGCACATCAAGCCATTGTTGTCATTGACGCGTCAAGAGGTCTGAGGGCGGGAAGGTGAGCGTCAGGCACCCGGGCCTGGGCTACTGCTCCCACTGGAGCTGCGAAACGGAGCATCCGGACGGGTAGTCCGACGTGCGCTACGTCCACGCACCCGATTCCGTTCTCCAGCCTTTCCGCCGACGAGACGGTCGCGTCCGAGTGGAGGGACAGCAAGGTACCTGGACCCCGCGGGGGAGGTGCGCGCCGCGATCGTCCTGGACAACCTCGTCCACCGCGGCGAGATCCCCGTCACCATCGGCGTGTGCGTCGATCCGGGACAGATGCCAGGCGGCAATCCCTACCCGGACCTCGTCTCCCGCTTCCGCCTTGTGCTGGGAGACGGCGGGCACAGCCCCGACACGGCGGCGTCCTGCTGCCGGACGCTCTGCGCTGGCGGTGGCGGCCCGGTGAGGACTGATCGCCACCTGCTCACTCGCCCCGGCGCCTGCCATGGCCGCGCCGCATGCTGCACCTCGTGCGAATCCTCAGGGATATTTGCCGGGCCATGAGGCATTCATGACCGGAGGCCCAAAGAGACGAGTCCATGATGGTCGGCGTCGGTAAGGCATGCCTTGGCTAACTCGCACTGCGGAGGCCGGGCGTTGGGCCGGGAGGGCCGCGCTACATGTGGGACGACTCGTTTCCGAGTTTTCTGATCGGGCTGAGGGAGGGGCTGGAAGCGGGGCTCATCGTCTCCGTGCTGGTCGCCACCCTCGTGCGGGCGGAGGCCAGGTCGCGGCTGGCACAGGTGTGGACCGGGGTGCTGGCCGCGATCGCCCTGTCGATGAGTTGCGGCGCGGTGCTGACCTTCACCGCCGCCTCCCTCTCCACCACCGCCCAGGAGGCCTTCGGCGGAGCCCTGAGCATCGTCGCCGTCGCCTTCGTCACCGCGATGGTGTTCTGGATGCGGCGGTCCGCCCGCGGCCTCGCCAGTGAGATCCGGGAAAAGGTCACCGAGGCGCTGACCATGGGCGCCGGAGTCCTGATCCTCACGTCCTTCCTCGCGGTGGGGCGTGAGGGACTGGAGACCGCCCTGTTCCTGTGGACCACCGCACGCGCCGCCGACGAATCGGCGGGACCGCTCACCGGCGCGGGCGTGGGGCTCGCCCTCGCGGCCCTCCTGTGCTGGGGGCTCTACCGCCGGGTACTGCGCATCGACCTCACCCGCTTCTTCACCGTCACCGGGGCGGTGCTCGTCCTCATCGCCGCGGGCGTCCTCGGCTACGGGCTGCGCGACCTCCAGGAGGGCGGGGTCCTGCCCGGCGGGGCGGCGTTCGCCTTCGACCTGAGCGGCAACGTCGACGCCGGCTCCTGGTACAGCACCCTCCTTCAGGGCGTTCTCAACGTGACTCCGGCCATGACCTGGCTCCAAGTGGCCGGGTACGCCGGCTATCTCGCCGTGGTGATGCCGCTGTTCGTCAGGGGAGTGCGCGGAGTGCCGGGAGCTCGTCGGACCGGCCCGGAACCTTCGCCCGCGGACCCGCGGCCCGGCCTCCCCGCCGGCCGCACGGCACGGCGCCGCCGCCTGCTCCTCCCCGTCGCCGTCGTCGCCGTCCCCGCCGTCCTGGCCGGTCTCGTCGTGGCCATGGCCCACCCCAAGCCCGCCGCCGGTCAGACCGTCGCCGTCTCCGAGACGGACTGCGGCCAGGGCTTCACGGCACCGAAGCCGGGGCGGCAGGACTTCCGGATGCGCAACACGGGGAACCAGACGTCCGAGGTGTACCTGATCGACCCCTCCTCGAACGCGGTCTACGGCGAGGTCGAAGGCCTGGCCCCCGGCACCACCCGGGACCTCGTCGCCACCGTGGCGGGGGGCGCCTACGCCTGGCGCTGCGTGCCCGCCGACGGCAGAGCGGTCACCTCGCAGGCGGTACGGGTCACCGGAGCCGCCGGTGCTCACGCCGTCGTCCCCGTCACCGAACGGGACCTCGCCGCACCGCTCACGGCGTACAAGGCGTACGTGAATCGGGGCCTGTCGACGCTCGTCACCCAGACCCGGCGGCTCGGCGACGACATCCGGGCCGGGCACCTGGACACCGCCCGCGCCGACTGGCTGACCGCCCACCGCACCTACGCCTCCCTCGGCGCCGCCTACGGCACCTTCGAGGACTTCGACCAGAAGATCAACGGCCGGCCCGACGGACTGCCGGGCGGCGTGCACGACCCGGGCTTCACCGGTTTCCACCGGATCGAGTACGGGCTGTGGCACGGTCGGTCCGCCGCGGAACTCGAAGGCCCCGCCCAGCAGTTGGCCGAGAATGCCGCCGGGCTGCGGAAGGCCTTCCCGCATCAGGACTTCGATCCCTCCGACCTGCCCCTGCGCGCCCACGAGATCCTGGAGAACACCCTCCAGTTCGAGCTGACCGGCGACACCGACCAGGGCAGCGGAACCGGGCTGGCCACCGCCGACGCCAACCTCGCCGGCACCCGCGAACTGCTCACCGTGCTCCGGCCGTTGCTCACCCCGCGTGCTCCGCGGCTGCTGCCCACCGTCGACGCCGACATCACCCGCCTGCAGCGCCTGCTCGACTCCGCACACCACGGGGACCGCTGGACCCCCGTCGACCGGCTCGACCCGGAGGTGAAGGCCCGGATCGACGGGGCCACGGGGCAGCTCCTCGAAGACCTCTCCCCGGTGCCGGACCTGCTCGAGATCAGGAAGTCCGCATGAGCGCCGAGCGACGACACCAGCCCGCACAAGACTCCGAAGGGAACCCCCTCATGCCGTCCGCCGACACGCCGCCGACGGGCTGCCCCGCCCACGCCGGCCGCCGCTCCTTCGTGAAGACGGCCCTCGGTGCCGGGGCCGCCGGAGCGGTCCTGGCCGGGGGAGGTCTCGCGCTCGCCGAGAGCGGCAGCGGCACAGCCCTGGCGGCCGGGCAGCACAGCGCCGGTCCGGTGCCCTTCCACGGAATCCATCAGGCCGGGATCCTCACCCCGGCCCCACCGGCCGCCGCCTTCGTCTCCTTCGACGTCATCGCCGACCGCCGTGCCGAACTGGCCGACCTGCTCAAGACTCTCACCGACCGGGCCCGCTTCCTCACCTCCGGCGGCACGCCCGCGGACCTCGGGGTCGGCGCCCCGCCCTCGGACAACGGCATCCTCGGGCCCGTCGTGCCGGCCGACGCGCTCACCGTCACCGTGGGGGTCGGGGCCTCCCTCTTCGACGACCGCTACGGACTCGCCCCGGCCAAGCCGCACCGGCTGGCCCCCATGCGGACCTTCCCCAACGACAACCTGAACCCCGCCGAATGCCACGGTGACCTGTCCCTGCAGATCTGCGCGGCACGCCAGGACACCGTGCTGCACGCGCTGCGCGACATCGCCAAGCACACGCGGGGCGCGCTGCAGATCCGGTGGCGCGTCGACGGCTTCCAGAACGTGCCCCGGCCCAGCGGCGCCCAGCGCAACCTGCTGGGCTTCAAGGACGGCATCGCCAACCCGGACGTCGCCTCGGCCCGCGAGATGGACCACCTGGTGTGGGTCGGTGAAGGGCAGGGTGAACCCGCGTGGGCGGCCGGGGGCAGCTATCAGGTCGTCCGGATCATCCGGATGCTCGTCGAGTTCTGGGACCGGGTCTCGGTGTCCGAGCAGGAGCTGATGTTCGGCCGGCGCAAGGACACCGGCGCACCGCTGGACGGCGCCCGGGAGACCGACAGCCCGAACTACGCCAAGGACCCGCACGGCACGGCGATCCCGCTCGACGCACACATCCGGCTGGCCAATCCCCGCACCCCCAAGACCGACAACTCCCGCATCCTCCGCCGGGGTTACAACTACGACCGGGGTGTCGATACCGTCGGGAACCTCGACATGGGACTGGTCTTCTGCTGCTACCAGCAGGACGTGCGCCGCCAGTTCGAAGCCACCCAGACCCGGCTGATCGACGAACCCCTCGTCGACTACATCTCCCCGACCGGCGGCGGTTACTTCTTCGCCCTGCCCGGAGTGCGGGACTCCTCCGACTGGCTGGGCAGAGGGCTGCTCTCCGCCTGACGGGAGGCCGGGGCCGGACGCGACCCGTGGAAAGAACGGCGACCCGCACGCGCGATGTTCAGGAACACGCGCACGGGTCGCCGCGACCGGTAGGCGGCCGGACCTCAGGCCTCGGCGCTGCCGCGCGTCACCATCCTCCGCAGCAGTGGCCACACCAGCAGCAGCACGATCACCGCGTACACGGTCACCGCGAACGGCGTGTTGACCAGGCCCGTCACACTGCCGTCGCTGATCTGCAGGGCGCGCCGCAACTGCTGCTCGGCGTTCGGACCGAGGATGACGCCGATCACGGCGGGCAGCACGGGCAGCCCGTAGCGGCGCATGCCGAAGCCGATCAGGCCGATGATCAGCAGGATCACCAGGTCGATCACCTCACCGCCGACGGCGTACGCGCCGACCGCCGCGAAGAACATGATGCCCGCGTACAGATACGGCCGCGGGATGCGCAGCAGCTTCGCCCACACCGGCGCCAGCGGCAGGTTCAGCGCGAGCAGCAACACCATGCCGACGAACAGGGAGGCGATCAGGCCCCACACCAGGTCGGGTTCACGCTCGAAGAGGAGCGGACCGGGCTGGATCCCGTACTGCTGGAAGGCGGCCAGCATCACGGCCGCGACCGCCGTGGTCGGCAGGCCCAGCGTCAGCATCGACACCAGGGTGCCCGCCGCCGAGGCCGACGCCGCCGACTCCGGACCCGCGACCCCCTCGATGGCGCCCTTGCCCCACTCGTCCTTGTGCTTCGACAGGCGCTTCTCCGTCACGTACGACAGGAAGGTCGGGATCTCCGCGCCGCCCGCCGGGATCGCGCCGAACGGGAAGCCGATGAACGGGCCGCGCAGCCACGACTTCCAGGTCCGGCTCACATCCCCGCGCCCCAGCCAGGGACGCCCCACCGGGATCGGCTCGGGCGGCCTGCGCCGCAGGTGTGCCGCCACCCACAGCGCCTCGCCGATCGCGAAGAGCCCGACCGCGACGATCACCACGTCGATGCCGTCGGCCAGTTGCAGCGAACCGAACGTCAGGCGCTGCTGGCCGGTCATCTGGTCCAGGCCCACCAGCCCCAGGGTCAGGCCGATCAGCAGGGAGGCCAGACCGCGGATGCGGGACGAGCCCAGCACCGAGGTCACCGCGATGAACGCCAGCACCATGATGGCGAAGTAGTCCGGCGCGCCGATGTCGACGGCGAGCTTCGCGACCGTCGGCGCGAGCGCCACCAGTAGCAGCGTGCCGATCAGGCCGCCCGCGAAGTGCCCGACGGCGGCAGCGGCCAGGGCCTGGGCGCCGCGCCCGGACTTGGCCATGGGGTTGCCCTCCATGGCCGCCACCACCGCCGCGCTCTCACCGGGTGTGTTGAGCAGGATGGAGGTGGTCGAGCCGCCGAACATCGCGCCGTAGTAGATGCCCGCGAACATGATGAACGCGCCGATCGGGTCGAGCCCGTACGTCACCGGCAGCAGCAGGGCGACCGCCATCGCCGGGCCGATGCCCGGCAGCACGCCGATCGCCGTGCCGAGCAGCACACCGATCACGGCCCACAGGAGATTGATCGGTGTGAGGGCCGTACCGAAGCCGTCCAGGAGGGAGTTGAAGGCATCCATGTCACAGCACTCCCATCAGCGGACCGCCGGGCAGGGGCACTCCGAGCAGGTTGTTGAAGACGGTGTAGGTGACGAGGGAGAGCCCGGCGGCGATGAGCGGGTCGCGGTCGATCCGGCGGCTGCCGAGTGCGAACGCCGCGCCCCAGAACAACAGCGCGCCGGCGATGGGGAAGCCGAGCGGCTCGATCAGGACGGCCGCACCGAGGAACACCCCGGCGAGCAGCAGCACCGTGCGCCAGTCGGCGGGCTCGGACAGGTCGACGTCCTCCCCGCCCTCGGCCTGGCCCCGGCCGCCGCGCAGCACGTCCACGGCGAGCAGCGCGGCGATGACCAGCAGGCCGGCGCCGACCACGACCGGCACGGTCTTCGGGCCGACCGGGCCGCGCTGCGCGATGTCCACGTCCATGGTGAGCGCGTCGGTCAGCACGAGGACGCCCAGGGCCAGCAGCAGCGCGCACACGCCGAGTTCGGAATGCTCCCGCAGCCACGAGCGCCGCTCGCCGCCGGTCTTCGCGGTGGATATGTCGGTCTGCGTCGTCACAGTCCCAGCTCCTTCAGCACCGAAACCACGCGCTTGTCCTCGGCGTCGAGGAACGCGCCGAACTTGTCGCCGGTGAGGAAGGCGTCGTCCCAGCCGTTCTGCTCCAGGGACTTGCGCCACTCGTCCGAGTCATGGAGCTCCTCGACGAGCTTGACGAGCTTGTCGCGCTCCCCGTCGTTCAGGCCGGGCGGGGCGACGATGCCGCGCCAGTTGGTGAAGTTCACGTCGTAGCCCGCCTCCTTCAGCGTGGGCGCGTCGAACCCGTCGACGCGCTTCGGGCCGGTGACCGCGAGAAGGCGCAGCTCGCCCGCCTTGATCTGGTCCTGGTACTCGCCGACCCCGGAGACGCCGAAGGCGACCTTGTTGCCGAGGATCGAGGCGAGCAGTTCGCCACCGCCGTCGAAGGGGATGTAGTTGACCTGCTTCGGAGGGATCCCGGCGGCCCGCGCCATCAGCATCGGCGCGAGGTGGTCGGGCCCGCCGGGCGAGGAGCCGCCTCCCACCGGGAGCTTGCCCGGGTTCTCCTTCCAGGCGCCGATCAGGTCGTCGATCGTCTTGTACGGCGAGTCCTTCGCCACGACCACGACGTCCTGCTCCTCGGTGAGCCGGGCGATCGGCGTGGTGTCCCCGAGTGTCTTCGGCGCGTCGTTGGAGCGGACGGCGCCCACCACCCCGAGCCCCATGGACATGGCCAGCTTGCCGTTGCCGTGCTCGCTCACCAGCCGGCTGAGGCCCACGGTGCCGCCGGCGCCGGGCAGGTTGAACACCTCGATGTTGTGGGTGAGTCCGGCGTCCTCGGCGTTCTTCGCGGCCGTGCGGGCCGTGATGTCGTAGCCGCCGCCGGGCGTGTTGGGGACCATGAAGCGCAGGCCCGGGATCTGCGTGCCGGTCTCGGAGCCGCTGCCGGTGCTCAGCAGCGGGGGTCCGACGAGCACGAGCACGGCGGCCCCGATCAGGGCGAGGGGGGTGCGCAGGCGCACGAGTGCCACCACCTGTCGGTACGTCGATGCGGGTAGGTAAAGACCCTGTGAGGGAGGGTGACGTGGGCCACATGGTGCCCGGGCTGCGGCGGGCTGTCTGCCTTCCGGAAGCAACGGAGGTTTTGGTCTTTGCGGTCACCGCGAGCGCCGCCGGGTGCGAGCCGGACGCACGGGGGCCCCGGCGCCTGCGCGCCGGGGCCCCTGAACCAACGGTCACTGATCCGCGTGAACCTCCAGGGCGGCCCGCACCGCCGACTCCAGGGCCCCCTCGATCCACGCCGGTTTGACGGACGTGTGGTCCCCGGCGAAGTGCAACGGCCCCTCACGCCCGGGGATGACGGGCAACAGCTCCGTGTGCTGCCCGGGCAGCAGCACCGACGCCTCCCCGTAGGCGTACGGGTCGCGCAGCCAGCTCTGGGTACGCCCCGCACCGGTGTAGAACACCTCGATGCGCCGGCCGTAGACCTGCTGGAGACCGCACAGCGCGTGCGGATACCGCGCCTCGTCGTCCAGGGAGTCCCAGCGCAGAGCGTCGTCGGCCCAGCTGTACGACGCCAGGACCACACCCCCCGCGCTGCCCGGGACCGGGTGCGACGGGTTGAACATGAAGCGGTTGGCGTTGTCCGACACGGAGCCGCCGCCCACGACACCGGCCGCCTCCGGCTGGTCGCGGCCGATCGCGCGGTTCGCGGCGTAGTGGGTGCGCTGGCCCTGCGTGATGTGCCCGCCGGGCACGGACGGGTGTGCGCCGAGCAGGCTGCCGTCCGCGGGGGCCTTGCCGGTGCGGTAGGCGTCGTACAGGCCGGGGTCGACGGCGTTCAGTTCGCGCTTCCAGTCGTCCTCGTCGAACTCCCACCAGCGGCGGCTGAACTCGAGCAGCACCTTGGTGGCGCTGTCGTAGTGCAGCTCGCAGACCGCGCGGCGCTTGCGGTAGGACAGGGGCGGATCGATCTGCACATGGCGCAGCCCGGAGAACGGCACCGTGACCACGGCGACGTCGGCGGTGAACTGCTCGCGGACGACCGGGCCGTCGCGCCCCTCGGACACGGTGTCCACCCACACGTGCGGGCCCTTGCTCCGCACATGCCCGCCGTCCGCGGACGGCCGGTCGGGGTGGTGGTACTGGATGCGCGTCACCCGGCGGTCGAACCGCACCTCCTTGCGCACGCGCTCGAGCAGGGCGTCCGGCAGCACGGCCGTGCCGCCCTCCAGCTCGTAGAAGGGCGTGTCGGGACTGATGAGAGAGGAGCCGATGAAGCTGTGGATGAAGGAGAGCGGGAGACGTGAGGTGAGGTTCTCCAGGGTGCCGATCAGGTCGACGGTCCGCTCGTCCAGCCCCGCGTGCTCGGTGAGGAAGCGGAACATCGACCAGTCGCCGAACCGCTTCACCACCCGCGCCCAGCCCCGCAGCCGCTCCGGCAGCGGCTTGTCGACCCGCTTGCCGTCCTGGCCGACGTAGCTGAACTCGTCGCGCACGGGGTCCAGCGCGGCACGCAGGATCGCCGCGGCGGGGGTGTCCCAGTAGGCCTTCGGGACGCCGAAGGACCGGTTCACGCGCCGGGGGGAGCGGGCGTAGTCGGCGCGCCGCACGCGGATGCCGTTGACGTGGATCCAGGTGCGCGCGGCGGGACGCCCCTCCTCGTCGACGTCGACGTAGTGGAAGCGCCGCTTCTTCAGATCGAACCGGTCGATGAGTTCCATCACCAGCGGATGACTGCCGGGGATGCGCATCGCACCCGCCTCGGCGTACTGGCGGGGATCCGCGAAGGGCTGCCCGGCGCCCTCGTGGCCGCCCTTGCGGAAGGTCTTGATACGGCCGCCGGCCCGGTTGCCGTTGGCCTCCAGGACCGTGACCCGGTGCCCCGCCTCCTTCAGCAGCCAGGCGGCCACCAGCCCGGACGGCCCGGCGCCGATGACGAGGACGTCCTTGGGGCGGGTCCGGCGCGCCGGCAGTCCGTCTTTCAGGACGCGCACGTAGCGCGGAACGAGGGGGCGGTCGTCGGAATCCAGGACGAGCAGAGCACGGGCGACGGCGAGGCACCGGTCGGAGTCGGCGCCGCGGCTGCCGCCGGGGGCGGCCGGAGCGAGCGGCGCGGCCGGCGCGGGCAGGGCCGCGGCGGTACCGCCGGCCAGGGCCGTCGCCACCGTGGCCGTGCCGGCCACCGCCGCGAACTCCCGCCGGGAGAAACCAGAATCGGAGCGCACCACCGCGTGATCATCAGTCATGGCGATCTTTGTAACGGGGGCCGTGACGGGCCGCGGCCGTTCGCCGGGACGTTGCCCCTAAGGAGCGAATCAGGGGCAAAACCCTCACGTCGCGGCGGATCCGCCACTCTCCGCGTGCCTGCACACCCGAAGGAATGAATGCGCGGCGAACGGCGCCGGCCGCCGCGAACGAGCCTCCACACTGCGACTGCATATCCACAACCGTGCTCTCCGGCCGTCCTGATCGGTGCACCGCGCACGCGGCACCGGCCGGCCGTACGAGAGCCCGGGGCGACGGAGGGGGAAGGGTGGCGCAGCGGCGCACCGCGTGGGGTGACCGGGTCCGTTACTGGTTCGACAGCACGCTGGCCCGCGGCGCCTCAGCCCTGGTCGGCTGGATGGCGCTGCTGTGTCTGGCCGTCGTCGTCCCGGCCAGCGCGCTGGTGGTGTGGACCGACCCGCGCGCGCCGGAGTCCCTGCCGGACCGGCTGGCGCAGGTGTGGCGCCTCACGGGGGAGACCCTGCGGCTGGGCGGGACGACCGGCACGCCGCTGCGCGTGACGATGTCGGTGCTGCTCGCCCTGGTCGCGCTGCTGTACGTCTCGACGCTGGTCGGCCTGATCACGACGGCACTCACGGAGCGGCTCACCGCGTTGCGGCGCGGCCGCTCGACCGTGCTCGAAGACGGACACGTCGTGGTCCTGGGCTGGTCGGAGCAGGTGTTCACCGTCGTCGGCGAGCTGGTGGCCGCCAACGCCAACCAGCGGCGCGCGGCGGTGGCGGTGCTGGCCGACCGGGACAAGACCGCGATGGAGGAGGCACTCGGCACGAAGGTGGGCCCCGTCGGCCGTACGCGGCTGATCTGCCGCAGCGGACCCACCACCGACCCGGCCGTGCTCAAGCTGACCAGTCCGGCGACGGCCGGCGTGGTGCTGGTCCTGCCCCGCGACGAGCCCGACGCAGATGCCGAGGTCGTCAAGACGCTGCTGGCGCTGCGGGCGGCCCTGGCCGGGGTGAAGAACCGCCCGCCCGTCGTCGCGGCCGTCCGGGACGACCGCTACCGGCTGGCCGCAGGCCTCGCCGCCGGCCCGGGCGGCGTCGTCCTGGAGAGCGACACCGTAACGGCCCGGCTGATCGTCCAGGCCGCCCGCCGTCCCGGGCTCTCCCTCGTCCACCAGGAGCTCCTCGACTTCGCCGGCGACGAGTTCTACCTGGTCGCCGAAGAGTCCCTGACGGGCCGCCCGTTCGGCGACGCGCTGCTGTCCTACCCGACGTCCAGCGTCGTCGGGTTGGTGCGCGGCGACACCCCGCTGCTCAGCCCGCCGCCGCAGACGACCGTCGCCGCGGGCGATCTGCTCATCGTCATCTCCCGCGACGACGACACGGCCTGGCCGGGGGAGTGCGGGCAGTGGGTCGAGAAGGCGGCGATGGCCTCCGGACCAGCGACGCCCGCGCGGCCGGAGCGGATCCTCCTGCTGGGCTGGAACCGCCGGGCGCCGCTCATGGTCGAGCAGCTGCGCCGCCGGGCCCGGCCCGGGTCGGTCGTCGACGTCGTGGCGGACGGCTGCGAAACCACGGTCCGGCAGGTGCGCGAGTCCGGAGCCCCCGACGGCACCGACCTGGCCCTGACCCTCCACCCGGGGGACGTCACCCGCCCCGAGACCCTCCGGCGTCTGGACGTGCACTCCTACGACAGCGTGATCGTCGTGGGCGAGGACCCCGCTGCCGGACATCCCCCGGACCGACCCGACGACCGCACGCTCGTCACCCTGCTGTTGCTACGACAGCTGGAGGAAGCCTCCGGACGTGAACTCCCCGTCGTCACCGAGCTGGTGGACGACCGCAACCGGGCGCTGGCACCCCTCGGGCCCGGAGCCGATGTGATCATCAGCGGCAAGCTCATCGGCCTGCTCATGGCTCAGATCTCCCAGAACCGGCACCTCGCGGCGGTCTTCGAGGAGCTGTTCTCCGCCGAGGGCACCGGCATCCGCCTGCGGCCGGCCGGCGACTACGTGCTGCCCGGGTGCGAGACGGCCTTCGCCACCGTCGTGGCCGCGGCGCGCGGGCGCGGCGAGTGCGCCATCGGCTACCGCAGCCACGACGACGCCTCCACGAGCCCGGGTTACGGCGTGCGGGTCAACCCGCCCAAGGCCGAGCGCCGCCGCTGGACGGCCGACGACGAGGTGATCGTCGTGGGGACGGACTGAGCGGCCGGCGCAGGGTCTGGGGGCCGGAGCATGAGGCGCAGGCGGGGTGCTGATGAGTGACCGAGGGGGAGCGCGTGCACGAGCCGAACGGGCACCGGCCGCACCCGACGTCCCAGGCGCACCGAGGCGCGAACGCGCCGGGCGGCACTCCTCGGAACCCCTCGGCGCCGGATCGCCCGCACGGGCGGCCCGGCGCCCGCTCCCGGGCGGTCAGTCCTCGAACGCGGTCAGGACGCCGTTCTGCCCGGGTGCGAACACGCGGCCTCCGGCGGTGGCGATGCCGGGGTTGACCCAGCCGCGCCAGTCCTCCTCCGCGCGTACGTTCTCCATCGGGTGCGGTTCGGCCCAGCGCCGGTAGGACCAGACCACCGCGCCGGTACGCTCGTTCAGCACCACCAGCTTCCCGTTGCCGTCCTCGACGTACACGTACCCGCCGGCGACCAGCCGGACGGTCGCGGCCCCGCGCGGGCTGCGGTAGCTCCAGGCCGTCTTGTACGTCGTCGTGCTGATCGCCTTCACGAGGCCCCGGTACGCCACGTAGACCCGGCCCGGGCCGAACGCCGGCGTGGCGTCGGCGGGGAAGGAGCGCAGAACGGCGCCGGTGTTCTGGTCGTACGCCACGGTCCGCTCGTCGTCCGCGTCGTCGCTGCGCAGCCACAACGCCCCGGCGCCGCGCGCGATCGGATTGCCGCCGAGCGCGAGCAGGTCGGGCACGTCGTAGCGGCGCAGCTCCCGGCCGGTGCGCCGGTCCAGGAGCTGGTACGAGGCGTTGTCGAAGCCGAACCACACACCTCGTTCGTCGACGACCACGGGTGACCATCCCCAGTCGACGAGCGGAGCCCGCCACAGCTCGGCTCCGTCGCCCGGGCGCAGCGCCAGCGCCGTGCCCCGCCCGTCCTGGGTGTACAGCGTGCCGTCGTACCAGGTCGGCGGGTATTCGCAGGAGCCCGAGCCGATGCTGCGCGTCCACCGCTGCCCGCCCGTCGCCGGGTCCCAGGCGGTCAGGACGCCCCTGCCGGTCTGGGTGTAGAGGAGCCCGCCGCCGTAGGCCAGGGTCGCCTTGGGGTCGTTGTCGGCGATCAGCCGCTGGGGCCAGAGCCGCTTGCCGGTGGCCGCGTCCAGGCCGACGAGTTCCATGCGCGGGCCGTCGCTCCCCTCCTCCTCGGCCGCGTTGACCACCACGAAGACCTTCCCGCCGACCGCGACCGGCGCGGAGACCGCCGAGCCCAGGTCGACCGACCAGGCCTTGGTGAACGGCGGGGCCGCCGTGGCTCCGGCGACGAAGCTGTCGTGACGGGCGTTGGCGCGGTAGCCCAGTGTGGCGTCCGCCGGCTCCGCGGTGACCTTGGCCCTCGCTTTGGCGATCCCGGCCGCCGGCGCCGGAGTGGCCGCGGCGCCGGGTCCGGCGCCGACGGCCAGGACCGCGAGTGCCGTCGCCACCACGCAGCTCGATCTCGCCCGGACGTGCCTCGCGGACCTGCCCATGGAAACCCCCCTCGGGTCGGATGGAAGGGGCCGGTGCACCGGCCGCCGCTCCGCATACCCGTGGAGTGAAAAACAACTCCCTTGTGGCGAAGGAGACTTAGCGAATCGGCGCGATACCGCGACCCCCGCCGGGCGCAAGCGATTCACGTTCCCGTGATCCTTGTGAAGAAACATGAAAATTCGACTGTGTGTTCGCCTGTGGGTGGGGCACCAGAGGGACCGGAGGTTGATGACTATGGTTCCCCTGCTTCTCGTCCTGCTGCTGGCCCTGGTCCTGTTCGGTGCGGGCTTCGCACTGAAGGCCCTGTGGTGGATCGCGGTGATCGTGCTGGTCCTGTGGCTGCTCGGCTTCGTGCTGCGCACCGCGGACAGCGGTGGCCGTAAGGGCCGCTGGTATCGCTGGTAGGCCGGCGGACCGACAGCATGTCGGTGGCGAGCAGATCGTCAGGAATGGGGTAGACGAAAGTGACCCGAAGATCTCCCAGGAAAGGCGTTCCATTTCCATGGCCGAAACGAAAGACGTCGTAGAACTCATCCTTCAGGATCACCGGCGCATGGAAGACCTCTTCCGTCGGATGCGGAGCGTCGAGGACGACCGGGCGGGAGCTCTGCGCGAGTTCGCGGACCTGCTGATCGCGCACGCGCAGGCCGAGGAGGCCAAGGTCTATCCGGCACTCAAGCGGTACAAGAACATCGATGACGAAGAGGTCGAGCACGGCGAGCACGAGCACGACGAGGGCAACGAAGCCCTCCTCGGACTCCTCGAGGTCGAGGAGGTCGGCTCCGAGGAGTGGGACTCGAAGCTCGAGGAGCTGGTCGAGGCCGTCACCCACCACGCCGACGAGGAAGAGCGCACCATCCTCAACGGTGCGCGGGAGAACGTGGCGATGGAGCGGCGCGAGGAACTCGGTCTGGCGTTCTGGCAGGAGCGTGAGCGCCAGTTGAAGGCCGGGTGCGGTTCCGTGGAGAACGTACGCAAGATCGTCGAATCCTGACCCTTACAGGCCGGCCCTGTGGGGCACCGCCCTCCGGCGGTGCCCCACAGGGCCGGTCGCCGTTGTGGCCCGGGCGGCGCTACTTCTCCGGTGCGGAGCGGGTGGCTGCCGTCGTCGATCCGCAGCGTGCCCGAGCGGAGGCCCTGGGTCCATCTCAGTTCCAGGTACCAGCGCACCTCGCTCTTCGACGTGTGCGCGGTGACGTCCAGGACCAGGGGAGTCCCGGCGGACCCCTCGTACGGGAAGCCGCGCCTCGGGCTCACGGCCCGGGGCTCGGGGGCGTCCAGGTCCACGGCGAACGGGTGCTGTGCCTCCGTGCCTCGGCAGTCCCCGTAGGTGACTTCGGCGGGCGGCGCTTCGGCGGACAGTACCCGGACGTCCATGGCGGTCACGGTCACGGGGCCCTCTGCCGTGCTTCACACGTTCAGACGGAACGTCGTGGGACGGGTCCGACTGCCGTCCGTGCGGGGGCAGTCGTCGTCGGACGGGACGACGGCCGCCGAGAGAGGGACGTTCCCTCCGGCCGCCCCGGCCTCCCCGTCGGGCACCGCGATGGCCGGGACCGTCAGGTCCGGTACCGACTCGGCCCGGAACCGGTCGATGGCCGGCGCTCCGGAGGTGCTGAGGGCGACCACGGCGGCCCCCAGCAGGACGTACCGCGAGACGAGTCGGCGGGCTGGCGGCGTCGGCTCCGCGGCAGTCGGCGGATTCTGGACGACCGGTACCGGCGCGGGCACCGGCACCTCCGCACCCTCCGACGCGCTCGCCCCCCTGCCGCGCCGCGCCTCGTCCGCCACCGCCCATCGCCGGTGCAGCTCCCTGGCAGTGGTCTTGCCGAAGCCGCGGCCGGCGCCCTCGATGTGGGCGACGCCCGCGAGCACCGCCGGGGAGACGACAAGGTCGACGGCCAGGCGTCCGCGGATGGAGACTTCCGCGTCGGGTGAGAGGTGGCGGGCAGCCCCGTCACGGCGAGGGCGGCGGCCGTGAAGGCGAGGGCGGCACGTCTTGCGGCTCCGTGGAGCGGGGTAGCACGCGGGTGTCCCTTCTGTCGCTTTTGGTCGGCTGTCGGTATGGCAGGGCATGCCGACAGAGTGGTTCTGTGCGACAGAACGCCAAGGAGGGTGCGCCGTGCGATCGCTCCGGCTGACCATCCGTTCCCGGCAGGGCCGTCCCCGGCGGGCAGAGGGGGAATGCCGTTTCCACGGCGCGGGCGACAGCCCGTATGTCCGCCCCAAGCTGGGACGATGCTCGGGCGGACCTTGTGCAGGTAGCTGCAGGGGGGTTGTCCAGACATTCTCTCGCGCCTAGGGTCCTTTCCGAGTGCAAGCGCTTTCCAAGCGCTCGTCCGCCGGTTGTCCGAGGAGCGCCGCATGTCCTTGTCCCCCACCCGCCGCCGCGTGGCCGTCGTCGGCACCGGAGCCATCGTCAGCGGCAGTCACCTGCCCGCGCTGCGGGCCCACTCCGACCGGGTGGAACTGGTGGCCGCCGTCGACGTGGACCAGGAGCGCCTCGACGCCTTCCGCGAACTGGCCGGTGAGCAGGTCGCCGGGTACACCTCGGTGGACGCGATGCTGGACGCCGTACGCCCCGACCTGGTGCTCATCGGCACGCCGCCCTCACTGCACCGCGAGCAGACGGTGGCCGCGCTCAAGGCCGGCGCCTGGGTGCTGTGCGAGAAGCCGCTCACCCTGTCGCTCGCCGAGTACGACGAGATCGCCGCCGCCGAGGAGGCCTCCGGCGGGTACGCGTCGGTGGTGTTCCAGCACCGCTACGGATCCGGAGCCGTGCACGCCCGCGACCTGATCACCAGCGGCGAGCTGGGAGCCCCGCTCGTGGCGCACTGCCAGACCACCTGGCACCGGGACGCGGCGTACTACGCGGTGCCCTGGCGCGGGAAGTGGGCCAGCGAGGGCGGCGGCCCGACCATGGGCCACGGCATCCACCAGTACGACCTGCTGCTGCACCTGCTCGGCGAGTGGGAGGAGATCCGCGCGATGGCCGCGCGCCTGGTCCACGACACCGAGAGCGAGGACGTCTCCACCGCCCTGGTGCGTTTCCGCAGCGGCGCCCTCGCCACCGTCGTCAACAGCGTGCTCTCCCCGGACGAGGTGAGCCGCATCCGCATCGACTGCGCCGACGCCACGGTCGAGCTCACCCATCTGTACGGCCACAGCAACGACAGCTGGGCCTACACCCCGGCCCCGCACGTGGCCTCCGAGCGGGCCACCGCCTGGCGCACACCCGCCGGTGACGTGCCCAGTTCGCACACCGCTCAGCTGGGCGCACTCCTCGACGCCTACGACGACGGCACCCGGCCACCGGGCAGCGGTCACGACGCCCGCGCCACCCTCGAGTTCGCCGCCGCCCTGTACAAGGCGGCGTTCACCGGCCGCTCGGTGCAGGCGGGGGAGATCGGCCCCGGCGACCCGTTCTACGAGGCCATGCACGGCGAGTACCCCGACTGGGCCCCCAAGGAGCGCGCATGACCATCCGCGTCACCCACACGCACGGCGAGGACATCGCCGTCACCGCAGGCGGCACGGAGATCCTCCGCTACGTCTACCGCCCCGACCCGGACCCCTTCGAGTCCCGCAAGCCCTACGCCCATCCCGTGCGCACGCTCTCGGGCCGTACCGTCACCGGCTACCGCCCGAACGACCACCGCTGGCACAAGGGCCTGCAGATGACCGCGAGCCATCTGTCCGGGCAGAACTTCTGGGGCGGCAACTGCTACGTCCACGGCCAGGGGTACCTCCGCCTGCCCGAGCGCGTCGGCTCGATGCGGCACGACGGCTTCGCGGACCTCACCGTCGAGGACGACCGCCTCGCCTTCACCGAAAACCTCACCTGGATCGAGAACGGCGGCGAGGAGTGGGCCCGCGAGGTGCGCGGACTGACCGTCCACTCGGTGGACGAGGAGGCCGGATCCTGGGCCCTGGACTGGTCGATCCGCCTCACCAACACCCGCTCCGAACCCCTGGCCTTCGGCTCCCCGACCACCGCGGGCCGCGAGATGGCCGGCTACACCGGCCTTCAGTGGCGCGGCCCGCGCGATTTCACCGGCGGTACCGTCTTCGCCCCGGACGCCGACGCCGACGCGGGCACCCTGATGGGCACCCAGGGCCCCTGGCTCGCCTTCACCACCGAGCACGACGACGTCGACGGCCATTCCACCCTCGTCTTCGCGCACGCACCCGACAACCTCGACGGGACCTCGGCGATCCACGAGTCGCACTGGTTCGTCCGCTCCGAGCCCTTCCCGACCGTGGCGTTCTCCTGGGCGTTCTTCGAGGAGTTCGAACTGCCGCCGGGGGAGTCCTTCGGGTACCGGTACCGCATCGTCGTCGCCGACGGCGCGTGGGACCGCGACCGGGTGGACGCACACCTGAAGGGCCTGGCGTGGTGAGCGAACCCGAGCGGGCGGGACTGCCGCATCCGCTGCCCGGCGCGATCGGTCTGTCCCACCTCAGCGCCTACGACTGGGAGGCCGCCGACGGCGTCTGCGGCGGCAGCCCGCACCTGCACCTGGTGTGCACGGAGGCGTACGTCGTCACCGGCGGCCGGGGCGCGGTCCAGACACTGAGCCCGGACGGCTACCGGGAGATCCCCCTCGAAGCCGGGTCCCTCGCCTGGTTCACGCCGGGCACCGTGCACCGCATGGTGCAGGGCGGCGACCTGCGCATCACCGTGCTGATGCAGAACAGCGGCCTGCCCGAGGCCGGGGACGCGGTGTTCACCTTCCCGCCCGAGGTGCTCGCCGACCCGGAGAAGTACGCCGCCGCGGCCGCCCTCCCGCCCGGCACCGGACCCCAGACGGCCGCGGCGGCCCGGCGCCGCAGGGACCTGGCCGTCGAGGGGTATCTCGTCCTGCGCGAGGCCCTCGTCGCCGGTGACAACGGCCCGTACCTGGAGTTCCAGCGGGCCGCCGCCCGGATCGTGCGCGACAAGGTGCCCACCTGGAAGGCCTTGTGGCGGGAGGGTGCACGGGCCACCGCCGAACGAACGGGCGCCCAGCTCGACGCCCTGGCCGCCGGCGATCCCGCCTACCTCGGCGGGGCCACCGCCCACGAGGCAGCGCCCACCCGGCTCGGCGGCTTCGGCATGTGCGGCCGGCGCGACGAGTACGCGCTGCCCGGCACCACGCTGCCGTACCAGGGGGAGTAGCAGCAGGGACCTGAGGGGGGCCCAACCGAAACTCCGTCGAGAGGAGTGACCTCGGCATGCCCGGACACAGGACAAAGGGGTTCTGCGCGTCGGCCGCCGCACTGGCACTGTGTGCCGTGCTGGCGGGGTGCGGAGGATCCGGCGAGTCCGCGGGCGGCGGCAAGGTCGTGCTGCGCTACACGTGGTGGGGCAACCCCGACCGCGCGGAGCGCACCGAGCAGGCCGTCGCACTGTTCGAGAAACAGCACCCGGACATCGACGTGGCGACGTCGTTCTCCGGCTACGACGCCTACAAGCAGAAGCTCGCCACCCAGGCCGCCGGCGGTGACGCCCCGGACGTGATGCAGCTCGACTACCGCCAGATCGACCAGTACGCCTCCGGTGGAGTCCTGCTCGACCTGACCGAGCAGAAGTCCGCCCTGCGCACCTCCGAGATCGACCCGGGTCTGCTCGCCACCGGCCGCGTCGACGACGTCCAGTACGCGATCCCGCAGGGCCGCGGCACCGAGACCGTCGCCTACGACGTCCGGACGTGGAAGAAGTCGGGCGTCCCCCTGCCCGGCGAGAACTGGACCTGGAGCGAGTGGGCCGACACCATGAGGGCCCTCGCGCAGAAGACGGGCAAGCCCGGGGCGACCGACCCCGGCCAGAGCGAGGACGCCTTCGAGGTCTGGCTGCGCGGCCGGGGCAAGGCCCTCTACACCGAGGACGGCCGACTGGGCTTCACCGCCGCTGACCTCACACGCTGGTGGACCTTCACCGACCGGCTGCGTCGCGAGGGCGCCGTATCGCCCGCCGAGCAGACCACCCAGCTCGACGGCTCCGTCGAGAACACCCCGCTGGGACGCGGCACGTCGGTCACCGACGCCAACTGGGACGCACCGGCCAGCGGCTTCGCCGCCCTCGTCGAGGGCGGTGTCGCGCTCGCCCCGATGCCCACCGGTGAGGACGGCACCCCCGGCCAGTACTTCAAGCCGTCCATGTTCGTGGGCGTCTCGGCCGACACCGGCCACCCGAAGGAGGCCGCGCAGCTCGTCGATTTCCTGATCAACGACCGGCAGGCCGCGAAGATCCTCGGCGCGACCCGCGGCATCCCCGTCAACGAGACGATACGGGACGAGATCGGCCCGCAGCTCAAGGAGTTCGACAGGACCATCGCCGACTTCCAGGCATCCCTGGAGGGCAAGCTCAAGGATCCGCCCCAGGCGCCGCCCTCGGGCGACAACGCCCTGCAGAGCACCTTCCAGCGCGAC
This sequence comes from Streptomyces sp. NPDC029041, assembly GCF_040637515.1. Lineage (NCBI taxonomy): Bacteria > Bacillati > Actinomycetota > Actinomycetes > Kitasatosporales > Streptomycetaceae > Streptomyces > Streptomyces sp. NPDC029041. The sequence continues at coordinate 372,416 of NZ_JBEZWO010000009.1, read as the reverse complement.
TACGACCAGGTGTCCTACGCGCGCATGTCGCCCCGCGAGGCGGCCGAGAACTACGTCACCGAGGCGAAGGCGGAGCTGAGGTCATGACCACCACCGCGATCCCCGCGGCGAGGCGCGCCCCCGCCGCCCCACCGAAGCGCCGCCCCCGGCGCGAACGCGAGGGCGCCGCCTGGGTGTTCCTCTCGCCCTGGGTGCTCGGCGCGATCGTCCTGACGCTGCTGCCGATGGCCGTGTCGCTGTACCTGTCGTTCACCGACTACGACCTGTTCAGCCCGCCGCGGTGGGTGGGCCTGCGCAACTACGTGCAGATGTTCACCGAGGACCCGCGCTACTGGCGTTCGGTCGCGACGACTCTGACGTACGTCGTCGTCGCCGTGCCCCTGCAACTCGCCCTCGCTCTCGCCGTCGCACTCGCCCTGAAGGGCATGAAGCGCGGCAAGGGCTTCTACCGCTCCGCGTTCTACGCGCCTTCCCTGCTCGGCGCGTCGATGTCCATCGCGCTCGTGTGGCGGGCGGTCTTCAACGACGGCGGCACCGTCGACAACGTGCTCGGCACCGGCGGCTGGGTGAACAAACCCGGCTGGGCGCTGCTGGCCGTGGCCCTGCTGACCGTGTGGCAGTTCGGCGCGCCGATGGTCATCTTCCTCGCCGGGCTCCAGCAGATTCCCGCGGAACTGTACGAGGCGGCGGCGGTCGACGGAGCCGGGAAGTGGCGGCAGTTCCTGTCCGTCACCGTGCCGATGCTGTCCCCGGTGCTCTTCTTCAACCTGGTCCTGCAGACGATCCAGGCGTTCCAGGTGTTCACGCCCGCCTTCGCGGTCAGCGCCGGCAAGGGCGGACCGGCCGACTCGACGCTCGTCTACACCATGTACCTCTACGACCGCGGCTTCGTCGCCTCCCACATGGGCTACGCCTCCGCCATGGCCTGGGTGCTGCTCCTCGTGATCGGTGTCGTCACGGCGGTGCTGTTCCGCACCTCGCGCTCCTGGGTCTTCTACGCCTCCGAGGGGGACCGGTGACCTCGACGACCGCCGCACACAAGCCCGTTCGGTGGGGCCGTGCCGCCGTACACCTCGGCTGCCTGGCCGCCCTGCTGGTCATGCTGTACCCCCTGGCCTGGCTCCTGGCCACCTCGCTCAAACCCGCCGACGAGGTCATAGCCAGCCTCGACCTGCTGCCCAGCCGCCTGGAGTGGTCGAACTACGCCACCGCCCTCGACGGCGTCAACGACGTCTCCATCTGGCGGCTGCTCGGCAACTCCCTGCTGATCGCGGGCGGTGCCGTCCTCGGCAACGTCATCAGCTGCTCGCTCGCCGCCTACGCCTTCGCGCGTCTGAGGTTCCGCTTCCGCGGGCCGCTGTTCGCCTTCATGATCGCCACGATCATGCTGCCGCACCACGCGGTGCTGATCCCGCAGTACATCATCTTCAACCAGCTCGGCCTGGTGAACACCTACTGGCCGCTGATCCTGCCGAAGTTCCTCGCCACCGAGGCGTTCTTCGTCTTCCTCATCGTCCAGTTCATGCGCAGTCTGCCGCGCGAGCTGGAGGAAGCGGCCCGGATCGACGGCTGCGGGCCGTTCCGCAGTTTCTTCCAGGTCGTGCTGCCGCTCACCCGGCCGGCCCTGATCACCACCGCCATCTTCACCTTCATCTGGACCTGGAACGACTTCTTCACGCAGCTCATCTACCTCTTCGACCCGGACAAGTTCACCCTCACCCTGGCGCTGCGCTCCTTCGTGGACGCCTCAAGCACCTCCGCGTTCGGCCCCATGTTCGCCCTCTCGGTGATCGCGCTGCTGCCGATCGTGCTGTTCTTCCTCGCGTTCCAGCGGTTCCTGGTGGAGGGCATGGCGAGCTCCGGACTGAAGGGCTGAGGGAGATGACCGCGAGGGACACGGGCGAGGTGTTCGGCCCGCGCATGACGCTGTTCGCCGATGTGCTGAGCGTCGGCCTGGCCACGGCGGCGGCCTGCCTGCCCCTGGTCACGGTCCCGGCCGCGCTGTCGACGGCGTGCGCCGTGCTGCGGGGGGCGGGGCTGGACCAACCGGTCACGGCGGGACGGTACTTCGCCCTGCTGCGGCGGCGGTTGCGGACCGGCGACCTGGTGGCGGGAGCCGTCGCCCTGGCCGGTCTGCTGGTGTTCGCCGCCGATGTGGCGCTGGCCGCGGCCGGGCTGCCGGGAGCACCGCTGTTCGCGGTGGCGGCCGCGGTGATCGGCACGGGCGCGGTGGTGGTCGGGCTGCGGGCCTGCGGGCGCACCGAGTCGCTCACCGACTGGCGGGCCGCGGTGCGCGGGGCAGGCCGGGACGCCGTGACGGACGTGGGGGGCAGCGGCCTGGTCCTGCTCGCCGTGGCGACGGCAGCGCTGTGCGCCTGGATGCTGCTGCCGCTTGCCCTTCTCGCTCCCGGGCCCCTGGCGCTGGCGCTCACGGCCGTCGACGTACGCCGTTCCGCTGCCGTTACCCCTCAGCCGCCGTGACGTACAAGCTGTTGAGGCACTTCAGGTGTGAGCACCGGCAGGACGCAGACCAGCGCGTCGAGCCGCAGCAGCTGGGCCGCGGCCCGGGCGAACCAGGCCGCTGGACCGCGTGCGCCTTCGACTGGTCGACCGGCTACCGCGGCGCCTCGCCGGACAACCCGTTCGGCTCCCGTTCTCGCGTACAGCGGCGGTAGCGAGACGCCCACGACTCATCGGCGTGAAGAGCCGCCGATGCTGATCCGCGGCCACGAACGGGCCGCCGTGAGAAGGGCCTGGGCCCCTGCCGACGGGGTGGCGGCTGCCGCCGCCAGGGCCGCCGCAGCGCTCGCGATGCCGAGCACCGCACCCGCCGCCACGTCACCCGGGTAGTGCACGCCCGTGTGGACGCGGGAGTAGCCGACGGCGCTCGCCAGCGCGCCGAGCGGTACCGCCGCGGGCGGCAGGACCACGCCGACGGCGGTGGCGAAGGCGACCGCCGACGCCGTGTGCCCGGACGGGAACGAGGCGGAGGTCGGCATCTTGACGTGCCGGTCCACCGTCACCCGGGCCGCCTCCCGGTCCGGCCGCGCCCGGCGCACCAGGCGCTTGCCGAGCAGGTTGGCGGAGGCCGAGGCCACGGCGATCGCGCCGACGCCGGCGAGGGCGGCCTTGCGCGGTCGCTTCCCGGCCAGGGCCAGGGCGGCGGCGATACCGAACGAGATCTTGGAGTGGTCGGCCGCGTGCGACAGGTGGCGCAGCGTCCGGTCCAGGGTCGGCGTGGGGGTGGCGGCCACCGCCGCGTACAGGGCGCCGTCCACAGCCCTGAGATCGGCGAATACGGCGCTCAGGAGCCGCCCGGGCCGACTCGTGAGGTCCCCGGTGCGCTGCAGCGGACGGGGGGCGTCCGCGTCTGTGGTCGTCGGATCGTTCATGTGCTTCTCCCCGCAGTGGCCTTCCCAGCAAGGTACCGGCTCGCGCCCGGCGCACGCTCGGCGCCCCTGCGAGCCGGTACCTCCCGAGTGCCCAGACGGCGCACGACCACCCCGGTGAGCCGGAACACTGAGGACATGACTCCGCCGACCCGCCGGGCCCTGCGCGCTCTGGAGCGTTTCCACGCCGCCCGGCCCTGGGACCACAACGCCCACTTCCACCGCTGGATCCTGCGGCAGCTTCCCGGGCGGGTGGGCAGTGCGCTCGACGTGGGATGCGGCAGCGGCGACCTGGCCCGGCTGCTGACCGGACGCGCCGCCCGGGTGTACGGGATCGACGCCGACCCGGCGATCACGGCCCGGGCGCGGGAGCTGACGCCGGTGGCTGCTCCCGTGACATACACGGTGGCCGACGCGACGACCGGCCTCGGCGACCGGTCGTACGACGTCATCACCTGCGTCGCCGTCGTCCACCATCTGCCGTTCACCGAGGCCCTCGAGGCCTTTCGTGACCGTCTCGCCCCCGGCGGCACCCTGGTGATCGTCGGCGTGGCCCGGGAGCACACGCCCGTCGACCACCTGCTCGGCCTCGCGTCGATCCCGCTCAACGTCCTGATGGCGTTGCTGAAGAACCGGGGCCGCCCGGCGCCCCGCCCGGACTCGATGAGAGCCCCCACGCGCCCGGCGGGCCTGACCTTCCCCGAGATCGCACGCCAGGCCCGGGCCGTCCTCCCCGGCGCCCGGCTGCGCCGCCGCCTGTTCTGGCGCTACACGCTGGTGTGGCGGCGTCTCTGAGGCGTCGGAGCCTCAGTCGGCGGCCCGGAAGGTGCGCAGCCGCAGCGAGTTGCCGACCACGAAGACCGAGGAGAAGGCCATCGCCGCCCCGGCGATCATCGGGGTGAGCAGGCCGGCCGCGGCCAGCGGCAGGGCCGCCACGTTGTAGGCGAAGGCCCAGAACAGGTTCGAGCGGATCGTGCCGAGCGTGCGGCGGGCGAGCCGGATGGCGTCCGCGGCGGCCCGCAGATCACCGCGGACCAGGGTCACGTCGCCGGCCTCGATCGCGGCGTCCGTGCCGGTGCCCATGGCCAGACCGAGATCGGCCTGGGCGAGGGCCGCCGCGTCGTTGACACCGTCCCCGACCATCGCCACCGACCGGCCCTCGGCCTGGAGCCGCTTGACCACGTCGACCTTGTCCTGCGGGAGCACCTCGGCGACGACCTCCCCGATGCCCACCTCGCGGGCGACGGACCGGGCCACCGCCTCGTTGTCGCCGGTGAGCAGGATCGGCGTGAGGCCGAGCGCCCGCAGCCGGCCGACCGCTTCGGCGCTGGTGTCCTTCACCGCGTCGGCCACCTCCAGCACCGCACGGGCCTCGCCGTCCCACGCGACCGCGATGGCCGTGCGCCCGGCCTCTTCGGCAACCGCCCTGGCCCGGGCAAGGGCCTCGGGAAGCTCCATCGCCCAGTCGGCCAGGAGCCGTTCCCGTCCGACGAGCACCGCATGGCCCTCGACCACGCCCTGCACACCGAGCCCGGGCACGTTCGCGAAGTCCTCGGGCGTGGGCAGCGTGCCCAGCTTCGCCAGCGCCCCGTCGGCAACGGCCCGGGCGATCGGGTGCTCGGAGGAGTGCTCCAACGCCCCCGCCAGCCGCAGCACTTCGGCTTCTTCCATGCCCTCGGCAGTGTGCACGGCCAGCAGCGTCATACGGCCGGTGGTGACCGTGCCGGTCTTGTCGAGGACGACCGTGTCGACGCGGCGCGTGGACTCCAGGACCTCCGGGCCCTTGATGAGGATGCCGAGCTGGGCGCCCCGCCCCGTGCCCACCATCAGCGCGGTCGGCGTGGCCAGACCCAGGGCGCACGGGCACGCGATGACGAGGACGGCGACCGCCGCGGTGAAGGCGGCCGTCAGTCCGGCGCCGTTGCCCAGCCAGAAGCCCAGCGTGCCGAGCGCCAGGGCGACCACCACCGGCACGAACACCGCCGAGATCCGGTCCGCGAGCCGCTGCGCGGCGGCCTTGCCGTTCTGCGCGTCCTCCACCAGCTTCGCCATCCGGGCCAGCTGCGTGTCGGCACCCACCCGTGTCGCACGCACGACGAGCCGCCCGCCGACGTTGACCGTGGCGCCGGTGACCGGGTCGCCCGCGCCCACCTCCACGGGGACGGACTCGCCGGTGAGCATCGAGGCGTCCACGGCGGAGGAACCCTCCTCGACCGTCCCGTCCGTCGCGATCTTCTCGCCCGGCCGGACCAGGAAGCGGTCCCCGGCCTTCAACTCCGCGACGGGAACTGTCGTTTCGCGGCCGTCGTCGCGCAGGACGGTGACGTCCTTGGCGCCGAGCTCCAGCAGCGCCCGCAGCGCCGCGCCCGTCTTTCGTTTGGCGCGGGCCTCGAAGTACCGCCCGGCGAGGATGAAGGCGGTCACCCCCGCAGCGGCCTCCAGGTAGATGTTCCCGGCGCCGTCCGTGCGCTCGATGGTCAGCTCGAAGGGGTGCGTCATGCCCGGGGTGCCCGCCGTGCCGAAGAACAGCGCCCACAGCGACCACAGGAACGCGGCCGAGGTGCCCACCGAGATAAGGGTGTCCATGGTGGCCGCGCCGTGCCGCGCGTTGGTGAACGCCGCCTTGTGGAAGGGCCACGCCGCGTACGTCACGACTGGCGCGGCCAGGGTGAGCGACAGCCACTGCCAGTACTCGAACTGCAGCGCCGGGATCATCGCCATGGCGACGACGGGGACCGCGAGCACCACGGCCGTGAGCAACCGCTCGCGCAGCGGCCGCAGTGCGTCGGCCTCCACGCCCGGGTCGTGCTGCGCGGCGGGGGGAGACGGCTCCCGCGCGGTGTACCCGGTCGCCTCGACGGTGGCGATGAGATCGCCGACGGAGACCTCTCCGGAGTAGCTGACCTTGGCCTTTTCCGTCGCGTAGTTGACGGTGGCGGTGACCCCGTCCATGCGGTTGAGCTTCTTCTCGATGCGCGCCGCGCACGAGGCGCAGGTCATGCCGCCGATGGCGAGTTCGACCTCGGCGTCGGTGCCGGTCGTCGTGCCGGTGCTCATGGCTCAGACCCTCCCGGTCAGCTCGTAGCCGGCCTCGTCGACGGCCTCCGCGAGCGCGGCGTCGTCGGGCTCGCCGGCGCTGGTGACGGTGACGCGGCCACTGCCGAGGTCGACCTCGACGCCGCGGACGCCGTCCAGCTCACCGATCACCCTGGTGAGCGTGGTCTTGCAGTGACCGCACGACATTCCGGAGACGGCGTAGGTGGTGGCGGGCATCGGGTTCCTCCTCAAGACGTTCCAACCAGTCGCGGTGCATACGGGGAGGGGGTATCTCCTCGTCGACTTCAGATATACCCCTGTGGGGTATGGGGCGCAAGTGCGGGATTGACTTGACTGGATACCCCCAGGGGGTATGGTGAGGTGCATGGAGGCCCCGCACCCGAGCGAGAGGCCCGCTATCCGAAGGAGCCGACGGCCATGAACACCGGACTGAGGATCACCACGTTCGCCGCCGCCCTTGCGGCGACCTTCGGCGCGGCCTACGGCGTCGGCCAGGCCGTCGGCCCCGTCGTCGCCGAGAGCCCGCCGGAGCACGGCGACGAACACGCCCGGTCCGCCCAGGAGCAGGCGGAAGGCGGCGGCCACGCCGGACACGACACACCTCCGGCAGGCGGACTGCAGATCTCCGAAGGCGGTTACACGCTCGACCTGGAAACCCCCCGCGTCACCGCGGGCAAGCAGGCCGACCTGCGCTTCACCGTCCGGGACGCCGCCGGTCGCGCGCTGACCGCCTACCAGCGCGAGCACGACAAGGAACTGCACCTCATCGTGGCCTCACGGGACCTGGTCACCTATCACCACCTGCACCCCACCCGCGCCGCCGACGGCACCTGGAGCACCCCGGTGGACCTGCCCCGTGCGGGCGGCTACCGCGTCTTCGCCGACTTCACCCCCGCCGAGAAGGGCGCCGGGAACCTCACCCTCGGCGCGGACCTCGCCGCCTCCGGCCCGTACCGGGCCCGGCAGCTGCCGCCCGCGAACACCACGGCCCGGATCGAGGGCTACGACGTGAAGCTGGCCGGCACCCTGCGGCCGGGTGCGGCGAGCGAGCTGAAGCTGAAGGTCTCCCGCGACGGCAGGCCCGTCACCGACCTCCAGCCCTACCTCGGCGCGTACGGCCACCTGGTCGCCCTGCGCTCCGGCGACCTCGCCTACCTGCACGTCCACCCCAACGGCGAACCCGGCGACGGCACGACCAGGCCCGGCCCCGGCATCTCCTTCACGGCCACGGCACCCAGCTCCGGCTCCTACCGCCTGTTCCTCGACTTCAAGCACGAGGGAAAGGTCCACACCGCGGCCTTCACCGTCCGGGCCGGGGGAGCGGCGGCCGCCGACGATACCCCCGAGGAGCATGCGGAGGACGGCCACGGACACTGAGCGTCAGCCGAGCGCCCGGTCCAGGTTGAAGGCCGCGCTGATCAGCGCGAGGTGCGTGAACGCCTGCGGGAAGTTGCCCTGCTGCTCCCCGGTGTGGCTGATCTCCTCGGCGTAGAGGCCGAGATGGTTGGCGTACGTCAGCATCTTCTCGAAGGCGAGCCGTGCCTCGTCGATCCGGCCCGCGTGCACCATCGCCTCGACGTACCAGAACGAGCAGATGGAGAACGTGCCCTCGTCGCCGCGCAGCCCGTCGGGGCTGGAGCGGGGGTCGTAGCGGTAGACCAGCGAGTCCGACACCAGCTCCTCGGTGAGCACGTCCAGCGTCGACAGCCACTTCGGATCGGTGGGGGCGATGAACTTCGTCAACGGCATCATCAGCACGGCCGCGTCGAGCACGTCGCCGTCCTCGTGCTGGACGAAGGCCCGCCGCTCCGCGGACCAGCCCCGGCTCATGATCCGCCGGTAGATCGTGTCGCGGCACTCCCGCCAGCGCGGCAGGTCGGCGGGCAGGCCGCGCCGGTTGGCCATCCGGATGGCCCGCTCGATCGCCACCCAGCACATCAGCCGCGAGTACAGGAAGTTCTTGCGCCCGCCCCGCGTCTCCCAGATCCCCTCGTCCGGCTGGTCCCAGTGCGCGCACACCCAGTCCACCAGCGCGCACACGTCGTCCCAGTGGCCGCTGGAGATGGGCTTGGCCCACTTGTCGTAGAGGTAGATGGAGTCGATCAGCGCGCCGTAGATGTCGAGCTGGAGCTGGTCGGCCGCCGCGTTGCCGACCCGTACCGGCGCCGAGCCGTGGTGCCCCTCAAGGTGGTCCAGGGTGCGCTCGGGCAGCTCGGTGCGTCCGTCGATGCCGTACATGATCTGCAACGGGCCGGAGACCTTGCCGTCGCCCGGGCTGATGTGCCGGGTCACGAAGTCCATGAAGGCCTCGGCCTCCCCGGTGAAGCCCAGCCGCAGCAGGGCGTAGACGCAGAACGCCGCGTCGCGCACCCACACGTACCGGTAGTCCCAGTTGCGCTCGCCGCCCAGCTCCTCGGGCAGACTCGTCGTCGGCGCGGCCACGATCGCCCCGGTCGGCGCGTAGGTGAGCAGCTTCAGCGTCAGGGCCGAGCGGTGCACCATCTCCCGCCATCGGCCCTTGTACCGGGACGCCGACAGCCAGCGCCGCCAGTACGCCACCGTCGCCTCGAACTGTTCCTCCGCCTCCGTGCGCGCACAGCGGCGGGGCCTCACGTCGCCGCCGACCTTGTCGAGCGCGAACACCGCCGCCTCGCCCTCGGTCAGCTTGAAGTCGCCCCGCGCGTCCGGCCCGTCCGCCTCCATCGGCACGGTCGCGGTGAGCGCGAGCGCCAGCCCCTCGGTCTCGAACACCGCGGTGTCTCCGGAGAGCCGCACGGTGTGCGGCAGGGAGCCGTAGCCGAACCGGGGCGCCACCCGCGTACGGAACGGGATCGAACCCCGCACGCACACCACCCGCCGGATCAGCCGGTGCCGCTCGGCCTCGGCCGGACCGCCGCCGACCGGCATGAAGTCCTGCACCTCACCGACCCCGTCCTCGGTGAAGAACCGGGTGATCAGCACATTGGTGTCGGGGAAGTAGAACTGCTTGGTCCGGGCCGGCACCGACGCCGCCAGTTCGAAACAGCCCCCGCGCTCGACGTCCAGGATCGAGGCGAACACACTCGGCGCGTCGAAGGCCGGGCAGCAGTACCAGTCGATCGTGCCATCGGTCCCCACCAGGGCCACACTGCGCAGATCACCGATCAGTCCGTGCTCCGCGATCGGCACGTACCGCCGCTCGCCCCGGTCCTGTGCCGCTCCGCCCATGACAGCCTCCCTGCCCGGTAGGCGCCTCAGCCCAAGCCTAGAGCCGCCGCCGACGGACCGCCCCCGTCGGAGAGCCGCCCTCAGACCGCGACGACCCGCAGCCCGGCCTCCTCGAAGCGCCGCACCGTCTCCGCGTCGGCCGCCGTGTCCGTGACCAGCGTGTCCACCGCCCCGGCCGCGCAGATCCGGGCGAACGCGCGCTGCCCGAGCTTGCTGGAGTCGGCGGCGACCACCACCCGCTCCGCCCGCTCGCACAGCAGCCGGTTGATCGCCGCCTCGGCCTCGTCGTGCGCCGACGCACCGTGCGTGACGTCGAAGGCGACGACGCCGAGCACCGCCACGTCGACGGTGATCTGCCCGAGCACCGCGTCCGCGAGCGGCCCGACCAGCTCGAAGGACTGGGCCCGCGCCACCCCGCCGGTCAGCACGATCTTGAACTGGGGCCGGACCGCCAGCTCGTTCGCGATGTTCAGCGCGTTCGTCACCACGGTCAGCGCGGGCGCCCCGGACACCAGGTCCCCGCGCACGGCCAGCGCTCGCGCCACCTCGGTCGTGGTGGTCCCCCCGGTCAGCCCGACCGCCTCACCCGGTGCCACCAGCTCCGCCACCGCCTTGGCGATGCGCTGCTTCTCCGAGGCGTGACGGGCCGTCTTGTAGCGCAGCGGCAGCTCGTAGGAGACGCCGTGCACGACCGCGCCGCCCCGGGTGCGCACCAGCATCTGCTGCTCGGCGAGCCCGTCGAAGTCACGGCGGATCGTCGCCGCCGACACCCCGAGCTCCGCCGCCGCGTCCTCGACGTCCAGCCGGCCGCGCTCCACGAGCAGTTCCAGCAGCGCCTTCCAGCGGGCGTCGCGCGACATCCGCACCTCCACCTCTCGATCTCCGGTGACCCTAGCGCACCCGATCCGGCCAGATGCTTGATGTTGCTCGAAAGGTATCTATATCTTGCAGGAACAAGCAGAACGGGCGGGCTCGTCGAGCGGAGGGTGCGGGATGACGCATGTCGAGGACGAACTGGCGAGCCAGCCCGAGTGCTGGGAACGCGCCGCGTCGGACGCACCCCGGCTCCTGAAGGTGCTGCCGGCGCCGGGGGAGCGGGTCGCGATCGTCGGCTGCGGCACCTCGTACTTCATGGCACAGGCCGCCGCGACCCTGCGCGAGGGCGCGGGCCAGGGCGAGACCGACGCCTTCACCGCCTCGGAGTTCCCCCACGGCCGCCGCTACGACCGGGTCGTCGCCCTCACCCGCTCCGGCACCACGACGGAAGTCCTGGACCTGCTGGCCCGGCTGAGGGGTGGTACGCGCACCACCGCGATCACCGCCGACCCGGACACGCCCGTGATGACGGCCGCCGACGACCTCGCCGTCCTGGAGTTCGCCGACGAACGCTCCGTCGTGCAGACCCGGTTCGCCACCACGGCCCTCACCCTGCTGCGCGCCCACCTCGGTCTGCACCCCACGACCGCCGTCGCCGACGCGCGCACCGCCCTGGCCGAGCCGCTGCCCGAAGGGCTGGTCGCATGCCGGCAGTTCACCTTCCTGGGGCGCGGCTGGACCGTCGGACTGGCCAACGAGGCCGGGCTCAAGATGCGCGAGGCCGCGCTGGCCTGGGCGGAGGCCTACCCGGCGATGGAGTACCGGCACGGACCCATCAGCGTCAGCACCGCGGGCACGGCGACCTGGATGTTCGGGGACGCGCCGGACGGACTGGCCGAACAGGTGCGCGGCACCGGCGCCTCGTGGATCGCCGGGCACCTCGACCCGCTCGCCGAACTGGTCCGCGCCCAGCGCCTCGCGGTCGCCGTCGCCGCGTCCCGCGGACTGGACCCCGACCGCCCGCGCCACCTCACGCGCTCGGTGATCCTCGCGCCCTGACCCAGGACCTGTCGCCCGGACCACGCCGCGAGCGCGTGACCCGGCACGCGCGACGACGACAGGACGCAGCCGACCCCCCGCGACTGACCCGGACACCAGGCTCCAGGAGACCCCGTGCCCCTCACCACCACCGGCGACCTCGTCACCCGTGCCGCGACGGCCGGTTCCGCCGTCGCCTCCTTCAACGTCATCACACTGGAACACGTCGAGGCCGTCATCGCGGGCGCCGAGTCGGTCCAAGCCCCCGTCGTCCTCCAGGTCAGCGAGAACGCGGTCAAGTTCCGCGGCGGACAACTGCTCCCGCTCGCCCGCGCGGCCGCCGCCGCCGCCGAACACGCCGCCGTACCTGTCGCGTTGCACCTCGACCACGTACAGAGCGACACCCTGCTGCACCAGGCCGCCGACGCCGGTTTCAGCTCCGTGATGTACGACGCGGCCCGGCTTCCCTACGCCGAGAACCTCGCGGCGACCCGGGCGGCGGTCGCCTGGGCGCACGCCCAAGGACTATGGATCGAGGCGGAGTTGGGCCAGATCGGCGGCAAGAACGGCAGACCGCCGCTGGACGCGCACGCGCCCGGTGCCCGCACCGACCCCGACGAGGCTCGGGCGTTCGTGACCGACTCCGGGGTGGACGCCCTGGCCGTCGCCATCGGCAGTTCCCACGCCATGACCACCCGCACCGCCGCCCTCGACCACGCCCTGCTGAAACGCCTGTCGGCCGCACTGGACGTCCCGCTCGTCCTGCACGGCTCCTCCGGCGTCCCGGACGACGAACTCACGGCGGCCGTCGCGGGCGGCATCACCAAGGTCAACATCGGCACGGCCCTGAACATCGCGCTGACCGGAGCGATCCGGGAGTTCCTCACCGACCGGCCCGAGGCGGTCGACCCGCGCAGCTACCTGACGCTCGCGCGGGAGGCGATGGCACGGGCGGTGTCGAGGACCCTGAGGACCCTCGGCACCGCTACCGCTTGACCGCCTTCAGCACCACGAACTTCGGGTCGCTCGCCACGAGCCGGCTGTTGCCGAACAGCTTCCGCAGCTTCACGTGGTAGCCCAGGTGCCGGTTGCCGACCACCCACAGCTCCCCGCCCGGCCGCAGCGCGCGCCGCGCCCCCGTGAACATCCGCCAGGCCGTGGCGTCCGTCGTCGCCTGGTGGGAGTGGAACGGCGGGTTGTTCAGGACCAGATCGACACTGCCGGACGGTACGCCCGCCAGCCCGTCCCCGACCCGGAACTCGGCCTGCCCCGGCACGCCGTTCGCCTTGTACGTCGCCTCCGCCGAGGCCACGGCCTGGAACGACTCGTCCACGAAGAGCACCTCGGTCCCCGGGTCGGCCAATGCCACCGACGTACCCACCACGCCGTTGCCGCACCCCAGGTCCACCACCCGGCCACCGCGCCCGTCGGGCACATGGCCGAGGAAGAAGCGCGTCCCGATGTCGAGCCGGTCGGCGCAGAACACCCCGGCGTGGTTGACGACGGTGCCCCGCGCGGCGGGACCGATGCCGTCGGGCAGCGTGTAGACGTACGGCCACGGGTTGGCGGGCCGCTCCAGCGCGGGATCCGGCGTGCAGAAGATCAGCCGCGCCTTCCTCTCGGCGAGGGAGGTGCGGGTCGGGCCGAGGATCCGCTCGAACAACTGCAGCGTCGACGTGTGGATCTCCTTCACCATGCCCGTGCCGACCACGACCGTCCCCGCGTGCACCGCCGGCGCCAGCCGCAGCAACTGGTCCTCCAGCAGCGCCAGGCTCTTCGGCACCCGCACCAGCAGCACATCGATCCGCCCGGGCGGCGGATCCTGCGTCGTGAGCAGCCGCACGGTACCCGGCTCCACCCCGGCCCGCGCGAGGTTGGCGCGGGTCGCCTCCTGCGTGAGCCAGGAGTCAGTGATCTGCACCGGCTGGTGCGCCGCGAGCGCCGTGACCAGCCCGCCCCAACGGTCGCCGAGCACCACGACCGAGCCGTCCAGCGGAACCCGCTCCGCGGCCAGATGCCTCAGCAGGTACTCGTCCGAGGCGTCCCAGGCACGCAGCCGGTCGCGCGGGTCCTCGGGGAAACGGGTCAGCGCCGGCTCGCCCCACGGCGTCGTCATACGGTCGTCCATCGTGCGACCAGGCTAGCCGAGCCGCAGCTCAGGGCGTGTCGGGCACCATGGAAGGCATGGACGCCGAGCTGTTCCCCAGGGCCCGGACGCAGGTCGCGCCCGGTGCCGTGCACCTGCCCGACTGGCTGGACGCGGAACGCCAGTCGGCCCTGCTCGACGCCTGCCGCGACTGGGCCCGGCCGCCCGCCGGCCTGCGCACGGTCCGTATCCCCGGCGGCGGCACCATGACCGCCCGGCAGGTCTGCCTCGGCTGGCACTGGTACCCGTACGCCTACGCCCGCACGGTCGCCGACGGGGACGGCGCCCCGGTGAAGCCGTTCCCGCCGTGGCTCGGCGAACTGGGCCGCCGGGCGGTCCGCGACACCCTCGGCGGACCCGGTCCGGACTACGACATCGCGCTGATCAACTTCTACGACGCCGACGCCCGGATGGGCATGCACCGCGACAGCGACGAGAGGTCGGACGCACCCGTGGTGTCGCTCAGCCTCGGCGACAGCTGCGTCTTCCGCTTCGGCAACACCGCGACGCGCACCCGGCCCTACACCGACGTCGAGCTGCGCAGCGGCGACCTTTTCGTCTTCGGCGGCTCCTCCCGCCTCGCCTACCACGGGGTCCCCCGCATCCACCCGGGCACCGCACCGCCCGGGCTGGGACTGACCGGACGGCTCAACATCACGCTGCGGGTCAGCGGCCTGGAGCCTCCGGCCGACGGCCCCGCCGGCCGCCCGGCGGGGCCCGGCGGGCACGCGCGGCCACCATCCCGGCGGATCATGGGAGACTCGCCCTCATGAGCGGGAAGGCGGACCCCCGGCACGCGGGGAACGGGAGCACTTCGAGGGCGCGGCTGGACCGGGGACGCGGAGCACTCGGACCCGCGCTGGAGCTCGTCCACACCGGACGCGCACCGACCCGGGCCGTACTCACCGCCGAACTCGGGGTGACGCGGGCGACCGCCGGCGCGGTCGCCGTCGAGCTGGAGGCACTCGGGCTGATCCGGGTCGACGCCCGGCCCGGCGCCGCGGCCGGCTCGCAGGGCAGGCCCTCCCACCGACTCGCCGTCGCCGACGACGGCCCCGTCGCACTGGCCGCGCAGGTGCACGCCGACGGGTTCCGGGCGGCGCTGGTCGGACTGGGCGGCCGGATCGTCGCCACCGCACCCGGCTGCGAGGTCGTCGACGCCGACCCGGCCAAGGTGCTGGCCTCGGTCGTCACAGCCGGCGCCGAACTGCTGCGCACGACGGGACTGCGGTGTGTGGGAGCGGGCCTCGCCGTTCCCTCCGCCGTCGCCGAACCCGAGGGACTGGCGCTGAACCCGCTCCACCTGGCCTGGCCCGCAGGCGCGCCCGTGCGGGACATCTTCGCCGAGCAGGTGCGCGCCGCCGGCATCGACGGGCCCGCGTTCGCCGCGAACGACGTCAACCTCGCCGCGCTCGCCGAGCACCGGCACGGCGCCGGCCGAGGCGCCCGCGACCTGCTCTGTGTCGCCACCGGCCACCGCGGGGTCGGCGGCGCGCTCGTCCTCGACGGCCGCCTGCACCGGGGCAGTTCGGGCCTCGCGCTGGAGGTCGGGCACCTCACCGTGCACCCCGAGGGCCGCCCCTGCCACTGCGGCAGCCGCGGCTGCCTCGACGTGGAGACCGATCCGCTGGCCTTCCTCACGGAGGCCGGGCGTGAACCGGGCCCCGAGGTGTCCCTGCTTCAGCAGTCGATCGACCTGATCCGCCATCACTACGGCGATCCGGGCGTCCGCACCGCCGCCGAGACCCTCATCGACCGCCTCGGTCTCGGCCTCGCCGGCCTGGTCAACATCCTCAACCCGGACCGGATCATCCTCGGCGGTCTGCACCAGACCCTCCTCGACGCCGACCCCGGCCGGCTGCGCGCGGTCGTGGCCGACCGGAGCCTGTGGGGCCAGAGCGGCGGTGTCCCCATCCTGCCCTGCACCCTCGACCACAACAGCCTGGTGGGTGCGGCGGAACTGGCCTGGCAGCCGGTCCTGGACGATCCGCTGGGTGCGCTGGCCCCGTAGGCGTGAGCCGGCACCGGGCGCGAGGCCGCGAGAGCGACCCGCCGGTACCAGGCTTGTCCGCGCCGCCGGCCTCGCAGGCCTGACCGGTCGTCGGGCGCGCGACCCGCGAAGGTGACCCCACCGGTGTCAGGCTTGTCCGCGCCGCTTCCGGGAAGGCGCGCCGCTGAGCGGGCAGGCTGATCCGCAGGCAGTCCGCCCGCACCGCACCACCGAGGAAGTTGACGCAATGACCGACACTCTCACCGTGAGCGTCCTGGGCACCGGCATCATGGGCGCCGCGATGGCCCGGAATCTCGCCCGTGCCGGACACACCGTCCGCGTCTGGAACCGTACCCGGGCCAAGGCCGAGCCGCTGGACGCCGAGGGCGTGGGCGTCGCCGACAGCCCGGCCCAGGCGGTCCAGGACGCCGATGTCGTCCTGACCATGCTCTACGACGGCCCCGCCGCCCTGGACACCCTGCGCGAGGCCGCCCCCGCCCTGCGTCCCGGCACCGTCTGGGTGCAGTCGACCACCGCGGGCATGGAGGGAGTCGCCGAGCTGGCCGCCTTCGCCCGCGAACACGGCCTGGTCTTCTACGACGCCCCCGTCCTGGGCACCCGTCAGCCCGCCGAGGCCGGGAAGCTGACCGTGCTCGCCGCCGGCCCCACCGAGGGGCGCGAGAAGGTGACACCGGTCTTCGACGCCGTCGGCGCCCGGACGGTGTGGTGCGGTGAGGACGGGGCCCTGGCGGGTGCCACGCGGCTGAAGCTGGTGGCCAACAGCTGGGTCCTGGCCGTCACGGCCGCCGCCGGCGAGGCCCTCGCCCTGTCCAAGGCCCTCGGCGTCGACCCGCACGGCTTCTTCGACCTCGTCGCCGGCGGCCCCCTCGACATGGGCTATCTGCGCGCCAAGTCCGAACTGCTCCTGGAGGACCGGCTCACGCCGCCCCAGTTCGCGGTGACCACCGCCGCCAAGGACGCCCGGCTGATCGTGCAGGCCGGCACGGACCACGGCGTGCGCCTGGACATCGCCGAAGCCGCCGCCACCCGTATGGAACGCGCCGCCGCGCAGGGCCACGCCGACGAGGACATGGTCGCGGCCTACTTCGCAAGCTTCGACGAGAAGACCGATTCCTAGGAGGTTCTCCCGTGTCCAAGCCGCCGCTGCCGCCCGAGGCCGAGGCCCTGCTGAGCAAGCCCAACCCGTGCGTCATGGCCACGCTGCGCTCCGACGGCGCCCCTGTCTCCACCGCCACCTGGTACGCGTGGAAGGACGGCCGTGTGCTGATCAACCTCGACGAGGGCCGGGTACGCCTCAAGCACCTGCGCCGCGACCCGCGCGTCACCCTCACCGTCCTCGCCGGGGACGACTGGTACACCCACGTCACCCTCATCGGCCGCGTCACCGAGATGTACGCCGACGAGGACCTGGCCGACATCGACCTCCTCGCCCGGCACTACATCGGCAAGCCCTACCCGGACCGTGTCCGCCCCCGGGTCAGCGCCTGGATCGAGGTCGACCGCTGGCACGGCTGGGGCTCGATGAAGGACAGTGACCAGGCCGGCGGCTGAGGCCGGTCACCGCCCCGTTCGGCGCCACTCGGTCCCGAACGCCCGGCCCGGGTTCTCCGTGAGGATGCGTTCCACCAGCTCCTCGCCCACGGCGTGCGCGAGCCGGGGCCGCACGCGGCGCAGCAGGTACGGCATGCCGGGGCCGCCGTCCACCGAGCGGGCGGCGGCCGTCGTGGTGTCCGCGCCCAGCAGCACCCGGTCGCCGAACCCGGCGTCGGCCAGGGCCCGTACGGCGTCCGGCATCCGCCAGTCCGTGGCGTGGTGGGCGAGGGATGGCCCGTCGAAGGCCAGATAGCAGCCGTACCGCGCCGCCTGCCGGTGCACCACCAGGTCGGGGGAGCGGTTGAGGTGCCCGAGCACCACCCGGTGCGGCGGCACCCCCAACCGCCCGCACAGCAGGTCCAGTACGTCCAGTGCGCCGGTCCCCAGCTCCAGGTGCACGGTGATCGTCGCGCCCGTGGCGTGGTCTGCCTCGGCCGCCGCCGTCATCGTCCAGCGGGCGTGCGCGTCCAGCGCGTGGAAACCGCCCGCGACCTTGACGAGTCCGGCCCGCACTCCCGACGTGCCGATGCCCTCGGTGAGTTCGCAGACGAACACCTCGGCGAGCCGGCCCCGCAGCCCGGCGAGCGTGTCCTCGTCATAGTGCACGGCCTGGTGCAGACCGGTCGCCGCGACCACGTGCACACCCGTCTCCCGGGACAGCGGCGGCAGATCGGCGACCCGCCGCCCGAGCCCGTACGGCGTCCACTGCACGACGGCCCCGCCGCCCTGCTCCCGGAACGCCGCCAGCTCCGCCCGCGCCGCCACCACGCTGCGCAGCTCCTGGCCGGGCAGCCGGGGACTGCCGAAGAACAGGTGGTCGTGGGCGTCGCACACCCCCAGGTCCGTCGCGGGCACGTCTCCCAGTACCGTGCGGACGGTGCTCACCACCGGCGTCCCCGGGGCAGCGTGTCCCGGCCCGGCGCGGACAGGTGCAGCACCTCGAAGACGTCGCCGTCGGCGGCGGGCACATGCTCCCAGAGGGAGAAGTGCACCAGCTCCCAGCGGCTCGTGTCGACGGCCGCGGCCGCGAGCACGGCTCCGTCCTGCGCCGCCGACCGCCCTACGTCGCCCACCGCGCCCTCCACGGCGTCGGCCAACGGCGCGCCGTCCGGCACCGGTTGACGCCGCCGCATCGCGAACCGAGCGTGCGAACCACCCCCTTCCTCGTACGCGAGCCCCGTCCACTGCCGCGCTGGCGGCCGTCCGAAGTCGTCACTCACCCCCTGGAACCCGCCGCCCCACAGGAAGGCGTTCATGCCGTCGACGGTGTTCCAGAGATAGAAGGGCGCGTACTGGTTGACCGGCGAACCGCGTAGCCCGCGCTCGCGCATCAGGTAGGCCTTGAGGCCGAGCCCGTCCCAGTCGTCGAGCAGATGTCCCCGACGGGCGACGCGTTCGCGGATGATGCCCATGTCGTAACGCGCGGGCAGCGTGAGCTCGTACTGCATGGCGTGCATGTGAAGTCTCCTCAGGCGGACCGGGGTGCCAGCAGGGAGAGCAGTCCCCGGACCCCTGCGTCGAAGGCGGCGGGGGAGCCGGAGGCGCGGGCGAGGACGTAACCGCCCTGGACGGTCGCGACGACCGCTGCCGCGACCTCCCCGGCGGCGAGGCCGGACGCGAACTGACCCTGGGTCTTGCCCTCTTCGACGATCGTGGCGATCCGCCCGCGCAACCAGTCGAGCGTCTCGTCGACCGGCGCCCGCAGTTCGGCGCTCGCGATCACGTCCGGGTCCATCGTCAGCCGGCCGACCGGGCAACCCCGCAGCACGTCCCGCTCGCGCCGCAGATACGCCTCGATCCGCTCGTACGGCGTGCCCGGACCGTCCAGTACTGCCGCGGCGGTGGCGCGCATCTCCGCGGCGGTCCGCCGGATCGCGGCCAGGGCGAGATCGGGCTTGCCCTTGAAGTGGTGGTACATGCTGCCCTGCCCGGCGTCCGCGCGCTCCAGGATCGCCTTGGGGCTGGTGCCCACGTAGCCGCGCTCCCACAGCAGTTCACGGGTGGACTCGATCAGCCGTTCCGGGGTGCTCATGCCCCTCACTGTACATACCAGTAGTTACAGAAGTCGAGGGCGCGCGGAGCACTCGGGGTTCGCCCACCTGCTCCCCACGGGGTACGCGCGGTGCCGCCGTCCGTACGACGACCGGGGCCCCCTCGCCGTAGTGGATCCTGCTCTTCCCTGTGATCTGTGCGCTGGTGATCGGCGGCGGCATCGCGCTGCTGCGCCGCGCCGCGTGGCACGGGCGCCGCTCGGCCCCGGAGAACGGCCCACCGTCGGGAACGACTCGCCCCTCGCCGTGCTCGGACGCCGCTTCGCCTCCGGCGACATCGACGAGGACGAGTACTGGCGCCGGCTGTCCGTGCAGAACGAGGAGTCCGGTCGCAAGGGAGGCGCGGGCTGACCACACGCGGCCGGTCCCGCGCCTCCGCCGTGACCGGCTCGGCGCGCGGCACGCCCGGGCCTGGGGCGTGCCGTCGCGTCACGGTGACGGTGGCGCGCGCAGCGGGAACGCGCGCGACGGCGCACGCCCCCGGGGCGCGAGGGGGAGGGTGGTCACCGCCCGGTCAGCCGGCAACGGCGGACCGGGCGGGAGCATGGTCGGGCCGGAGCCCGTCGGGGGGAGCCCCGACCTCGGCGAACCTGCGCGCGGGCTTCTCCTGGACCGTGCGCCGGGTGCGGAGCGACGGCGCCGTCATCACCGGGGCGGACGTCGGCAGGGTGAACCACACGACCTTGCCCGACTCGCCGTCCGGCCGGACGCCCCAGCTCTCGCTCATGGCGGCGACCATGGCGAGACCGCGTCCGCAGGTCGCCATTGGTGCGATGTCGTGAGGGTCCTCCACCACGGGCATGCGGGGATCGCCGTCGCGCACCGAGACCATGAGCCGGTCGAGCAGCAGCTCTATCTCCACGGTGCACGTCTTGTCGGGCTGGGCATGCCGGTGGACGTTGGACAACAGCTCCGTCACGCCGAGCGAGGCCCGGTCGATCAGGGGATCCAGATGCCAGTAGCGCAATTGCGCAGATACGATTCTGCGGACCTGGCCGATCCGCGACGGCAGGGCTTGGAGCTCCACCGTGCAGTGCCTGCTTGGGTAGCTGATCACGGCTGCGACTCCCCGACGTGAGGTCCGGAAGAACACGGGATTCGGATCCAGCAGGGCGCCTGCGTGACACTGCCGCCTGCTGTCGTGTCCGGCGGGCTGGTTCGCAGCGTTATCGCCGGTAAACCCAGAGTGACGTGAGACCAGAGTGGCGCAGGGGGTGAGATACCGCAACTCGCGGGCATCTCAGTCGCCACGCCCCGCTGCCCTGCGCACGGCCTCGATGAAGCGCCGCGCGGCCGGCGGGCCCGGCTCTCCCGGTGCGGGGTCGTTCTCGCCCAGGGTGAGCAGGTACCGCTTGCCGTTGAGATCCGCCGTGGCCCGGTCGTCGGGGCCGAACCAGGGCTTGGAGGCGCGCACGGCCTGCACCGGGGCGCTGTCGATCTCACTGCCGTAGCTGGTCAGGAGCTCGAGCCGGCCGTCGTTGATCCGGACCTGTCCGGCCCGGGTGAGCGAGCGCAGCCGCTTCCCGATCCGCACGCCCGTAGCCCTGAACTCCGGCTCTCCCATGCCACCCGCCCCCCCTGGTGCGCGTCGGTGTACCGGTTCGCTCCGCGCGAGGCCCGGTACGGGCTCGTGTCCTGTTCCAGTGTGCCCCGTCCGCAGGAGGGCCCCCCTCCGGTCGGTGCGTCGTGCCCGGTCAAGGCCCCGGCCCGGCACTGCGGTCCGCACGCCGTTCCTCCCGGGCGCGGTGCCCGGAAGGCCGCCGTGGGAGGCGCTTCGTATCCCTGCGGTCACCCCGTCCGGGGCCTTGGTCCCGCCGTGCAGTCTGCCCCCGCCCGGCGCCGAGCACCAGTGCCCGCGGCCCCCTCGCCGGGGGGCGCCCGCAGCACGCTCGCGGATGCGCCTCCGGGACCACGCGCCCCCTTGCCCCGGCTCTGCTCCTGGGGGCGCTTTGGGGGGCTCAAAGGTGCGTTTATGCAGGTGAGAAGCGTGCGCCCGATGCTTATGATCGGGGGTGTCGGCCGCGCGACGCGTCGTCGGCGCGCAGCGTTAGGAGCCCCCGTGAGCACTTTTCAGCAACCCCGGACCGGCGTGACCCTCGACGTCGACCACAGCGACGCCGCCTACCGGACGTGGCTCAAAGAAGCCGTCCGCAGAGTCCAGGCCGACGCCAACCGCTCGGCCGACACCCATCTGCTCCAGTTCCCCCTGCCGGAGTGGTGGGGCATCGACCTGTACCTGAAGGACGAGTCGACCCACCCCACCGGCAGCCTCAAGCACCGTCTCGCCCGTTCCCTCTTCCTCTACGGCCTCTGCAACGGCTGGATCCGGCCGGACCGGCCCGTCATCGAGGCCTCCAGCGGTTCGACGGCCGTCTCCGAGGCGTACTTCGCCAAGCTGATCGGCGTGCCCTTCATCGCCGTCATGCCGCGCACGACGAGCGCCGAGAAGATCCGCCTCATCGAGTTCCACTCCGGCCGCTGTCACTTCGTGGACGACCCTCGCACGATGTACGCCGAGTCCGCCCGCCTCGCGGCCGAGACCGGCGGCCACTACATGGACCAGTTCACCTACGCCGAACGGGCCACGGACTGGCGCGGGAACAACAACATCGCCGAGTCCATCTTCCGTCAGCTGCGCCTGGAACGGTTTCCCGAGCCGGCGTGGATCGTCGCCACGGCGGGCACCGGCGGCACGTCCGCGACCCTCGCGCGCTACGTCCATTACATGCAGTACGACACCCGCGTCTGCGTGGCCGACCCGGAGAACTCGTGCTTCTTCGAGGGCTGGACCACAGGCGATCCGGACGTCACCTGTGACTGCGGCTCCCGTATCGAGGGCATCGGCCGGCCCCGGATGGAACCGAGCTTCGTGCCCGGCGCGATCGACCGGATGATGAAGGTGCCCGACGCGGCCAGTGTCGCCGCCGTCCGGGCCCTGGAGCGCGCCATCGGCCGCAAGGCCGGCGGCTCGACCGGCACCGGGCTGTGGAGCGCGCTGAAGATCGTCGCCGAGATGGTGTCCGCCGGCCGGCAGGGCAGCGTCGTGACCCTGCTGTGCGACCCGGGGGACCGCTACCTCGACAAGTACTACTCGGACGCCTGGCTGGCCGCCCAGGGGCTGGACATCCAGCCGTACACGGCCGCCATCGACTCACTCCTGGAGACGGGCGTCTGGCCCGACTGAGCCCTGGCCCCCGGCCGGGCGGCCGCCGGGCCTTCCGGCCGGGGGCAGCGGGTGACGCGCACTGCGCCACCCTGGCTGAAGAGCCGTCAGATGTCCTCGGAGTCCTCGGGCTCCCCGGCCACCACCAGCCGCCGCAGATGCTCCGCGACCACCCCGCGCGCCTCTTCCGGCAGGCCGGCGTCCGTGACGAGCGTGTCGACCCGTTCCAGCGCGGCGAACGAACTCAGGCCCACCTTGCCCCACTTGGTGTGGTCCGCGACCACGACCACGCGGCGGGCCGACTGAACGAGCCGCCGGTTCGTCTCGGCCTCCGCGAGGTTCGGCGTCGACAGCCCGGCCTCGACCGATATGCCGTGCACCCCGAGGAACAGCAGGTCGAAGTGGAGCGCCGCGATCGCCTGGTCGGCGACCGGCCCCACCAGCGAGTCGGAGGGCGTGCGCACCCCGCCCGTCAGCACGACCGTGGCCGCGCCCTGCCGCGGACCCGAGGTGCGCTGCGCCGCGTGGAACACATCCGCGACCCGCACCGAGTTGGTGACCACCGTGAGGTCCGGTACGTCCTGCAGCTGGTGCGCCAGCGCGAATGTCGTCGTACCACCCGACAGGGCGATCGCCGCGCCCGGCGCGACCAGCTTGGCCGCGGCGCGTGCGATGTCCTCCTTGGCGCTGAGCTCCAGGCCGGACTTGGCCTCGAAGCCCGGTTCGTGCGTACTCGCCTCGACCACCGGGACTGCGCCGCCATGGACCTTCTCCAGCACGCCCTGGCGGGCGAGCGCGTCGAGGTCACGGCGGACCGTCATGTCCGACACGCCCAGCTTGCGGGTCAGCTCGTTGACCCGGACGCCGCCTCTGCGGCGGACCTCGTCGAGGATCAGGGATCGCCGCTGCTCCGCGAGGAGGTTCTGATTCTCGCTCACGTACGCTCCGGTCCTTTCGCCTCAATGCCGTCGACACGCCCCGCACATACCGGCTCTTACCAGGACATTCTTCCTGGCCGTGATGCGAGGACGCCCCATCCTCGCATGTCGAGGGGTGGACAGGGCCACCGACCGCTCGCGCGCCCGCGCCACCCGCCCGGTCGTCTCCTCGCTCCGCTCCATCACAGATCGGTGAGATTCCGTGACAGGGGGTGTGCCGCGCCGCGGAAGGCGAGATCCTTGTGCCGGCACGGACAGAGCCGACGGCGTGTCACGGGGGATGTGCGAATCAGTGGAACGCGCGCAGGAACAGGCGTCGACCGGCGGACCGGACGGTCCCGCCACGCGACGCGGCGAGAGCGGACCCGCTTTGGAACTGCTGGTCCACGGCGTGGGCGGCACCACGCCGCAGGAGATGCTCAACGATCCGCGGACGGTGCGGATCACCGGCGACCACACCGCCGCCGTCTTCCGGCGCGCCGACGACGTCCACGCCGAGCACAGCCCGGGCGAGCGCCGCAGCGACGGGCCGGTGCCAGAGGCCTACGTCTGGTGCAACCTCACCTCCGGCAACGGCACCCGCGCCCTGTGGCTGTTGCTGCTGCCGTTCATGGTCGTCAACCTGGCCCACTGGATGCGCCCCACCGCCCACGGCCGCCGCCGGACCGTGCGGCTGTACGGCCTGCTGGTGCGGCTCGCGGCGCTCACCCTGACGGTGCTGCTCGTCGCGGCTGCCTGCGAGGTCGCCCTCGACCTCGTGGCCTGGCAGTGCGCGGGCACCGCCGCGTGCGCCGACCGCCACTCCTGGCTGGGCTTCCTCTCACCCACCGTCTCGGACGGCGGCTGGTGGAGCGCCCCCGGCCGCCGTCTCGCCCTGGCCGCCGCCGCTCCCACCGCCCTGACCGTGCTGCTGTGGTACCTGTCCCGGCGCACCTGGAGCGACTACGAGTCCCAGCAGCCCCTCGAGCGCGCCCCCGAGCCGGAAGCGGACGGCGGCCCGACGGCTCTCGGCCGCCCCGGGTTCTGGTACGGGCGCCGGCTGGTGGCCCGGCTGCGCGCCGCGCACACCGCCGCCGGCCTGATCACGGTCGCCGCCGCCGTCGGCAGCGCCGCCGCCCGCCACGACCGCAGCCCCGGTGGCCCCGCCGTGCTCGGCACCCTGGGGCTGCTCCTGGAAGCGTCCCTCGCCCTGTGTGCGGTCGCCGTGGTGTGGGTGGTGTGCCGCCGCGGCCGCAGCGAGAGACGGCTGGACCGGAAACTCGACGAGGGCTTCGTGCGGCGCCTGCCGCTCGCCGCGCTCGTGCTGCTCGCCCTGACCGTGGTGTACGCCGGGTGGGAGCGCCCGGGGTGGACGTCGGAGGGCAGGCTGCCGGGTGACACGGCCTTCGGCGGGATCGCCCTGGTCCAGGGCCTGCTCGTGATCGGCCTCGGAATCGTCGCCTTCGCCCTGCACCGCACCGACCCCGACCGCCGGGCGGTGCTTCGGGGCCTGGGCGGGCCGGCGGTCGCGTTGCTGGCCTGCGCGCTCGGCGGCGTGATGTCCGGCGGCGTCTCCCAGCGGGTGTCCGACTGGCTGGACGGCACCAGGGCGTCGATCGAGGGTCCGCCGGTACTGCTGACCTGGCAGGCGTCCGTGATCCCGCCGCTGCTCGTCATCCTGCTGGGGCTCTTCGGCTGGCTGGCCCAGCGCGCCTGGCGGCTCGCCCGAGCCGAGCGCACCGCCGTGGCACTCGACTACCCGGACGAGCACCAGGACCGGGCCCGCACCCGCCGTATCGCCTACACCCGTGCGATGGCCTCGCTCACCGACCGGGGACCCCGCGTCGTCGCCGTCACCTCCGGCATCACCCTGCTGCTCGGGGCCGGAGCCCTCGTGGGCGCCCTGGCCACCGACGAGACCCCGGGCGAGGCCGCGCAGGGCGCCTACCCCGTCGTCCACGGCGCCGCCGAGACCTCCCAGGCCCTCGGCTCCTGGCTGATCGGCCTCGGCTTCGTACTCTTCGTCACCTGGGGCCGGCGCGCCTACAAGGACGCCGCGGCCCGCCGCACGATCGGCATCCTGTGGGACGTCGGCACCTTCTGGCCACGCGCCTCCCACCCCTTCGCCCCGCCCTGCTACGCCGAGCGCGCGGTGCCCGATCTGACCTGGCGGATGGCGACCTGGACCCGCGCCACCGGCGGGCGGCTGGTTATCTCCGGGCACTCGCAGGGCAGCGTCCTCGCCGCCGCCGCGGCCTGGCAACTGGCCCCGTCCGCCCGCAAACGCGTCGCGCTCCTGACCTACGGCTCCCCGCTGGAACGCCTCTACGGCCGCTGGTTCCCGGCCCACTTCGGGCCCGCCGCACTCAGCTCCCTGCACCGGGACGTCGACTGCTGGCGCAACCTCTACCGGCACACCGACCCCATCGGCGGCCCGATGCGCCTGCCCGGCGAGCGCGGCCCCCAGGTCGACCACGCCCCCCTGATGGATCCCCTCGCCTACGGCCGCACCGACCTGCTGCCGTTGCCGGCACCGATTCTCGGCCACTCCGACTACCAGGCGGACCCGGTGTTCGCCGAGGAACGCCGCGCCCTGCTCGCCCGGCTGCGCCCCGAGGCGCCTTCAGAGCTCCCGGGAGCGCCCGCGCAGCCTGCGGGGGACCGCTCGGAGCATCCGGAGGTGCCGTCGCCACGCCACCGGCCCGAGCCGCCCGCGGCCTAGGCGGATCCTCAGAGCAGCTCGGGCAGATCCTCGGCGAACAGCAGCGTCAGGTCGTCCTTGTTCGGCTCCGGGAGCTGGGCGACCCGGCTCGCATGCCGCTCGACCATCGCCTCGAACGTCTGCCGTGCGGTACGGCCGTTGCCGAACGCCGGGCCCTTGGGGAGCACCGTGAAGTACTTGCACAGGGCCTCCGCGGCGCCCGGCGCGAGCCGGTACTCGTGCTCCTCGGCCTGCTGCTCCACGATCCGCAGCAGGTCCTCGGGGCCGTAGTCGCTGAAGGTGATGGTCCGTGAGAAGCGGGACGCCACGCCCGGGTTGACCGACAGGAAGCGCTCCATCTCGGCCGTGTAGCCCGCGACGATCACCACGACCGCGTCCCGGTGGTCCTCCATCAGCTTCACCAGCGTGTCGATGGCCTCCTTGCCGAAGTCACGGCCCGCGTCCTCGGGGGACAGCGCGTACGCCTCGTCGATGAACAGCACGCCGCCGCGCGCCTTCTCGAAGGCCTCCTGGGTGCGGATCGCCGTCGAGCCGATGTGCTCGCCGACCAGGTCGACCCGGGACACCTCCACCAGGTGGCCCTTCTCCAGCACGCCGAGGGAGGCGAGGATCTCGCCGTAGAGCCGGGCGACCGTCGTCTTGCCGGTGCCGGGGGAACCGGTGAAGACCAGATGCCGCTTGACCGAGGCCGCTTTCAGACCGGCCTGCTGACGGCGCCGGCCGACCTCGATCATGTCGGTCAGTGCCCGCACCTCCCGCTTGACGCTCTCCAGGCCCACCAGCGCGTCCAGTTCGCCGAGGACGTCCTTGGAGGTCCGGGCCGGCTGCTCGGGCTCGGTGACCGGGGCCGGGGGCTCCGTCTCGGTGCGCGGCCCCGGGACCCCGCCCAGCAGGCCGGGGGAGTGGCTCACCGTCTGCACGGCCGTCTCCCGCGCCGCGGGCGGCCGCAGCCCCGCGCTCTCGTCGCTCGTGCAGTCCTCGACGAGAGGGCCCGCCGCGCCGGAGGCCCCGTCGGCCCCGCTGTCCGCGAACTCGTAACCCCCGCGCGCGCACCGCTCCGTGCGGCACTTCCGCAGCGTCGTACGGCTGCCGTCGATGACGTGGAAGCCGTAACCGCCGCTGCCCGTCACCCGGCAGTTGAGGAAGCTCCCCCGGCCGCCGGCCGAGACGTAGACACCGGCCTCCGCGGGAGAGTCGATCGTGCAGCGCTCCACGGTCGGGTCGGCGCCCTTGGTGACGATGACGCCGGTCTGGGTGCCGTCGACCGTGCAGCCGTTGAGTGTGCCGCCGCTGCCGTGGTCGCGGAACCAGGCGCCCGTCGCCGCCTCCCTGATCCTGCAGTCGTCGAGCTGCGCGGTCGCGCCGTCGCTCACCGACACGGCCGTGTTGCGCACCTGCGACAGGTCGGTGTCGACGACGTCCGCACGTGAACCGCGGTCGAGGACGAACAGGGCGTCGGGCACGTCGTGCACCCGGCAGGAGTCCAGTACGGCGGTGGCGCCGTCGCTGACCCACACCGCCGGGTAGTCGCCCGTACTGTCGAAGATCTCGCACTGGTTGGCGTCCACGCGGGTGCCCGGGTCCCACACCGACAGGCCGTTGCGCCCGAACTGCCGCACCGTGGTGCGGGTCAGTGTGAGAACGGAACGGGAACGCAGGTCGACCGCGTTCTCCGGGATGTCGTGGATACGGCAGTCGGCGAGGGTCAGCACCGCGTCGGTGTCGAGTGTGACCCCGTCGGACGTCGTGCGGTGCACATCGCAGTCGGTGAGGTGCGCGGTGGCCCGGCCGGTGATCTGCACACCGCTGCCCCGGACTTCGTACACCTCGCAGCCCACGGCCTCCAGCGCCGAGTTCTCCCCGGTCGCCGACAGGCCCGAGCCCGAGGTGTGGTGCACCCGGCAGCGCTCCAGGCGTGGGTGGGCGCCGCCGCGCACCGCCACCCCCGCCTGGCCGGCCGCGACGACCTCGCACTCCTCGAACACCCCGCCCGCGCCGTCGACCACGGCGATGCCGATGCCCGCCGGGTTGTCGACCGCGCAGCGCCGCACCGTGGGCCGGGCGCTGCCACGCACCTCGATCCCGGCCGCGGACCGCGTCACGACCCGCACGTCCCGCAGCTCCGGGGTGCCCTCCTCCACTAGCACGGCGGGGGCGGCCGCGTCCTGGCCCTCCACGTGCAGGTCCTGCACCACCGCCGAGGCACGTACGGTCAGGGGCACGCCGTCCACGGGCACGATCCGCACCGAGCCGGGGGAGCCCTCGGGACCGCGCAGGGTCACGGCGCGCTGCAGGACGAGGTTCTCCCGGTAGGTGCCGGGCGCGACGGTGAGGACGTCTCCGTCGGCCGCGGCCTCCAGGGCGGCGGCGAGCGATGCGTACTCACCCGTGCGGCGCCGCCACCGCGACGTGCCGGTGTGCGTCACCTGGACCGTGCCCTGTGCCATGGTGTAGCCGTGCCCCCACCTCGGTCGTACTGATGGCTCGTCCGCCCTCGGGGCGTTCCGGCCGGGGTCGCGACCGCGACCGGGCCCGGCCCTCGGGGCCTGGGCGCGCACGCGGCGTCGACACCGGCGCGTCCCTGAGGCTCGCTCGCGCGCGGGTTGTGCCGAACGGTTCGGCCGGACCACCGTAGCGTGCGCGCGGGTGGTGGGTTGACCAGAGCCGCAAGGCCGTCAGCTGCCGGTGCCCGTCCTGCCCCAGTCCGGGCCCGCCCGGTCCCATGCCTGGTCCCAACGGGCGTACCGGCGGCGGGCCATGCGCCAGACGATCAGCCGTCTGCCGCCCTCGATAAGACCGCCCGTCGCCAGGGCCGCGCCGAAGCCGGCGAGGACCGCGTGCGTCGAGGCGGTCGCGGAGTCGAGCGGGCGGGGCACCATCCGGCCGTGCCGGTCGGTCCATATCCGGAACGTGTCGCCCTGCTGCGGGTCCTTGAGGCTCGCCAGGGCGGGGCCCTGGTGCGCGGTGCCGTCCGGCGCGGTCCAGTCGGCGAGGACGCGGTTGCGCAGATCACGGCCCGACGAGGTCTCGGGGTCGGAGTCCAGCGGGGAGCGGTCCAGCTTGCGGACCACTGTGGCGGTCACCGGATGCCGCGCCTCGTGCTGGGCCCGCACCGAGCGCTGCAGCGCGTCCTGAGCCGACCCCCCGACGAGTGAGCCGGCCACCGGCGAGACCAGCAGGATCAGCAGCAGGGCGGCCAGCGCCACCCAGGCCTCGGCCAGGTCGGTCGCGCGGCAGAGTGGATTGCGCCGCCAGCGCCAGAGTCCGCTGATCGCTCGCACCGCCCGCACCCCCTTCCTGCTCCGTGATACTCCCCGGCGGAGCAGTCCACGTACGGACCCGGCGAAGAGAGAGCGAAATCACCTCTCCGCAGGGCCTCTCACGAAACTCTCACACAAGCCCGAACGCCCGTGCCCGCGGCACGGTTCCCGCTCCGCTCGAAGAGCTACTCGAGAACCGTGAGCGGATCCCCGACCCGGATCGTGCCGCGGGACAGCGGCACGAGGTTCTGGCCGAAGACCAGCTTGCCGTCGAGCCGGCGGTGCCGTCCCAGGCTGAACAGTGGCTCGCGGCCGCGCTCGGCGGTGTCCTGGTCCGTGGTGGTCACCACACATCGGCCGCAGGGCTTGGCCACGCGGAAGGGCACGTCCCCGATGGCCAGGCGCGACCAGCCGTCCTCGGCCCACGCCGGGGTTCCCGTCACGACCACGTTCGGCCGGAAGCGGTTCATGGGCAGCGGGCCCTCGTCCGCGTACTCACCCTGCGCGATCAGGGAGTTGAGGGCGTCGAGCGAGGCGGTCGTGGTGAGCAGCAACGGGAAGCCGTCGGCGAAGGAGACGGTCTCACCGGGCCGCGCGTACTCCGGGTCGATGGGCCTGCGCGTGGCCGGATCGTCCAGGTGCACAAGGCGCGCCCCGATGCCGAGGTGGGAACTGCACCAGGCGTGTACGGCCTCGTCCTCGGCCGGGACCGCCTCGACCTTGTCGCGGAAGATCTCCACCGGCACGGTGACCGAGGGCCGGGGTACCGGCACGGTCAGCGGCGGCATACCCGGCGCGGACAGGCGGAGGCCGCCGCCGGGCAGCAGCTCGGCGGCGGCGAGCGCGAGCCGTGGCTGCTGGCGTTGTGTGACGACCTTTCCCCCGTCGTCGATCAGCACCCAGCGCCGGTCCCCGGCCAGCCCCCAGGGCTCCACGTCCGCCTGCCGGGGCGCCAGGCCCCGGACCGCCTTGACCGGATGGACGTGAATCGAGTGCAGGTGAGCGTTCCCCATGGGGCCATCGTGCCAGTCGGTGCCGACAGTCCCGAGGTCCGGCTCAGTACCCGCGGTACTGCTGACTGTTGTACGGGTCCTGGTAGGGAGCCGGAGCCGGCCGGGGAGCCGCGGGGCGCATCGCCTCGTAGCCCGCCGGGGCCGCCGGACGCGGCTGCTGCGGCTGGGGGCCGGGGTAGCCACGCGGAGCGGTGGCCTGCTGCGGGATGTACGCGGCGGGCGCCTGCTGCAGCGGGGCGGGCTGCTGCGCCTGCGGATAGCCGTAGGCGGGCTGGGAGGGGGCTGCCGGAAGAGCGGGCAGCGCCGACGGGAGGGCGGGCAGGTTGCCGCCCGGCATCGGCATGTCGTACTGGGCGGGGACCCGGATCGGGGCGATCTGCGGGGTACCCCGCTCGGCGACGAGCCTGTCGTAGATCGGGGTGTCCGGGAAGGAGGCGGAGTAGTAGCCGCCGCCATAGGTGGAGCGGGGGGAGGTCATGGCACATAAGTTAAGCCAACGATGTGCTCGTTGGGGAGACCGATAAGAGGGTTGTTTTCCGTGTCCGCGGTGACCCGGGATCCCCAATGCGAGCGAACTCGCCAAAAAGGGGCAGCGAACGAGGCCTTGATCGTGTAAAGGCCGAGTTCCGGGCGGGTTACCGACGGTCGGGCGCCGGTCCTCGTGGGGTCGGGCAGGGGACTTCGCCGTGGCGAGCAATTAGGTTGTGCGCACGAAACGCGAAGGACGGCCGGGACGGTCCTGGTGCGGCGACACGCAATGGGGGCGGACATGCAAATGCTGAAAGGTTCAAATACTCAGGTGCCGACAGCCGCGTTGCGGGTGCAATTGGGATGGCGGGCAGGAGCGGGCGTGCCCGACGTCGACGCCTCCGCTCTGCTGCTGGTGAGCGGGAAGGTCCGCTCCGACGCGGACTTCGTCTTCTACAACCAGCCCGCGCACTCCTCCGGCGCGATCAGGCACGAGGGCAAACGCACCTCCGACGGCCGGGTGACCGACACGCTCCTCCTCGACCTCGCGCGCGTGGAACCCGCCATCGAGACCGTCGTCCTCGCCGCCTCGGCCGACGGCGGCACGTTCGGACAGGTCCCCGGCCTCTACATCGAAGTCCAGGATGCCGCCCAGGGCGCCCCGGTGGCCCGCTTCGACAACCCGGGCGCCACGACCGAAACCGCTTACGTCCTGGGCGAGTTCTACCGTCGCCAGGGCGCCTGGAAGTTCCGCGCCGTGGGCCAGGGCTACAGCAGCGGCCTCGAAGGGCTGGCCACGGACTACGGCATCACGGTGGACGAACCTCAGCAGACGGCACCGGTCCCCGCCCCGGCGCCTCCCACCACCACGCCCTCCGCCGCGTACCCGCCCGCGCCCATGCCCCAGCCCGCCGTCGCTCCGCCCCCGCCCGCCGCGCCGCCCACGCCCGTCCCCCTCACCAAGGTGACGCTCACCAAGGCGGCCCCGTCCGTCTCCCTCACCAAACAGGGCGGCACCTCCGGAGCGCTGCACGTCAACCTCAACTGGCAGGTGCGCAAACAGTTCTCCGGCTGGAGCGGCAAGTTCGGGCGCCCGACCGCGACGCACTCCGACCTCGATCTCGACCTGTGCGCGCTGTACGAACTCACCGACGGCAGCAAGGGCGTCGTCCAGGCCCTCGGCAACAGCTTCGGAGCGCTGCACCGGCCGCCGTACATCCACCTCGACGGGGACGACCGCACCGGCGCCGTGTCGAGCGGCGAGAACCTCACCGTCAACCTCGACCACAAGAGCGCTTTCCGGCGCATTCTCGTCTTCGTCACCATCTACGAAGGCGCCCGTTCCTTCGCCGATCTGCACGCCTCGGTGACGCTCCGGCCGCAGCACGGCGCTCCGATCGAGTTCTCCCTCGACGAGTGCACGGTTCCCTCGCTCGTGTGCGCGCTCGCCCTGATCACCAACACCGGAGGCGACCTGGTCGTCCAGCGCGAGGCGCGCTACCTGGTGCCCGAACGGGGGGTCAGTCCGCAGCGGACCGTCGACCACGCCTATGGCTGGGGCATGAACTGGACCCCTGGCCGGAAATGACTCCTCCGGCGGCCGTCAGCCCTCGTCGGGCAGGGCGTCCGGGCGCGCGTAGGTGCGGCCCTTCCAGGCCGCGCCCCGTCCCCGGTAGTGCTGCACCGCCGAGTCGACGGTCATGAGGAGATAGAGGAACGCCGTGAACGGCAGCAGCGGAGCGAGCCACAGCGGCTGCCGGTAGTAGCGGAGCATCGGGACGTACGTCCCCGCCATGACGAGCCAGGCGGCACCGCCGACGACCGCAGCGGACGTGCTGCCGGCGGCGAGGCCGGTCAGGACCGCCACGGGTGGCACCAGATACACCAGCGCCAGCCCGGCGACCGTCCCGGCGAGCAGCAGGGGATTGTGCCGCAGCTGGGCGTACGCGCTGCGCGACACCATGCGCCACAGGTCGTGCAGACGCGGATAGGGCCGCACGCTGTCCACCCGCTCGGCCAGCCCGAGCCAGACGCGGCCACCGCCGCGCTTGACGGCACGTGCGAGCGCCACGTCGTCGATCACCGCGTGCCGGATCGCGTCCGGGATCCGTGCCCGCTCCGCGGTATCGGCCCGCAGCAGGACGCAGCCCCCGGCCGCGGCCGCCGTCCGGCCCGCCGCGGCGATCCGGCGGAAGGGGTAGAGCTGCGCGAAGAAGTAGACGAACGCCGGCACCACGAACCGCTCCCACACACTGTCCACCCGCAGCCGGGCCATCTGGGAGACGACGTCGTATCCACCGCAACGGGCCGCCGCCACCAGCTCCCGCAGACTGTCCGGGGCGTGCGCGATGTCGGCGTCCGTCAGGAGGAGGTACTCGGGACCACGCGCGCTTGCCAGACCGATGCCGTGGCGCACCGCCCACAGCTTGCCGGTCCAGCCCGCCGGAGGCTCACCCGGCGACCCCACCGTCAGAGGCAGCCCGCCGTGCCGGCGGGCCAGCTCACGCGCCAGATCACCGGTGCCGTCCGAGCTGCCGTCGTCGACGAGGAAGACCTCTGCCCGTCCCGGATACTCCTGAAGGAGCAGCGACGGCAGTGCGACGGGCAGCACGGCCACCTCGTCGCGGGCGGGGACGACGACACATACCGACGGCCACACCTCCGGCTCCGTGCGCGACGGCAGTCGCACATCGGTGCGCCAGAAGAAGCCCTGACACAGCAGCAGCCACAACCAGGCGAGGAGTGATCCAGCGGCAGTCCACACAACGGCGCTCACGGGCGCAGTCTGCCCCACCCCCGCTGCCCCGGACGGCTCATCGTCTATCGTGATCGGGTGAAGATCGCGCTCATGGATTCCGGAATCGGTCTGCTGGCGGCCACGGCCGCGGTGCGACGGCTGCGCCCCGACGCCGATCTCGTGCTCTCCCTCGACCCCGACGGCATGCCATGGGGCCCGCGCACCGTCGAGGACCTGACCGAGCGCGCCCTGGCCGTCGCCGAAGCCGCCGCGGCGCGCCGCCCGGAGGCCCTGATCGTCGGCTGCAACTCCGCGACCGTGCACGCGCTGACCGCCCTGCGCGCCCGCTTCGAACCGGAGCTTCCGGTCATCGGCACCGTCCCCGCGATCAAACCGGCCGCGGCCGGCGGCGGCCACCTCGCCATCTGGGCCACCCCGGCCACCACGGGCAGCCCCTACCAGCAGAACCTGATCAGCGAATTCGCCGGTGGCGTGCCCGTCACCGAGGTGCCCTGCTGGGGCCTCGCCGAGGCCGTGGAACACGCGGACGAGGCGGCGATCGACGCGGCCGTGGCCGCAGCCGCCGCCCTCACCCCGGACGAGGTGACCACCGTCGTCCTCGGCTGCACCCACTACGAACTGGTCGCCGAGCGCATCAGGGCCGCCGTCCAGCGCCCCGGCCGCCCGCCTCTCGTGCTGCACGGCTCCGCCGGAGCCGTGGCCGCCCAGGCTCTGCGCCGCCTGGGCCGGCAGCCCGCTCCGGGAGCCACCCCGCACGGCACGCTCACCGTGCTGCTCAGCGGACGCGAGGGCGCGCTGCCCGCGCCCGCCCTGGCGTACGCCGAAGGGCGTCTGCTGCAGGCGGTCACGCCCGCCCGCTGACCGGAGAAACCGGTCATCGGCGGTCACCGGTGACCCGGAGCGCTGTGACGCCCGCCCGGTGCCGTCACGCTCCGCCACGAAGTACCTGCGGAGCGAAATCTGAGTACCCTCGAAGCATGAGGGACCACCGCCACGGCGAGAACGCCCCCCACCCGCACACCGACGTCTGGACCGGCCGTGCCACGAACCGGGTGCAGTGGCTGCTGGCGCTCGTGGGCGCCGCCTGCATGGCACTCGGCATCGCGCTGGCCGTCGACTCGGCGTGGACGTCCGGCATCGCCCCACTGGTCATGGCCGTCGTCGGGTGCATCGCCGCCGGGCTGCTGGTTCTCTTCGGAACGCTCGCCTTCGTGCACGTCGCCCTGCGGGTCGACGAGGAGCACCTCGAGGTGCGCTGCGGCCACATCGGCGTGCCCCGCCGCCGTATCCCGCTCTCCAGCGTGGCCGGCGCCACGTACATCTCCCACGTCACCCCCCGCCACTGGGGCGGCTGGGGCTACCGGTGGCGGCCCGAGAAGGGCACCGCGGTGGTCGTACGACGCGGCGAGGGCGTCGAGCTCGAACTGTGGGACGGGCACACCTTCACGATCACCGTGGACGACGCGGAGGCCGCCGTGCGGGTGATCGAGGCCCGGCTGCGGCCCACCAAGCCGGGCGCTCCCGCCCACTGAACCGCGGGACGGCATCCGTCACCGGCTGTGACCACCGTACGGTGCCGTCCACGGCCCCGTACGCCGGCTGTCCGCCGGTCACCACGCAGGGGCCCGACCCGCTCCACGCGTTTGGCCCCGCGCCGTACGGCTCGACGACTCGTCGGCGAGGGGGCGTGCCGTGGCCATGCCCGCCAGCAGGCCCGCTCCTACGGTCACCGCCGTGAAGCTCAGCGCGTTGCCGACCGCGGAGATCGCGGCGAGTGCCGTCAGGGCGGCGCCCGCGGTGAGCGCCACCGGGGTCGGGCGCGGACCGCGCCACAGGGCGTACAGGACCCAGCCGAACACGGCCACGAGCAGGGCCACGCCGACGATCCCCTGTTCCGCCGCCTGCTGCAGGGGCGCCGAGTGGGGCTTGTCGTCGGACAGCAGGGACTGGGCGGACGTCGTGCTCAGCTCCCCGAAGCGGCCCGGTCCGGCCCCCAGCAGGGTGTCCTCGCCCAGCAGGTGCCATGCGTCCTGCCACAACCGCACGCGGTGCTGGGTGAGCCGCCCCTCCAGAGCCGCGGCGAAGCCGCCCGGTACGGCTCGCGCGGCAACCGCCCAGACCAGAGCGGTGACCAGGACGGCGACGGCGGCCAGTGCCGCCGTAGCGGCGCCGCGGCGACGGAGGCGGCCGGCGGCCAGCGAGGACAGCAGGACCGCGAGACAGGCCGCGAAGCCGCTGGTGGAACCGAGCACGGCCGCCAGCACCGCGGTCCCGGTGGCCAGCAGACGCAGGGCGAACCGGGCGGACCGTACCGGCGTGGCCCAGGCCGCGCAGCACGCGGCACCGGCCGACAGGGTCAGTACGGCGGCGGTGGCTCCCGCATGCCCCAGGGGCGCGGTGATCTGCGGGCCCGGCGCGAGGTGGGGGACGGCCACCGTCAGCGCGATACCGGCCAGTGCCCCGGCGAAGGGCGCGCCGACGGGCAGCAGTGCCCCGCTGATCCGTCCGGCGGCGTACCCGGCGGCCACGGCCAGCACCGCCAGGAGAACCCCTTCGGGCCTGCCGTCGTGCACGGCCGCCGTGACCAGGGACCAGGTGGCGCAGGCGCCTAGCACCACGACACCGGCCGTGTCCGAAACGATTCGTCTCTCGCCGTCCGCGTCCGGTCCGGACACGGACGTCATCCCGCTGGAACCCACCCCGCCCGCCCCCCGGCGCACCGTCGCCCCCGACTCGTGAAGACCCCCGCCGTCACGAGCCGCCACGGGCCGCACGACTGAGGCTGGGCACACCGTAACGGCTGGTGGACGGTTTGAGGATGTGTCGTGACGAAATGAACAGACAGTCCGCGGTGCATACCGCGGTGTCGGCTCCCAGGTCAGGCGTCTTACACTCCGGGAGTGACCGTCACCGCAACCTCCGTCGGCCAGTCGGACCAGCTGGAGCCGCGGATCGCGCCCGGGGCGCGGACGTGGGCCCGGCGGCTCGTCCGTCTCGCTCCGGCCGCCGCAGCCGCGCTCTCCGGCCTCCTCCTCTACGTCTCCTTCCCGCCCCGCACGCTGTGGTGGCTGGCGCTGCCGGCGTTCGCCGGCTTCGGCTGGGTGCTGCGCGGCCGAAGCTGGAAGGCGGCACTCGGACTCGGCTACCTCTTCGGCCTCGGCTTCCTGCTGCCGCTGCTGGTGTGGACCGGTGTGGAGGTGGGCCCCGGTCCCTGGCTCGCCCTGGTGGCGATCGAGGCCCTCTTCATCGCCGCGGTCGGCGCCGGAGTCGCGGCCGTGTCCAAGCTCCCCGGCTGGCCCGTGTGGGCGGCGGCCGTATGGATCGCCGGTGAGGCCGCACGCGCGCGTGTGCCCTTCCACGGCTTCCCCTGGGGGAAGATCGCGTTCGGTCAGGCCGACGGCGTGTTCCTGCCGCTCGCCGCGGTGGGCGGCACCCCGGTACTCGGCTTCGCCGTGGTCCTGTGCGGCTTCGGACTGTACGAGGTCGTGCGTCTCGGCCTGGAGCGGCGTGCCACCGGGGTCGTGCGGTACGTGGCGGCGGCCGTCGCCGTGCTGAGCATGGGCGTCCCGGTCCTGGGGGCGTTCGCCGCCCGAACCCTGGTCAGCGACAAGGCCGAGGACGGCACCGCCACCGTCGCGGTGATCCAGGGCAACGTGCCCCGCGCCGGCCTCGACTTCAACTCCCAGCGCCGGGCCGTACTCGACTACCACGCGCGCGAGACGGAACGCCTTGCCGCCGAGGTCAAGGCGGGCAAGGTCGCACGACCCGACTTCGTCCTCTGGCCGGAGAACTCCTCCGACATCGATCCCTTCGCCAACCCCGACGCCCGCGCCGTCATCGACGCCGCCGCGAAGTCCGTCGGCGTGCCCGTCTCGGTGGGCGGTGTCGTCGAGCGGGACGGCAAGCTGTACAACGAGCAGATCCTGTGGGACCCGGCCAAGGGCCCCGTCGACACCTACGACAAGCGCCAGATCCAGCCGTTCGGCGAGTACCTGCCGTTCCGCTCGCTGATCGGGGCCATCAACAGCAACTGGACCTCGATGCAGCGCCAGGACTTCAGCCGGGGTACCGAGCCGGGCGTGTTCACCATGGACGGCGCCAAGGTCGGCCTCGTCACCTGCTACGAGGCCGCCTTCGACTGGACCGTGCGCTCCGAGGTCACCGACGGCGCCCAGATGATCTCCGTGCCCAGCAACAACGCCACCTTCGACCGCAGCGAGATGACCTACCAGCAGCTCGCCATGTCCCGGGTGCGCGCGGTCGAACACAGCCGGACCGTGACGGTACCCGTGACCAGCGGCGTCAGTGCGATCATCATGCCGGACGGCAGGATCACGCAGAAGACCGGCATGTTCGTGGCCGATTTCCTGGTGCAGAAGGTGCCGCTGCGCTCCTCGCAGACCCCCGCCACACAGCTCGGGATCCTGCCGGAGATCGCCCTCGTCCTCATCGCGGCCGGCGGCCTCGGCTGGGCCGTCGGCGCCGGGCTGCGCGGGCGACGCGCCGGTGACGCGTAACCGTACGCCCGTCACACGCCGCTGGAATCACGCCGGGGCGCCGTGAGCGGCCCGTTAGGGTCGACCGCATGGCTACTCCCGACTTCATCCGCACACTCCGCGCCTCGGCCGGTCAACAGCTGCTCTGGCTCCCCGGGGTCACCGCCCTCGTCTTCGACGACGAGGGCAGGGTGCTGCTCAACCGCCGTGCCGACACCCGCAGGTGGTCCGTGCTCGGCGGCATCCCCGACCCTGGGGAGCAGCCCGCGGCCTGCGCGGTGCGCGAGGTCTACGAGGAGACGGCCGTACGCTGCGTGGCCGAACGGGTCGTGCTCGTCCAGGCTCTGCAGCCCGTCACGTACGAGAACGGGGACATCTGCCAGTACATGGACATCACCTTCCGCTGCCGGGCCCTCGGCGGCGAGGCGCGGGTGAACGACGACGAGTCGCTCGACGTCGCCTGGTTCGACGTCGACGCACTGCCCCAGCTGGAGGAGTTCGGCCTGCACCGGATCAAGCAGGCCCTGTCGGACGCCCC
Source organism: Streptomyces sp. NPDC029041 (assembly GCF_040637515.1). NCBI lineage: Bacteria > Bacillati > Actinomycetota > Actinomycetes > Kitasatosporales > Streptomycetaceae > Streptomyces > Streptomyces sp. NPDC029041. The sequence continues at coordinate 333,773 of NZ_JBEZWO010000009.1, read as the reverse complement.
CACATGGTTCGACCCCACTGCCTCCGGCTGAACTATGGGGCGTGACCACATGGGGTGGGGCGTCGCCGCTGCCTAGGGTCGCGGCATGACCGTGCCCCGCGCCTCCTTGGCCCCCCACGCCTCCCCGCTCGACCTGGGCGGCCGCACCGCGCTCGTCACCGGCGCCGCCGGTGGCATCGGCCGGGCCTGCGCGCTGCGACTCGCGGCCGCCGGAGCCAAGGTGAGAGCCGTCGACCGGGACGCGGCGGGCCTGGAGGCCCTGGCCGACCGGGGGCAGGGCCTGGCCGGCACGGTGGAGCCGCACGTCCTCGACCTCACCGACCTGGACGCCGCCGAACTCGTCGCAGCGGGCGCCGACGTCCTCGTCAACAACGCCGGGATGCAACTGGTGCGCCCCATCGAGGAGTTTCCGCCCGAGGTCTTCCACACGGTGCTCACCGTGATGCTGGAAGCACCGTTCCGGCTCATCCGCGGGGCCCTGCCCCACATGTACGGGCAGGGGTGGGGCCGCGTGGTGAACGTGTCCTCCGTGCACGGGCTGCGCGCCTCGGCCTACAAGTCGGCCTATGTGGCGGCCAAACACGGGCTGGAGGGACTGTCCAAGACCACCGCCCTCGAAGGAGCTCCCCACGGTGTCACCTCGAACTGTGTGAACCCCGCCTATGTGCGCACCCCGCTGGTGGAAAAGCAGCTCGCCGACCAGGCGCGGGCACACGGCATCCCCGAGGAACGCGTCCTGTCCGAAGTGCTGCTGCAGGACAGCGCCGTCAAACGGCTCATCGAGCCGGAGGAGGTCGCCGAGGCGGTGGCCTACCTGTGCAGCCCGCAGGCGTCCTTCGTGACCGGCACCTCGCTCGTGCTCGACGGTGGCTGGACCGCCCACTGAGCGGCCGTTCCCCTCGGCCCGGGGAGTTGTCCACAGGGCTGACGGGGCGGCCCCGACATGGTGAATCCTGTGAGCATGTCCAGCGATCACGTGCAGTCCGCCGAAATGCCGTTCCTCGCGCTCCTGGCCCGGGGCGCGTCGGCCGACGCCTACGAGCAGCCGGAGCTGCTCGCGCGGGCCGAAGGGCGCCCGGCGGAATGGATCGCCGCGCTCCGGCAGGCCAAGCCGCTCGCCCTGCGCGTCCGCGCGGAGCTGGAGGGACGACGCCGGCGCGAGGCCGAGCTGTCCGCACTGTTCGAGACCGCCCACGACCTCGCCGGGCTGCGCGACCTCGACGCCGTGCTACAGGCGATCGTGCAGCGCGCCCGCTCGCTGCTGGGCACGGACGTCGCCTACCTCAGCCTGAACGACACGGAGCGCGGCGACACCTACATGCGGGTCACCGAAGGCTCGGTCGCGGCCCGGTTCCAGCAGCTGCGGCTCGGCATGGGGGAGGGGCTCGGCGGTCTGGTCGCACAGACGGCGCGCCCCTATGTCACCGACGACTATTTCAAGGACGACCGTTTCCAGCACACCCTCACCATCGACGCGGGCGTGCGGGACGAAGGGCTGGTGGCCATCCTCGGGGTGCCCCTGACGCTCGGACACCACGTCATCGGCGTGCTGTTCGCCGCGGACCGCCGCGCCCGCGTCTTCGAGCGGGAGCAGATCGCCCTGCTCGGCTCCTTCGCCGCCCTCGCCGCGGCCGCCATCGACACCGCCAACCTGCTCGCCGAGACCAGATCCGCCCTCGCCGGCCTGGAGCGCGCGAACGAGATCATCCGGGACCGCAGCGGCGTCATCGAACGCGCCTCCGACGTGCACGACCGGCTCGCCGAACTCGTGCTGCGCGGCGGCGGGGTGCACGACGTGGCCGCGGCGGTCTCCGAGATCCTCGACGGAACCGTCGAGTTCGCCGAGGCCGCCGCCGCACCCGCCGCCGCCCTGGAGAAGTCCGGCACGCAGGGACACGCGGTGCTGCACGAGGACGCCTGGGTCGCCGCCGTCGCCGCCGGCGGCGAGGTGCTCGGCGCCCTGGTGCTGCGCGGGCACCCGGGGCTCGACCCCGTGGACCAGCGCACCCTGGAGCGCGCCGCCATGGTCACCTCCCTGCTGCTTCTGGCCCGCAGATCCGCAGCCGAGGCCGAACAGCGTGTGCGCGGTGAACTGCTCGACGACCTGCTCGACGCCCGCGACCGCGACCCGCGCCTGCTGCGGGAGCGCGCGGCCCGGCTCCACGCCGACCTCGACGCCCGGCACGTGGTCCTGGCCGCACGAGGGGAGGGCGACGCGACCGACGCCGGCCAGGAGGCCGAAGCCCGCAGACGGCTGGCAGCGGCGGCGTCCCACCTGGCCGCCACCCGGCACGGTCTGGCCGCGGCACGCGACGGGGGCACCGTCCTGCTGCTGCCCCTCGGCCCCGGCGGCACCGCGACCGATCTGGCCCGCCGCGCGGCCCGGCACCTGGGCACAGCGGTCCACGCACCGGTCACCGTCGGCGCCTCCGCACCCGCCCAGGACCTCGTCACCCGCCCCGAGGCCGTGGCCACCGCCTACGCGGAGGCCCGCCGCTGTCTCGAAGCCCTGCGCGTCCTCGGTCGCTGCGGAGACGGGGCAGCCGCCGAGGACTTGGGCTTCCTGGGGCTGCTCCTGGCCGGCGACCGGGACATCCCGGGCTTCGTCGACCGCACCATCGGCGAGGTCGTCGCCTACGACCGGCGGCGCGGCACGGAACTGCTGCGCACCCTCGACGCGTACTTCACCTGCGGAATGAGCCCGGCGCGCACCAAGGACGAACTGCACGTCCATGTGAACACGGTCGCCCAGCGCCTGGAGCGCGTCGGGCGCCTGCTCGGGGACGACTGGCAGAGCCCGGCCCGGGCCCTGGAGATCCAGCTCGCCCTGCGCCTGCACCGCTTGTCGGCGCCGGCACCGCACAGACCCCCGCACGCGTGACGCACGGGGGCCGGAGGGCACAGGTTGCAGATCAGGGGGTGCGGGCGTCCTCCGAGGCGGCGGCCTTGCGGTCCGCTCCTCGGTCGGTGGGAAGCACGGCGTCTGCGTCGTCGTCTGCGTCGGCGTCTGCGTCGGCCAAGTCCCGGTGCCGTGTTTCCTCGGCCGCCGCCACCGCGACGATCGTGAGGACGACGGCGCCGATCACGTACAGCGCGATCGGCGTGGAATCGCCGTAGTCGGACAGCAGCGCCGTGGCGATCAGCGGCGCGGGCGCACCCGCCGCGACCGAGGCGAACTGTGCGCCGATCGACGCACCGGAGTAGCGCATCCGCGTCGCGAACATCTCGGAGAAGAACGCGGCCTGGGGCGCGTACATCGCTCCGTGCAGGACCAGCCCGACGGTGACGGCGAGGATCAGGCTGCCGAAGCCGCCGGTGTCGATCAGTGAGAAGAACGGGAACATCCACAGCCCGACACCGACCGCACCCATCAGATACACGGGCCGGCGGCCGATCCGGTCGGACAGCGCGCCCCACGCCGGGATGACCGCGAAGTGCACGGCCGAGGCGATCAGCACCGCGTTCAGCGCGGTCTGCTTGGAGACGCCGGCCGCCGTGGTGGCGTAGACGAGGATGAAGGCGGTGATGACGTAGTAGCTGATGTTCTCCGCCATGCGGGCCCCCATCGCGACCAGGACGTCACGCCAGTGGTGCCGCAGTACGGAGACGAGCGGCAGCTCATCGGCGTTCGCCGCCGCGTCCGCCCTGCGCGCCTCGGCCTGCGCCAACGCCTGCTGGAAGACGGGCGATTCGTCGACAGACAGACGAATCCACAAACCGACGATCACCAGCACGCCCGAGAGCAGGAACGGCACCCGCCAGCCCCAGCTGCCGAACGCGGTGTCCGACAGCAGGGCCGTGAGCAGCGACAGCACACCGGTGGCGAGGAGTTGCCCCGCCGGCGCGCCGGTCTGCGGCCACGACGCCCAGAACCCGCGCCGCCGAGCGTCCCCGTGCTCCGACACCAGCAGGACGGCGCCGCCCCATTCACCGCCGAGCGCGAACCCCTGGACCAGCCGGAGCACGGTCAGCAGCACCGGCGCGGCCGTCCCGATGGAGGCGTGCGTCGGAAGCAGCCCGATCGCGAAAGTCGCCCCGCCCATCAGGAGCAGACTCAGCACCAGCAGCTTCTTGCGCCCGAGCCGGTCGCCGTAGTGTCCGAACACCAGCGCGCCCAGCGGCCGGGCGGCGAACCCGACCGCGTACGTCAGGAACGACAACAGGGTGCCGACGAGCGGGTCGGAGTCCGGGAAGAACAGCTTGTTGAACACGAGCGCGGCGGCGGAGCCGTAGAGGAAGAAGTCGTACCACTCGATGGTGGTGCCGATGAGGCTGGCGGCGACGATGCGCTTGAGGTTGCCCGGGGGTGGGGGAGCGGTGGTTGCTGAGGCCATGTGCGCCACTTCCTCGTGTGCGGTGGGGACGGGTACGTGTCGGCACACCGTAGGAACGTGCAGGTCAGGGGCACATGTGGTGGGGCAACATAGTTCGGGGCACGGCTATGCGTCGGTCCACCATGCCGGTTCACGGAGCGGCGGCCGAGGGGCTTGGAGAGGGGCGAACATCAACGCCACCGGGGAGACAGCGGCAGGCCGGCACGCCCTGCAGGCGACCGTCGACGCCGCCAACAGCCTCGGCGTCGAGCAGGGCAGCTGTCAGGGTGTGGGGGGGGGGCGCTGGACCGCTCTGCTGGCCAGACTTCCCGACCACCGGGTCAACAGCGACGGGGCGCTGGCCGTATGGGCAAACCTGACGATCTGCAACGCGGACGCGGACGCGGCCCACGCCCTGCCCGCCCTGCTCGCCGAGTCCTTGATCTACAGCCGGCCCGGCATGCTGGAGATCCTCCCCGCGCTTCCCGACCAGTTCCCGAAGGGCACCAACCAGCAGTGGCGGTTTCTGCCCAACCACGACGGATCCTTCCGTCTGGCCTGCGTCAAGAGCGGCAAGCTCCTCGAATGCCCCGGCGGGTCGACCACGCAGGGCCAGGCACTCGACCAGTCGGCGGACCCCACCGGACCACACCAGTGGTGGAAGCTCGCCCCCGCCACGAGCGGCAGCCACCGCCTGGTCAACGTCAAGAGCGGGATATGCGTGGACGCCTCCAACGGTCACACGGCCGACGGCACCCCGCTCATCCAGTGGCCGGCCAACACCGGCAGCAACCAGGAGTGGCAGATCGTCCCCGTGTGAGGGGCGGACAGGGCTTGCCGGCGTACCTCGCGGACCAGAGGGAAGTGAGGTGAACTTACGCGGGATTGACGGGAGTTCCGAAGATCGAGTACGGTCCGCTCACTTCCTCGCGGCTGAAGCGAGCGAAGTGATGCGACCGGTCCGTTCGCGCATACAGCCAAGGATTCCCGGCGTGCGCCCGCCGTTCGCGCTGTGCCGCCTCCCACACCCTCATTGTCAGTAAGGGCTCACCTTGTCGCGCTCGCAACGTCTCAGAAGTCTGTCCGCATTCGCCGTAACCGCTTTCAGCGCTGCCGTCGTCCTGTCGGCGCTCGGAGCCGGCGTGGCAAGCGCCACGGGATCAGAGGGATGCCAGTCCGCCACCGTGCAGTACCGCATCGTCGGTGCCGACGGGAACGTCGTAGGTGCCGACTGGACCTCGCAGGGCGGGCTCTACCTCTGGAAGACCGCACCCGGGACCGTAGAGGTCCGGCTCGCTCCCGGTCAGACGGTCGGAGACGGCTGCAAGTACCCCGTCTCCCTCGCCGAGTACACCACGGAAGGGCCGGACTGGTACTCCTCCGGCCGCCAGACGCTGATCGACAAGGCCACGGTCTACCTCACCGCCGCCGACGTCGCCGGCTCGGACGACTCCGGGCGGACCTGGCAGAAGCTGAGCGTGAAGACGCCCGACTGCTACGGCCAGATCGATCTGTACGGCGACGACGTCACGTACGACGGCGGCACGGGTGAGGGGCACGGCCCGGCGCCGTACGAGCCCGGCGGCGTCGTCACGCCGAACCACCTGATAGCGGCGTGGAACGGCGGCGAGAAGCCGTGCACCCCGAAGACGCCGGAGTCACCCACCCCGACCCCGTCGGAGCCGGCGCCGAGCACTCCCGCCACGCCCACGACGCCCGCGGGAGAGACGACCCCGCCGTCCACCGACACGCCGCCGACGAAGCCGCCCACGACCCCGGACGTTCCCCCGCTGGAGTCGACGCCGCCCACCACTCCGGCACCGACGCCCAGTGACAGCACGCCGCCCCTGGCGGAGACCGGCTCCAGCACGCCGGTCGGGCCCGTCGTGGGCGGTGCGGCCCTGGTGGTCGCCGTCGGAGCCGGCGCCCTGTTCGTGACGCGCCGCACGCGTCGCTCGTGACGTCAGCGCGGCAGTTCGCTCCCTCCCGCTGAGCGGGACCGCCGTCGCGGTGGGAGACCTGCAGGTGACCGGTCTTCGGCGTGAATTCCGGGGCCGGCGCCTGTCGCCGAACAGGGGCCGTAGTGACCTGATGTACCTGGTCGCTACGGCCCTTCGCGGCGTGAAGCCGGAACATCACCGCGCGGCACGGTCAGCGGGGGACGATCTGCCAGTCCTGGTTGGGCCCTCCGGTGGCCGGCCACTGGATGACCGGGGCCTTGTCCGCGGTGGAGGCGTCCTTCACGTCGGCACACCAGCCGTTGCGCACGTTGACCGGCGTGTGGAAGCCGCTGGTCGAGGACGGGACCAGCTTCCACGACTGGTTGTCGCTGCCGCTGTCGGTCGACTGGTCGAGGGTCGCGCCCTGGGCGGACCCGTCCGGGCTGTTCAGCACCTTGCGGCCTTTGACATTGGACAGCATTCGGCAGCCGGTACGAGCCGTCGATGTTCGGCAGCAGCTTCCACTGCTGGTTACGGCCCTCGTTCGAGGGCCACTGGATGATGGCGGCGCCGTCGACGGTCGAGCCGTCGCTGACATCCATCACCTTGCCCCTCTTGGTTCACCAGCTTGATGTCGAGCCCAGGTCCACCTTCAGCCACCGTCCCGTGTTGCCGTTGCCGCCGCACCAGCGGGTGGCGGTGGAGCCGTCGACGGCTTTCGCCGCGGTGTTGCCCTTGGACGTCTCCTCGCTGCTGGCCGTAGCGGTCTTGTCTGCGGCGATGTTCGCCGGCTGCACGGAGCGGTCCAGCGTGACGCCGACGACGCGGGTGACCTGCGCGTCACCGAGGGACGGGGTGGTGAAGCCGGTGCCGCTGTAGCCGGACGTCGGGTGCTACCGAGCGCGTCGGCCCCCGACCGCCCCCTTCGGGCCCCACGCACCACAGTTGTCAAAAGTGTTGACGCGCCCCTCTTCCTGCCACTTGACTTTGCCCGCATTTACGAACGGCGTTCGATATCGAGAACGAGTTGACACTGGCATCGCGACCCCCTGAAAGCCCTTGAGCGTGGGAGAAGAGAAAAGTCGCCCGGTAGCCCCGTCCGCCCCCTCTGCACCGAGCTACCCATGCCATCCCACTGCGCCTGCTCACCCCACGGTGGCATGGGCTCGACGACAGGAGATGTACATGTCCGCTGTACTCGCACGGCTGTCGGCGATACTGGTCGCCGCCTGCCTGCTCTTCACCTCCCAAGTCCTGACCGCACCCGGGCGGGCGGCCGCCGCCGACCCGGGTTACCTGATGGCGCACTTCATCGGGGAGGGGGCGAACGGTCAGCAGATCTACTTCTCGCACAGCGCGGACGGCCTGCACTGGAACGACCTCAACGGCGGGGGAACGACCCTGCGCTCCACTGTCGGCACGCGCGGGGTACGCGACCCCGCACTGGTCCGCTCCCCGAACGGTGACAAGTACTGGATCATCGCGACCGACCTGTGCATCGGCTGCGGGCAGACGTGGAGTCAGTCCATCAACGACGGCAGCCGCAACCTCGTGGTCTGGGAGTCCACGGACCTGGTCACCTGGTCACAGCCGTGGCTGCTCAACGTCGCCGGCGCCATCCCCGACGGACGCAACGCCTGGGCGCCGGAAGCCATCTGGAACCCGGCCACCAACGACTACGTCCTGTATTGGGCGACGAACGTGCCCCTCAACGGCGCGACGAAGCACCGCATCTTCTCCGCCCGCACCAGCGACTTCCGCACCGTCACCACCCCGCAGATGTACATCGACCGCCCCGGCACCCAGGAACTCATCGACACCCAGATCGTCGAGATGCCGGCCGGCATCGGCAACTACCGTTACATACGGGCCTCCGGTGACGGCCAGATCACGCTTGAGGGCAGCAACTCGATCCTCGGGACCTGGACGAATCTCGGCAACCTCTCCGGCATCGGCCTGACCGGCTCCCAGGTCGAGGGCCCGATGTGGATGAAGTTCCGGGACCGCAACGAGTGGACCCTGTACCTCGACCAGTACGCCTCAGGGCGCGGCTACATGCCGGTCACGACGACCAACCCCTCCGCCCCCGGCACCTACCGGATTCCGGCGTCGGGCACGTACGACATGGGCGGGACGAAGAAGCGTCACGGTTCGATATTGAACCTGACGGCCGCCGAGGAGAGCCGCGTCCTCGCACGCTGGCCCGACACCGCGGTCAACCGGCTCCAGTCGTACAACTTCCAGGACCGGTACGTGCGGCACGCCGACTTCGACGTGCGCATCGACCAGAACATCACCGGCGAAGACGCCAAGTTCCGGCTCAGGCCCGGCCTGGCGGGCTCCGGCACCGTCTCCTTCGAGTCGGTGAACTTCCCCGGGTACTTCCTGCGCCACTCCGACTACGACTTCCAGCTGGTCCGCAACGACGGCACCGCCCAGTTCGCCGCGGACGCCACCTTCCGCCAGGTCGCCGGCCTCGCCGACTCCGCCTGGTCCTCGTTCCAGTCGTACAACCACCCGGACCGCTACATCCGCCACTACGCCTACGAACTGCGGCTGGACCCGATCACCACCGCCGTCGGACGCAGCGACGCCACCTTCCGCGTGACGAGCTGACCCCACCGAGGGGGATGCCGGTGCTGTCAGGCCCACCGTCCGCTCGGCGGGAAGGCGGATACCTGCAGTCGTCGCGCATCACCTGGTCAACGGGCCTGTGGGTGACTCTCGTACGGCTTCGGCGGGAGTCTTGTCGCCGAGCACGGCGCGGGGTTGACGGTTGAGCTGTCAGGTCACCTCGCCGAGGTCCCGAGCGGTGTGTCCGGCCAGGTCGGTGTCGTTGGGCGCGTCTTCCTGGGCCGGGGCGGGATGGGGGCTGTCTGCGTGAACGACAGGTGGCGAACCTGCGGCGCTCTCAGGCGTTTCACGGTGGTCGACTTGCGTGGGGCGTGTGGCAGTGCCGGCGACGCCGGAGCGCCGAAAGGGCCGAACCGACCCCGGTACACCGGGGTCGGTTCGGCCCTTGCTCGGACGTCACATGTGTACGACGGGGGCGGCGTCAGGGTCCTGCTCCGGTACGCCGCGTCGGTAGAGGATGACGCTGATGACCAGGCCGACGCCGAAGAAGACGGCCGACCACCAGTAGGCGGTGGAGTAGGCCTCCAGGCCCGCGTGGGCCTGCACAGCGGGGTCCCTGGGGTCCTTGCCGGTCAGATAGTCGGTGGCGGCGCTGGTGGCGAGGGTGTTGAGCAGGGCGGTACCGATCGAGCCGCCGACCTGCATCATGGCGTTGACTGTGGCGGAGGCGACTCCGGAGTGCTCGGCGTCCACGCCTGTGACGGCCAGGCTCATGCCAGGGGGCATCACCAGGCCGAGGCCGAGACCCACCACCACCAGAGTCGGCAGGATGTCCGTGACGTAGGAGCTGTGCAGATCGAGGGCGGTCATCCAGACCATGCCGGCGGCGGCCAGGCCCATGCCGAGCGGGACCACCGGCTTGGGACCGACGCGGGGGATCAGCACGCTGGTGGCAAGGGTGGAGCTGATCACCAGCGCGCAGGTCATGGGCAGGAAGGCCAGTCCGGTCTCGATGGGCGTGTAGCCGAGACTCTGCTGGAGGTAGTAGGTGAGGAAGAGGAACACCCCGAACATGCCGGCGCCGCTGATCAGCACGGCGATGAAGGAGGCGCCGCGGTTGCGGTCGAGCAGCACGCGCAGGGGCAGCAGGGGATGGGAGGACCTGGTCTGCCACACGGTGAACGCGGCGAGCAGGGCGACTCCGGCGACCAGCCAGCCCCATGTCTGCGGCGAACTCCAGTCATGGCTCTCGGCGTTGGCGAAGCCGTAGACCAGACTGAACAGGCCGCCGCCGACGAGGACGGCGCCGGGGATGTCCAGGCTGGTGGTCTTGTCGCGGTGGGAACGGCGCAGAAGGAGGGCACCTCCGAGGAACGCCACACCGGCGAAGACGAGGTTGACGTAGAGGGTCCAGCGCCAGTCGAGGTGCTCGGTGAGCACACCGCCGAGCAGCAGGCCGATGGCACCGCCGGCGCCGGCGATGGCGCCGTAGACACCGAAGGCCCTGGCGCGCTCCTTGGGGTCGGTGAACGTCGTGGTCAGCAGCGACATCGCGGCCGGGGCGAGCAAGGCCCCGAACAGGCCCTGGCCGACGCGCGCGGCGACCAGCAGCTCGAAGCTGTTCGCGGCGCCGCCCAGGGCGGAGGCCCCGGCGAAGCCGACCAGTCCGACCAGGAAGGTGATCTTGCGGCCGAACAGGTCGGCTATGCGTCCGCCGAGCAGCAGCAGGCTGCCGAAGGCGAGGGCGTAGGCGGTGACGACCCACTGCCGGTCGCCGTCGGAGAAGCCCAGGTCCTTCTGGGCCGAGGGCAGGGCGATGTTCACGATCGTCGAGTCGAGCACCACCATGAGCTGGGCTACGCCGATGACGGTGAGAATCCACCAGCGATGGCGAGGTGGTGCGCCGGAGGACGGGAGCGGGGACACGGTGGCCTCGGCCGGTGTGCCGAGGGAGGTTCGGGACATGACGAAGTCTCCGGAGAAGTGGTGAAGGAGCAGGAAGGTGCGGTGATGTGATGTGGACGGCTGCTTCGTTGGAGCTCGTCACGTGATGCGGTCAGTGATCGCGTAGCCGTCAGGCCGCCGGCGTACCTGAGCGACGGACTCCTGCCTGGCGCTGAAGAGCGACACCGAGGGGAAGAACAGCCGCGATCGGTTGCGATTCGGGCCCGGGCTCTTCGGCGGCCTGTCGGCGGGCTTCCTGCGCCGAGGCGGGGGAGAAGGTCTGCCAGTACCGGGCCTGCCGGTTCAAGGTGCTGATCAGCGGCACCAGGTCGGCCGCGGCCGGGACGTCGGGGATGCCCAGCCGGTCTGCCGCCGTGTTCCCGAGGGACCGCCGAAGCACGCAGCGGATGAGGTCTTCCAGCTGCTCCTCGGACAGGACCGCGCCCGGCGCGTGAGCCGTCGCGTGGGCCTGTGCGCCGATCATGGCGGCTGTCGCAGCGCGTGAGGTGTCATCGGGTGTGGCCGTCATGGTGTTCAGCAACTCCTGCAGGCGGCGGGCGCCGGCGTGGTCGGCGACGTCCCTGTACAGGCGCTCGTCGAGCCCGAGGAGATGGGCGACGTAGGACCAGTACCGGTAGAGGCGGCTCTCCTCCTCGGCAGTGATGCCGATGCCCACGGCCGTCAGGGCCTGGAAGGCGGTGAGAGTGAAGCCGAGCCAGGTGCGTGCCATGTCGAGCTGACCGATCGGCAGACCCGGGACGCCCATGTCCCGGTCCGTGAGGGAGGCGGCCCGCATGCGGGCGTGGCGCAGCCGGGCCTCGACGGTGGCCACGTACCCGGGCCCTCCACGCAGCAGCCCGCCCGGCCGGATGGTCTGCCGCGCCCACACCCCGGTCTCCGCGAGCCGGAACGAAACGGTCGGCGTCGGCTTGTCGGTTCGCATCAGCATCCGTGCGGTGGCCGGGCAGGCGTAAGTGTGAGCGAGCGCACCGGTGATCGCACAGAGACCGAACCACAGGGGCGGGACGGACAGGCTCACGGTGTCGCCGCGGTGGAGCATCAGAGGGTCGACCCAGGGAGGGGTCGTCTCCACCTGCTTCAGCAGCGCGGCGACGGCTTTCGGGGGCCGCTCGTCGAGACCTGCCAGCCCTTTCCTCAGACCGGCGTCGAGAGCCTGCCGCGCCTTGGGGCCGTAGAGGTCCAGATCGGCTATGACGGCGTCGGCGAGCGGATCTCCGGCGGTGAGCAGTGGCGCCATGCGGTCGGCCTTCATGGAGGGCCGGGGGCCCGCCGCTTCGAGGGCGACCACTCGAGCGGAGGGTGTGTGGGGGGTGTGGTTCGCGGTCACGTGGCTCTCTCACTTCCGGGAAGGTGCGACCAGGGCGTCGGACGCACTCAGTCCCGAGCCGATCGGGGAGGTGGGGGCGTCCGTCACGAACAACGTCTGACACCTGTCAGATTAGAGACAATCTGACAGGTGTCAAGTAAACTTGTTCCCGTGACCCCAGGGCCGGACTGCGGGCAACCCTCCCGGGCAGCCGAGGCAGGTCTTTTTCGGAGCAAATGCGAGGCCGACGAACGACGCCTGTGAGGTGCACGCCGCGCAGGCACGAAACAGCAGTCATGGAGGCAGTGATGGGAGCACGAACCGAGTCCGTCAGGCGGCCGGGGCGTCCAGGGGCCGGCACTCCGGCGGTGCCCGGGGAGGAGAGCATCCTCCAGCGAGGCCTCGAGGCCTTCGCAGAGCTGGGCTACGACCGTGCCTCCGCACGCGAACTGGCCCGCCGCCTGGGCGTCAGCCACAACTTCATCAACGACCGGTACGGGTCCAAGGCGGCTTTCTGGCGTGCGGTCATGGACCATGCGCTGGGGCCGCAACTGGAGCGCCTGCAACAGGCGGATTCCGGGATCGACGACGCCCAGCAGCTGCGCCGGATCGTCACCGGCTTCTACCGCGCCGCGGCGGACACGCCGTTGATCGGACGCGTCTTCGTCGACGAGTCGTCCCGGGACACCGAACGGTTGGACTATCTGTACGAGCGCTTCGTCGCTCCGACCCTGCAGCTCATGTCGCCCAGCATCGAGCGGCTCGTCGCCTCCGGACGCATGGCGCCCATTCCGATGGACGTGCTGTTCTTCGCCGTCATCCCGCCCGTCGCGGGAATGGTGGAGGGCCCTCTGGCGCGGCGCCTCGGCCGACCGGAATCCGCCTCGTCGCAACGGCTCACGGACACAGCGGAGGCGCTGGCGACGCTCGTGGTCAACGGACTCCTCGCGACGGGTGCGCCAAGCGACCGGTGAGCTCGACCGGGGCCCGTTCGGCGGATCTTGGAGCCTGTATCAGGCTCGATGTACAGCTCGGCCGGGGCGATCCGCTGCAGCCGGCCGTGACGGCCGGCTCGCCCCTCCAAGAGATTTATGCCGTCCCCGCTCGGCACGGACGGCGTCCGGCCACCGGTCGGATGGTTCGGGTATCCGCGCAGGAACCGGTCGCCGAGCCGAACCACGAACAGGTGCTGCGCCGGCGGTCGCGCCGCCCACCGGATGTCGGCCTCCGCTCCGGCCCGCGGCAGGCTTGGCCGACTACGACTTGGCTCTGACCAGACCGGTGTCGTACGCCGTGATGACGGCCTGGACGCGGTCGCGTGCGCCGATCTTGGCGAGGACGCGGCCGACGTGCTTCTTGACGGTGGATTCGGTGAGGACGAGGCGCTCGGCGATCTCGGTGTTGGTCCAGCCCTGGCCGATGGCGACGAGGACTTCGTGTTCGCGGTCGGTGAGGGTCTTCAGGCGGGGGTCCTCGGCGGGTGGGCTGTCCGCGGGGGCCAGGACCCGGTGGGTGTAGGCGTCCAGGAGGCGACGGGTGAGGCGGGGGGAGACGACGGCGTCGCCGGTGGCGACCGCGTGGATGCCGGCGACGAGTTCCTCGGGGCGGGCGTCTTTGAGCAGGAAGCCGCCGGCGCCGGCGCGCAGGCCGTCGTAGGCGTACTCGTCGAGGTCGAAGGTGGTGACGATGAGGACGCGGGTGCGGCCGCCCGCGGCGATGATGCGGCGGGTGGCCTCGATGCCGTCCATGCCGGGCATGCGGATGTCCATGAGGACGACGTCTGGCCGGAGTTCGGCGGCCATGCGGACGGCCTCGGCGCCGTGTGCTGCCTCACCGACCGGGGTCAGGCCGGGCGTGCCCTCCAAAAGCATGCGCACGCCCATGCGTTGCAGGGGCTGGTCGTCGGCGATGAGGACGGTGGTCATGGCTGATGATCTCCTGGGGGTACGTCGAGGACGACGTCGACGAGCCAGCCGTGGCCTGCGGCACGCGGGCCGAGGGCGACGGTACCGCCATACATGGCGGCCCGCTGGCGGATGCCGACGAGGCCATGCCCGGCGTCGCCGGACCGCGCGCCGGCGGCTGCGCCGGTGTCGGCGATTGTGACGTGCACGGTGTCGGTGTCCTTGATGACGGTGACGTCGGCCGTGGCGCCGGGGCCGGCGTGTTTGAGGGTGTTGGTGAGGGCTTCCTGCACGATGCGGTACACCGTGAGCTGAACGCCGCTGCCAAGGGCGTCGAGGTCGCCCATCGTCCGGTAGGTCACGGGCAGCCCCGCCGCTCGCACACGCGTCAGCAACGCGTCCAGGTCCCGGATGCCGGGCTGCGGGCCGAGCAGCCGTTCGTCCTCTTCAGGGCCCCGCTCTTCGCGCAGCACGCCGAGGACCCGCCGGAGCTCGCTCATCGCCTGGCGGCCGGTGTCGGCGAGGATGCGCAGTGCGTCGGCGGACGTCTCGCCGCGGCTGGCGGCGAGGGTGGCTGCTCCGTCGGCGACGCTGACCATGACGGAGAGGTTGTGGCCGACGATGTCGTGCATCTCACGGGCGATGCGGGTGCGTTCGGCGGCGGTCGTGAGCCGGATGCGCTGGTCCTGCTCGACCTCCAGGCGTGTGGCCCGGTCCTCCAGGGCCGCGAGGTAGAGGCGACGGATCCGCAGCGTCAGGCCGATGGCGATGGCCGCCGTCGTCGTGCCCATCAGGAAGAAGAGACCGAGGAACGGGTGCTCGACAGGGACCAGCCGCGCGACTGCGAGCGTGAGTTGGGCGGCGGTGAGAGCGGCGGCCCAGCCGAGGGCGCGCAGGGATCCGTGCAGGGCAAGGCTGTAGAGGGCGATGAGCGCGGCCATGCCGGGTTGTTGCCACACCCCCAGCGACCACTGGGCCAGCAACACCGCGGAGATCACCCAGTACGTGGCGGCCGGGGCCCTGCGGCGCCACCACAGCGGCACGACGAGTGCGATGGCGAAAGCTACCAGCACCGGCATGGGCAAGTGGCTGCGATCCGTCGGGTCCCCGAAGGGTCCGTGGCGGCTGTGGGAGAGCAGGTCGGGGAGGCTGAGCAGGGCGACAACGAGGACGACCGCGGTGTCGAGCACCCACGGATGCCGCTGGTCCAGCCGGCGTCGGGCGCTTCGACCGCGCAGTATCCGGCCCAGGAGCGGGTGTGCCCAGGCGTCGGCGAGCCCGGGGGACGGCGCGGTGGCCGTCCCCCGGGCGATGGTCGCGGGAACCTGTCTCATGACCCAACTGTCTCGCACGTTCAGGCGTCGCTCTTGAGGAGCCGCCAGGCGGCTCCGGCGAGGGTGAGGGCCACCCAGCCGGCGAAGACGGCGAGTCCCGCTCCGGAGGAGAGGGCGTCGGAGGACTCGTGCAGGGCGTACATCGCCGAGCCCGCGTTGCTGGGGAAGTAGGGGTTGATGTCGTCGTAGAGGGAGTCGGGCAGCAGGGAGGCCAGGCCCGGGAGGATGAGCAGGACGCCGACCAGGACCGCGATCGCGCCGGCGCTGGAGCGCAGCAGGATGCCCAGGGCGACACCCGCGACGGCGACGAGGGCGAGGTAGAGGCCGGCACCGGCCAGGCTGCGCAGTACACCGTCGTCGCCCAGGGACAGGGCGATCTTCTCGCCGTCCAGGCCCACGGTGCCCAGCTGGAACGCGGCCAGGGCACCGAGCGTGGTCAGGACCAGGATGACGGGGCCGATCACGGCAGCCTTGGACCACAGGACCGGGAGGCGGCGGGGGACGGCGGTGAGGGTGGAGCGGATCATGCCGGTGGTGTACTCGCCGGCCGACGACAGGACGCCGAGCACACCGACGGCCAGCGACGCGAAGGTCACCCCGAGCAGGGCGAGGCTGACAGCGTCCTGCTCGCCGGAGCCGGGCCCCGGCGGTCCGCCCTGGGCGGCCGCGTTGGGGCTGTAGGTGGCGGAGGCAATCGAGCCGAGGGCGATCAGCAGGACCACGGCTACGGCGAGGGTGATCCAGCTGGAACGCAACGACCAGAACTTGGCCCACTCCGCGCGCACCACCCGCGGACCGGTGACCTTGTAGGCCCGGGTGCCTGCCCGGGTGGGGGAGATTTCGGTGATGGTCATCAGGCTGCCGTTCGCTCGGTCTCTACGGGATGGCTCTGGTACTCGACGACGTCCCTGGTCAGGTCCATGAAGGCCGCCTCCAACGAGACGGCCTGCGGGGTGAGTTCGTACAACGCCACCCCGTGCTCGGCCGCGATCCGTCCGATCTCCCGGGCGTCGCGTCCCAAGACCAGGAGTTCCTCGGCGGACGAGGAGGAGATCGTCGTGTCCGGCCCCGCCAGCAGCGAACGCAGCCTGCCGGCTTCGGCGGAGGCGACCTTCACGCCGCCGCCGCTTGCCTCCCGGGTGAAGTCGTCGACGGTGGTGTCCGCGAGCAGCTGCCCACGCCCGATGATCACCAGATGGTCCGCGATCATCGCCGTCTCGCTCATCAGGTGCGAGGAGAGCATCACCGCCCGGCCCTCGTCGGCCAGCGAACGCAGCAGATTGCGCACCCACAGCACGCCCTCGGGGTCGAGGCCGTTGACCGGCTCGTCGAGCATGACGATCGCGGGGTCGCCGAGCAGGGCCGCCGCGATACCGAGCCGCTGGCCCATCCCGAGCGAGAAGGCCCCGACCCGCTTACCGGCCACGCTGGTCAGCCCGGCCAGTTCGATGACCTCGTCGACCCGGCGGCGCGGAATGCCGTGCGTGTGGGCGAGCGCCATCAGATGGCTGAACGCGCTGCGGCCGGGGTGGACGGACCTGGCCTCCAGCAGGGTGCCGATCTCGTGCAGCGGTGCCATGTGCTTCGCGTACGACTTGCCGTTGACCGTCACCGAGCCCCTGGTGGGGGAGTCCAGGCCGACGATCATGCGCATGGTGGTGGACTTGCCGGCACCGTTGGGGCCGAGGAAGCCGGTGACCTCACCGGGCTTGACGGTGAAACTCAACTCGTCGACGACGGTCTTGTCGCCGTACCGTTTGGTCAGCTCACGCGCTTCGATCACGGGTGTGGGCCTTTCCCTCGGACTCGGCCGGGCGAGCGCCGCGGCCTGTGCAGTCGACGTTAGAAGCGAGGCCGGCCCGAACCCCTGGGACTACGGGGGACACTTGACCGCCCGAGTGGTACGGCGGTGCCACTCGGCGCTGATCACCGGTACGCCTCAGGTATGACACCCCGGCGGGTGGGCGGGGGAGCCGGCCCACCGCCGCGCACTGGAGTCGTGGAGAGGGCGCATGTCCCAAACGGGCAATCCGCCATGTCTCCCACGGGAAAGACCTGGCCACGGCTCCAGGGGTTCACTGTCGGCCACCTCGACGAGAAGGAGCCGAAACATGCCCGAGGAAGCCAGGTCGGAATTCTGGAAGGGCCTCAAGCCGATCACCGACTCGGTGAAGCCCGACGCACAACCGGAGGTCTATCTGTCCCAGGCGGCCACCGATGACGACCGGTACTACGCACCGCTCAGCGAGACCGTCGGCTCCCGCCCGCTGTGGATCAACGTCAAGGACAACTCCTGGGCCGACACCCTCTGCGCCAAGCAGGCCGGACTCGTCAACCGGCACTACCACCCGCACGAGGTGTTCGCGTACACGATCTCCGGCAAGTGGGGCTACCTGGAGCGGCCCTGGACCGCGCGGGCCGGTGACTTCGTCTACGAGGCCCCCGGCGAGGGACACACGCTGGTGGCCTACGAGAGCGACGAGCCGATGAAGGCGTTCTTCGTCGTCAAGGGTCCGTTGATATGGCTGGACGAGGACGGCGACACCACCGGCTACTTCGATGTCCACGACTACATCGAGCTGTGCAGGAACCACTACGACAAGGTCGGCATCGGTGCCGACTACGTCAACTCGCTCTTCCGGTGACCCCGGTCCCATCGCTCGAACGAGGTTTCGATGCCACGTATCCGTGCCCGCATGCGGCCCGAAGCAGAAGCGTCCGCGGCCACCGACACCACTGCCCGCCGCTATGAGAACCGGCTGCTGCTGATCCTTTTCCTGGCCTTCGGATTCGTCTTCTTCGACCGCCAGGCGTTGCCGTTCCTCGCCCCCTTCATCAGCAAGGAAATCCATCTGTCCAACACCGAACTGGGCACACTGTCCGGAGTGCTGGCACTCACCTGGGCACTGTCCGGGCTGGTGGCCGGCCATCTGTCGGACAAGCTCGGCAGACGCAAACCCATTCTGATCGCCGCGGTGGTCCTCTTCTCCTGCTTCTCCGCGGCGGGCGGGCTGATGACCGGCTTCCTCGGTCTCCTCGTCGCCCGGGCCCTGATGGCGTGGGGGAGGGCACCGTGCTGCCGCTGGCCCAGTCACTGATGGTGGAGGCGTCCCGGGAGGGCCGTCGCGGGCTCAACATGGGGCTGCTCCAGGGCTCGTCGGCAGGCCTGATGGGCGGGATCCTCGCCCCGCTGGCGGTGGTGTGGCTGGCCGAGCTGCATGGTTGGCGCACAGCCTTGCTCGTGACGATCGTGCCTGGTCTGCTCATCGCGGTCTGGATCGCCAAGTCGGTCAGGGAGGTGCCGCCCGGCGGCCGGATCCAGGTCGCCACCGCCGATGCCGAGGCCGCCCCCGAGACGACGGCCGCCCCCAGGCCGTCGGTGCGGGAGGTTCTGCGACACCGCAACATCGTCCTGTGCATGGCGATCGCGTGCTGCTACCTGACCTGGTTCATCATCATCGTCACCTTCACCCCTACGTACCTGCTGACCGTCAAAGCTCATAGGTCACCTGGTGCTCTCCCGGACTGAGAGCGAGGACAGCCGCGAGGTGCTGCGTCTGACCGGCGAGCATCTTCTGACCGGCCGACCGGCGAGCCGCCGCTGGCGCCGCCGTCGAAGCCGTCGCACCGCTGGAGTTCGTCAACGGCGGCGGCACGGGCCCATCGAGCAGACCGCGGCCGAACACGTCATCACCGAGGTCCGTGCCGGGTCGGGTCTGTACGGGCCGGGACTGTTCGACTTCTACCGACACTTCCAACCCCGGCCCGCCGCCTACTTCGTCATGTCCGTCGTACGCCGTCCGACTGCCAGGATCGCCACCGTGCTGGGCGGCGGCTGGATCGCCTCCGGCCCGCCGGGCCCGGACCGTCAGCCCACCCCGAGCTGGCCCCATGGCCTGCGGACGAACCCCAGGGAAGGGGCCGGAGAAGTCCAGACCCCGGTCCTGGGCCGCGCGGCGCACGGACTGCGGCTGGGGGAGCACGTGTGGTTCCGCCACGCCAAGGCGGGCGAACTGTGCGAACGCGTCAACACCCTCCACCTGGTGTCGGGCGACGACATCGTTGAGCAGGTCCCCACCTACCGCGGCGAAGGTCACGCCTTCCTCTGATCCCGTCCCCGCTCAGGGCTCCTGCCCGTCCCCTCGGAGGCCCGATGTCCGCAGAGTTCCACCGTCCTGCCTTTGCGTCGCCCGGCACCGCGGGGGCGGATGCCGGCCACGGACCGACCGCCCCCGTCTCCCGCGCATGGACCACCCTGTTCGGCCTGGCCTGGTTCGGCTACTGGACGGCGACTCTCGTCCCCCTCCAACTGCTGCTCCCACAGCAGTTGGAAGCGATCGACCCCGCATCGAAGGTGCATGACTTCGCCGTCGTCAACGCCGTTTCGCAGGGTGCTGGGGGAATGATCAAGCGCCTCGTCCGACGGGCGGCCTTCGTATCGGCTACGGTGTTGCTGTCATGGTGCCGACGGAGGAGGTCGACGTTCCGTGGCAGAAAAGGGTCCTGCGCGAGAAGGCACGAGGGCATCGGCTCGGCGTTCTCCGGGGCGGCCGCCCGTGCCGTTGGAGCGTATCGTCGCCACCGCACTGCGGATCGTGGAGGAGGAGGGCTCCGACGCTCTCTCGATGCGGACGCTGGCCCAGCGTCTGGGCTCGGGCACCGCGACGCTGTACCGGCACTTCGACAACCGGGCAGCTCTGGTCGCTCATGTCGTGGACCGCATGTTCGGCATCGTGGAGCTGAACGGTGACGAACTCCTCACGATGGGCTGGGAGCGGGCGCTGCGGACGGTCGCGCACACCATGTTCGGCGCCTTGGCCCGGCACAGTAACGCGGCACGCCTGCTGGTCGAGCAGATTCCCATGGGACCGAACGCCATGGCATTGCGGGAGCGCTGTGTCGCGGTGTTGCTCGACAGTGGTTTCCCGCCACGAGTGGCCGCGTACGCGTATGCGACTCTGGCCCGCTACGTCCTCGGGTTCGCCGTGCAGGTCACCGGGCAGGGCGGCGCAGGACGGTCCGACGACGCAGAGTCGGCGGCCGTCTTCCAGAGCGTGGATCCGGACCTGTTCCCGGCCACCGTGACCGTGGCCGGGGTGATGCCGGTTCCGATCGAGGACGAGTTCTCCTTCGGCCTCGAACTCCTCATCAGCGGGCTTGCTCGCCTGCGCGACGAGGCCTGACCGAGCGACGTGATCACTACGACAGGTTGGTCAGCGGCAGCTCCACAGAGGTGAGCATGTCCCGGTAGCGTTCCGCCAGTCGGGAAGGCTGCTTTCTGCTGAAGACCACCAGCTCCCGGAAGTAGCCGGTCCCGATCCGCCGCGCATGGCGCGACCAGCGCAGAGGCACCGCGTTCTCCGGTGCCACCGTCACACCGATGCCCTGTCTGCTCCTGGCGGGGTTGCGGTGTGCGGATATGAGGAGGGGTGGCCATCGCGCCGGCCAACACGGAGTGTTGTGCTCGTCGGCGCGTGGCTCCTGGGTTCGGGGCCGTGTCAGGAGGGGGAGCCCACGGCACCGTGTATGGTGCGCAGCAGCCGCTCTCCGGACTCTCGGAGCTGGTCCTTGACCTCGTCGAGTCGGGATGCGAGCAGGGTGTGATCGCGTTTGCGCCAGGTGCCGGCGACCATCACGGCTTCGATGTTCGCGATGTCGGCGTGCAGGACCGTGGCGACCGGGTCGTGTGCCGGCCACAGGTTGAGTGCCCGGGCGTCGACGGCGACCAGGTCGGCCTGCATGCCCACCTCGATCCGGCCCACCTGGTCGGCCAGGCCCAGTGCCTTCGCCCCTTCGACTGTGGCCCAGGCCAGTGCCTGTTTGGCGGTGACCGAGGGCGTGTTGGCGTGCGTTCCGGTCGTCTGCACGTGACGGGCATGGTCCAGGCTGCGCTGGTGGGCCAGGGCGATCCGGGCGGCGGTGAGGAGCTTGCCGGGCACGGCGGTGTCGATGTCGGTACCCAGCGAGGGCGCGGCGCCCAGGTGCAGCAGTGACCCGGTGACGGGTGTGCCGTGCCCCTGGCCCAGTTCGTTCTCGGGGGTGGAGGTGAAGGTGACACCCGCCTCGACGAGCGTCTTGAGCCAGTGGTCGGGCAGGCCGACTCCGTGCACGATGTTGGTCAGAGGGCTGAACAGCCCGGCGGCGCGCACGGCCTCCCAGCCGGGTGCGGGTTCCCCGCCGCTCTGGTGCATCGAGACGACGAGACCGCGTTCCGCGCCGGCTTGGAAATCGGCCACCGCGGCCTCGGGGGAGGAGTACTGCGGGCCCTGGACTGCCATGCCCAGGGTGAGAAGGGCGTGGTCGCGGAAAGGCCCGTCGAGCAGCCGGTCGATCTCGGCGAGCGGGTGGGGGATGTCCGGCGACCGGTAGGGAGTGCCGTGCAGGAAGACGGCGCGGATCCCGGCGTGGGCCAGGCCGTCGACTGCCGCGTCGGCGTGTTCGGGCGACAGGACGTTGTGACACCAGTCGCCGAGGGTGGTCGTGCCGCAGTTGAGCTGGTTCAGTGCGCCGGCGAAGTTGCTGATGTACATGTCGGACGGGGTGTAGTGCCCGACGCACTCGCCGTGGAGGTGGGTGAGGTACTGCATCAGCGTCCAGTCGGCGCCCTCCGAGCGCAGCGCGGTCTGCCAGGTGTGCAGGTGGACGTTGACCAGGCCCGGCATGACGATGCGGCCGGAGAAGTCGACCTCTTCGGCGTCGGGCGCCTCGATGCTCTCGCCGACGGCGGCGATGCGGTCGCCGTCGACGAGGATGTCGGCGTGCTCGGCGTCGGGCCGGTCCGGAGTCATCGTGATGACCTGCGCTCCGCGCAGGAGTACGCGGCTCATGCAGTGCCCCCCGAACCGGAGGAGGTGTGCCTCTGCTGGGACATGGTGCGGCTCCTTGCCTGCGGCGTCATCGCCCGCACGGCGGTTCGTATGGTGGTGAGGAAGTCGGAAGTGGCGATGTGCCCGATGTAGCCGTCGGGACGGATCAGCAGCAGCGTGTCGCCGGTCAGGCCGTAGGCACGGCGCAGTGTGTGCTTCGAGTCGGCGAAGGTTCGGCCGTCGGCGGCCGGTTGGACGGTGAGCCGCTTCAGTCGGGCGCCCGTCGTCGGCCACGCGAGGTCTTCGAGGCCGCGGGCGGCACCCGGGCCGTAGGCGATGGCGGTGAATTCCGGCCCGCTGAAGACGTCGAACAACCGGGTCCAGGTCCCGTCGGCGCTGAGCAGTTCGGCGTCCGGGGCGCGGTCACCCACGCGCAGTGTCGTGGTACGCATGCCGTCGGCGGGGGCGAGCGGGCCGCCGTAGTAGGTCAGGGCCAGCTGCTGCTCGTCCTTGCCTCGCTTCATGCTCGACGGGTCGAGCTTGGCGATGCCGCCCCACTTCTCCGTGGACAGGCCCAGGACTCCGGCGGCGATCGGCTGCCGCTCGGCCTCGTAGGTGTCCAGCAGCGTCTCGTCCGCCCCGGCGAGGACCTGCGCGAGCTTCCAGCCGAGGTTGTAGCCGTCCTGTATGCCGGTGTTCAGGCCCTGGGCGCCGGCCGGAGTGTGGACGTGCGCGGCGTCACCGACGAGGAAGACCCGCCCGCGGCCATAACTCTGGGCCAGGCGGATGTTGGGCCGGAACACCGACGTCCAGTGGATGTCGTGCAGCTGAATGCGCCGGTCGCGGGTGTGGGAGTGGATCCGCTGGACGATGTCGTCCTTCTGCGAAGGCGGTTCCTCGTCCGGTGTGAGGCGGATCATCCACTGGAACATGTCGCTGTGCGGGAGCGGGCAGGCACCGATGAACCTGCCGCCCCGGCCAGGCCACATGTGCCACCGGTCACGGCCGAGACCGGTCACCGAGGCATCCACGATCAGCATTCGATCGCTCTCGTCCGTCGTCCCGACGAAACCGATGCCGAGTTGCTTGCGCACCGCACTGGAACCGCCGTCAGCGCCCACGACGTACCGGGCGATGATCTCCTCCGTGCCGTCCGCGCCCGCCACCTTGGCGACCACCGTGTCCTCGTCCTGCGTCAGCTCGGTCAGTTCCCTGCCGAACTCGATCTCATGGCTGAGCTCGTTGAGCCGGTCGTGCAGGGCGCGGTCCGTGCGGAACTGAGGGATCAGCCAGGTGTTCGGGTACGGGATGTCCGGCGTCGCCTCCCTGTGGGTGAACATCTTCCAGGGCACGGCGAGGGGGCCCGCATGGATCCCGAGCTTGGGGTAGGTGCTGCCACCGGCCAGCACGTCGCTCAGGACACCGAGGTCTTCGAGGACTTCCAGGCTGCGGGGCTGGACCCCCTTGGCGCGGGAGCCGTCGAAGGCATGGGGAGACCTGTCGACGATCCGTACGTCGAGTCCCCTCCGTACGAGGTCGATCGCCACGGCGGAACCCGAAGGGCCCGCACCGACGACCAGTACGTCGATGACATGTGCGTTGCTCATGAGCCGAGCGTTTCGGCGCGTTCGGCCACGAACGGGGCGATCTGGTCTGCGACGTATCGAGGGCGCTCGAACGGCGCCATATGGCCACATTCAGGAACTACATGATGGTGCTGGGGCTTCAGCAGGGTGCGTGCCGTGTCGAAGTGCGTCAGTGGCGTGACGTTGTCCTCGTCGCCCCACAGGAGCAGGGTGGGAATACCCAGCGCACCCGTCTGCCGGAAGAGATCGTCGCGACCGGAGAGCGGCAGGTGCTGCAGCGTGTCGAAGACCGCGTAGAGCGAACCCTCGAAGCGGAAGGCGTCGAGGACCATGTCCGTCAGTTTCGCGCCGAGCTCGGGGTCTCGTACGTTGTGCCGGAGGTGCCCCTGGAGGATCTGGCTGCCGCGCCGCCGGGCGACGACGCCCGCCAGTAGATCGCTGCGCAGCAGCCGGTGAGGGGAGGTCGCCCGCGGTTTCGCGAGACCGGCGGGTCCGGCGATGGTGAGGGTGGACACCAGTGAGCGGTGCTGCGCGGCGTAGGTCATGGCGACGAGCGCGCCCATGGAGGTACCGATGAGGTGCAGTGGCCGCGTCGTCAGGCCGAGCCGGTCCGTCAGCTCGGCCAGCTGCCGCGCGAACAGCCTCTCGTCGTACCGCGCCCGCACCCGGTCCGAGTAGCCGCGGCCGTACGCGCTGCAGGTCAGAGTCCGCAGCCCGCGGGCGTGCAGCTCGCTGACGAGGCCGTCCCAGTAGAACAGCGGGATGGTCAGTCCGCCCGCCATCACGACCAGATCCCCGTCCTCGGGGCCCTTCAGTTCGTAGTGCGTGACACCGTCGGACAGCTCGATGAAGCTGCCGCGCAGGGCCGGCCGTGAGTCGGCGGTGAGCCGGCGGTCCTCGCCGGAGGCGACGAAGTACTTCATGGGACGGGCCTCCTAGGCCTCAGAGCGTGGGCGTGTCGGCGGAGGAGCGGAGGAACTTCGCGATCGCGTCCGCGACCCACTGCGGTTCCTCTTCCGGCAGCAGGTGACCGCCGTCGGGATGCACCAGCTCCACGGCGCCGGGGATGTCGCGGCTGAAGTGCTGGCCCTCGATGCGGGCGCTGCGCAGCACGAGCGTGGGCGCCGCGATGCGGGGGATCTGCGCGCTGCGGTCGGGCTGGTCGGTGTTGCAGAAGTCGACGAAGGCCGAGCGGTTCCCGGGCCGGTTCATGAGCTGGTGGGCGCGGTCCACCATGGCGTCGTCGACGACCGTGGAGCGGGGGCCGACGTTCGCGCGGAGGTTGCGTTCGATGGCGCCGCGCGGCATCACCCGCCGCAACACAGGGCGCAGCAGCGGGTTGCGCGTCAGGCGCATGCCTGCCGGTATCTCCTTCTCCGGGTACCCGGTGGCGTTGACCAGCACCAGGCCGGTCAGCCGCTCCGGATGGTCCAGAGCGAGGTTCCAGGCGATGTTGCCGCCCAGTGAATTGCCGGCGACCGCGTAGTGCGGCACCCCCAGTGCCTCCAGGAAGTCCGCCACCGTCGCGGCGTAGGCCGGGATGCGGTAGTCGCGGTCCTCGCGGGGGCCGGTCAGGCCGAACCCCGGCAGGTCGGGGCGGATGACGTCGAACGACTCCGACAGCAGGCCCGCCGCATGGTCGAAGTGCTGTAGCGACGAAGCGCTGCCGTGCAGCAGGACGAGTGCCGGGCCCTGCCCGGCGCGTTTGTAGTGGATCCGCAGACCGCCCACCGTGATGAACCGGGAATCGGGTTGGGGGTCAGACCAGGTACTCATAATGGATACACTGTTACCGATAAGGTGGTCGTGTCAAGCGAGGGTCCGACCGGAGAGGCCGCACCGCGCTGGTCGGCACCGTGGCCACGCAAGTCGGGCCATGTGTCGGTGCCGGGTGAGCGGTTGGCAGCCCGCCGGCCACACCGCGCGGCGCCCGGCAACGCATCCGGCCGCTGCCGGGACGTGCACGAGAAGCCTCGGCCGGTACGAGGCGCCCACCGGCCGGCCTTCGAATTCCACTGGTGGGGTGCACCTCCGCCGACGCCGCGTCCGGGGTTCGCGGCAGCGGTACGGATGGGTGCGGCCGTCGTACGGGAGGCCGCGAGCGGGAGTGGCGGTGTCGTGTCGTGGCATCCGCCGTCTGTCGGACCGGCCCGACGTCACGGCCGTGACCCTCGCAACCCCCGTACCCGACAGGGCGGTCGGCGAGAGGCCGAGGATGTCGTCGTCCTGGGGGCCGACCTCGACGACGTCACCGGCGAGGTCCTCGGACACACCGTCGCGCACGCCCTTGGGTCCGGCGCTCTCGACGCCTGCCCATCACGACGGCATTCGCGGGTGAGGTGAATGATTTCAGGCAAGCGACTTGTGCAGTTGACTTGAGCGAGTGATAAAGTCAGTCGCACGGATCGGTTCGAGTCGACGTGCGGCGCTGCACCGCCCGTCCGGCGTCCGTGTCGAGGCGTCCGGGAATCTCTCCACCGACTTTGGGAGTTCGTCATGGCTGTCCTGCTCCACCGGCTGGGCCGAAGTGCCTACCGCCACCGCAAGCTGGTGCTCGCCATCTGGCTCGCGGTCCTGGCCGCGCTCATCACCTGCGTCGGTGTCCTCGGCGGCAAGCTCGACGACCGCTTCACCGTGCCGGGGACCGAATCCCAGCGGGCCCTGGACACGCTCGGCAGGACGCTGCCCGAGGCATCCGGAGCGGCCGCCCAGATCGTCTTCACCGCCCCCGAGGGCCACCGCGTCACCGAGGCCCCCTATACGGCGGCCATCGCCGGAGCAGAGGCGGCGGCCGCGAAGGTGCCCCAGGTCAGCGCCGTCATAGGCCCGACCGCCTCGGGCGCCGTCTCGGCCGACCGGACCACCGCGATCGTGCAGGTGCAGTACTCCGTGCAGCAGCCCGAGGTGCGCGCCTCATCCCTGGACGCCATCGAGCAGGTGGCCAAGGCGGCCGAGAAGGACGGACTCAAGACCTTCGTGGGCGGCAGCGTCTACGGCAGCAAGGGTGTCCACATCGGCCCGTCCGAGATCATCGGTGTCGCGGTCGCCCTGCTCGTCCTCGTCGTCACGTTCGGCTCACTGCTCGCCGCGGGAATGGCGCTGCTGCCCGCCCTGCTCGGCGTGGCGGTGGGACTGACCGGGCTGCTGGCCCTGGCCCCGGCGGTCAGCGTCTCCTCCACGGCCGTCACGCTCGCGCTGATGCTCGGTCTGGCCGTGGGCATCGATTACGTCCTGTTCATCCTCTCCCGCCACCGCCAGCAGCTCGCCCGCGGAGCCGACCCGCAGGAATCCATCGCGCTGGCCAACGGCACGGCCGGCAGCGCGGTCGTCTTCGCCGGCAGCACCGTGATCATCGCCCTCGCCGCACTCAGTGTCATCGGCATCCCGTTCCTGACCACGATGGGCCTCGGCGCCGCCGGTGCCGTCCTCATCGCCGTCCTGGCCGCGATCACGCTGCTTCCGGCTCTCGCCGGATTCCTCGGCGCCCGGCTGACCCCCAAGGCCGGCAGCAAGGCGGCCAGGCAGGCCGTCGACTCCGGCGAATCCGCAGGAAGGGCCGCTTTGGGCACCCGCTGGGTGAAGTCGGTCGTCGCCAGGCCCCTGCTGACCGTTCTGGCCGTCGCCGGCATCCTGGTGGCGCTCGCACTCCCGGCGGCGGACCTGCGTCTCGCCCTGCCGGACAACGGCTCGGCCCCGGTGAGTTCCACGGAGCGCAAGGCGTATGACATGGTCGACGACAAGTTCGGCCCCGGCTTCAACGGCCCGCTTCTGGTGCTGACCGAGGCCAAGGGCCGGTCCGGGGCGTCGGCGGGTGCGGACGCCGCGCGGGAGCTGAGGAACCTCAACGGGGTCAAGGCGGTGCTGCCGCCGCAGCCCACGCGCGATCCCGCGCAGACGGTGATCCAGGTCATCCCCGAGACCGGTCCCGACAGCGCCCGCACCGGCCGCCTCGTCCGCGACATACGGGCCGCGGCCCCGGACATCCGCGAGACGTCCGGAGCGAGGGTCGCGGTCACCGGAACCACCGCCGTCAACATCGACGTCTCCAACCGGCTCAGCGACTCCCTGCTGCCGTTCATGCTGATCGTCGTCGGGCTGAGCCTGATCCTGCTGACCATGGTGTTCCGCTCGCTGCTGATCCCGCTCAAGGCCGCCGTCGGATTCCTGCTGTCGGTCGGCGCCGCGCTCGGCATGGTCGTCGCTCTGTTCCAGTGGGGCTGGCTGGCGGACGCCTTCGGCCTGGACCACACCGGTCCGGTCGTCAGCTTCCTGCCGATCATCCTGGTCGGCGTGCTGTTCGGACTCGCCATGGACTACGAGGTGTTCCTCGTCTCCGGGATGCGGGAGGAGTGGGTCCACACCGGCGTGGCCCGCGGGTCGGTGATCGACGGCGCGCGGCACAGCGTACGGGTCGTCACCGCGGCCGCCCTGATCATGTTCACCGTCTTCGCCGGGTTCTTCCCGCTCGACGACGCCCTGATCAAGCCCATCGCCTTCGCGCTGGCCGTCGGCGTGGCCGTCGACGCCTTCGCCGTCCGCATGACCCTGGTCCCTGCCGTCCTCGCCCTCGCCGGACGACACGCCTGGTGGCTGCCCGCCTGGCTCGACCGTGTCCTGCCCGACCTCGACGTCGAGGGCACACGTCTGCAGAAGGCCGTACCCAAGCCCAGCGAGCCCGCCTCGGAACCAAAGCCCGCCTCGGAACCCGAGCCGGTGTCCTGAGCCGGGACGCATCCCCGTCACGCGGGCGGCTGCACAGCGATGCTGTGCAGCCGCCCCTCACGCCGTGCGGCGGGTGCGTCGTCACAGGTCCGCAACGGCCGGCCGCTGGTGCGCGGCCGTCGCCCATGCCATCCGGACGTCGAGGGGAACCGCCGGTGGCTTCGGACGGGCGGTGGGCTCAGTGCCGGGCGAACTGGACCTGGGTGGGTTGGACGACGTCCGCCCGCACCTCGAGTCCGGTGATGGTCAGCCGTTCGCCGTAGATGTCGGTGATTCTGATCGCACCGCCGCACCCGCCGCCGTCGGCGGAGATGAAGTAGTTGTAGGCGGTGCGGGGCAGTTGCCGCCAGCCGCCCGCGGTGCGGACCTCCAGCCCGGTGACCGGGTTCCTGTGGTTGATCGCCTGGATGGCGCACCAGTGCTGGCTGGACCCGGTCTTGTACCTGATGGAGATCGGGCCGATCGTGCTCGGACTGACCAGGCTCCAGGTGATGGGGAGTCGGCCGAGCTTGAGGTCGGCGAGTTTGGCGAAGGCCTGTTCACTGAGGTCGATCTGCCCGGGTGCGCAGGGCAGGGGGCATTCGTTGGTGATCCGTACGGTGACGGACTTGCCGTTGGCCGCCCGGACGAGCACGTACGCGCCGCACGCCCTGGACGTCTCGTAGTCGGTGGTGTTCATGGCCGCGATCATGAGGTCGGGGCTCGGGCCGAACAGGCAGGCGCCGTCTCCGACACCGGCCTTGTAGGCGGTGGCGACGCCCTGATAGGTCGCGCCGGGCTTGATCCGTCCTGCTGACGGGGTCGTGTTCGACGCCTCTCGCGGCGGCTGGGGGGTGTCTTTGGGGGACGGCGCCGCTGTCGTCGTGGTCGCGGATGCCTTGGGGCTGGGGGACCCGGTCGGGCTCGCCGTCGGGCTCGGGGTGCTTGTCCTGGTGGCTGTGGCGGTGGCGGCCTTCTTGTGGGGGGTGGCGAAGGGGGTAGACGCGGCAGGTCTTGCATCCGCGGTGCGGTCGGGTGAGGACCACATGAGCAGGTAGGCGAGAACGCTCACGGTGGTCAGCGCCACCGTGGTGCCCAGGATGAGCGTGCGTCTGTGTCTGCGCTGCCGCGCGGCCTGCCTTGGAGTGTTCATTGACTGTCCGTTTCGGAAGATCGAGACGTGGTGCACTACTCAGTGACCGTGGGAAGCGAAAAGGTTGCCGACGATTTCCGGGTCCCTGGCGCCGACCCGGCTTGGACGGAGCGCCCCCCGCTGGTGGGTGGCCGGCCGGCCGACTGAACCCATGAACGAGGACCAGCTCGACGCCCGCGCGACGGACACCAGAGCCCTCCCGGCAGCACTGGGCCGTCACGCCCACCGGTGACGGCTCCTGCGTCCTCATCAACCGCTGCAGCGGGCTCTGCCTGGCCGTCGACGGGGGCAGCACCGCCGACGAGCCACCGTCGGGAAGCAGCCGTACGCATCACTTCCAGCTTCCGACTGGCCTCACAGCAGGGCCACTTCCTGAGACGCCGGAAGCGCACCGCCGGCTGCCGTCGCTTCGGGCGCCGACCTCTGCTCGGTACACGCCCGGGCCGCTCATGCCGTCCCGACGGTCACGTGAGGGCTGGAGAGCTGGAGGGCTGTTATGCAGAGACCAGTGATGTGCCACTTCGGTATCGCCCCTGTGCGTACGACGTCCCCATGCGCTGCCGCCCGGCCGCATCACCTGCTCGGACGCTCCTGCGGTGCCGTGCCGCGGCATGAATGACCCGCCGCCGCCCGGCCGGCATGGGAGGGGGCGTCGGGCGGCGGCGGGAGCAAGGGGGACGGGCGCGG
This sequence comes from Streptomyces sp. NPDC029041, assembly GCF_040637515.1. Taxonomy (NCBI): domain Bacteria; kingdom Bacillati; phylum Actinomycetota; class Actinomycetes; order Kitasatosporales; family Streptomycetaceae; genus Streptomyces; species Streptomyces sp. NPDC029041. The sequence continues at coordinate 303,504 of NZ_JBEZWO010000009.1, read as the reverse complement.
TCAGCCGGCGAGAGGTTCCTCCGGTGCCTCGTTCAGGCTGGCCGCCAGCCACTGCTCGACGGCGGTGATGTGCACCGTCGCGGCCGAAGCGGCCAGCAGGGCGTCGCGGGACCGGAGCGCGCCGAGGATCTGCTCGTGGTCCCGGTGCGCGTGGGCCACCGCACGGCGGGCCTGGCTGGCCCGGACGATGCGTACCCGCTGGGTGCTGGTGGACAACACGCGCAGCAGCATGGACAGCACCGGGTTGCCGACGGCTTCGACGATCCTCACGTGGAAGGCGATGTCGTGGGCGATGAACTCCTCGACCGTGGCGGCCGACTTGGACCGCTCCAGGAGGTCGCCGAGTTCTTGCAGGTCCTCGGAGGTCAGCAGCGCGGCGGCCAGCCCGGTCGCCTGTGGCTCCAGGAGCCTGCGCACCTGGAGCAGTTGCAGGGCGGTCCGCCCCTGGGAGACGTCCGAGGCGAAGGAGAGCGACTCGAGGAGGAGATGGGGCTCCAGGCTGGACACATAGGTGCCGTCCCCCTGCCGCACGGTGAGGATGCGCATCGCGGTGAGCGCGCGGACGGCCTCCCGCAGCGAGTTGCGGGACAGGCCCAGCTGCGCGGCGAGTACCTCCTCCTTCGGCAGGCGGGAGCCGGGCGCGAGTTCGCCTGCGACGATCATCGCCTTGATCTTGTCCATCGCCTCGTCGGTGAGTGCCACGTGCGTGCCTTCCTGTGCCGGGGACGTACGAGCGCCGCTCCGCCACTCGGCACGGGGCCGGGGCGGAGCGGGCGACCGCTACTCCTGCTTCTCGCCGGAGGCGAAACGAGAGATGATCAAGGCGACGATGATGATCGCGCCGTTCAGGAACTGGTTCCACAGCGCCGGCACGCCCGCCAGCGTCATGACGTTGACGACGAGCTGGAGGGTCAGGACTCCCGTGAGGGCGCCGAACACCGAGCCCTTGCCCCCGTTGAGGCTCACCCCGCCGATGACGGTCGCGGCGAAGACCTGGAAGATCCAGCCACTGCCCTGGGTCGCCGAGATCGAGCCGTAGTGGCCGCTGTAGAGGATGCCGGCGAACGCGGCGAGCAGGCTGCCGATGATGAGGACGACCCACACGATCCGGTCGACACGGATGCCGGCGGTGCGTGCCGCCTCGGCGTTGCCGCCGATGGCGTACAGCGCCCGGCCGTGCCGCAACCAGGCCAGTGCGCTGCCCCCCGCGGCGAACAGCAGCGCGCAGATCCAGATGGCCGCCGGTACGCCGAGCCAGGACGCCTTGCCCAGGTAGGTGAACGAGGACGGCAGCTCCACGATCGACTGGCCCTCGGAGAGGGCGACTTGGAGTCCGCGCAGCATCGTCAGCCCGCCGAGGGTGACGATGAACCCGTTGAGCCGCAGCTTGAGGATGAGGAAGCCGTTCAGAACGCCGATCGCCACGCCGACCAGGAGGCACAACGGGATGGCCGTCCACTCGGGGAAGAGCCCGAGGCCGTTGAACCGCCCACCGGTCGTCGGCAGGACGAGCCAAACGGCGATGACCGGGGCCACGCCGATGGTCGATTCCAGCGACAGGTCCATGCGCCCGCAGATGAGGATGAGGGCGGTGGCCAGGACGAGCAGGCTCAGTTCGGTGGACTGCTGCGCCACTCCGATGAGGTTGTCGGCGGTCAGGAAGGCCGGCGAGACGATGAAACCGATGAGGCCCAGCACGAGGATGGCCGGGACCAGGGACAGTTCACGGAAACGGCCGAGGTCGAGCCGGTGCCGGGCGGTGTCCGCCGCGGCCTGCTCCGTTGTGCTCGGTGCGGGCTCCGTGACATCTGTGGTGGCGGACATGGCTACCTTCCGTGCTGGTGAGTGCCGGACGCGGTGGACGCGGCGGATGCAGTGGTGGTGTCGGCGACGCCCTCGATGGCGGCGACGACGTGCTCGTCCTTCCAGCCGCGGTCGAACTCGGCGACCACCCGTCCGTGGAACATGACCACGACGCGGTCGCAGGTTCTGAGGTCGTCCAGTTCGTCGGAGACGATCAGGGCGGCCTTGCCCTCGTCGGCGGCCCGCCGGATCCGGCCGAGAAGGAACTCCTTGGATTTGACGTCGACGCCGTTGGTGGGACGGATGGCCACCAGGACGTGCGGATCGGTGGCCAGGGCGCGGGCGACGACGACCTTCTGCTGGTTGCCGCCCGAGAGCGCGGAGACCGGGGTGTTGGCCGCCGGGGTCTTGATGTCGAGGTCGCGGATCATGTGCTGGGCGAAAACCCTGGTGCGGGCGGGCAGGACGGTGCCGAACGGGCCGAGCTGATCGGTGACGGTGAGCGTCGCGTTCTCCGCCACGCTCCGGTTGTTGACCAGGCCCTGCAGATGGCGGTCCTCGGGGACGAAACCCACTCCGGCGGCCAGGGCGGACGGCACGCTGCCGGTGCGTACGACTGTGCCGCCGACGGTGATCCGGCCGGCCTCGGCACGGTGCAGACCGGCGACGGTCTCGCCCACCTGCACATTGCCGCTGGCCGCCGCTCCGGCGAGCCCGATCACCTCGCCGGAGCGCACCGCCAGGGAGAGGTCCTCGCAGGCGCCGGGCAGGGTGAGGGCGTCGATGCGCAGCAGCTCCGTCCCGTCGGCCGGTGCGGTCGGGGACGCGTTCACGGGGCCTGCTGCCACGGAGGCGGCGTCACCGGTCATGGCCTCCACGAGGGAGTGGTGCCCCAGTTCGGCCACGGGTGCGGTGAGGATGTGGGCCGCGTCGCGGTAGACGGTGACGGTGGTGCAGAGGTCGTAGACCTCTTGCAGGTGGTGGGAGATGAAGAGGAAGGCGACGCCTTGCTCCTGCAGGTCCCGGAGCTTGCCGAAGAGGCGGCCGATGCCGCGGGCGTCGAGCTTGGCGGTGGGCTCGTCGAGGATGATGAACCGGGCTCCGAAGGACAGTGCGCGGGCGATCTCCACGAACTGCCGCTGCTCGACGGTCAGGTCCCTGGCCCTGGCGGCGGGGTCGACGGCCACGCCGTACTCGCCGAGGAGTTCCTCCGCCCGCTGCCTGAGTTGCTTCCAGCGGATGGGGCGCACCGCGCCGGGGCTCTGCCGGTTGAGGAAGAGGTTCTCGGCGACGGTCAGATCACCGATGATGGTGGACCGCTGGTAGACGCAGGCGACCTTGGCGCGCCAGGCGTCGAGGTCGCCGTAGGCGGGCGCCGGCGCACCGGAGAAGCGCAGCGAACCGGTGTCGGGCTGGTGGAGACCGGTGAGGATGGACACGAGCGTCGACTTGCCGGCGCCGTTGCGCCCCACCAGGGCGTGCGCTTCGCCCTCGGCGATGCTGATGCGGGCGTCGCGCAGCGCGACGGTGGCGCCGAATCGTTTGCTGATGCCGGTCGCCTCGGCGACCGGGGCCCGGGTTCCGGGGCCGCTCGCCGGGCGGGTGGCGGTGTCCGCCATGCTGGATACCGTCCTTCGGGTACGGATGGTGGGGGCCGGGGATCGTGAACCGGGGAGCAAGGAGCCGGCCGGATCCGGGTCGGGGTGCCGCAGCCGGGGGAGGGGGGTGGGGTCCTCCGGCGTTGACGCGGCGGTGGCTGCCGGTTGTCAGCCGACGTTGTTGCCCCACAGGGACTTGTCGTCCACGTTGTCCTTGGTCACCAGCGGGGCGGGCAGCTGGTCCTCCAGCCCGATCGGGATCTTGACGATCGTCGAGCCGTGGTCGGTCGCACCCGGCTTGAACGTCTTGCCCTCTGCCGCGGCCTTGGCGTAGTAGAGGGCGTACTTGGCGTAGAGGTCGGCGGGCTGGGAGACCGTGGCGTCGATCTGGCCCTTGCGGATGGCGTCGAACTCCTGCGGGATGCCGTCGTTGGAGACGATGCTGATGTGGCCCTTCTCGCCGGCCGGCTTGAGCAGGCCCTTCTGCTCCAGCAGCGCCAGGGTGGGCTGGAGGAACGCGCCGCCGGCCTGCATGTAGATACCGTTCAGGTCCGGGTGCTGGGCCAGCAGCGACTGCAGCTTGGCGGAGGCGACGTCACCCTTCCACTCCGTGGGAAGCTCGAAGACCTTGATCTTCGGGAACTTGGTCTTCATGCACTCGGCGAAAGCCTCCGAACGGTCGCGGCCGTTGATGGAGTCCAGGGAGCCCTGGAACTCGGCCACCTTGCCCTTGCCGCCGAGCTGCTTGCCGAGGAACTCACAGGCCTTGGTGCCGTACGCCCGGTTGTCGGCGCGGACCACCATGTAGACCTCACCCTTGTCAGGCCTGGTGTCGACACTGACCACGGGGATCTTCTTGGACGCGAGGGTGTCGAGGGTGGAGGCGATGGCGCCGGTGTCCTGGGGCGCCATGACGACGGCCTTCGCTCCGGTGTTCTGGAAGACCTGGACGTTGGCGACGAGCTTGGTGACGTCGTTCTGCGAGTTGCTGACCGGCAGGGCGTTGATGCCGTCCGCCTTGAGGTCCTTCTTCAGGTACTGCGCGTAGGAGTTCCAGAAGTCGGAGTCGGAACGCGGCAGGTCGATGCCGATGGCCGGCTTGTCACCGCCCGAGGCGGCCGACTCCGAGCCGCCCCGGTTGCACGCGGTGGCGAGGGCGAGGACCGCGAGCACGGCGGTGGCGGCTGTGGCAGTGGAGCGGGTGCGAGTGAGCTTCATGGCCATGTTGTCTCCTTTGACGGGGCGGAGGACCGCGAGACAGCGATGAGAGGAAGGCGTACTCGCCTGCCGGAGAGGGCGGGCGAGGCAGCGGGCCGGGCAGAGGGTGGCCCGGCACAAGGCAGTGCGGGACCGCGCCCGAGGGGACGGAAAGGAGGGAGAGCCTGCCCGAGAGACGCAGGTCAGGGGCTGTATCCAACCGTTCGAAAGGCGCCAGGGGACCCTGGAGCATTCCTCCGATGTCTCTCGGACGTCGAGGACGTTACGACGGGGTTGCCGAAGTTGACAAGGCTCCGCAGCCGTTGAATTGCGCAGCAGGGCGAAACCATGCCGAGCGGTCCCGCACGAACGCGTCAGGAGGACCAGTGAGCCGACCTGTGAGCTGCGCCTATGCCCAATCGGTTGATCGGGTCGCACCGGGCGGCCGCGGCTCACGATTCGGCAACGACCACTGCGTCCGCTGGGCTGTCACGGCGACGGAACGGCGCCGCCGGGCTGCTGTCACCCACTCCGGTCAGGTCCGGCGGCACGAGGTCAGCGCTCCCACCAGCGGACTCTGCCGCACATGGCTCGCCCGAAGTCATCGGACGACATCTCGGTCGTCGCCCGTACGTCAGCGGTTACCGGGTTGAAATGGCCCGTCCTTCCCGGGTGAACGCCCCCGACGGGGAGAATACATCCGAGGAATCCGTTGCCAGCGGGTGCTCCTGCGTCTACAGTCTCGATGCCGCCATTCATCCGATGACTCAGGGAACGGGCCGCTGAGGCGCTCCGCATGGTCCGGTCGGGGCTCTACCGGCGGCGATGACCCGCCCGTACGACCGACCGTCCCTCCCTGAACCCGCCTATGGCAAGGGAAACGCCAGTGAAACTGCTACGCGTCGGTGCCCCCGGCGAAGAGCGGCCCGCTGTCCGCACCGACGACGGCCGGCTGCTGGACCTGTCCTCCGTGACCTCCGACGTTGACGGCGCGTTCCTCGCCTCGGACGGCATCGACCGTGCCCGTGCCGCGGTCGCGGCGGGAGCCCTCCCCGTTCTGGAGGCTGACGGCCTGCGGATCGGTCCGCCCGTCGCCCGCCCCGGAAAGATCGTCTGCGTCGGCCTGAACTACCGGGACCACGCCGCCGAGACCGGTGCCGCGATCCCGGAGCGGCCGGTGGTGTTCATGAAGGACCCGGGGACCGTGGTCGGGCCCTACGACCAGGTACTCGTTCCGCGCGGCTCGGTGAAGACGGACTGGGAGGTCGAGCTGGCGGTCGTCATCGGCCGCCGGGCGCGGTACCTGGACGGTCCCGAGGCCGCGCACGCCGTCATAGCCGGGTACGCGATCAGCCATGACGTCTCGGAGCGCGAGTTCCAGCTGGAGTACTCCTCGCAGTGGGACCTCGGCAAGTCCTGCGAGACCTTCAACCCCCTCGGGCCCTGGCTGGTCACCGCGGACGAGGTCGGCGACCCGCAGGACCTCGGGCTGCACCTGAGCGTCAACGGCGTGAAGCGGCAGAACGGGCACACCCGGGACATGATCTTCCCGGTCGATCACATCGTCGCGTACCTGAGTCAGTACATGGTCCTGGAGCCGGGCGACGTGATCAACACGGGAACGCCCGCGGGCGTGGCCCTCGGCCTGCCCGGCACTCCCTACCTCCGCTCCGGCGACACCGTCGAACTCTGCGTCGACAGGCTCGGCAGCCAGCGCCAGACCCTCGGCCAAGCGTGAAAGGCACCCCCTTGACTGCCATCTCACCCCGGATCACCGCGGTCGACACCTACGACGTCCGCTTCCCCACCTCGCGGGAGCTGGACGGTTCCGACGCGATGAACCCGGACCCCGACTACTCCGCCGCCTATGTCGTGCTGCGCACCGACGCCGGTGACGGGCTCGAGGGCCACGGTTTCACCTTCACCATCGGACGCGGCAACGATGTGCAGGTCGCCGCGATCGGCGCACTGCGCCACCACGTCGTGGGCCGCTCCGTCACGGAGCTGTGCGCCGACCCGGGCTCGCTGAGCCGCGACCTGATCGGCGACAGCCAGCTGCGCTGGCTCGGCCCCGAGAAGGGCGTGATGCACATGGCGATCGGCGCGGTCGTCAACGCCGTGTGGGACCTGGCCGCCAAGCGAGCCGGCCAGCCGCTGTGGCGTCTGCTCGCCCACGCCGAACCGGAGTGGCTGGTCTCCCAGGTCGACTTCCGCTACATCGCCGACGCCCTCACCCCCGAGGACGCCCTCGCCCTCCTGCGCGAGGGCCGCGCGGGGCTCGAGGAGCGCGAGGCCGTGCTGGTGAACCGCGGATACCCGGGCTACACGACCTCGCCCGGCTGGCTCGGTTACTCCGACGACAAGCTGACCCGCCTGGCCAAGCAGGCGGTCGCCGACGGGTTCACCCAGATCAAACTGAAGGTCGGCGCGGACCTGGAGGACGACGTCCGGCGTCTGCGCACCGCCCGTGCCGCCGTCGGTGACGGCATACGCATCGCCATCGACGCCAACCAGCGGTGGAACGTGGACGAGGCGATCCGGTGGACCGACGCGCTCGCCGCCTTCGACCCGTACTGGATCGAGGAGCCCACCAGCCCCGACGACATCCTCGGACACGCCGCCGTGCGTGAAGCGGTCGCGCCGGTGAAGGTGGCCACCGGCGAACACGTGCAGAACCGCGTCATCTTCAAGCAGCTCCTCCAGGCCGGCGCCCTCGACGTGCTCCAGATCGACGCCGCCCGAGTCGGCGGGGTCAACGAGAACCTGGCCATCCTGCTGCTCGCCGCGAAGTTCGGGGTGCCGGTGTGTCCGCATGCCGGCGGGGTGGGGCTGTGCGAGCTGGTGCAGCACCTGTCGATGTTCGACTACCTGGCCCTGTCCGGTACCACCGAGAACCGGGTCATCGAGTACGTCGACCACCTCCACCAGCACTTCACCGTGCCCGTGGTGATGCGCGACGGGCACTACACCGCGCCCTTCGCACCGGGTTTCTCCGCCACGATGAAGGAGGAGTCCATCGCCGAGTACCGCTACCCGGACGGGACGTTCTGGGTCGCCGACCACGCCGGACGGGAGGAGGTGGCATGACCGGGCTGTCGGGCCTCAGGGCCCTCGTCACCGGCGGCGGGTCCGGCATCGGACTGGCCACAGCCCAGACGCTGGCCGCGCAAGGCGCGGCGGTGGCCGTGGTCGACCTGGAAGTGTCCGGCGTGCCGGAGCCGCTGTACGCCCTCAAGGCCGACGTCGGCGACGACACCTCGATCCGCCGCGCCGTGGAGGAAGCGGCCGCGCGGCTCGGCGGCCTGGACATCCTCGTCAACAACGCGGGCATCGGCGCCGTCGGCACCGTCGAGGACAACCCCGACGAACAGTGGCACCGCGTCCTGGACGTCAACCTCCTCGGCATGGTGCGCACCACCCGCGCCACCCTGCCGTACCTGCGGCGCACCGCCACCGCCCGTCCGGGCACCGCGGCCATCGTCAACATCTGCTCGATCGCGGCCACGGCCGGGCTCCCGCAACGCGCCCTGTATTCCGCGAGCAAGGGCGCCGTGCTGTCCCTCACCCTGGCCATGGCCGCCGACCACGTCCGCGAGGGCATCCGCGTCAACTGCGTCAACCCGGGCACCGCCGACACCCCCTGGGTGGCCCGGCTCCTGGGCGCCGCCGACGACCCCGAGGCCGAACGTGCCGCCCTGAACGCACGCCAGCCGATCGGCCGCCTGGTCACCGCGGACGAAATCGCGGCGGCCGTGGTCTATCTGGCGTCCCCGGCCGCCGCCTCCGTGACCGGTACCGCCCTCGCCGTCGACGGCGGAACGCAGGGGCTCAGGCTCCGCCCGGCGGCCGGCTCATGAGGACAACGCCGCTGGGCGGCACCGGTGTCCGGGTCACCGAGCTGTCATTCGGGGCGGCGGGCATCGGCAACCTCTACCGCCCCGTCACCGCCGAGGCGGCCTTCGCCGCCGTGGACGCCGCCTGGGACGCGGGCATCCGCACCTTCGACACCGCGCCCCACTACGGGCTCGGCCTGTCCGAGCGCCGCCTCGGCACCGCGCTGTGCGACCGCCCGCGGGACGCGTACACCGTGTCCACGAAGGTCGGACGGCTGCTGGAGCCGAATCCGCAGGGCGGCGCGGGCGACGACCTCGCGCACGGCTTCGCCGTCTCCGACACCCGTCGGCGCGTCTGGGACTTCAGCGCCGACGGCGTACTGCGCTCTCTCGAAGCCAGCCTGAACCGCCTCGGTCTGGACCGCGTCGACATCGCCCTCCTGCACGACCCCGACGACCACGCCGCGCAGGCCCTCACCGAGGCCTATCCGGCGCTGGAGCGGCTGCGGGACGAAGGTGTCGTCAAGGCGATCGGCATCGGAACCAGCCACTGCGCGCTGTCCGCCCGCTTCCTGCGGGAGACCGACATCGACGTGGTCCTCCTCGCCGGCCGCTACACCCTGCTGGAACAGGAGGGGCTCGCCGAGGTACTGCCCGAGGCCGCCGCCCGCGGAAGGAGCGTGATCATCGGAGGGGTGTTCAACTCCGGGCTGCTCACCGACCCGAGGCCCGGTGCGACATACGACTACGCGCCCGTCCCGCAACCGGTGCTCGACCGCGCGCTGCGGCTCAAGGCGATCGCCGCACGCCACGGTGTGCCGCTGCGCGCGGCCGCCCTGCACTTCCCGTTCGGCCACCGGACGGTCGCGAGCGTCCTGAGCGGAGCCCGCTCCGCCGAGGAAGTGCACGACACCGTGGATCAGCTGCGACACCCCGTCCCCGCCGCCCTGTGGGACGAACTGCACGCCGAGGAGCTGCTGGCCCCGGACACGCCGGTCCCCGCCGCCACACCGTCGAAGGAGGCGCCATGAGAGTCGCCCTGCACACCAGGATCCGTGCCGACCGCATCGCGGAGTACGAGGCGGCGCACCGCGAGGTCCCCGAGGAACTGACCGCGGCCATCCGCGCCGCGGGGGTCAGTGAGTGGACGATCTGGCGCAGCCGTACCGACCTGTTCCATCTCCTGGAGGTCGAGGACTACCCGGCGATGATCACCGCACTCGAGAAGCTGCCGGTCAACGTCGCCTGGCAGGCGAGGATGGCCGAACTGCTGGACGTCGTCCACGATTACTCCACCGAAGGCGCCGACGCCTCACTGCCCGTGGTGTGGCAGCTGTGACTGGGAACCACCCCTGCGCATAGCCCTCTTCGTCACCTGCTTCAACGACACGCACAGTGAGTGGGAGCGCTCCCGGAGCCCGTGGCGGCTGTCTTCGGCTCGGGCCCGGCGGGCGACGACGCTCGTCACGCCGATTCACGGACCTGCAGCTGCGTGCGGAGGATGACGTGGCGGTAGGCCACCGACGGTTCGTCCATGTCCTCCAAGAGCAGCCGGATCATGGCCCGGCCCATCTCCTCCAGGGGCTGACGCACGGTGGTCAGGGGCGGATCGGTGCGCTGAGCCAGCGGGAAGTCGTCGAAACCGATCACGGCGACGTCCTCCGGTACGCGCCGTCCCGCGGTGCGCAGTGCTTGCAGAGCCCCCGCCGCCGTGGTGTCCGACGCGGCGAGGACGCCGTCGATCTCCGGGTTCCGTTCGAGCAGTTCCGCCATGGCGCGGCGCCCGCTGTCCTCCGAGAAGTCGCTTTCGGCCACCAAGGACTCCTCGTACCCCAAGCCGGCAAGCGCCAGAGCATCCCGGTAGCCGCGCAGCCGGCACTGGGCGACGTACATGTCCAACGGCCCCGTGATGGTGGCGATCGTTCCGCAGCCCCGTGCCAGCAGGTGGGAGACGGCGCTGCGGGCACCGCCCAGGTTGTCCGCGTCCACGTAACTGACGTACTCGTCGCCCGAGCGGCGCCCCAGCATCACGGTCGGCAACCGCGCCTCGGCAAGCCGGTCCGGCAGCCGGTCCCCCGCATGCACCGACAACAGCAGGACCCCGTCGACGCGACCGCCGCGCGCATACTCCAGAAAGCGCTCCCGCTCGGTGTCCGAGCGGACCAGGGTCAGCAGCAGTTGCATCCCGGTGTCCGTCAACGCGTCCCCGAGCGCGCGGACGATCTCCGAGAAGAACGGCTCGGCGAACACGCGCCAGTCGGGCTCCGTCAGGACGAGAGCGACGGCATCGGTTCGCTGCCCGGCCAGGGAGCGCGCCGCGAGATTGGGAACGTACCCCAGCTCCTCGATGGCTCGCTGCACGGCTTCGCGCGTCGACTCCTTCACACCGGCCGCGTTGTTGATGACGCGAGAGACCGTGCCACGCCCCACCCCGGCGTGGGCGGCCACCTCTTCCAGCGTCGGCGTACCGGGGCGTCGCCTGCCCATAACCACCTCCCCCCACGAGATCATCCGATCTTACGGGGTGAAGGAACGGGGCACACGGCTTCCAGGCGTGACCCGTGCTCTGTCGGCCAGGTGACGACGCCTGGTTCGCCTCATTCATGAGTGAATGCGCCGTGCACATCGCCGGGTTCGTTCCGCGCACAGGGAGAGCGGCGTCGAAACGGCGGCGGCTGTCGTCTGGGACGATGGTGGCATGGGTGAAGATGGCCTGTGGCTCCCCGCGTCTCCGGCTCGTGAGCCCGACTTCGAGGACGATTTCGCCGTTCCGCGGCTCAGGAAGGATCGCTGGGTCGATCACTATCTGCCCCATTGGACGTCACCCGAGCGGTCTCGGGCACGCTACGACATCGACGGTTCGGGGCTGCGGCTGCGTATCGACGCCGAGCAGCCGGACTGGCGAGAGGAGGACGCTCCCCTGCGCGTGTCCAACGTGCAGACCGGGGTCTTCTCCGGCCCGGTGGGCTCTCACCGGGGAACACACCGACACCGTTCCGACGGACTCGTCGTCCGCACGGAGACCCCTGAGCGGCTGCTCTGGGCGCCCACGGCCGGGCGGGTGGAGGTGACGGTGAGCGCGAGCGTGGACGAGGGATGCATGCTCGCGGCGTGGCTCGTGGGCACGGAGCATCTGTCGGAGGGGGAGAGCGGTGAGATCTGTGTCTTCGAGATCGACGCCGATGCCGTCGGTGAGGGGCGGAGTCACGCCAGGTGCGGGGTGAAAGCGCATTCGGACAGCCGGTTGACAACCGACATGACGGAAGTCGCCCTTCCCCTGGACGCCTCGAAACCCCACACCTGGACGGCTGTGTGGGGGCCATCGGGCACGATCATCGGCTGCGAGGGCGTCATGGTGAAGCGGACGCGTCAGTCTCCCGCCTACCCGCTCTTCTTGATGATCGACCTGTTCGAGATCGGCCCACGCTCGGACGCCGAGACCTCCTACCCGAAGACCGCTCGTGTCCACCGTGTGCGCGGGTGGAACGTACTCGAACAGTCGGAGACGGGTGTCTCATGAGAAAGACGGGACCCGCCCGTCAGGCACGAGCCTGGCGGGCGGGTCCCGGGTGAGCGGATGCGACTCGGGTCCGGTGTGTGCTCGGCAGTGGGGCAGCCGGCCGACCGGCGCTCGGGTCAGGCGAGTCATGGTGAATACATCACGCGGTGGTGCAGGGCGTGCCGTTCAGGCTGAAGGCGGCCGGTTTGGCGAAGCCGCCGCTGTAAGAGGCCTGGAAGCCGAAGGAGACCTGGCCGCCAGGCGCAAGAGATGCGTTGTACGCCAGGTTGCCGGCCGTGACCGCTCCCGACGACGGAGAGATCCCGGCGTTCCACGCGCTGGTGATCGTCTGCCCCGCGGGCAGGGTGAACGCGAGTTTCCAGCCGTTGACCGGCGAGGAACCCGTGTTGGTCAAGGTGACATCGGCGGTGTAGCCGCCCTGCCACACGCTGGTGCCGTAGGCCACCTTGCATGCCGCGGGTCCGCCGGGAGTTCCGGGGCCGGGTGTGCCGCCGCCGAGGTTGACGGTTGACGAGAAGGAGTTCACCGCCAGTCCCGCGCCGTTCCGCCAAGGCTCGAAGCCCGCCTGAAGGCTCGTCAGGTACCAGTCGTTCTGCGCCAGTCCGCGCGAGACGGCCTGCCGGACGAAGTCCATCGCGTCGAAGCTCCAGCTGTCGATCGCCGACGGCGCGACGAAGGAGAGCACGTCGTTGGAGCCGTTGCTGCCCGACCACACCTGCCAGGTGCGTCCGGCCACGCTCGCCGTACCGACCTGGGAGCCGATGGGCTGGATCGGGCCCACCTTGTTGAGCCAGATCATGATCTCGGTCCGGTTCACGCCGTCGGTGCGGGGCGTCGGGTCCAGCCAGATGTCGTACGAGGCGTTGTACGCGGCATCGCCGCCCACGTAGCTGTAGGAGATGCTCGTGGGAGCGTCGGCGATGGAGCTCAGCCGTGCGGGGAGCTTCGTGCCGGGGGAGCAGTTGGTGTAGTGGCAGCCGTTGTACACGGACGGGTAGGACTTCGGGGCGCCGTTCGTCGGGACCGAGCCGTCGGCCTGGGTGATCCTGAAGCCCGAGTCCGTGACGGAGATGCACTGGGTGGCGCTGGTGCCCCAGCGGTTGTTCTGTACGACGTAACGGCCCTGGATCGTGGTGGAGCCGAACTCCTCGCAGATCGTCGTGTCGGCCTGAGAGGCCGTAGCGCCAGTGAGCAGGGCGGCCAGCGCGACGAGCGTGGTCAGCAGCGCACCGCAGAGCGCGTGCGTCCTGCGGAATTGATGACGTGACGGTTGCATGCGGGTCCTCCGCGGGGGATGTGGGGGGACGAGGGCTTCCGCAGGGAATTGGGAGCGCTCCCAAGCAGAGGCCTCGCTGGGACTGTAGAAGAGGGTCATGTTCCTGACAAGGAGGCGGACTTCGGTGTCCTGAGGGGATTTCCAAAGCGGCAGGTAGCGGCGGGTGGGACGTGGCTCGACCGCTGTCCGAGCCTGAGCGCCGGGCGGCCCCCAGGGGGTGGGGGCCGCCCGGCGGGTGACCCCGTCGCCTTGTGACGGGGTCGCGCACGCGGGCCTCAGCGGGGGGCTACTCGAGGAGTTCCGCGTACGAGCCCATGGCCAGGGCGATGTCCGCCTGGGCCCAGAACCGGTGGTACGTGAAGGAGGGGGCGGCCCCGCCCTTCAGATAGGACTCGATCTTCGACCAGGCCGGATCGCTCTTGTAGAAGGAGCGGATCGAGTCGAACGTCGACGACGAGTTGATCGCGTCACCGTTCGGCATGGTGCCCGTCCACCCGCTCGGGATGTGGACACCGTCGTCGAAGCGGTTGTAGTCGGTGCGGGTCTCCGGGACGGCGATGCCCAGGGCGTCCTGGTAGTTGGTCCACATCCCGTCCAGCAGTTTCTTCGCCGCGGACGCGGCCTCGGTGTCGCCGGACCGGTCGGCGTAGTACGTCAGGGTCTTGGCGAACGCGGCCGCCACACCGACGTCGTTGGTGTAGTCGGCGACGGTGACGTGCAGCCCGCTGTTGGCACCGGGGCTCGAGGCGTTCCAGGTGTCGGGCTGGCCCGACCACTGCAGTGTCGACGGGATCCGGTAGGTGCCGTCCGGGTTGAACGTGGTCTTGGACAGCGCCCACTTGACCCACTTGTCCAGGACGGTCTTGGCCTGGGCGTTCCCCGTCTGCTGGTACAGCTCGGCGACCCGCTCCATCGACCACGCCTGGAAGCCGAACCACTGGTTGGACGGCGGGTCGTGGTAGACGGGCTTCTCGTCGTAGTACATGCCGTAGAAGGTCGGCTTCCCGGCCGGCGGGGTCGCGTACCGGCCCGCCCAGCTGTTGGTCGCGCCACCGGCGATGGCACCCTCGTCCGACTGCAGCCAGCGGTAGAACTCCAGCTGCCGGTCCATGGACTTGGCCCAGTCCGCCTGCCCCGTCGCCGACTTCGGCTTCAGCGGCGCGTAGTTGGCGAGTGCGTGGGCCGCGAGGGGGTTCTGGTAGCCGCCGTGGGCGTGGCTGGAGCCGATGCGCCAGGCCCAGCCGGCACTCGTGTCGGTGGCGCCGCCCCACGCGTAGTACCAGGACAGCAGGTACATCGAGGCGTCCTTGCCGGTACCCGCCGGGCAGGTGGACGGACCGACGCAGTTGCCGATCTTCTTGAAGTACTTGTCGTACATCGCGTAGCGCAGATAGTCGCCCATCTTCGCGGCCTTGGTCACGGTCGCGGAGACGGCCGAGCCCTTGCCCTGCTGCTTGGCCCAGATGTCGGCCCAGTACGCGGCCTGCACCGCACGCGCGTCGGCGTCCGGGGCGTTGGTGAACTTCCACTGCTTGGCGTAGGAGGCGTCACCGGTGAACAGGTCCAGGTAACCGTTCTTGCCGCCGTACTTGAAGGCGTCGCAGGTCGGCTGCGGCACCGTCTCCCACACCGACTCCTGCACGCCGCGCTGGAAGGTGTTGATGTACGACGGACCGGTGTCCGACGGACCCGCCTCGCACTTGCCCGGCGAGTTGCCGAAGCCGTAGACGTTGTCGACGTCCTGCAGCCAGTGCATGCCGTAGACGTCGTCCGTGCCGTACGCGCTCTTCAGCTCCGCCGCGATCGGGTCCCGGCCTGCCGCGACGGACGGATCGAGCTTCGCCGGGTACTCGTTCGGCGTGTCCAGCTCGGGCGCGTACGTGGCCGGCTTGGACGCGTTGTAGAAGGAGTTGGTCGGCTGGTCGGCATGGGTCGGGATCATGTACTTCTCCATGATCTCCCAGGCGCCGTTGAACTTGGACCAGTCGCCCGTGACCTTGCCGTACATGGCCTGGAGCCACAGGAGGTAGCTGTAGGCCTCGGAGGTGGTCTCGTGGCCGTGGTCCGGCGCCTCGACGATCAGCGTCTCGATCGAGTGGTAGGGGATGCCCTCGGGGGAGAAGTAGCCGTTCGCCGGGTTGGTGATCTTGCCGTACAGCTCCAGGAAACGGGCGTCGTACGCCTTCGTCGCTCCCAGCTGCGTCACGGTGACCGAGGCCTTCGCGTGGCCGGGGGCCGTCGACTCGAAAGTCGCCGCGCCGGTACCGGAACTGTCGGCGGTGATGGTCACCTTCTGCGCCGTGTTCCAGTTCTGCGGCGTGAAGGTGAGCGAGACGCCGCCGGTCACCGACAGACCTGAATTGCCGCCCGTCCGGGCCGTGCTGACGGTGACGTTCGAGGACGGCTGCTTCGACAGCTTCACCTCGTACGTGCCCGTCTTGCCCTGCTGGATACCCAGTTGGGTGGGCGTCGCGACCACGGTGGGCCCTGAGGCGACCGTGATGCCCACGGGCGTGGACGACGCGGACGCGCCGAGGCTGTCGTAGGCCTTCGCGACGAGTGAATGACTGCCCACGGTCAAACTTGAGGCCGAGAGCGAGTACGGCGCCGTGGTATCCGTGCCCAGCAGTGTGGTGTCGTCGTAGAACTCGACCTTGCTGATGGTGGCGTTGTCCGCGGCCGCTGCGGTGGCCGCGAGCGGTACCTCGTCTCCTTGCGTGTAGACGGCGCCGGCCGCCGGGCTGGTGAGCACGGTGATGGGTGGTTGGTGGGCGCCGGTGCAGCTGGTGCCATTGATCGCGAAGTTCGCGGGGGCGGCGTTGGTGCCGCTGTAGCTGAACTGGGCGCCGGTCGACACGGCGGCGCCGGCGGCGATCCGCCCGTTGTAGCCGGCGTCCTTCACGGTGATCGCCTGGCCCGACTGGGACCAGGTGCCGTTCCAGCCGTTGCTGAGCTTCTGGTTGCCCGTGTAGCTGTAGGTCAGGGTCCAGCCGTCGATGACGTCCGTACCGCGGTTGGTGATCGTCAGGTCCGCGGTGAAGCCGGAGCCCCAGTCGTTCGTCTTGTAGTCGACACTGCACCGAAGTGCGGCCGCCTGGGCCGAAGTCGAACCCGTGGCCAGTAACGACAGGGGCAGGGTTAAAGCGGTCGCCACGGCGGTCCACACCCGCCGAACGGTTCTGCGTTTGCGTCCGGGATCCATGAACTGGTTCCTCCTAGCGGCTTGCGGCTCGGGGAAGGACAAGTCTTGGCCAGTGGGAGCGCTCCCATCATGGGGATGCGGGCAGTGGCGGTCAAGGCGCTTGAAGAGTCGAAGGCACAAAATCGCTTGGTTCACGAAAAGTTTCGCAGCACCTCTGGGCAACCGCGCCACTCGGCGCTACCTTCCTTCGCACCAGTGGGAGCGGTTCCAATCAGGCGACGCGCCGGTCACGACGCGCTCAACTGCAAGGAGTCGCTCATGCGACACCCCCCACCTTCGTTATCAGCCGTTGCGGGCGCCGACACGCTCGTCGCCACCACGGCCGTCCCGATGGTCTCGGCCCAGGGAGCAGTGCATCCCTGGCCGAGGGAGCACACCGTCCACGGCCAGGGGGACAACGGCTTCCACGGATCAGCGCAAAGCACCGACAAGTCCGCCCCGTCGCACAGTCGGACAGAGCCGTTCGACTCTCGCCGACGGTCGCAAGCCCGCCCAGGACCGGAACACCGTCTGGTCCCGCTCCGGCACGACGGCGCCCGCCATGAACGAGGGCTCCGAGCCGACCGGCAGCCAGGAGCGTCGACTCGGTCTGTCCGACATCACACCGGATCACGCGAGATCGTGGTCCATGCCGACCCGTTCGGTGAGTCGTGCCCGGACCGCACGACCTGCGGTGCCGCGGACGTGCGGAAGTACCGGCGGCATCAGAGCGAGGAACGTGATCCTGGCGGGTGGACCGGCACACCCCGGCAACTCCGATCTGTGGCTACTGCACGAGCCCACCGGCCCGGCGGGCAATCCGGTCGCCCCCGGCGCGTCCACACCAGCGACACCTGCTCCGACATCCGCACCGACGAGAGCGGGCGGCCGGCCCCGCTCGCTCCCATCGCCGCGCACGTGCCTTTGGTGGCGCGAGAGATCGGTGCGCGCACCTCCCCACACGGCTTCACCGACAAGGTCATGAGTGGTCCGGCGACCGCAAACCGCCCCACCTGGGACGGAGCGGGAACCCGGCACCGCTCCTCCGCCCCGTCCCCGGTCTCGAACCACGACGCTACGCCCACCCTGCACGCCATCGGACCGCGCAACCTCCTGCGCGGCCGTGATCAGTAGAAGAATGCCGAAGGAGAAGGAACCCACACTCATGAGTCGCACCAGGACCTCACTGCTCGCCGCCCTCGCGCTGCTCACCGGAAGCTCAGGGGCTGCGCTTCTCTCGGCACCGGCCGGTGCCGCCACCGCCTCCGTACCCTGCACGGTGGACTACAAGGTGCAGAACCAGTGGGACACCGGCTTCACCGCTGCCGTCACCATCACCAACAACGCGGCTGCCAAGTCGGGTTGGTCGGTGAAGTGGTCGTACGCGGGCAACCAGAAGATCACCAACTTCTGGAACTCGAAGATCAGCCAGAGCGGCACCGCCGTCACCGCGGCCAACGAGGGCTACAACGGCACGCTCGCCACCGGCGGCTCAGTGAGCTTCGGCTTCCAGGGCAGCTACAGCGGCACCAACGCCATCCCGGCCACGTTCACCCTCGACGGCGTGACCTGCAACGTCGACGGCGGCCCGACCGACCCCGGCCCGACCGACCCGGGCCCGACGGACCCCGGCCCGACCGGGCCCAAGGCAGGCAACCCGTACTCCGGCGCCAAGGTCTATGTGAACCCGGAGTGGTCCGCGAAGGCCGCCGCAGAACCGGGCGGCAGCCGTATCTCCAACCAGCCCACCGCGGTCTGGATGGACCGGATCGCCGCGATCGACGGCGTGAACGGCGGCATGGGTCTGCGCGCCCACCTCGACGAGGCCCTGAAGCAGAAGGGCTCCGGCGAGCTCGTCATCCAGGTGGTCATCTACGACCTCCCGGGCCGCGACTGCGCCGCCCTCGCCTCCAACGGTGAGCTCAAGCCCGACGAGATCGACAAGTACAGGACCCAGTACATCGACCCCATCGCCTCGATCCTCTCCGACTCGAAGTACGCGTCCCTCAGGATCGCCACCATCATCGAACCCGACTCACTGCCCAACCTCGTCACCAACGCCGGCGGCACCCCCACCACCACCGACGCGTGCGTGACCATGAAGAGCAACGGCAACTATGAGAAGGGCGTCTCCTACGCCCTCGACAAGCTCGGCGCCATCCCGAACGTCTACAACTACATCGACGCCGCACACCACGGTTGGCTCGGCTGGGACAGCAACCTCGGCCCCGCCGTGCAGCAGTTCCACAAGGTCGCAACCACCAACGGCGCGAGCGTGAACGACGTGGCCGGGTTCATCGTCAACACCGCCAACTACAGTCCGACCAAGGAGCCGTACCTGAAGATCACCGACACGGTCAGCGGGCAGACCGTACGTCAGTCCAAGTGGCTGGACTGGAACCAGTACGCGGACGAGCAGTCCTTCGCCCAGGCGCTGCGTGACAAGCTCGTCGCGGCCGGCTTCCACTCCGGCCTCGGCATGCTCATCGACACGTCCCGCAACGGCTGGGGCGGCACCGCCCGGCCCACCGGCCCCGGACCGATGACCTCTGTGGACGACTACGTCAACGGCAGCCGCATCGACCGGCGCATCCACGCCGGCAACTGGTGCAACCAGAGTGGCGCCGGCCTCGGCGAACGGCCCACCGCGGCACCGGCCGCCGGCATCGACGCCTACGTGTGGGTCAAGCCGCCGGGGGAGTCCGACGGCTCCAGCAGCGCCATCCCCAACGACGAGGGCAAGGGCTTCGACCGCATGTGCGACCCGACTTACGGCGGCAACCCCCGCAACGGCAACAACCCCACGGGTTCACTGGCGAACGCGCCCGTGGCGGGACACTGGTTCTCCGCCCAGTTCAGGCAGCTGATGCAGAACGCCTACCCGCCGCTTCCGTAAACCCTTGACGCGGTGAGCGTCCGCCGGTGCCCAGCCCTCCCTGAGGGCCGGGGCACCGGCGGATCGCGTCTGCATCGGCAGCGCGGCTTGTCCGGACCGGCCGGCACGCGCCCCGCCGCCGGTGGCTCAGCCGGCAGCTCGCCGTGCCGGTGCGGACTGCGTGGTGCCGACCGAGATGCCGAGCCCGGCAGCAATCCGGGGGCCACCCGACCCGAACACGTGCTCATGTGCACCCGCCGTCACCCTTCACGCGGCCAGCGACCCCCGCCGAAGCGGATCAACCGCTCGACTGAACCCCTTCGATGAGGTCACGAGGTACGGCGACCATCTCCACGCCACCGCTGGCGAGGGCCAGCGTGGCGGAGATCAGGGCCTGGAGACAGGACAGTTCCGCCTCGTCGTCGGGGTGCGTCAGGTGCTGCAGCACGAGTCCGTCGAACCCGGCGAGGAAGAACCGCGCGACCGTGCTCGCCGGCTGTGCGAGCTGCCGGCCGGCGCGCTCGGCGGCTTCTGTCACAAGCTCCGATGTCACGCTGAGGACACCGAGGTTGTGCGTTTCGAGGGCCTCTCGGAGGTGGGGCGACCGGAGCGCGAACATGGTCAGTTCGGTGAGCAGTTGATAGCTCTTCGACTGGTCACGCACCGTGCGCCACAAGGCGGAGGCAAGCACTCCCACGGTTTCCTCGAAGCCGGCGTCGACCGGTGCGGCCTGCCGCACCTGGCTCTCCATCTCCTGCGTCAGGTGCTGGATGACGGCACGGTACAGATCCTCCTTCGTGCCGAACGTGTAGTGCACCGTGGCCTGCGCGACGCCGAGTTCGGCGGCGATCGCACGGGTACTTCCGGCAGCGACTCCCTCTCTCGCCATGAGTTCGATGGCTGCTTTGATCAACTGAGGGCGGCGCTCGGCCGCTGAGACGTGAGCCATGCACCTACCATACCGACTTGATTGCTCGATGGAGTCACTCGAACAATTCGGATTCTCCTGGTACGGCGTCCAGTCGGGGCTGCCGACGACGAAGACCTGGTTGCAGGAGGCGGTTCCGGACCGTGAGGCTACAACCGCGTCCTGTTGTGGCAACCGCCCGCAGGAGGCAGCGAAATGACCACCCACTCGGCCCACCCCGCTCCGGCTGCCGGTACGGCCACGAACCGCCGGTTAGGTAAGTGACCGGCGGCTCAGAAGATGGTCACCTCGCGGCTGTACAGGGCGAAGGAGCGGGACGGGTCGTGGAAGCCGCCGGTCTCGGCGGACCGTTCTCGCAGTGAACGCTCGTACGAGGGGAAGTGGGTCAGCGCTTCGTCCTGGGAGTCGTAGTACAGGGCAGCGACTCCCAGGTACGCGGGTTCGCCCCCGCCGCCGAAATGGCGCAGCGCCCTCCCGGCCCCCGGCACCCCGCGGTGTTGGACGTATCCCCGCAGCACCTTGGCCTGGGGCTCCTCGGCGTCGAGCACCTCTTCGTGGGCGGCCTGCCACCGCTCGGTGACGTCGTCCGGGACCGGTCCTCCGGACTTGTGGACGAAATGGAGTACCTTCACGCGGCTTTCGCCCGCGTCGGATGCCGGCGGGGCCATGAGTACCGCGGGGCGGGTCAGCAGGGCCAGGGCGCTGGGCAGGTCGTTGAAGTGGGCGCCGTCGGGGCCCATGACCTCGCGCGAGTACGGGTCCGACATCGTGGCGGTCAGCGCCTCCATGTTCTCGAAGCGCAGCTCGGTGACGGAGTCCCGGCCGAACTCGGTCAGGTATGTCAGGTCCCCCTCGCTGCCGAAGGACGCGTCGAAGACGTGGTTCTGGACGTAGCGCCGAATCCGGAGAGGGTTCGCGGCGGCCAGGGATCCGTGCACATGGTGGAGGTGGTGCAGGAATGCCCGATGAGTCATGCCCGGTTTGCGACGGATGGCGGCGATCAGGTTCAGCATGGATCTCCGGTGGGACGAGTGGCACGAGTGGTGTGATCGGCATCGCGGGGACGGCCGCGATGCCGATCCCGAGGGTGTGCGGTTCTCGCGGCGGATCAGCGCCGTAGCAGGTCAGCCAGCCAACTGCTGGACCGGTTCCGGGCCGGCGCCGATCCGGCGACGCCGGGCCGCGAGGCCGAGTGCGGCGGTGGCGACGGCCCCGGCGAGGGCGAGTACGCCCATGGCGCCCTCAAGGGTGCCGACGGCTGAGGTGAGGGCGAGTGCCACGAGCGGGCACAGGAACTGACCGAGGAAGAAGGTACCTGTCCACAGCCCGATGCCACGACCGCGGTCGGCGAACTCCAGCTTGGACATGGCAAGGGTGAGCAGGCTCGGCAGCATGATGCCGCCGCCGAGGCAGGTGATCACGGCACCGAGGGTCAGCACGACGGGGTTGGGAGCGAGCCAGACCACCGCGAAGCCGAGGGCGCACAGGCCGAAGGCGGTGGGCAGCCAGGCTTGCGGGCTGCGGCCGGCCTTGGCGAACGTGGCGGAGCCGACCACGATCGCGGCACTGGTGATGGCGGTGGCCAGCCCGATGATGCCGCTCTCGGTCACGCCCATGTCGTCCAGGAGGAACGCCATCTCCACCTGGAGGGTGTAGAAGAGGACGGCGCCGAAGACCGTCAGCGCGCATGTGCCGACCAGCGGACGCCAGGGGAAGGGCCGCCTGGCCATCGGTTCCGAGACGGTGGGGGAGGGGGCGCCGGCGTGGTCGTCGGGTCGGGGCCGGGGCAGGAAGGCGGCCATGGCGGGAGCGAGCAGCAGGCTCACGGCGTAGGCCCAGAACGGTGCGCGCCAGCCGGCCGATCCGGCCACGCCGCCCAGCACGAAGAAGGCTGTCGCGGAGATCGCGGCGCACATCGTCTGCATCGCGAGGTAGCGGTCGCGTTGCCGGCCGGAGTAGTAGTCGCCGATCAGGGTGGTGCAGCAGGTCATGATGGCGGCTTCGGTGACGCCGACGAGGGCGCGGCTGGCGACGATGGCGCCGAGGGAGTC
Organism: Streptomyces sp. NPDC029041; assembly: GCF_040637515.1. Lineage (NCBI taxonomy): Bacteria > Bacillati > Actinomycetota > Actinomycetes > Kitasatosporales > Streptomycetaceae > Streptomyces > Streptomyces sp. NPDC029041. The sequence continues at coordinate 281,242 of NZ_JBEZWO010000009.1, read as the reverse complement.
CAGCCACAGGGGCGCGGTGCCGAGGATCGCGTACAGCACAGTGGCGGTGACCAGGAGGCGTTTGCGGCCGAGCCGGTCCACCAGGACGCCGGCGAAGGGGGCCAGCAGGGCCAGCGACAGGGCGGGGATCGTCAGGGCCATGGGGACGAGCGCGTCGACGCCCGGCACGTCGGCGAACTGGTCCTGCATCTGCGGCAGGACCGGGGCGATGAGCACGGCGCCGAGGATGGGCAGACAGGCGCCGGCCATCAGCAGCGTGAGGCGAAGCCGGTGGCCGGGACCGGACACGGTCTGCTCGGCCGGGGAGTCCGCGACAGCCTCGGACGGTGGGGATGGGAGCGGGGGCACGGATGCAGGCATGCGGGAACTCCACGGGGCGTGTCGGAGGGAATGGAACGGCGCGGCCGTCGCGGTCGGGCCACCCGGTGTCCGTGGCAGCACGTGACAGCGGTGCCGATGCGGCTGGGCGTCGCCGGCGGGCCGGCTCGTCGGGCGCCTGTGCGAGCCCGGCGCGGGTGAAGGTGCGGCTCGGTCAGCGGGTCATAGGTGCGGCCCGGCGTCGGGTTGAGACGACTATGGGCCAACGGGCAGGTCCTGCCTAGCCCCCGTCCGATCGATATCGAAGATGTGGATCATCCGGGACTTGGATGCCGGGTACCTGCAGGAGCCCGCTATCCCGGTGCGGCCGTGGCGATACGGCCGGGCTGGGAAGCGGCGAGCTCCGCTCCTACGCGGGCCGCGGTCTCGCGCAGCCAGATGTGGGCCGCGTCGTGGGTGTGCACCGGGTGCCACCACAGTGCCTCCTGGAGGGGGACCGCCCCGTAGGGCGGTTCCATGAGGCGCACGGCGGCCACGCCGCGCAGCAGCTCGGCCAGGCACTGCTGCACCAGGGCGATCCGGCGGGTGCCGGCGACCAGGAAGGGCAGCGCCTGGAAGCTGTCGACGGAGATCTCCACGCGGGGATCGACACCGAGCATGCTCAGCTGACGGGCGGCCGGAGCGTCGTAGGCGCGCTGGTAGATGACCCAGGGCAGCCGTGCCAGGTCGTCCATGGTCAGCTGGTCGCCGACCTCGTCGTTCGCCTCGGCGACCAGGAAGGCCCAGCGGTCGGTGAACAGGTCGACGGCGGGGAAACCGCTGATGACGCCGCGCGGCATCAGCAGCCCGTCGGCCGTGCTGAGCAGCGGTGCCGTGTCCTCCGTGACGTCGATGGGCGTCCGCTGGAAGCGCAGCCGTACCCCGGGGGCCTCGGCGTGCACGGTCCGGGCGAGCTCGGCGCCGAACACGGCGAGGGCGTAGTCGGAGGTGAGCAGGGTGAACTCGCGCTCCTCGCTGCCCGGGGCGAAGTCGGCCCTGCTGCTGAAGACCCGTTCCAGCAGGTCGCAGGCGGTCGAGGTGCGGTCCAGCAGAGCGCGCCCGAGGGCGGTCAGTTCGTACTGTCTGCCGACGCGCGAGAGCAGGTCGTCGTCGAAGTGGCGGCGCAGCCGGGCCAGGGCCGCGCTCATCGCCGGCTGACTGAGCCCGACGCGCTGCCCGGCGCGGGTGACGTTGCGTTCCTCCAGCAGAGCCCGCAGGGACAGGACGAGATTGAGATCGAGGCCGGAGAGGGACACGACGCCTCCAGAGCTAGGACGCTTGCGGCGGCGGTATTCGCGCCACGGATGATCAACATCTAAAGAATCGATTTCCCAGATTACGCGGTGGCGGTCACATTGGTCGCACCGCAATCTGGAGGACATTCCCGTGAAACCCGCAGCCGCTTCCGCGTCCTTCTCCGGACCCTTCGCCCTTGGCGTCCTCTCTGCCTCTGACCAGGCGTCCTTCCCCGGTCTTGTGATCCCCGGGGGGCGCGTGCTGAATCTTCGCACGGCCCTCGGAGAGCCGTCCCTGACGACCCGGGGGATCCTCGAGCGCTGGGACGAGATGCTCCCTCGCCTGCACGAGCTCGCGGCCGATAAGACGGCCGACTGGAACCCCTTGGAGGGACTGCGGGTGCACGCGCCGGTCGAGCCCCGCCAGGTCTTCCAGTCCGGCGCCAACTACCGGCAGCACGTCATCGACCTGGAGGTCGCCCACCGTTCCCCCGACGACCCGCGCACCGTGGAGGAGGCGCGCGCGGAGATCGCCGCGGTCATGGACCGGCGGGCGGCCGAGGACCTGCCGTACGTGTTCATCGGCCTGCCCAGTGCGATCACCGGCCCCTTCGACGATGTCGCCCTTCCGGATTGGGCCGAACAACCGGACTGGGAGCTGGAGTTGGCGGCCGTCATCGCCGAGCCTGCCTACCGGGTGACGGTCGAGGAGGCGCTGGAGTACGTGGCCGGCTACACCATCGCCAACGACCTCACCGACCGCGCGACCGTCTTCCGCCGGGACATGAAGGCCATCGGCACCGACTGGCTGCGCTGCAAGAACGCCCCCGGCTTCACCCCGCTCGGCCCGTGGATCGTGCCCGCCGGGTCGATCGCGGATCCCGGCGACCTGCGGGTCACGCTGAAGCTGAATGGCGAGACCATGCAGGACGAGTCCACGAAGGACATGCTCTTCGGGATCGCCCGGCTGGTGGCGTACATCTCCCGGACCGCCCGACTGCTGCCCGGTGACCTGGTGCTCACCGGCAGCCCGGCCGGGAACGGCATGCACTGGGGCCGGCTGCTGCGCGACGGCGACGTCATGGAGGGCTCCATCACCGGGCTGGGCGTGCAGCGCACCCGCTGTGTGGCGGAGGAGACGTCATGAGCCTGGACCGCCACAACCCCGAGGGAGCGATCTCCGAGGCCGCCAAGGCGTACTCCAACTGGGGGCGTTGGGGTGAGGACGACGTCCTCGGCACGCTCAACTTCCTCGACGAGGCCAAGCGCCGGGAGGGCGCCGTGCTGGTGCGGCGGGGCGTGAGCTTCTCACTCTCGCAGCGGTTCGACATGAACGGGCCGCAGAAGGGCTGGCGCCGGCGCACCAACCCCGTGCACACGATGCTCGATACCGGCACCGACGCGGCGCTGGGCAACCAGGGCTTCCCGCACGGCATCGGCGGCGCCGACGACGTGATCACGATGCCGCTGCAGTGCTCCACCCAATGGGACGGGCTCGGGCACATCTTCGACCACGGTAAGGCGTGGAACGGGCGGGCGGCCGAGAAGGTCGTCACCTCCGACGGCGACCTCGTCACCGGTATCGAGCACATGGCGCCGTACGTCGCAGGACGCGGAGTCCTCCTCGACGTCGGCCGGACGATCGGCGACGGATCCGGAGAACTTCCGGACGGTTTCGCGATCACCGAGGAGCACCTGACCGCGACGGCCGAGGCCCATGGCGTGTCCGTCGGCCGCGGGGACATGGTCGTCGTCCGGACCGGCCGGCTGTCGCGAGCCCGCCGCGAGGGCTGGGGCGACTACGCGGGCGGAGACTCTCCCGGTCTGTCCTTCAGCACCGCCGGCTGGCTGCACCGCACCGAAATCGCCGCGATCGCCACCGACACCTGGGGCTTCGAGGTACGGCCGAACGAGTTCGACGGCGCGTTCCAGCCGCTGCACCAGGTCGCCATTCCCCACATGGGCCTGCTGATCGGCGAGATGTGGGACCCCGACGCTCTCGCGGACGACTGCGCTCGCGACGGCGTGTACGAGTTCTGGCTCACCGCCGCGCCTCTGCCCATCACCGGAGCCGTCGGCTCCCCCGTCAATCCGGTCGCCGTCAAGTGACCTGCCAACAAAGGAGTTGGTCATGGAAGGAAAGAGAGTCCTGGTCATCGGAGGGGGTACCTCCGGCAATGTCATGACCGTGCTGCTGCGGCGGGCGGGCATCGACGTCGACCTCGTCGAGGTCAAGGAGGACTGGAACGTACACGGCTCCGGCATCACCCTTCAGGGCAACGCCCTGCGCGTACTGCGAGAGATCGGCGTCTGGGACGAGGTCCGCGAACAGGGCCACTGTTCCGACTCCCTGGGGCATACGGCGCCCGACGGTACCGTGCTCCGCGTCATGGAAACGGTCCGCACCGGCGGCGGCGACCTCCCCGCCACCCTGGGCATGCAGCGCCCGGTGCTCCAGCGCATCCTCGTCGACGCGGTCCGGACATCCGGCGCGAACGTCCGGCTCGGCACCACCGCCGAGATCCTCACCCAGGACGGGACGTCGGTGACCGTCCGCCTCAGTGACGGCACCGAGGGCCGCTACGACCTCGTCGTGGCTGCCGACGGCCTGCAGTCCGCGACCCGCGCCGCCATCGGAATCGACGCCAGACCCGAGCCGACCGGCATGGGCATCTGGCGTGTCCCGGCACCTCGTCCGGCCGGCGTGGAGCGCAGCGACCTCGCGCACGGCGGGCCCTGCTACATCGCCGGATACACGCCCACCGGCAAGGACACCATCTACGCCTACCTGGTGGAGCCCAGCCGTGACCGCGGCACGATCCCGCCCGAGTCCTACGCGCAGGAGATGCGCCGCCTCTCGCAGGGCTACGGCGGCGCCTGGGACGAGATCCGCGACTCGATCACCGACCCGGCGCAGGTGAACTACACCTGGTTCGAACGGATGCTGGTCGAGGGGTCATGGCACCGGGGCCGGGTCGTCCTCGTCGGTGACGCGGCGCACTGCTGCCCGCCCACGATCGCCCAGGGTGCGGCGATGGCGCTGGAGGACGCCTGGGTGCTGTCCCAGATGCTGACCAGCGGATCCGAGTGGGACGAGGAACTGCTCAGGGGCTACTACGAACGGCGGATCGATCGGGTCCGGTCGGTCGTCGAAGCATCCGTCCAGATCGGGCAGTGGCAACTCGACGGCGTCCGCGGTGACGTGCCCGGGCTGATGTACTCCACGATGACCCCTCTCAAGGAGCTGCCGTGACGGCCCTCCCGGCCTCAGACTTCTCCGGGAGGTGCCCCCAGCCCGACCACCGCCCCACGCCGAGCGCTGCCGCGCGCCGTTCCCCGACCGTCGACGTACACGCGCACGTCCTGATCCCCGGGGTCGAGGCGCTGGTGTCGGAGTTGCCGGCACAGGCGGAGGCCAGGGCCCTCGACGCCCGGCGCAACGGGCCCGCAGCCCTCGCCGTCAACGGCCCCATGGTCCGCGAGCGCATCCCGATGATGACCGACGTGACGGTGCGGCTGGCCGCGATGGACGCGCAGGGCGTGGACGTCCAGCTGGTCAGCCCGTCCCCGTCGCACTACCACTACTGGGCCGACGAGGAGACGGCCGAGAAGCTCCACCGGCTCGCGGGCGAGGCGACGGCCGCGCACTGCGCACAGGCGCCCGACCGGCTGCGGGGACTCGGTCTCGCGCCCCTCCAGCATCCGGAGCAGGCCGTGCGGGCCCTGGAGCATGCCCTGGACCAGGGCCTTCTGGGTGTGGAGTTCTCCAGTCACGCACCGGGCCGCGAGCTGTCCGACCCTGCGTACGAACCCTTCTGGACCCGGGCCGAGGAGACGGGCGCGCTCCTCTTCCTGCACCCCTTCGGCTGCACGCTCGACGAGCGCCTCGACCAGTGGTACCTGTCCAACACCGTCGGCCAGCCCACCGAGAACGCCGTCGCCCTCTCGCACCTGATCTTCTCCGGGGTGCTGGACCGGCACCCGGAGCTGAAGCTGATCGCCGCGCACGGGGGCGGCTACCTGCCCACCCACATCGGTCGCTCCGACCATGCCTGGTCGTCCCGCTCCGACGCGGGCGCGGGCTGCGCCCACCTGCCCAGCAGCTACCTCAAGCGCTTGTACTTCGACTCCCTCGTCCACGACCCGCACGTCCTGCGGGCACTGATCGGCGCGGTCGGCGCGGACCGTGTGCTGCTCGGCTCCGACTTCCCCTTCGACATGGGCACCGAGGACCCCGTCGGCGCGCTGCGCGCCGCACGCCTGCCCGATGACGACTTCCACGCCGTGCGCGGTGGCAACGCGACAGCGCTGCTGCGCCTGACCTGACCCCCCACACCGGAGGAAACTCACCATGAGCGCACGCCTGCTCACACATCTGCGGCACGTCGACCTCGCCGTGCCCGACTACGACAAGCAGCTCGACTTCTACGCCGGCGTCTGGGGCCTGACCAAGGTCGCCGAGGACTCCGGGATCTCCTTCCTCGCCGCCGAGGGCAGCCCCGAGCAGTACGTCGTACGGCTGCGCGAGGCCGACGAGAAGCGCCTCGACCTCGTCTCCTACGGCGCCGGCTCCACCGAGGACGTGGACACCCTCGCTGAAAAACTCCTCGCGGGAGGCGTGCAGTTGATCTCCCGGCCGGGCAAGATCGACACACCTGGTGGCGGCTACGGCTTCCGCTTCTTCGACGTCGACGGCCGCACCATCGAAGTCTCCGCCGATGTGGAGGTGCGGCAGCACCGCAAGATCGAGGAGAAGGAGTCGATCCCGGTCAAGCTGTCACACGTCGTGCTGAACTCGCCGGACCTCGACAGGACCCGCGCGTGGTACGAGACCCACCTCGGCTTCCGCCACTCCGACACGCTCAGCTCGCCGTACGTCGGTGACGTCATGCACTTCATGCGCATCAGCAACCAGCATCACTCCATGGCCATCGCCAAGGGCCCGCACACCTCCCTGCACCACGTCTCCTTCGAGATGCGCGGCCTGGACGAGTACATGCGCGGCTCCGGCCGGGTGATGCGGGCCGGCTTCCGCAAGATCTGGGGCCCGGGCCGGCACATGGCGGGCGACAACACCTTCACGTACTTCCTCGACCCGCACGGCAACACCGTCGAGTACACGACGGAACTGGAACTGCTGGACGAGGACACCTGGCACCCCCACACCTACGACTTCTCCCAGCCCGAGGTCACCGACCAGTGGGGCACCGCCAACCCCATGAACGAACTGATCGCCAAGGAGTCCTTCAACGACGTCGACCGCGGCTGCTTCGTCGCCCCGCCGGTCTGACCGGGGAAACCCCCAGTCCCCGGGGACGTGGTGGCCCTGTCAACCGCCCTGACGCCCTTGCCGCGTCCCCGGTCTCCACCCCTGTCGAAGACCGCCGGAGCCTGGAGCCGTACATGCGTTTCGCCACCTATGAACACCGACACCAGCGCCGGGTCGCCGTCGTGGAGGAGGACGGCACCCTCCACCCGGTTCCCGTGGCGCGCTCGCTCACGGAGCTGATCAGCTGCGGCGACGGACTCGACGCGCTCCTGCGCGCCGGCGCCGCCACGCTCGACGTCCCGCCGGGCCCTCACGTGTCCGAGGTGCGGCTGCTGCCACCGCTTCAGCCGCCCACCGTGCGGGACTTCGTCACCTTCGAGGAGCACGTCGAAGGGGTACGGCGGTCCGTGGACGGCGTCGGCGGGGTGCCCGAAGCCTGGTACGACGCCCCGACGTTCTACTTCACCAACCCGTACGCCGTGATCGGCGCCCACGACGACGTCCCCGTGCCGCCGGGCAGTCACGTCCTCGACTTCGAACTGGAGGTCGCCGCCGTCATCGGACGGGAGGGGCGGGACCTCACCCCGGAGCAGGCCCGGGACCACATCATCGGTTACACGGTCTTCAACGACTGGTCGGCCCGCGACCTGCAGTCCCGCGAGATGCAGGTCCGCCTCGGCCCGTGCAAGGGCAAGGACACGGCCGCGACCCTCGGCCCGTACCTGGTCACCGCCGACGAGATGGAGCCGTACCGCGACCCCGAGGGCTTTCTGCGCGTGGCGCTGACCGCCTCGGTGAACGGCGAGGCCGTCGGCAAGGACCTGCTGTCCAACATGAGCTGGACCTTCGAGGAGATGGTCGCCTACGCCTCGCGGGGCACCGTCGTCCGCCCCGGCGACGTGTTCGGCTCCGGCACCTGCGGCAACGGCGGCTGCCTCGCCGAGCTGTGGGGCGTCCGGGGCGAGCAGTCCCCGCCGCCACTGAAGCCGGGGGACACCGTCACCCTCACCGTGGAGGGCATCGGCACCGTCTCCAACACCGTGGTCGCCGGCACCGATCCGGTGCCCCTGCCGACCGCCCGGCGCCGCAGCCGGGAGCGGCCGTGAACGACCCGCACCCCAAGAGGCTTCTCGGCAAGGTCGTCGTCGTGACCGGCGCCGCGCGCGGCCAGGGCGCCGCCGAGGCCGAGGCCCTGACCCGCGAGGGCGCCCACGTCATCGCCACCGACGTGTCCGAGGCCCCCGGCTGCCGCCGTCTCGACGTCACCGACCAGGAGCACTGGGCGGAGCTGGCCGCCGAACTGAGCGAGTCGTACGGCCAGGTGAACGGGCTGGTCAACAACGCGGGCATCACCTGGCGTGCCCGCCTCGGCGACGTGACCCCCGACGACCTCGCCCGCGTCCACGCCGTCAACGTCACCGGCCCGCTCCTTGCCATCCAGCACCTGACGCCGCTGATGCCGCCCGGCTCGTCCATCGTCAACGTCGGCTCCACCGCCGCACTCAGCGGCCACTACCCGGTCGCCTACACGACCAGCAAATGGGCACTGCGCGGCCTGTCGAAGACCGCGGCCACGGAGCTCGGCCCTCGCGGCATCCGGGTCAACATGATCCACCCCGGCTTCATCGAGACCGAGATGACCGCCTCCGCCGCCCCCGCCTTCCGCGAGGCGAACATCCGCGAGACCCCGCTCGGCCGCACCGGCACCGTGGACGAGATCTCCCCGCTCGTGGTCTTCCTCCTGTCCGACGGTGCCGCCTTCATCACCGGCGCCGAGATCCCGGTCGACGGCGGACTCACCGCGCACGGCGGCGTCAAGTCCATCTCGGACGCCCTGAGTTCGACTGCTGCGGGCCCGGCGGCGAACTGAAGAAGGCTGGTGGGCCAAGCGGCCCTGGCGTCGGCACGAACCGCGGTCAGGGACTCGCGCAGGCGCTGCGCTTCGCGGCCGCGGGTATGTCCGCAGTCGACGGCGACCTGCGATACGAGTAGACGCCTGCGACGCTTGCGGCGGCACCTGGATTCCCTGCCCCGACGAGTGGCCGGCGACCCACGTCGCCGGGCCGCACACCGTTTGCGGCCCACGTCGCCTGGCCGCGCACGGTGGGCGGTCGCGGCCGCGTCATCACCGTGAGGTCCACAGCCGCCTGACCGGTTGGCTCACCGACCGGGGGACCGCGCTTCCCCGAGCGCTCGGATGCACTCCCCGTGGCGCTGCCGAGGGAGCCCGCACGGCACCTGCGGATCGTCCGTGATGGGCTGGTTTCCCGGCGTCGAGGCGCACGGCGAACGGTTCGGTCGCAGTGGCCTCCGCGCCCGGGGAAACCCGCGCGTTCCCAGGCCGACCGCATGTCCGGGAGCACGGCTCCTTCACACCGGCCGCCCTCCTCCGGGTCCGGCGCGGGGACCGGCACGGCAACCTGATCCTGGTCGACCGGTCACGCGCCCGCTCCGTGCTCCAGCGCGGCGGCGACCGCGCTCTCGCTGTGCCGGAGCGCATACCCCGACGGCCTCGATGCTGCTTCCCCTGACTCCGTCCCACGGAGTGTGAACCGATCGAGGCTCTCTTCCGTGCTCATGATAGATCGGATGTCTTGCTCGGTTCATGGAGTGGGAGGAGGGCTTCTGTCCGGCAGTCTCACGTGGACGGCCACCACAGCGGGCCGGCCGCCACCTGCTCTGTGAGAAACGTTGACGCCGAACAAAATCGCCCATACCTTCGGCGCCCGAACCTCTGACGTTGTCTGGATGTCGGACGAGTCATCCGGGATGAACGGGCAGGTTCTGCAGCTCAGATGTCGTTCGTACCGAAGCTCACTCCTCGTCCACTGACCTGCTCTCTTCGACGAAATCCGTCATGAACAAACAACCCAAGGAGAACGGATGCTGATGCACGGACACCCGCCCACTGGGCGCGACAGGCGCCGCCGCCTACCGCGGACACTCGCCATGGTGTGCGCGCTCGTCATCGCATTGATCGGATCCATGCTCACCGCTGGCCCGGCCCAGGCCGCGACATCGATCACCCTCGACGGCGCCTCGGGCGGGCGTACCTTCGACGGTATCGGTGCCATCAGCGGTGGCGGGGGGAACAGCAGACTGCTGATCGACTACCCGGAGCCGCAGCGCAGCCAGATCCTGGACTACCTCTTCAAGCCGAACTACGGCGCCAATCTGCAGATCCTCAAGACGGAGATCGGCGGCGACACCAACTCGACCAGCGGCGCCGAGCCGAGCATCGAGCACACCAGGGGAACGATCAACTGCAACGTCGGCTATGAGTTCTGGCTGATGGAGCAGGCGGTCGCCCGCAACCCCGGCATCAAGCTGGCCGGCCTCGCCTGGGGTGCCCCGGGCTGGATCGGCGGCGGCAACTTCTGGACCGCCGACATGATCGACTATCTGATCTCCTGGCTGGGCTGCGCCAAGTCGCACGGCCTGAACATCAGCTACCTGGGCGGCTGGAACGAGCGCGGCTACAACATAGGCTGGTACAAGAACCTGCGCTCGGCGCTCAACTCGAACGGCTACTCCTCGGTCAAGATCGTGGGCTCGGACGACCACAGCTGGGACATCGCCAACGACATACTCGCGGACCCCACGTTCGCCTCCGCCGTGGACATCATCGGCGCCCACTACCCGTGCGGCTGGCTCACCCCCCAGGCCTCCTGCCCGAGCTCCGCGAACGCCAAGGCAACCGGCAAGCAGCTGTGGGCCAGTGAGAACGGCTCGCACGACTACAACAGCGGCGCGGCACCCATGGCTCGCGCGAACAACCGGGACTACATCGACGGCAGGATGACCGCGACCATCAACTGGCCGCTCATCGGCGCCATGACGCCCAACCTGCCCTACGCGACGACGGGCCTGATGGTCGCCAACCAGCCCTGGTCCGGCTGGTACTCCACGGGCCAGAGCCTGTGGGTCACCGCTCAGACCACCCAGTTCACCTCGCCGGGCTGGAAGTACCTCGACAGCTCCACCGGCTACATCGGTGGCAGTGCCTCCAACGGCAGCTATGTGACCCTCAAGTCCACCAACAACCGCGACTACAGCACCATCATCGAGACCACCCAGGCCTCCGCGGCGCAGACGCTCGACTTCACGGTGACCGGCGGCCTGTCCACCGGGACCGTCCACGTCTGGTCGACCAACGTCAACTCCACCGACTCCTCGACCGCCATGGTGCGCCGCAGCGACATCACCCCCTCCGGGGGCGCCTACTCGCTCACCGTCCAGCCGGGGTACGTCTACACCATCACCACCACGACAGGGCAGGGCAAGGGCACCGCCGCCAGTCCGGCGAAGGGGTCGCTGGCACTGCCGTACGCCGACTCCTACGACAGCTACCCGACCGGCACCCAGGCGAAGTACGTCCAGGACCAGCAGGGCGCCTACGAGGTCGTCGGCTGCGGGGGCGGACGCTCCGGAAAGTGCGTCCGCCAGATGTCGGCCCAGGCGCCGATCACCTGGGCGCCCCTGTCACACCCTTACGCACTCTTCGGCGACCTGGGCTGGAAGGACTACCAGGTCGCCAGCGACGTGCTGCTGGAGAGCGCGGGCTTCACCGAGCTGATCGGCCGCGCCACCTGGCAGCACTCCTTCGGTCCGGAGGGCTTGAACGGCTACTACCTGCGGGTCAGCAACACCGGTGCCTGGTCCATCCTGCGCAACGACACCGACAACGACTTCGTGACGCTGGCCAGCGGTACGGTCGCCGCGCTGGGCACCAACTCCTGGCACAACCTGAGGCTGGGCTTCCACGGCAACAGGATCACCGCCTGGATCGACGGCGTGAAGGTCGGGGCGGTCAACGACAACACCTACACCGAGGGACAGGCCGGCTACGGCAACAGCCAAGGACAGACAGGCCAGTTCGACAACCTGTCGATCGGATCGACCACGAAGGTCGTCGGCGTCGGGTCCGGCCGCTGCCTGGATGTGCCGGGCTACAACGAGACCAACGGCACCCTGATGCAGCTGTGGGACTGCCACGCCGGTGACAACCAGCAGTGGACCTTGACCTCCGCCAAGGAGCTGCGGGTCTTCGGCGACAAGTGCCTGGACGCGAAGGACCATGGCACCAACAACGGCACACCCGTGGAGATCTGGTCCTGCAACGGCGGCGGCAACCAGCAGTGGACCGTCAATGCGAACGGCACCGTGGTGGGAGTCGAGTCCGGGCTCTGTCTCGACGCCGTCGAGGGGCGCACCGCGAACGGCACCGGGATCCAGCTCTGGTCGTGCCACGGCGACACCAACCAGCGATGGACACGGAACTGATCCGAGCCACGCATCGGCTGCTGCCGGCGTGACCGCGGCTGCGGCGCTGCGTGGGGCAGGCCGCCTTCGGCGGCCGGGCCGCGAGGCCCGACGCCCACCCCGGTGACACGGCAGCTGCCACATCTGGCAAGACCGAGGTTCCGCCCGAGCCGGCCCTTCCGGCGGCTCGGGCGGTTCCCGCGGCGTGCCCACTAGGAGAAACACAACATGAAAGCAGGACTCATGAGAGCGTTTCGGAACAGGACGGCCTCCATGGGAGCCGCGGCTCTCGGCGTCGTAGGGCTGGTGCTCGTCCCGGCCGACGCGGCCACGGCCGCCACCGGACCGCAGGACGGCCATGTGTACGCGCTGACCGCAGCGCACAGCGGCAAGAACGCACAGGTCCAGTCGGCTTCGCCGTCCGACGCGGCTGCCGTGGTGCAGAACACCCCCTCCGGCGGTCCGAGCCAGCTGTGGCAGGCCGTTGCCCACGGCGGAGACGGGTCGTTCTCGCTGGTGAACATCAACAGTGGTAAGTGCCTGGATGTGAGCGGAGCATCCACCGCGGCGGAAGCGCGAGTCATCCAGTGGACGTGCACCGGAAACAGCAACCAGCGCTGGACCTTCAGCGGCTCCTCGATCGTTTCCGTCAACAGCGGGATGTGCCTCGACATCCCCGGCCACTCCACGGCCGACGGCACGGCGCTCATCCAGTGGGCGTGCACCGGCAACCCCAACCAGCAGTGGAGCCTCACCGAACGCCCCCGGGTCGTGGCCTTCGGTCCCAGCATGACCGCCGGCGGTGAGACCTTCTCCGAGCAGACACTGCGGATGGTCGTCCGCACCAGCGTCGCCGGTTCCGGGGTGCGGATCCGTCTGTCCAACCTGCGCAGCACCACGCCGCTGTCCGTCGGCGCCGTCGATGTGGCCGTGCGCTCCAGTGGCGCGGCCGCGGTACCCGGCACCCACCGCACCGTGACCTTCGGCAGATCCGGCGACCCGACCATCCCCGCCGGGGCGGAACTCACCAGCGACGTCATCCCGATGACGGTCACCGCGGGGCAGGACCTCCTGGTGAGCGTGTACCTGCGGGGCGACACCGGTGCCTCAACCTTCCACCGTGACGCCTTCCAGACCTCGTACCGGTCGGCGGCCGGCTCCGGCAACCATGCCGGTGAGGACGCCGCCACCGACTTCACCACCTCCATGTGGAGCTGGCACTACCTGTCGGGCGTGGACGTCGTGCCGGCGGCCGTGACCACCGGAACCGTGGTGGCCTTCGGCGACTCCATCACCGACGGCGCCAGCACCACCTTCGACGCGAATCGGCGCTGGCCGGACCGCCTGGCCGCCCGGCTGCAGGCGGAGAGCGGCGGTCAGCGGTTCGCCGTCGCCAACGCGGGCATCGGCGGCAACATGGTGCGCTCCGATGCCGGCTGGGCTCCCCAGGGCCTGGCCGGCAGGGTCCGGTTCGCGCACGACGCACTCGGCCAGCCCGGAGTGCGCAGCGTGATCTTCATGGAGGGCATCAACGACATCAACAACAATCCCTCCCTCACCGCCGACCAACTGATCGCGGGATACCAGGACATCATCGCGCAGGCACACGCCGCCGGCGTGAAGATCGTCGGCGGCACCATGCTGCCCTACTCCTCGCAGAGCAGTGCACAGGCCGGCATCCGGACCACAGTGAACAACTGGATCCGCACCAGTGGCGCGTTCGACGCGGTCGTCGACTTCGACGCCGTCATCCGGGACCCGAACAACCACGCCCGGATGCTTCCCGCTTACGACAGCGGTGACCATCTGCACCCCAACGACGCCGGCATGGCGGCCATGGCGAACGCCATCGATCTGGCCGTGCTGCGCTGATGACCTGAGTCAGGAATTCGCCGGCAGCAGGCGGCGACTTGGTCGAGGATCTCGTCGGCTGTCTTGGTCCGGATGAAGGGTCCGGGGTGTTCGTTCCGTGTTCGTTCCTGTCGGCGAGCCAGGCCCGGATGTCGCGTTCGCGGGCTTTCGGCGGTGAGGTCGTGGTGAGGGACCAGCACCGCCGCCCGTTTCGGGATGGCCTGCTACTTGATGCGGATCTCGGCGAGTTGGAGGCGGTACCTGTTGGTCTCGTCCGAGGCGGGCTTGCCGAGCTTCGAGGCCTTCAGTCGTACGTAGCGGCCGGTGGCGGACGTGAGGGCGTACGTCTGAGCGGCTCCGTTGGGGTTGGGTTCGGCGGCGATCGTGCGGGCTGTGGTCCAGGTGCTCGACCCGTAGGAGCGGGTCTGGATGGTGAAGTCGACGGGGAAGCCCGCTGTGCCGCCGCCGGCTGCGCCGGCGTCCGTGCGGGGGTGGAGAGTGACGGAGCCGATGGCCCGGTCGGCGCCGAGGTCGATCTCGATCCACACGGGGGTGGCGCTGACGTCGGCGGAGGGGAAGTCGATGCTGGTGAAGCCCTTGGCGCCGGTCACGCTGGTGAGCTTGCCGTCGAGGACACGTGTCTTGCCCCAGTCACCGTTCTCCAGCGTGTAGTTGGCGCTGACGGTGGTCGCGGCGGTGGGAACGGTGAGTTCGGCGAGCTGGAGGCGGTACTTGGTGGTCTCGTCGACGGGAGGGGTACCGAGCTTGGTGGCTTGCAGCCGTACGTAGCGGGCGGTCGTGGTTGCGAAACCGTACGTCTGCACGCGCCCGCCCGGGTTGGGCTCGGCGGTGACCGTGCGGACGGTGGCGTAGGTGCTCGACCCGTCGGGGCGGGTCTGGATCGTGAAGTCGACGGGGAAGCCCGCCGTGCCGCCGCCCACCGCCGGGGTGTCGGTGCGCGGGAAGAGCCGTACGGCGTCGAGGTCGGTGTCGGCGCCGAGGTCGATCTCCACCCAGACGGGGGTGCCGCTGACATCGGCGGAGGGGAAGTCGTTGCTGGTGTAGCCCTTGGCGCCGGTGACGCTGGTGAGCTTGCCGTCGGTGAGCCGGTTCTTGCCCCAGTCGCTGTTCTCCAGGCTGTTGTTGCTGGTGACGGGCCGGCCGAGGGCGAGGTTGTCGAGGCGGCCGGCGCCGGTGACGGTGAACGTCCAGCTGCCCGGCTGGAGGGTGAAGTAGACGTACGAGGAGTCCTTGCTGGCGTAGCTGAGACCGGAGACGCCGCCGGTGGCGGCGCCGCCCGTGAAGACGGTCGTTCCGTTGGCCTTGATGGCCGGTGAGGATCCGCGGTACGTCGGGACACCCACTCGCGCGGTCGTGCCGTTCGGGGAGGTGAGGGTCAGGGTGACCTGGTCGCCGTCGCGGGTGATGCCGAAGCGGATGTCGCCCTTGACGGTCGGCGTGACCGTGTTGATGTTCGTGAGGGTGCCGGTCTGTGGGATGACGTCGTACGTCTCCCAACCGGGCTTGGTGGGACGTACGCCGGCGGCGTAGGCGGACAGCGCGTACAGGGGGCCACCGTTCCAGGCATGATTGTCGGTGCCACCCGACTTGTCCCATATCTCCCAAAGGGTGTAGCAGGTGGGGTCCGCGACCTGGGCGGCGTAGCGGTTGCGCATCCGCTCCTCGGCGACGGTGGCCGCCCCCATGAGGTAGAGCGCTTCCAGGACGTAGAACTCCATGTAGGGGCTGGCGTTGAGGTGGGTGCGCAGCACCTCGGTGATCGCCCGGTGCCGGGAGGCGGGCGCGAGGCCGGCGACGACGGCGAGACCGTTGGCGCGGTCGTCGGTGTCCCTGGTGTAGCCGGGGGAGCGGTACTCGTTCTTGGACGTGTCCCACAGAACGCGGTCGAAGTTGGTCTTGATGCTGCCGCGCTTGCCCTGCCATGCGGCGACGTCGCCGCTGTTGCCGCTGAGACCGGCGAGGGTGATGGCCGTGTCGAGGGCCAGGTAGTACCAGCAGTTGTCCAGGACGCGGGCGTCGATGTTGGTGCCCCAGTCCTCCCAGTCCCAGTCCCCGGCCCGGTGGCTGACCAGACCGTCGGCGTCCAGGCTCCACAGGTTCAGGTACGCCTTCACCGCCGGGTAGGTGCCGGCGACCGCATCGGCGTTGCCCGTGTAGAGGTGGTACGTACCGAAGGCCCACACCGAGGCCAGCATCTGGACGGGCAGTTCAGCGGTCCAGATGGTGGACGGCATCGGCGAGTAGAGCACGCCACTGGGCTTCTGCCAGGCGGTCAGCTCGGCGATGGCCTTGGCGCCGAGGGCGTGGGAGCGGGTGTCGAAGGTGTAGAAGCCCTCTTTGAGCTGGTTGACCACATCGCCCCACCACTGGGCGCGCTCGCGGGTGGGGCAGTCCATGTAGGTGTCGCGCATGTTGACGTACATGGTGCGCGCCGCCTTGCCCCACAGGCTGTCGAAGAAGGCGTCATTGCTGCTGAACGATCCGGCGAAGTCGGTGTCGTAACCGGACTCCCGGTACTTGAGATCCAGGATGGTGACGCCCGTGGGGATCGTGTACTTCACCGCCGTGCCGCTCATCCAGGCCAGCGCCTCGAACTCCTGGACCCCGCCCGTGCAGACGTAGGTGGCGCGTATGTTGTTTTCCGCCCCGGGCGTGAGGCCGGTCAGGCCGTCGCCGTCGGCGTAGTGGTCGGTCTGCATGCCGATCACCGCGCCGGCCGGAGCGTCCACCTTCAAATAGGGCGTGACCTGGAGGTTCGAGGGCAGGGTGGCTGTGATGGCGGTGGTGCCCTGTCCCGTGGACGGCAGCGACGACGCGTTGCCGTAGGACTTCCGGCTCGAGTACCGGAACTGTGGGACCGGCCGCCGGACGAGACCGTTCCAGGGCGCGGCACCGACGGCCCCGAAGTCGGTGGGGGCACTCCACGCGCTGTCGTCGAAGCCGGCCGACTCCCAGGCGGTCATGGCGGTGGCGTTGCGGGCGTCGTAGTAGATGTTCGACTCGGGCAGGCGGAAGTTGACCTGGGTGCCGCTGGTGTTGTTGGAGTAGCCCGGGTGGACGGTGTGCTTCCAAGCGGTGTCGCTGACGATCCGGGTGGTGGTGGAACCGGTGGTGATGTCGGACTGGAACAGCAGACCGCCGCTGCCGCTGCTGCTGTGCGAGAACCCCTGCTTGCCGAAGTACCACACCAGCAACGCCACCGTGTTGCGGCCGCTCGTGAGGTACGGGGCGAGGTCGATCTCGTCGTAGTAGGTGCCGGTGCGGTTGGGGCCGCGCTTGAGCTGCCCGTCGAAGACCACGAGCGTGCCGTTGACCCACAGCCAGTACTTGGAGTCCGCCGCGATCTGCGTCACCGCCTTCGACGGCGCGGAGCCCAGGGTGAACGATCTGCGGAACGCCACCCACTGGTTCGCCGAGCTGGGTGGAGCCCAGATCCACTTCGCGGTCCAGGAGACGGCGGCCGACGCCACGGGAGCGAGCCCCGGCAGCAACACCGAGCCGAGGGTGGGCGCGAGCGCCACGGCTATGGCCGAGCGCAGGACGGACCGGCGCGATACAGAGGACATGCTGGCTCCTACTGTGGATGTGCGGTGATGGGCGGGGCGGGGAGAGGCGTCCTGGGGATCGGAAGAGGGGGATTCGCGGGACGTCAGGATTGAATCGTTTCATTAACGTGTTTGCAGCGGGAATTCTTGGTCGCCGAGCGAGAGGGTGTCAAGGCTTGTGCAGGCGGCATGCGGCAGAAGAAGGGTTTTCCGGCCCGCACCAGTGCGGTTTTGTGGTCTGCCGAGGAACTCCCCGAAGCGCCGTCGGCAGTGGCCGCGGCCTGGTGCTGTCCGGGTCAGGTGGGCCAGGTCGAGCATGACGCGGAGCGGCGTGCCGATGCCATGCGATCCAGTGACTGACCAGCGGTGGTCACACCCGTACCCAGCCGGATCCGCGGCATGATCCCGAAGTGGCGATGCGGCAGTCCTGGACAGGGCCCAGGTGCCGTCGATGGCCCGCATCCGCAAACGGTCCGTCTCCGTTCACTCTGACTGTCGCAGGACGACTCGCCCACATACATCTCGGCGCACGCCCGGCAGGCGGGGACCTCGACAGGCCTGGACCGCTGCCACCTTCGTGGTCTGCTCAGCCACCGAGACGGACTCCGGTCGGCATGGACCAGCTCCGACACATCGGTCTCGCGCCCGAGGCGGCTCCGCTGCCGACCAGCCGCCAGGCTGAGGCGAGAGCGGCGGCGTGCTGGACGAAGTGCTTGCGGTCGGTGCAGTCGACGCATGTGGGACCTGTGGGGTCGCGAGCCGCTTCGTCGTCGGAGGCGGTGGTGCCCGCGTCGACTTCCCCGCGCCGCCACCGCTTCCTCCGCCCACACCCTCCCAGAACTGGGTGGCCGGGGCTGCTGCATCGCCTCGATGGGTGAGCTCGTTGCGGTCGGCACAGCGCGGCGCGTGTCCGCTGAGCCCCGCGACATGACCCGCCACACCTCCTATGTATAGGAGCGTCTAACCACCTGCGTACGGACGCCCAGCATTGAAGATCACGCAAATGCAGGGGTCATCGGATTGAGTCGGCAAGAACTCTGGACAAGTGGGGCGCCGATGCCCGTTAATACATCCGATGTCCAACGAGGTCACCTTGAGCTCGGCCGGGCACGAGCCGCCGTGATCCGCTGTCGTTGTTGTGCGCAGACAAGCGGCCGGCATCCCCTCGCTTCACCAGGAGCCGCACATGTCTTCCGCACCCCTCAGCCGCCGCTCGCTGATCAAGGCCGCCGCGCTCGCCGGCGGTACCATGGCGCTCGGTCTGCCGCAGGCCCTGTGGCCCGCCACCGCCGAGGCCTACTCCATCTCCTCGAAGCTGGACTGGTGGTACCAGGCTCGCTTCGGGATGTTCATCCACTTCGGGTCCTACGCCCACAACCGGAAGGGCGAGTGGGCGTTCAGCGTCGACAACTGGAGCAAGTCCGCCTGGCAGACGCAGGTCACCCAGGGGTTCAACCCGGTCAGCTTCAACGCCAACCAGATCGCCGATCTGGCCAAGAACGCCGGCATGAAGTACATCGTGATCACTGCCAAGCACCACGAGGGCTTCGGCATGTGGGACTCCAACGTCCCCAGCTTCACCGACACCACCGGCACCAAGCTGTACAACCTGCGCGACTACATCGGCTTCCAGCGCGACCTGCTGGGCGAGCTGAAGGCCGCGTGCGACGCCCGGGGCCTCAAGTTCTGCCTCTACTACTCGATCCTCGACTGGTGCCACCCCTCGCAGACGATCTACAACGGCTGGTCCACCATGTCGTCGATGACTGCCCGCACCAACTACATCAACGACATGAAGGCCCAGCTGACGGAGCTGATGAACGCCTACAACCCGGCCCTGCTGTGGTTCGACGGCGACTGGTGCGGCAACCCCTCCACGCCCACCCTCGTCGACTGGTGGACCCAGGCCGACGGCCAGAGCCTGTACAACTGGCTGACCCAGACCTGGCCGAACGTCATCGTCAACGAACGCGTCAAGCGCGACCACGGCATGGGCGACTACGCGGTCGCGGAGTTCGGTTTCCCCACCGAGCCGATGGACCGCCCTTGGGAATACTGCGCCACCATGAACGACGCATGGGGCTACAACATAAACAAGGAAACCTGGTACAAGTCGCCCCAGTACTTCATCCAGGAGATGGTCACCTGCATCTCCCGGGACGGCAACTACCTGCTGAACATCGGCCCCGACGGCGGCCTCAACGCCGACGGCACCGCGAACGACGGCCACGTCCCACAGCAGCAGGTGAACATCCTGAACGGCCTGGCCTCCTGGATGGCGACCTACTCCGACAGCGTCCACGGCACCAGCGGCAGCCCCTTCGCCACCGAGCCGTCCTGGGGCAGGATCACCAAGAAGAGCGGCAAGCTCTTCGCCCACGTCTTCACCTGGCCCACGAACGGCACCCTGCAGATCCCCGCGGTACACAACACGATCAACCGCGTCTACCTGATGAACAACCCCTCCGTCTCGCTCAACTACTCGGTCAGCGGCGGCCAGATCAACGTCCAGGTGCCGACCACCGCGCCCAACGCGAACGACTCCGTGGTCTGCGTGGAGGTCACCGGCATGCCGGCCGTCCTCGCGGGCGGCGTCTACACGTTCGTCTGCGCCCAGAGCGGCAAGGCCCTCGACAACTCCAACACCACCGCCGAGGGCAACCAGTGCGTACAGTGGACCCTCAACAGCGGCGTCACCCAGCAGTGGAGGGTCACTGACCTGAGCCACGGCTACTACAAGCTGGTCTCCGTGCGCAGCGGCAAGGCACTCGACAACAACAACAGCACCTCCGACCAGTCGACGGTGGTGCAGCGGACCGACAACAGCAGCTGGCAGCGGCAGCAGCAGTGGGCCATCACCTCGCTCGGCAACGGCGGGTACCAGCTCGTCAACCGGGCCAGCGGCAAGGCACTGGACAACGCCAACACCACCCAGGAAGGCAACCCGGTCATCCAGTACACCAAGAACACCGGCCCCACCCAGCGGTGGACCGCGACCAAGGTCGGCTGAGCACCCGGTGAAGGGATGAAGGAGCCGGTCGGGGCCGCGAGAGGCCGCGACCGGCTCCGGTGTGCGCGCACGCGGCGGCCCCCGTCTGAGGTCCCCGAGGCGCTTCGGTCAGCTGCGACCGCCCCGGGCAACGAAATCCCCGGCGGCGGTGGCTCGTCGCTGCCGATACGGCTGTAACCCCGCCCCACGCCCGGCCAGGAGGACGACGCGTGTGGGACACCGAGGACTACAAAACAACATTCGGCGTGGCGCGCCGGGCCGGGGCGGCGGCTGTCGGGACTTCGGTCGTCGTGCGGGGCGCGGTCACCGCTGCCTGCGGAGCACTGCCGCCGGAGCTCGATCGGACGGCTCGGACAGCAGCTTGTCACCGCTCCCGGACACCAGTCCGAGCTCGCACTACTCGAGCTCAGGTGCTCCCCGCCCGGGCAGGCGGGTGAGCGCGAGACGCAGGAACGCCTGCGCGGCGGGTGAGGTCGGAGCCGGATCACGGTGGACGAGGGCCAGAGGCTGGAGCGCCTGCGGGTCGTCGAGGCGCAGGACGCAATCGGCGTGATCGGCGGGGACGATCGCGTCCGCCGCCGGGCGGGGTACGACGGTCACCCCGATGCCCTCGAACGCCAGTGAGGCGAGATCACCCGCGCTGCGCAGCGCGCAGACACCCCGGCGACGGACCCGCGCCCGGTCGAACGCGGCGTCCACCTGCGCGCGCAGGCCCGTGTCGGGAACGCATTCGAGGAAGCGTTCGTCGGCCAGCCTGCCCAGGTCGGTGACGCCTGCCCCGCGCAGCCGGTGCTGTCGCCCGACAACGGCCACCAGCGGCACCACGCTCAGCAGGTGGTAGGCGATGCCCGGGGGCAGCTGGTGCTCGTGCAGGGCGACGACGGCGACCTCCAGTTCACCGGTGAGGAGCTGCGCGACGGCGTGCACACCGTCGGAGTCGGAGAGAGTGACCTCGACCGCGGGGTACGCCTCCTGATACTCCAGCAGCAGGCCGAGTTGGTCGATGTTGCCCGCCGTGAGCGTCACCGAGCCGATCCGCAGCCGCCCTCGCACGGGCCCGTCGAGCGAGGAGATCTCGGCGTGCATCTCCTGGACCGACTTGAGCACCCGCCGCGCGCAGGCGACGAAGATCTGCCCGGCCTGGGTCACGCGGACGCTGCGGCTCGTCCGCTCGAAAAGCCGGGCACCGACCTCCCGCTCCAGCTGGGTGATCTGGTGGCTGAGCCCGGACTGCCCGATGCGGCAGCGGGCCGCGGCCCGGGTGAAGTTGAGCTCGTCGGCGATGGCCACCGCGTATTCCATCTGCCGCAGATCCATCGCATTCTCCGATCATTTCGTGCGTGTTTCAGTGTTGGACGCCGACGACGCCCCGAGGACATGATGGTCAGTACCAGCTGATCGGCTCGGTTTCACCCAAGATTCCGCTGCGCCCCTTCTCGCGACAGAGCGCTGCCAGCCAAACGGAATCAATCACGTTCTTCGCTTGATCCGACCTTGTCACAGGGGAGAGAGCCATGGCCACTGCAACGACGCGGCCCGACGGGACACCCGGGCAGCAGCCCGTGGGCACCCAGCCGCCTCCGGAAACCATGCAGTTCCCGGACACGCGGCACTTCCACGGGTTCTTCGCCCCGTCGCGGATCGAGGCGGACGTCTACGACCTGGAGGTCGAGGGCCGTATACCCCCCGAGCTGAACGGTGCCTTCTACCGCGCCGCCGCGGACACCCAGTACCCGCCGCGGTTCCCGAACGACGTGTACATCAACGGCGACGGCATGATCCACATGGTGCGGTTCGACAACGGCCACGCGGATCTGAAGACGCGCTACGTCCGCACCCAGCGCTTCCAGCTCGAACGCCAGGCGCGCAAGGCCCTGTTCGGCGCCTACCGCAACCCCTACACCGACGACCCGTCCGTCGCCGGCGTCGACGACGGAAACGCCAACACCGCGATCATCTGGCACGCGGGCAAGCTGCTCGCGCTCAAGGAGGCGGCGCTTCCGTACGAGCTGGATCCGGCGACGCTGGAGACCAAGGGCGTCTACGACTTCTCCGGCCAGATCCCGGGCCGTACCTTCACCGTGCACCCCAAGCACGATCCGCGCACCGGCGAGCTGATGGCCTTCGCGTACAACGCGAGCGGTCTGCCGGACAAGCAGGTCCACCTCTACGAGATCTCCGCCGAGGGCAAGGTCACCCGTACCCAGACCTTCGAGGTGCCGTACTCGTCGATGGTGCACGACTGGCTGGTCACCCGGGACCACCTGGTCTTCACGATCTCGCCCATGGTCGCCGACCCGGAGCAGCTGAAGAGGGAGGAGCAGTATTTCGTCTGGGACCCGGACCGGGAGACCTACGTCGCGGTCATCCCCCGCGACGAGGGCGTGAGCGGCATCAAGTGGTTCCGCAGCGAGCGGCTCCTGGAGACGCACACCCTGAACGCCTGGACGGACGGCGACACCCTCGTCGGCGATCACTTCACCACCAAGTCCGGCTGGTTCTCCCAGTTTCCGAAGACGACCGCGGGCTTCCTGCCCGAACAGCCGCCGTTCCTGCACCGCTGGACGTTCGACCTCACCCAGGGTGCCCCCCACTGGGACGACGCCACCGACACCTACCGCAGCGAGCAGCTCCTCGCCTCGCCCGGTGACATGCCCCGGGTCGACCCCCGCGTGCTGATGGAGAAGAACCGGCACGCATGGGTCGGCGGCATGCACCCCGATGTGCCGATGGCCGCGGTCGGACCCATGGGCCCGCCGTTCAACTCCCTCATCCACCGCGACGACCACACCGGTGCGACGACCTTCTGGACCCCCGGCGAGCATGCCGCGCCCGAGGAGCCGGTGTTCGTACCGAAGTCCGCGGACGCCGGCGAGGGCGAGGGCTATCTGCTGGCACTGGTCGGCCGGCGCGACCAGATGCGGCACGACCTGGTCGTCCTGGACGCGCTCGACATCGCCGCCGGTCCGATCGCCACCGTGAAGATCCCCTTCCGGCTCCGGTACGGCTTTCACGGCACCTGGGTGCCCGGCAGCGAACTGGGAAAGTGAGCACACTCATGCGACTCACCAGGTGCGGCCACGCCTGCGTCCGGCTGGAGCAGGACGGCGTCGTCATCGTCATCGACCCCGGCAGTTACTCCGACCCGCACGCGCTCGACGGTGCCCACGCCGTGCTCGTGACCCACGAGCACGTGGACCACTTCGCCGAACCCGTGCTGCGCGCGGCGGCCGAAGCCGACCCCGGCCTGCGGATCTGGGCCGACCGGTCCGTGGCGGACCAGCTCGCCGGGCTCGGCGGGGACCGGGTCACCGTGGTCGGTGACGGGGACGCCTTCGACATCGAAGGCGTCGGCGTCGAGGCGCACGGAGAACTGCATGCCGTGGTCCATCCGGACCTGCCGCGGGTCACCAACGTCGGCTTCCTCGTGGGAGACACCGACACAGCCACCGTCTTCCACCCGGGCGACGCCTTCACCGTTCCCACGCGCCCGGTGGACACGCTCCTGCTGCCCGTCCACGGCCCCTGGTCCAAGACGGGCGAAGTCATCGACTACGCCCGTGAGATCAAACCTCGCAGTGCTGTGTCGATCCACGACGGCGGTCTCAGCGAGAGCGGGAACGCGCTGGCGGACCACATGCTGCAGGTGTGCCTGCAGGACACCGGGGCCGACTACCAGCGCGTGGCCGCCGCGGCGGGAATCGAGCTCACGTAATGGCCGGATCGACACAGACACAGAGACCGCCCGTCGGGTGGCCGGGCCTTGAGGGGCGCGGTGCGCTCGTCATCGGAGCCGGCGGACTGGGCACTGCCTGCGTCCGGGGACTGGCGGAAGCCGGAGCACGGCTGACGGTCGTCGACGCGGACGAGGCCCGCCTCAAGGCCCTGCGCAGCGATCCGGCCTGCGCCGCCGCCGTCGTACGGACGCTCACCGCGGACCTGACGTCGTCCGAGGCATGCGAGCGGGCGGTCGCCACGGCGGCCCGCGAGCTCGCCGGCCTGGATGTGCTGGTGCACGCCGTGGGCACGAACGACCGCCGTCCCGTGGTGGACACACCCGACGAGGTGTGGGACCGCATCCTGACCCTGAACCTGTCGACCGCGTTCTGGACAGGACGCGCCGCGGGCCGGCTGATGCGCGAGGCGGGCCGCGGCACCATGGTGTTCTTCTCCTCCGTCTCCTCCCTGCTCGCCCACCGCCATCACGGTCCGTACGCGGCGTCGAAGGGCGGCCTTGACCAGTTGGTGAAGGTCATGGCCCGCGAATGGGCCGCCGACGGCGTCACCGTCAACGCCGTCGCCCCCGGCTACACGGAGACCGAGCTGACCCGCGAGTACCTGGCCAGACCCGGCATGCGTGAGGAGATGACCGGACTGGTCCCCGCCGGACGCCTGGGACAGCCGGAGGACGTGGTCGGAGCCGTGCTGTTCCTCGCCTCCGCCCGCGCCTCGTACATCACCGGACAGGTGCTCTACGTGGACGGCGGCCGCACGCTCGTCTGAGCTCCCGACTCCTTCGCCACTTCCCTGGACCTCCCCTGACATCCCTGGACATGCCTTGAAGGGAGCGCGGATGACCGCGCGTCTGGCCGGACTGCTGCCCGGCGAGCTGGACGAGCAGCAGAGCGAGGTCTACCGGGCTGTCACCGGTGGCCCTCGGGCCGCCGGACCACAGGCCTTCGCCCTCGCCGACGAGGAGGGACGGCTGCTCGGCCCGTTCAACGCCATGCTGCTCAGTCCGCCCGTCGGTCTCGCCGTCCAGGCGGTCGGGACGGCGGTGCGCTACGAGTCGGTCCTGACCGACCGTGCGCGCGAGATGGCCATCCTGGTCGTCGCCGCCCACTGGGGGAGTGCCTTCGAGCGGGAGGCGCACGAGGCTGTGGGCCGGACGCGCGGTGTCACCGAATCCGAGCTGGACGCCCTGCGCGCCGGCGGACTGCCGGACCTGCCGGACCCGGCAGAGCGGACCGCGCTGCTCGCGACCGCCGCGCTGACCCGAGCCGGTGCGCTGAGCGACAAGGAGTACTTCGACACCGTGGCCGCGTGGGGAGAGCGAGGTCTCTTCGAACTCACCTCCCTGGTGGGTTACTACGCGTTGCTGGCCCTTCAGCTGCGGGTCTTCGCCGGAGAGGGCCCGGCGATTCAGGCGGATCACCGCGACACACCACACACCGAAAGCGGGACAGCATGAAACTGATCACCTTCGACGAAGGTCGCGTCGGCCGGTTGGAGCTGGAGGAGCGGCTCGTCATTCCCCTGGAGACCGGATCCACACGCGAGTACTTCGAGCGGGACGGCAAGGTCGCGGAGACCGGCGAGCGACTGCGGCTCGACGACGTGAGACTACGCGCCCCCATCGTGCCGAAGAAGTTCTTCCACACCTCCGGCAACTTCCGTGAGCACGAGGACGAGTCGAAGAACGTCGACTGGTCGCACCCCATGCACAAGGGCATCGTCTTCTTCCAGAACGTCGACGCGATCGTCGGCCCCGACGAGCCGGTGATCTACCCCGAGCACCTGACCAGCGAACTCGACTACGAGCTGGAGATCGCCGTCGTCATCGGCAAGCCCGGCAAGTTCTTCGGGGTGGACGACGCGCCCGACCACATCGCCGGCTACGTCGTCTTCAACGACATCAGCGCGCGCGACATCCAGCGCCGAGAGATGGAGTCCGGCGTCTTCTCCTTCTGCAAGGCCATCGACACGTTCTGCCCGGTGGGCCCGTACATCGTCACCGCGGACGAGATCCGGGACGCGCAGAACCTCGACATGGAGCTGCGGGTCAACGGCGTGGTCCGGCAGAAGTCGAACACCAACCGCATGTCCGTCTCCATCCCGCACCTGGTCGCCTACCACTCCCCGCAGGGCTACAGCGCCGGCGACCTGATCACCACCGGCACCGTGCAGGGCGTCGCCGGCTTCAGCGGCGACCCGGAGATGTACCTCAAGCCCGGTGACGTCGTCGAGGCGGAGGTCGAACGCCTCGGCGTGCTGCGCAACCCCATCGTCAGCTGGGAGCAGGGCCACGGCACCCCCGTACCGCAGAAGGTGGACTGGTGAGGCTCGGCGTCCTCGGCGGACGCGCCGTCCTGGTCCGCGGCGACCGGGCCGCGGATGTCCGGAGGGCCTCGAAGGGACGGTTGCCCACCGATCCGATGACCCTGCTGGGGGAGTGGCCCCGACTGTGCGAGTGGGCGGCCGGACTGTCCGATCGGGCATACGACATCACCGTCGACCCCACCGCACTCGGCGCACCGGTGCCCCGCCCCCGGCAGGTGTTCGCCATCGCCCTCAACTACCCGCCGCACGCGGCGGAAGCCGGCTTCACCCCGCCCGACGAACCCCTTGTCTTCACCAAGTTCCCGGCCTGCATCACCGGCCCGCACACCACCGTGGCCCTTCCGGCGGGCACGGTGGACTGGGAGGTCGAACTCGTCGTGGTCATCGGGCGGGAGACGTACCGGGTGAGCGAGGACCGGGCCTGGGAGGCCGTCGCCGGTCTGACGGTCGGCCAGGACCTCTCCGAACGCGTCACTCAACTGCGAGGCACACCCGCACAGTTCAGTCTCGGCAAGTCGTTTCCGGGCTTCGGCCCCACCGGCCCCGTCCTGGTCACCCCGGACGAGTTCGCCGACCCCGACGACCTGGAGATCACCGGACTGCTCAACGGCGTGGCCGTCCAGCACGACCGCACCAAGTCCATGATCTTCCCGGTGCCGGAGCTCATCGCCCGTCTCTCGGCGGTAGTGCCGCTTTTCCCGGGTGACCTGGTCTTCACCGGCACTCCGGCCGGCGTCGGCAACCGGATGGATCCACCCCGATATCTCACCGAGGGCGACGAGCTCGTCAGCCGTATCGAGGGCATCGGCGAGATCCGTCAGTTCTTCTCGGCCGTACACCTCCGAAGGGACCTCCCATGACAGAGCAGAGCATTCCCCGACGCTTCGAAGGCCGTACCGTCCTGGTCACCGGTGCCGGCACCGGCTACGGAGCCGAGATCGCCGTCCGTGCCGCCCACGAAGGCGCCCGGGTCGCCGTCCACTACCGCAACTCCGCCGCCGGGGCGGACAAGACCGTCGCCAGGATCAAGGACCTCGGCGGCGAGGCGTTCACCGTGCAGGCCGACATCGCCGTCCACGCCGACGTCATCCGCATGGCCGAGGAGGTCTTCGGCCGCTTCGGCAGCCTGGACGTGCTGGTGAACAACGTCGGTGACACGGCGGGCGACCAGATGTCCTGGCGAGAGCTCACCGAGGAGTCCATCGACCACGTCCTCGCGGTGGACGTCAAGGGAACGATGCTGTGCGTGCACGAGTTCGGCTCCCGCATGCTGGAGCAGGGCCACGGCGCGATCGTCAACATCGGCTCCACCGTGATCGTCCGCGGCAGCGCACGCGCCCCGCAGTACGCCGCCGCGAAGTACGGCCTCCTCGGCATCACCAAGTCCTACGCCCAGGCGTTCGCCCCCGCCGTGCGGGTCAACACCTTCGCCCCCGGTTTCATGGAGACCGGGATGCTCCTCAACCGTGCGGACTGGAAGTCCGGCCGCCGCGAGGACATGATCGCCAAGACCCCGATGGGCCGTATCCCGGGCCCCGCCGAACTCGCGGGCACAGCCCTCTTCCTCGCAACCGACGACGCCGCCCACATGACGGGCGTCTACCTCAACGCCGACGGCGGCTTCAACATGATCGGCGCCTGACCCGCAGGTCGCGCACCGGCCCGAGCAACCAAGAAGGACGCCCCCGTGCCACTTGACCGTAATCTTCTGATCGGCGGCAAGGAGACCCCGGCCACTTCCGGTCGGACCACCGCCGACATCAGCCCTTGGACCGGCGAGCCGTATGCCAGGGTCGCTGCCGCCGGCTCCGAGGACGTGCGAGCCGCGGTGGACGCGGCGGATGCCGCCTTCGCCGAGTGGGCGGCGCTCGCACCCTTCGCCCGGCGGAAGATCTTCCTGCGCGCGGCGGATCTCATGGAACAGCGCGGCGAACAAGCCGTTGAGTTGATGGCCGTCGAGACGGGCGGGACCCGGGGATGGGCGCTGTTCAACGTCGAGGTGGCCGCCGGCATGCTGCGCGAGGCCGCCGCCGCGATCACCGCCCCGCGCGGGGACGTGCTCACCACCCAGGAGCCGGGCGGACTCAGCCTCGCCGTCCGCGAACCCCTCGGCGTCGTGGCCGCGTTCGCGCCGTGGAACGCTCCGGTCATCCTCGGCACCCGGGCGGTCGCCGCCCCGCTCGCGGCGGGCAACACCGTCGTGGTCAAGGCGAGCGAGGACGCCCCGATCGCGTGCGGCCTGTTCGTCGCCGACGTGCTGCGCGACGCGGGACTGCCCGACGGCGTCCTCAACGTCATCACCAATGACAAGGCGGACGCCGCGGGCATCGCGCGGGAACTGATCGCGGATCCGCGTGTCCGTGCGGTCGACTTCACCGGTTCGACCGGCGTCGGGCGGGTCATCGGTGCCCTCGCGGCCGAGCACCTCAAGCCGGCCGTGCTGGAACTCGGCGGCAAGAACTCCGTGATCGTGTTGGAGGACGCCGACCTCGACCACGCCGTGAACGCCGCCGTGTTCGCCGCGTTCATGAACTCCGGCCAGATCTGCATGTGCGCCGACCGCGTCCTGGTCCACACCTCACTCGTCGGCGAATTCACCCGCAGGTTCACCGCGAAGGTCGCCGACCTGCCGAGCGGTGACCCCGGCCTGGCCGGCACCGTCATCGGCCCGCTGGTCGACGAAGCCGCCGCGTGGCGGGTCGCCGCCCTGGTCACGGACGCGGTCGGTAAGGGCGCGCGCGTCCTGACCGGCGGTGGCAGACCGGACGGGGCCCTGTATCCGGCGACCGTGCTGACCGACCTGCCCGAGGACGCGGAACTGCACCACACCGAGGCCTTCGGACCCGTCGTCGCCGTCAGGGCCTTCGCGGACGACGACGAGGCGGTGGCCCTGGCGAACGACACCGAGCACGGCCTCAGTTGCGGCATCCTCACCGAGAACGGCACCCACGGCCTGAAGGTGGCACGCCGTATCCGCACCGGCATCGTGCACGTGAACGACCAGTCGGTGGGGGACGAACCGCAGGCCCCCTTCGGCGGGTTCGCGGCCTCCGGTTACGGCCGCTTCGGCGGACGCTGGGGCATCGAGTCCTTCTCGAACACCCGCTGGGTCACCCTCTCCACGGAGCACTCCCGCTACCCCTTCTGATCCTGCCGCGTACGGCGCCTGCGCGGAGCCGTCATCACCACAATCAAGGAGTGCGCATGGCAACATTCCGTTTCGACACCCGGGTCGATCAGGACCCCGACCGCGTCTGGGCCGTCCTCACCGACGTGAGCATGATTGCGGAGTGGTTCCCGGCCGTGGAGGAGGCACACTTCGACGGCACGCACCGCCACCTGACCACGCCCGAGGGCACGCTGAAGTCCCTCGTGGTGACGAAGAACGACGAACTGCGCCGCTTCCAGTACCGGTTCGTCGAGGGCATGCCCCAGCCCATCGACTTCCACCTGGGCACCATCGACGTGCTTCCCGACGGGCACGGCTCACGCGTGGTCTACAGCCAGGAGATCCTTCCCGAGTCCTTGGCACCCATGGTCGAGCGAGCCGTGGGCGAGGGGATCGAGGGCATCGCCCGGTACTTCGCAGCGCACCCCTGACCCGGCAGGGGCGCACGAGGTGAGAACCGTGCCGACCGCGGTGAACGCAGCGGGGCACTCCGATGCGGGCCGGGTCAGGTGAGCCGGCCCGCCTTCCTGTACGAGGCGGGCCTCCGTGTCACGGATTGACGGTGAGTCCGCCGCGGTGATCACCAGGCCGACGAATACGGGGAACCCACACCGGGCGGGCGCATGGCCTGCCGGAGTCGGCAGTACCGCCGAGCGGAAGGCCGCGTCGCCTCGGCGGCAGCCAGACATCGCATCGTCTTCACGGACATCCGCAGCGTTCGGGGTGAGCTGCTCACTTCGCTGAAGCCGCTGCCGGACAAGAGACAAGGCGGACAAGGCCATCACGGGCCCGGAACGTGCCCGAGGGGCTGCGCCTGTGCGGGGTCACCCCCCTGCCGGGGACGCGATCGGCGCCTGTCTCACCGGCTGCTCGATCACCCTCCGGCCGAGCTCGTCGTTCCACCCGTAGGCGTGGCCGGTGAGGCGGGGTCGGGGAGGGGGCGCCGGGCGACCTCGTGGGCGTCGTCCTGTGGCACGCCCAGCATCCGCAAGACCATCTCGGCGAGGTTCACCGCGGCCTCGTCGCCGTCCAGGTCGGGGCGGGCGAATCTCAGCTCCACCAGGGACAGCAGAGTTCCGCCCAGGGCGGTCAGGGCGACGACCGGGTCGACAGGGGCGAAGCGTGCGGACGCGAGGCCGGCCTCGAGGTCGCGCAGGGCCCGCCGGGCCAGGCCGTTGTCGGAGTGGATGTGGCCCATGCCGCGGAGGCGCAGGACCTGCATCAGCTCGGGGTGGGAGTCGGCCATGCGGGCGCTGAGCCGGAAACCCGCCGCGACGAGTTCCGCGGGGTCGTCGATCCCTACGAGGCGCTCGTCGAAGTTCTGGCCGAACTCCTCCAGGGCGTCCACCACGGCTGCCTCGAACAGCTCCGTCTTGGACTCGAAGTGGTTGTAGAAGGAGCCGAAGCCGACGTCGGCGCGCTCGGCGATCGCCTGGATGCTGGCGCTGGTGTCCCCGGTCTCGGCGAGTATCTGCCGGGCGGCGCGAATGAGCGCGCGACGGGTCTCGGCGCGGCGCCGCTCGAACCGGTTGCTGGGCGGGGCTGACGTAGGCATGCACAGAGTCTAACCGCGAGGGCGATGACCGCAGCATCTCTGATGGAATCATCATTTCATGCCGAGAAGGCCTTGACGACGAGACTGTCAAAGTTGATGATTCCCTCATTACGGCAATGCTGCTCGGAGGGCACCATGTCTGAACCCCGCGTCCACGGGACCGACGTCAAGACGGCCCACCAGGACCTGCACAGCGACCAGGGCGCCCTGCGCGGCGAGCACCCCGGCCGCTCCCGCAATCCCGTCGTCAAGGTGGCGGACCTGGCCTGGCTGGAGTTCGAGAAGCCCGACCTGGACCGGGCGGAGGTCTTCGCCCGCGACTTCGGGTTCGGTGTCGCCGCCCGCACGGAGCGGGAGCTGTGGCTGCGCGGCACCTTCCCGGGCTCGCCCTGCATGGTTATCCGGCGCGGGCGGAGCTCGCGCTTCATCGGCCCGGCGTTCCGCGCGGCGGAGCGGGCCGACCTGGACCGGCTGGCGCGCGCCACCGGGTCCGACGTGCGGGACGCGGACGTGCCCGGTGGCGGCAAAGTGGTCGGCCTGCTCGACCCGTCCGGCCTCCCGGTGCGGGTGGTGTACTGCGGAGAACAGCTTCCTGCGCTGCCCGAGCAGCAGCCGCAGCTGCTCAACTTCGGCACCGCTCACCGTCGAACGAACACCACGCAGCGCCCACCGCGCGAGCCGTCCCGGATCCAGCGGCTGGGACATCTGGTACTGGAGACGCGGGTCTTCGCGCGGGCGCTGGACTGGTACCTCGACACCCTCGGCATGATCGTGTCGGACTTCCTGTTCCTGGACGGGCAGCGCGAACGCGGCCCGGTCATGGCGTTCATCCGCTGCGACCTCGGCAGCGTGCCGGCCGACCACCACACACTGGCCATGCACCTGGGGCCGGGCACCGGCTATGTCCACTCCGCCTACCAGGTCACCGACCTGGACTCGATCGCCGCCGGTGGCGAATATCTCAAGGAGCGTGGATACAGGCGCAGTTGGGGCATCGGCCGGCACATCCAGGGCAGCCAGCTCTTCGACTACTGGCGCGATCCCGACCACTTCATGCTCGAGCACTTCGCCGACGGCGACCTGTTCTCCTGCGACGTCGAGCCCGGCTGGGCGGCCTTCTCGACCAGCGGACTGGCCCAGTGGGGTCCGCCGGCCACGCGTGACTTCCTCGGCGCGAGCCCCTCCCCGGAGCGGATCCGCCACGTCATCGAGGCCCTGCGCGGTGACAACGAGATGGACGTGGCGCGTCTGCTGGGTCTGCTCCATGCCGCCAAGTCCTGAGTCCTCACCTCCTTCACGAAAGTACTGACATGAGCACCAACGTCCTGCGCACCGCCGACGGGTGGTGGGCGGTCCTCCCCCAAGCTCTCGACTCCGCTCGAGCAGGGGGGACCCC
Organism: Streptomyces sp. NPDC029041; assembly: GCF_040637515.1. Lineage (NCBI taxonomy): Bacteria > Bacillati > Actinomycetota > Actinomycetes > Kitasatosporales > Streptomycetaceae > Streptomyces > Streptomyces sp. NPDC029041. The sequence goes on along the minus strand of NZ_JBEZWO010000009.1, from coordinate 248,512 downwards.
CATCGACCGGGCCGTCCCGGTCGACACCAAGGCCGTCACCACCGCCGAACTGATCGCCGACCGAGCCGCCGTACAAGCGGCCACGCTCTCCGGCGAGCCCGGCACGCCCGTCGCCGACCTGGCCGCCCTCTCGCCGGTCACCACGCCCTGCCGGGTGGTCGCGCAGATGGTCAACTACCGTAGCCACGCCCGTGATTCGGGTTTCACCGGCGACATCCCGCCCGCCTTCTTCCGCAAGGCGTCCGGCTCGGTCACGGGCCCAGGCGACGCCGTCGTCCGGCCCCCGCATGTGAAGTTCCTCGACTACGAGATCGAACTCGGCCTCGTCATGGGGGCGCCGCTGCCCCTCGGCACCCGAGTCGACGAGCCGGACCTTCCGTCGTACGTCGCCGGGCTCGTGATCACCAACGACGTCAGCGCGCGGGACGTCCAGCTGACCAAGACGCAGTTCTACGAGAGCAAGTCGTACCCGACCTTCACCCCGACCGGGCCGTACCTCACCCTGCTGGAGCCGGAGGACTTCGCCCACCTCCTCGACCTGCGGCTGAAGCTGTCCGTCAACGGCGAACTGCGCCAGGACCGCACCCTCGCCGACATGATCGTCCGCCCGGCGCAGGCGCTCACCCTGCTCGCCCGCTTCCAGACCCTGGACGCCGGTGACCTGTTGCTGACCGGCACGCCCGGTGGCACAGCGCTGAAGGCCCCGCCGAAAGCGGTCGAGAAGATCGGCGCCCTGCTGCCGCCCGCCGTCAAATGGAAGGCCTTCTTCAAGTCCCAGGCGAAGAACCCGCACTACCTGCACGCGGGTGACGTGATCACGGCGACGATCGCGACCCCGGACGGCCGCATCGACCTCGGCGAGCAGCGCACGCCCGTCGCGGACGCGCAGTAGGGCAGAGGTGAGCCGCACATGACCGTCGAGCACAACCCGGCAGCCGTACCCGTGGTGATCATCGGGGCCGGACCCGTGGGCGTGACCGCCGCCCTCCTCCTCGCCCGGCGCGGAATCCGCAGCGTCGTCCTCGAACGCCACCAGGACGTCTACCCGCTGCCCCGCGCGGTCGCCACCGACGACGAGGTACGCCGGATCCTCCAGGCCGCGGGCGTGGGAGAGGAGTTCGCCGCGATCGCCCGACCGGCCAACGGGCTGCGGCTGCTCGACGCCCGGCACCGGGTGATGGCCGAGTTCCGCCGCACCGAGCACGGCCTGCACGGCTACCCGCAGACCAGCATGTTCGACCAGCCCGAGCTGGAACGCCTGTTGCGCGCTGCCCTGGCCCGGCGCCCGGAGTGCGAACTGCGGGGTGGCGTGGAGGTCACCGCCGTCGGACCGGACACGGCCGGCCCCGTGCGCGTGACCTACCGCGACGACGACGGCGAGCACCGGCTGTGGGCCGAGGCGGTCCTCGGCTGCGACGGCGCGGGCAGCCTCACCCGCAAGGCCATCGGCGCCGTATGGGAGGACCTGCGCTTCGAGGAACGCTGGACCGTCGTCGACGTCCGCACGACGGCCGACGTCCGCTGCTGGGAGGGCGTCGACCAGGTCTGCGACCCGGACCGGCCGGCCACCTTCATGCGCGTCGGTGAGGACCGCTACCGCTGGGAGTTCCGGCTTCGGGACGGCCAGGAGCCGGTCCGCGAGCTGATCGCCCCGTGGCTGCCGCAGTCGTACGACGGGGACTTCGAGGTCGTCCGTGAGACGCAGTACACCTTCCGGGCGCGTGTCGCCGACCGCTGGCGCAGCGGACGGGTCTTCCTCCTCGGTGACGCCGCCCACCTCACCCCGCCCTTCATCGGACAGGGCCTGTGCGCGGGCCTGCGGGACGCCTACAACCTCACCTGGAAACTCGCCCGTGTCCTCCAACAGGGCGGCTCCCAGCAGATGTTGGACACCTACGAGAGTGAACGCAAGCCGCATGCCCGCCATGTCATCCGGCTCGCGGTCGCCATGGGCTGGGCCATGACCGGCGGCCAGGACGGCGCCGCCGCGGTGCGCCGGAGGCTGCTGGCCGTAGCCTGCCGCATACCCGGGCTCACCACGGCGGCCGGCCGCGACCTCAGTCCGCCCCTGACCACCGGGCCCCTCGTCCGGCGCCGTACCCGCAGGGGCCTGGTGGGCACCTACTGCCCGCAACCGTGGATCACGGCCAACGGGCGGAGTACCCGCCTCGATGAGCTGCTCGGCGACTCCTTCGCCCTCCTGACCGCCGCCGAACCCGGACCCTCGCTGCACGCCCTGGCCCACGGACTCGGCATCCGCGCCATCCCCGTCACGGACTTCGGCGACGACGGCACCCTCGCCGCCTGGCTGCGCTCCGGCCGGGCGGACGCCGTACTGCTGCGTCCCGACCGCATCGTCATGGACATCGTCCCGGCCGGCGGCCTCGACTTCACGGACACCACCGCCTGGGCGTCCCTCCTGCACACCACGCGCGGCCCCCACCCTTCCTCCCGGACCGTCGACAACAGCCTGCTGAGGAGCATCAGACGATGAGCGCGCCCGACCCCTTCCTGACGCCTGATCCGCGGGCCGTCGCGGACAGCTACATCATGGACTTCGCCCGCCACGTCGGGATGCCCGGCTCCGACTACGCCACCTTGCACCGCTGGTCGGTCACCGATCTGGAGGGCTTCTGGGGTGCGGTGTGGGAGTACTTCGACATCGACGCCGACACCCCCTACGAGAAGGTCCTGGCGCAGGACCGGATGCCCGGCGCCCGCTGGTTCCCCGGCGCCACGCTCAACTACGCCCACCACGCCCTGCGCAACCACGCCGAGGACGCCGTGGCGGTCATCGCCCTCGACGAGACCGGCTCCTGCTACGAGGTGACCGCCGGCCACCTGCGCGCCCAGGTCGCCTCGGTCGCGGCCACCCTGCGCGAGCTCGGCGTGGGGCCAGGCGACCGGGTGGTGGGCTATCTGCCCAACACGCCGCACGCGATCGTCGCGTTCCTGGCCGCCGCGAGCCTGGGCGCCGTGTGGTCGGTGTGCGGGCAGGACTACGCCCCCCATGCGGCAGCCGACCGGTTCACCCAGCTCGAACCGACCGTCCTGGTCGCCGCAGACGGTTACCTCTTCAACGGCAGCACCTACGACCGCCGCGACGCCGTCCTCCAACTCGCCGCCGCACTACCGACGTTGAAGGCCACACTGCTGGTGGACCACCTGGGCCTGCCGTGGCCGTCGCGGGCGTACCCGTCCTTGATCGTCCCGTGGGAGGACGCCTCCACCCGTAGCGAGGAACTCACCTGCGTCCCGGTGCCGTTCGACCACCCCCTGTGGGTCCTGTTCACCTCCGGCACCACCGGCCTGCCCAAGGGCATCGTCCACGGCCACGGCGGTGTCCTGCTGGAGCATCTCAAGACCCTGGGCCTGCACTCCGACCTGGGCTCCGGCGACCGCCTCCTCTGGTACACCACCACGCACTGGATGATGTGGAATCTCGTCGCCTCGACGCTGCTGACCGGTGCCACGGCCTGCACCTACGACGGCAGCCCGGCGCCCCTCGCGAAGCCCGACGTCCTGTGGGAACTGGCCGCGCGTCACCGGGTCACCGTCTTCGGCACCAGCCCCCAGTACCTGCTCGGCATGGAGAAGTTCGGCATCGACCCGTCCGTCCACGACCTGTCGTCGATCCGCGTGGTCGGCTGCACCGGCGCCGCCCTGCCTGCCTCCGCCTATCCCTGGGTCCGCGACCACGTCGGCGACCGCGTGCTGCTGGCCTCCATCAGCGGCGGCACTGACGTCGTCTCCGGCTTCGCGGGCGGAGCGCCCAACACACCCGTCTGGGCGGGGGAGTTGTCCGCGCCCCAGCTGGGTGTGGCGCTGGCCGCCTATGACGCCGAGGGCTTCCCGGTGGTGGACCAGGTCGGCGAGCTGGTTGTCACCCGCCCGATGCCGTCGATGCCGCTGTCCTTCTGGAACGACCCCGACGGCACCCGCTACCGCGACGCCTACTTCTCCTCCTACCCCGGTGCGTGGCGCCACGGCGACTGGATCACCCTCACCTCCCATGGCTCGGTGATCGTCCACGGCCGCTCCGACAGCACGCTCAACCGCAACGGCGTCCGCCTGGGCAGCGCCGACATCCACGACGTCGTCGAACGCCTTCCGGAGATCGCGGAGGCGCTGGTCATCGGTGTGGAGGAGCCGGGCGGCGGGTACTGGATGCCACTGTTCGTGGTGCTCGCCGCCGGGGCGACCCTGCACGACGCCCTCCGCGAAAAGATCAGAGAAGCGATCCGGACCGGCGCCTCACCCCGCCACGTCCCCGACGACATCCTCGAGGTCCCCGGCATCCCGCACACCCGCACCGGCAAGAAACTCGAAGTCCCCGTCAAACGCCTCCTCCAGGGCGCCCCGGTCGAGCAGGTGGTCGACCCGGCAGCCGTGGATGCCCCCGACCTCATCGACCACTACGCCCGCCTGGGCGCCGAACGCCGGGACGGATCGGCATGACAACCGCACAGACCACCCTCGCCGTAGCGCTGTCCCTCATCCTCCTCCCCCTGGGGCTGGCGAAGATCGCCGCCGTGCGGTTCATGCGTCAGGCAGCCGCGCACCTCGGCATGTCAACGGCCCTTTACCGAGTCATCGGCACACTGGAGCTCGCCGGAGCCGCCGGACTGCTGCTCGGTCTGGCGTCGGCCCCGCTCGGCGTGGCCGCCGCTGCCGGGCTGGCTGTGCTCATGGCGGCTGCCGCGGTGGTGCACCTGCGCCAAGGCGACCCGCCCGTGCGGGCCCTGCCCGCCGCCGTGCTGGCTGTGACGGCGGTGGCGTACGCCGGGGTGGCGATCGCGGCCGGCTGAGGGCCCGGGTGTGCGCCGCATCGAGCGGGAGGCTGTCGATGCCCGACAGTTCAGCAGCCCCCCGTCCGGCGTACTGTCGAACGTGTGGAGTACACGGCCGCCGGCCTTGTGTCCCGTGTCGCCGGGGACCTCGGGCCGATGGCGGACGAGGTGATCGCCGACGTGGTGCGGTGCCTGCGGCGTGAGGTTCCCGAACTGTGGAGCAACCCGGAACTCGTCCGCATGACGTCCGAGAACATCACCGAGCATGTTGTCGGAGTGCTGGCCGGCCTGGAATACGGCATCGAGCCGAGCGAGATAGATCCGCCGGCCGCCGAGCTGGAACGCGCGCGCCGGCTGGCCCGGCACGGCGCGCCGGTCACAGCGCTGTTGCGGGCCTTCCGGTTCGGTCAGGGTGTCGTCCTGGACAGACTGCTTGCCGAGATGCCTCGGCTGACGAAGGACGCGGAGCTGATCAGCGCGGCATCGCGCCTCCTGATCGCGATGGCGAACGGATACGTCGACGACGCGTCCGAGCAGGGTGTCACGGCGTTCCAGGAGGAGCGGGACCGGCGACTGCAATGGCGACTGTCCTTGGTGAACGAGGCCGGTCTGCGTATCGGCACCACCCTGGACATCGCTCGCACCACCCAGGAACTGGCGGACCTCGCCCTCGACCACTTCGCCGACCTGGTCACCGTCGACCTGCTCGACGCCATGGTCCACGGGCACGGCGGTCCGGCGCCGGGCCCGCTCGTACTGCGCCGGGTCGCCCACGCGTCGTCGGCGCAAGGCGGCCCGGAGCCGACGGTCGGGCTGGGCGCGGTTCACACCTGCGCGGCCGGATCGGTCACGGCTCGCGCCCTGGCCACCGGCCGGCCCTCCCGGCACTCGACGACGCCGACGGATCCGGCCGACGGCGTCGGCACCCATCCAGCCCGCTCGACGCTGGTGGTGCCGCTGAGCGCCCGCGGCGCCACTCTTGGCGTCGCGCGGTTCTGCCGTCACCACGACCCGGTTCCCTTCGACGACGAGGACCTGTTCCTCGCCCAGGAGATCGCGGCCAGGGCGGCCGTGGCCATCGACAACGCCCGCCGCTACACATACGCCCGTGCCACGGCCCTCACGCTCCAGCGCAGTTTGCTGCCACGGCGTACGGCGGAGCAGTCCGCCGTCGATGTCGCCTGCCGCTATCTGCCCGCCGGTGCCCAGGCCGGTGTGGGGGGCGACTGGTACGACGTGATCCCGCTGTCCGGAGCCAGGGTCGCCCTGGTCGTGGGCGACGTGGTCGGCCACGGCATTCACGCCGCCGCCACGATGGGGCGCCTGCGCACCGCGGTGCGTACCCTCGCCGACATCGACCTGCCGCCCGAAGAGCTGCTGACGCACCTGGACGACGTCGTCGTCCGTCTGTCCGCCGAAGCCTCGGCCGACCAGACGGAAGGGGCCGGGGACATCGGCGCCACATGCCTGTACGCCGTCTACGACCCCGTCGACGGCCGGTGCTCACTGGCCCGCGCGGGGCACGTGCTGCCCGCCGTGGTGAGCGGCGACGGAACCGTCGACTTCCTGGATCTGCCACCGGGCCCGCCGCTGGGCCTGGGTGGCCTGCCGTTCGAGGCGGCGGAGGTCGACCTGCCCGAAGGCAGCCTTCTCGCCCTGTACACCGACGGCCTGCTCGAAGCCCGCGACCGCGACATCGAGGCGGGCCTCACCCTCCTGCGCCTCGTCCTTGCGCAACCCTCCGCCTCCCTGGAGGCCGCCTGCGACACGGTGCTCCAGGCCTTGCTGCCCACAGGCCGACCTCACGACGACGTCGCCCTGCTGCTGGCCCGCGCCCGCACCCTCGGGGAGCATCAGGTCGCGGCGTGGGACATGGACGCAGACCCGGCAGCCGTCGCCCGGGCTCGTTCGAGCGCCGTCCGGCAGCTGTCGTCCTGGGGACTGGGGGACCTCGACTTCGTCGCCGAGCTGGTGGTCAGCGAACTGGTCACCAACGCCATCCGCCACGGCAGGCCCCCCATCCGTCTGCGCCTCATCCGTGACCAGTCCCTCCTGTGCGAGGTGTCCGACGCCGGCGGCGCCACCCCTCACCTGCGCCGGGCCCGCGCGTCCGACGAGGGCGGCCGCGGCCTGCTCCTTGTCGCCCAGCTCGCCGAGCGTTGGGGAACGCGCCACGCCCGGCAGGGCAAGACGGTCTGGGCCGAACTGGGCGCGGAGAAGCACGCCGGGCCCACGGGGTCTGCCTCCGTCCGTTAGCCGGCGCCCACACATGCAAGCAGAGAACCCGCAGTCCTGATGAGTTCATCATTTTCTCGGCCGTAACCCTTGACGGTGCATTCCATCAAGCTTGAGTATTTCGTCAGAACGGAGTCGTTGCGCTCACGGCGCCCGTTCGCGCAACAGGGGGAGAGGGGGCGGGGACTCACCGAGGCTGCGCTCCCGTCAGCCGCCCACGGACCAGCCGGCCCCGACAAGCACCGTCATGCCCCACGCACTCTCACGGCTCCTTCAGGAGGCCTCTTCATGCCCATGCGTACGGAGATTCCCGTCTACGACCCCGATCTGTACTCGGCCTCGGCCATCCGCGACACGTATCCGCACTACGCCGCGCTGCGCGCACTCGGCCCCGTGGTCCGGCTGAGCAAGCACAAGGTCTACGCCCTGCCGCGCTATGCCGAGTGCAAGCAGGTACTGCTGGACGACGACACGTTCGTCTCCTCGGGCGGTGTCGGCCTGAACCCAGTGGCCAACTGTGTGGGCCAGGGAACCACGCTGTTCAGTGACGGCGATGAGCACATCCGCCGCCGTTCCCTCCTCGCGCACCGCCTCACCCCCAGGGCGCTGCGCACGATGCAGGACACGGTCGAGAAGCAGGCCGCCGCCGTGGTCGCGGCAGCCGTAGCCCGCCGGACGGTGGACGCGGTGGAGGTCGCCACGGCGCTGCCGATGTCGGTCGTCCCCGACCTGGTCGGCTGGCCCCGGCAGGGCCGCGAGCACCTGCTGCGATGGGCCGGCGCCACCTTCGACGCCCTGGGTCCGCTCAATCGCCAGGCGGTGCGCACCCTCCCTGCGTCCCTCGGCATGCTGCGCTACGCGCGCGGTGTCGTGCGCGACCGGTCTGTGCTGGACGGCAGCATGGGCCATGATCTGCTGCGTGCCGCCGACGAGGGCCGCATCATGCCGGACGAGTGCGCCACGATGATGATCGACTACCTGGCACCGTCCCTGGACACCACGATCAGCGCCATCTCCAGCGCCCTGCACCTGTTCGCCACTCATCCCGAACAGTGGGGCCTGCTGAAGGCGGACCCGGACCTCGTGCCGAAAGCGGTCAACGAGGTCGTCCGCTACGCATCCCCGATCCGCGCCTTCTCCCGGACCGCAGCCCACGACACGGAACTCGCGGGGATCCCCCTGCCCAAGGGCTCCCGGGTGCTGGTCCTCTACGGCTCCGCCAACCGCGACCCGCTGGAATGGGACGACCCCGACACCTTCGACATCCGCCGCAACGCCGCCCGCCAACTGGGCTTCGGGCACGGCACCCACGGCTGCGCCGGCCAGGGCCTGGCCCGCATGGAGACCTCCGCCATGCTTCGCGCCCTGGTCGGCCGCGTCGACCGCATCGAGGTGGCCGGCACACCCGAGTGGGCCCTGAACAACGTCATCCACCGCCTCGAGAGCCTGCCTCTCGAACTCATCCCCGCGTGAGCCCCACGCACGACCACTCCGAGGACAGCACGATGAAGGTCTTTGTCGACACCACGCGCTGCGAAGGCCACGGCCTCTGCGCCGAGCAGGCCCCCGGCGTCTTCAGCCTGGACGACGACGCCGAACTCACCCAGCACTTCGAGGGCGCAGAGATACCCGACGAGCATCTGACCGCCTCACGCGCGGCCGTCAACGCCTGCCCGGTCGGCGCCCTTCGAACCGTGTCGTGACCGCACCCCCGCTCGATGCCGGTCGTCGGCGAGTCACCTGCCGGCACCGCCGCCCGCCGCCACTTGCACACATGGTGTCCTGACGGCTGCCGCTGGTCGTGGGGGATGACGTCGATCGGCTGGGAGGTGCGGCCCTCCAGGGCGAGTTCCGCGGCGATGTCGCCCGTGGCGGGCGAGACCTTGGCAGTTCTCAGGGCTGAACGGCCGAGCGCAGCTCGGGCAGGGACAGGACCTCGTCCAGCACGTCGACGTAGAGATCCACGTGCTCGCGGCGGAAGGTCATGGGCGGTTTGATCTTCAGTACGTTGTCGTGCACGCCGTTGGGGAAGACGATGACACCTCGCTCCTTCATGAGCTCGGTGACCATGAAGGCCTGCTCAGTGGCCGGCAGCTTGGTGCTGCGGTTGCGGACCAGTTCGACGCCGAGGTAGAGCCCTTCCGCCCGCACGTCACCGATGAGCGGTTGGCGCTGCTGGAGCTCGCGCAGCGACTGGGCGAAGTACCCGCCCACGCGCACGGCGTTCTCCCTCAGCCCATCCTGCTCGACGATGTCCAGCACGGCCTCGCCGATCGCGCAGGAGACCGGGTTGCCGCCGAAGGTGTTGAAGTACTTCATGCCCGTGTCGAACGCGTCGGCGATCTCCCGGGTCGTCACCACCGCCGCCAGGGGATGCCCGTTCCCGAGCGGCTTGCCCATCGTGACGATGTCCGGGACCACCCCCTGGAGCTCGAACCCCCACCAGGGCCCGAGTCGTCCGACGCCGACCTGGACCTCGTCGGAGATGCACAGGGCGCCCGCCCGCCTGGCAGCGGTGAACACACCGTCGAGGTAGCCGTCGGGGAACACGATGTTCCCACCCGATCCCATCAGGGACTCGGCGATGAAGGCGGCCGGGGGGCGGCCGTCGGCCGTGATCCGCTCGATGACGGCCGCGGCGTCGCGCGCGTACTTCACCCCCGCGTCCGCGTCGTCGTACCCGTAGGTACTGCGGTAGCGGTCCGGGATGACGACCTCGTGGGTGGTCGCGGGTGCACCGGCGCCGCCGGGACCCTTGTAACGGTTCGGGCTGATCCCGGTCACCACGCCGGTGTTTCCGTGGTACGAGCCGTCGATGTTGACGATGTGCTGACGACCTGTCACCTGGCGGGCGATCCGCAGCGCCAGGTCGTTCGCCTCGCTGCCCGTGCACACGAGGAAGACGACCTCGAGCGGGTCGGGCAGCGTGGCCACCAGCTTCTGCACGTAACTGGCGATCTGCGGGTAGACGAAACGGCTGTTGGTGTTGAGCTTGCGCATCTGCCGGACGGCGGCTGCCGTCACGCGTGGCTCGGCATGGCCGACGTGGGTGACGTTGTTCAGCGAGTCCAGATAGGCCAGGCCGTCCTCGTCGTGGAACCACACGTCCCGCCCGCGCACAAGGTTCATCGGGGTGCGGTAGTAGTTGCGCTGGGAGCGAGCGATGTGGCGACGGCGCACCGAGACGACGTCGTCGATGGTGGGGACTGCGGCGGGGGATTCGGTGAACCCGAGGAGCCGGGCGGGGTCGGGTGACAGGTGGCTCCACACCTGCCGTGCGGAAGGCGGCACGACACGAGGCGGCGGCCACGTGGCCATCCGCGCGGTGCGGTGGACCTGTACGTGGACACAGGGCCCGAGCGGGTCCGTCTCCTCGCTCGCGCCGGCGCGTCCCAACGGCGCCCCGGCCGGGACCGTCGCGGCGACGGGCGGCGTGTCGTCGAGTCCCCACCAGCAGGTCCAGAACTCCCGCCCCTCGACCCCGTGTCGCAGTACCAACGGCATCCCGGCGCCACCGCGGGCCTCGACGACGCCGGACAGCGGGCTGGCAACCTCCTCGGTGTCTGCCACGATCAGTGAGCCGCCGACCTGAACCGTCGCGGGCTGGTCGGCTCCAGGGCGGCGCCGGCCCCCCAGGAGCAGCGACGCGCTGAGGTGGGGCACGTAGCCCCGTCGCCGTCGTCCGTCGAGGACGTCCTCGATGCTCGCGCGCACCGCCCTCGCGTCGTGCCAGTCGACGTCGTCGTAGAGATCACTTGCGGGTCGCAGGTCGAGCAGCTGCGGGGCCGGTGCGTACGGGGCACCGTCTCGGGCCGCCTCTGCCAAGACCTCTTCCAAACCCCGCTGCTCCCGCGTCGGGGGGAGCCCACACGCGACCCGGAACGTCGCCTCGGCGACGTCGGGGCAGATCTCGGCCACCCGCGCGATCGCCGGCCAGGTGTGTTGCATGCGGATCCGCCCGTACGGCGTGTCGCTCTCGGCGACCCGGCGCGTCCACGTCACGGCGTTCATACACAGCCGGGCGGCGGCCAGCGGATAGACAGCCGCCAGTTCCTCAGCCGTGAGGGGGAGCACCGAGTGGAAGCCGGCCACGACTTCGGCCGCAGCGGCGAGCGGGTCGGCCTTGCGGAGCATGGCGTAGCCCGCCGCGATCGCCACCTCCGCCGCGCGCACACCGTAGAGCGAGTCGCCCAGGTCGACGATGCCCGAGATCCGCAGCCCCCCGTCCTCGTCGGTGTCGGCCAGGACGTTGGCGTCATTGAGATCCTGGTGTACGACGCTCCGAGGCAGTCGGTCCCACGTCGGCAGGAGATCGGCGTACCAGTCCATGATCGTGCGCACCGACTCCCGCCGGTCCGCGTCCTGTACGGCGTGCAGCGACGCCTCGACGATCTCAGCGGCCCGGCGCATGTCCCAGTCGTGCGGTTCCAGGCCCACCGGTGGCTCCACGCTGGAGAGTCCGAGGCTGAGCCGTCCGGCCGCTTCTCCCAGCTGACGCAGAAGCCTCGCGGGGTGGTCGTCGAGCTCCGCCAGGACCCGGCCCTCGATCCAGCTCATCACACGGACCACGTGCGTTCGGCCCTCGTGGACGACAGTGGCAAGGGACTTCCCCTCGCGTGTCGGGACCAGCCGTGGCACCGGAAGGCCGGGAACGGTGGAGGCCAGATGCCGCAGGAGCGAGTTCTGCCAGAGGACGTCGGCCGAGTCCGGCTCCGCGCGGGTGACCCGCACGAAGTAGCGCATGCCGTCATCGCCGGTGATGCGGACGTTCTGGTCGACCTCCCCTCCCAGGGGGCGCTGGACATATCCCTCGAGTCCGAAGGACTGCCGCAGCACGTGATCGAGGAGCGGGCCCGGCAGTTGGCCGGTGTGACCGGGGACGGTCGTTCCGTCCTGGCCGGTGGTGGTCACTGAGGTCATCGGTGCGTTCTCTCTCTTGTCGTCAGGTCGCTCATCACTCACCGCGGGCCCACGTCACGACGCTCAGGTCGTCGCCAGTCCTCCGCCCCCCACCGTGCCGGGCCTCGGGCCGACGCTGACAGTCGGCTGCCGGACGGTCCGACCGATGCGGTTCCCGGGAGGAGGCGGGCAGGGCTGCCGCGGCTGTGTCTCGATCGCTGCACGGGCTGCGCAGACCTCGGCCGAGTCGACGGCCAGCAGGTCTCACGCGGCGGTCAGGACGTCCCAGGTGACGTGGGAGGCGAGCACACCGCGCACCGCCTCGGCGGGTTCCATCGGTGTCCTCGTCGTCCTCGACCCTCGCCTTGAGCCCGGCGTATTCTCTGGGGGATTCCCGGGCGATCTCGATCCCGCTCCGCCTGGCCAACCGCTGACACCGACCCGAGGAACGCGGCGACCCTCGGCAGCGCCCGCTGGAGGTGACGGACCGGGGGATCGGGTGCTTACGGAAGTGCCATGGCTGCTCCAAGTGCGTGGTCGAGTCACGAGCTCACTCCAGCCGAGGTGATGCGTCAGTGAAACACCGCGGAGAATCCGGCAACAAGGGACGCGAGGCCGTGACATCGACCCCGTATTTTGTGCCTGTGCACAATTTCTGTCAGGGACCCACACCAGCACGTCAGCAGCGTCACCAGGAGACGGCCCCGGATCCGTCCGGTGACAGCTGCCGTCGGGAGAGGCGGTCCTCATGAGCGGCCCGGGACGCCGTCAGGGCGGGGCTCGCCACGACGCCGTGCAGGAGATCGCGCGCCGGCTCCTCGAGGAACGCCTCGACGAACTGACCTCTCGTGCTCTGGAACAGTTGGAAGCCGAGGAGCCCGCCTACGCGTCGGCCGGCTGGGACCCGGTCCAGAAGCGGGAGGGGATGCGACGGACCCTCGAACTCGCCCTGACCCGGCTGGCCGGCGGTCCCGTGCCCCGGGCGGTCTCGCGCGCCACCGAGGACGTGGGACGTGAGCGAGCGGAGCAGGGGTTCCCCCTGACCGCTCTGATGCACTCCTTCCAACTGGATCTCAGGACCCTGTGGGAGGCCGTGCTCGCCGAGGGGCGAGCGCGTGGCATCAGTGCCGATCCCGACTTCCTCGACGGGCTGATCCGCGTCTGGGAGGCGACGGACGCCAACAGCGTCGAGGTCGTCGACGCCTACCGCCGCACCGAGCGCGACCTGGCGAGCCGTCGTACGGAGGTGCGCAACCGCGCCTTCAGCCGCCTGGTCCTGGAAGGGGAGCAGGATCCCTCCACCGTCGCCGAGGCCTCCACGCTGCTGGGCTTCTCCGAGAACGCCGCCCTGACCGTGGTCGTGGTCGAATCCGTTCCCACCGGGGACCCGGCCGTGTCCCAGGTCGACGATGCGCTGCGTCGGGGCGGCCTGGTCCGTCACTTCGGATGGATGGGCGACGAGCTCCTCGGCATCATCGGTCACGGACGGCGCGATGAAGAGACGGTGCTTGCCATGCTCCGGCCGTTCGCCCCGTGGCGCTGCGGCGTCGCGGAAGTCCCCGGCCTGGCGCTGACGGCGCGGGGCATCCGGTTCGCACGTGCCGCGATCCGCAGCTCCGCGCAGCCCGGGGTGCGGCACGTGGAGGGCCACTGGATCGGGGCGATCATGTCGGCGCAGGAGGAGCTCACCGGTGCGATGGCCATCGGCGTGCTGCGCCCACTGCTCGGGCTGCGCGACAGCGACAGCATCGTCGAGACCCTGCGCCGGTATTTCGACCTGGGCTCTGTCGCCGAGGTGGCCGCACGCACCTACCGTCACCGGAACACGGTGGGCAATCGCCTGCAGGCTGTGGAAGAGGCGACCGGGCTGAAGCTGTCCCGACCGAACGACGCCGCCCGGCTGGTACTGGCCCTGTCTTGGCTGGAGACGGACGCGGGCACCCGCTTCCGGGCGACGATGTCCTGATCCGCCGATCGCGGGACGGGGCGAGGCAAATTGTGCAGAGGCACAAAATCCGCAGTCGAACTCGGGGCCTCACGTCCCTTGTTGCCGGATTCTCCCCGGTGCTTCACTGACGCATCACTTCGAGCCGGAAAGGCTCATCGCATCGGAGCAGTCATGATGCTGCCACCGACTACCTGATCAAGCATTCGCCGTCCCGGGCCCTGTCCGGGTGCTCGTCCTTCTGCGGCGGCCCGTCGGACACCGGCTCAGCCCTCAGGCCCTGAGACCCCGATGCGGCCGGCCCGGACGCACTCGACGTGATCGTGACTCCCGGCTGACAGGTGCCCACACATCCGGAAAGAGGTTGAAACACCATGCGCCAGATCGTCACCTTCGATGCCTACGGCACCCTGGTCGACTTCCAGCTCGGCCCCACCACCCTGAAGGTCCTGGCCGACCGGCTGGACCTGGACCGTCTGAACGTCGACGAGTTCCTCGACGACTTCCGCATCATGCGGTTCCACGCCGTCCTGGAGGCTTACCGCCCCTTCCGCGAGCTGCTGCCCGCCAGCCTGGAGACAGCCATGCGTCTGCACGGCCTGGAGTACCGGCAGTCCGACGGCGAGGCCCTGGTCGCGGCCGTGCCCACCTTCGGCCCCCACCCCGAGGTCCCGGCCGCCCTGCGGGCGCTGAAGTCCCGGTACGAGATCGCCATCATCTCCAACACGGACGACGACCTCATCGCCCAGAACCTGGCCAACATGGGCGTCGAGTTCGACCATGTCATCACCGCCCAGCAGGCCAAGGCGTACAAGCCGTCCCGGCAGACCTTCGAGTACGCCTTCCAGGCCATGGACATCGACCCCGCCCAGGTCATCCACGTCGCCCAGGGCTGGGAGTACGACCTGATCCCCACCCGCGACCTCGGCCTCGCTCGCCGCGTGTGGATCAACCGCTACGGCCACAACGGCTCCATCGGCGCCCGCGGCAGCGCCGACTACCAGCCCTTCGACGAGCTGCCCGACCTGTCCGGCCTGCCGGCCCTGCTCGGCTGCTGAGGCCGGGACCCGGAGCGCTACGGGCAGCCGCGGGCCCGGAAGCCGTACGACGCCTTCGGCGCGGCGGTGCCGAGCAGGGCTGCGACTACTACGACGGAGCCCTGCTCGATCCGCTCAGCGCGCACTTTCACGTCCACGGGGAGGCCGGCGATGTCGGCGGTCCGCTCGTAGCCGAGCCGGTGCTCGTCGTACTCGGAGCCGCGGTCGAGGTGCACCTTGTTCTCGATGCCCGGGACGGCCGCGGACCGCAGGTCGTACATCGGGCTCGCGGAGACATGCACGAGCTCGTCGGGTGGCACGCCGAGCTTGTCGAGCCTGTACTCGAACGCGCGCAGCCGTGGCTGGAGTCCCCCGGTCGGCCGTCGCCGGGACCGTCGTCAGGCCAGGTGCCGGGCGGTGATCTCC
Source organism: Streptomyces sp. NPDC029041 (assembly GCF_040637515.1). Lineage (NCBI taxonomy): Bacteria > Bacillati > Actinomycetota > Actinomycetes > Kitasatosporales > Streptomycetaceae > Streptomyces > Streptomyces sp. NPDC029041. The sequence goes on along the minus strand of NZ_JBEZWO010000009.1, from coordinate 233,180 downwards.
GTAGCCGTCTCGGCGACCAGACGGCCCAGCTCGGGCAGACCGTCCGGCTCGAAGCGGGAGTCGGGCAGGGAGACGGCCACGGCGGCCAGCGGGGTGCCGTCCTCGTCCAGCACGGGCGCCGCGATCGCGCAGACACCCTGCAGGTACTGGTTGTGGTTCACGGCGTAGCCACGCTCTCTCACCCGGCACAGCTCCGCGCGCAGTTGACCCGGGTCGGTGATGGTCTCCTCGCCGTAACCCTCCAGCGTCCCCGCGGCGACCTCTTCTACCTCGGACTTCGCCAGATGGGCCAGGACGGCGTTCCCGGCGGCGGTGGCATGCAGGGGTGAGGTGTCGCCGATGGCGTGGAAGGTGCGAACGGCTTGGTCGCAGTCGACGCGGTCCACGACGACCATGCCCTGCAGGGCGTCCGGCACCGACAGGTGGATGGTCTCGTTGAGCGCGTCGCGGAGCCGGATCATGGGTTCACGGGCGGCGGCGAACAGGCTGGAACCCTGCAGCGCGGCGGGGCGTACGGCCAGGACGCGGGCGCCGACTTCCCAGCGGGTGGTGTCCTCGCGGTTCGCCCGTAGCCAACCCGCCTCATTGAGGGTGACCAGGGTGCGCTGCACGGTGGACTTCGGCAGCCCGAAGATCCTCGTCAGCTCCCCGACGGTCACGGGTTGATGCCGGGCGACCGCCTCCAGAACGCGCAGCGATCTGGTGACGCTCTTCATCTCCATTCGATACCCCCTCGGGCCCGTGGATTCCCGGTGCTCATCTCTTGGCTCCAGTACGGAGTTCTCGGCCGCGATCCATGCCAGAGTACAGCATAGCGTTCCACGATGTGGTACGGAGGGGGGTCATTCGGCAAGCCGAAGACGACGCAGCCCACCGGGCGCGGGCAAGGCTGCCGTGACACAAGGCCGAGGGCCGGCTCCCACGCTGACGCGCGGGAGCCGGCCCTCGGTCGACGGCTTGTGGATCGTCTGCCGGTCAGGCGCCCAGGCGGCGCCGTGAGATTTCCGCGGCCGTGTCGGCGACGAGGTGGCCCCACTTGGGTGCCCGCTCATCCGTGTACCGGGCCTCGGGCATGGAGGCTGCCACGGCTGCCAGCGGAGTGCCGTCCTCGTCGAGCACGGCGGCGGCGACGGCGCAGACACCCGGCCGGTACTGGTTTCGGTTGACCGCGTAACCGTCGGCGCGGATCCGGCCCAGCTCGGCGCGCAGCTCGTCGGGCTCGACGGGGGTCGTGTCGCTGAACCGCTCAAGCCCCGCCGCGATGAGCTCTTCGACGTCCTGCCTCGGAAGGTGGGCGAGGACGGCGCGTCCGACGGCGGTGGCGTGCAGGGGTGAGGTGTCGCCGATCGTGTGGAAGGTTCGTACCGCGTGGTCGCAGTCGACGCGGTCCACGACGACCATGCCCTGCAGGGCGTCCGGCACCGACAGGTGGATGGTCTCGCTGAGCGCGTCGCGGAGCCGGATCATGGGTTCACGGGCGGCGGCGAACAGGCTGGAGCCCTGCAGTGCGGCGGGGCGTACGGCCAGGACGCGGGCGCCGATCTCCCAGCGGGTGGTGTCCTTGCGGTTGGCGCGCAGCCAGCCGGCCTCCGCCAGCGTGACCAACGTGCGCTGCACGGTGGACTTGGGCAGCCCGAACAGCTTCGTCAGCTCCCCCACGGTCACGGGCTGATGCTGAGCGACCGCCTCCAGGACCCGAAGGGACCTGGTGACGCTCTTCATTTCCATCCGTTTTCCCCCTGTTGATCCGTAAAAATTTCGCCGGACACCCTCTTGACGCCTCCCTGAGGCCACTGTCATTCTCTGTGCCAGATTCTAGCACAGCATTCCACATAGTGGCACGGCCCTCGGGGAGATCCCTCAGAAGCGAGCCGGACTGCGAGAAGCGGCGGTTGCGAGCCGCAGGTCCGCGAGGAGGACCTGGCTCCCGTCCAAATCCTCTCGAATCGAACAGCCTCACGTCGATGGCTCAGCATGCGCCTCGGCGATACGAAAGGAAAGTCCTGTGTCAGCTGCCAGGAAGCGCGTCGCGGTGATCGGCGTCGGAACGATGGGCAGCCAGGCCGCCTGGCGGCTGGCGGCCCGCGGTGCCGACGTCGTCGGATACGACCGCTACGCACCCGGCCACGACCGCAGTGCCGGCGGCGGCGAGTCCCGCATCTTCCGCAGCGCGCACTTCGAGGACTCCCGGTACGTTCCGCTCCTCAAACACGCGGACGCCCTCTGGGAACAGCTCCAGCAGGAGACCGGCCGCGAGCTGCGCCGCCTGACCGGATGCCTGCTCATGGGGCCGACCGAGCACCAGCAGATGGCCACCGTCCTCGAGTCCATCGCCGAGCACGACCTCGACCATGAGGTACTGGACGCCGACACGCTGGCCAAGCGCTTCCCGCAGTACCGCATCGAGGAAGGCGACGCGGCCGTACTCGACCGCCGCGCCGGGTTCATCCGCCCGGAGCTGACGATCCAGACCGCCGCACGCCGCGCCGAGCAGTTGGGCGCCGTGATCCACCGCTACAGCACGGTCCGCGAGATCGTCCCCGTGGCCGGCGGCGTGGAGATCCGCACCGACTCCGGCAGCGAGCGCTTCGACACCGCCGTCGTCACTCCCGGTCCCTGGGTCAACGACCTGCTGCCCGACCTGCCCTGGGAGGTGGAAGTCCGCCGCCTCGTCAGCGCCTGGTACGTACCCACCGCCCCCGACGCCTGGTTCGGCGAGGAACGCCCGGCGTTCATCCGCACGGCACCCACCCACTGCTACGGCCTGCCCTCCCCGGACGGCATCTCGGTCAAGCTCGGGCTGTCCCGCGTGCTGCACCGGCTCGCCGACGACCCCAACCGACTGGACCGCACCGTGCGCCCGGACGAGCTGGAGATCTTCTCCGAGCTGATCGGGCGATACCTGCCCGACCTGCATCCGGACCCCACCCGCCTCTCCGTCTACATGGAGGGCTACACCGAGAGCAGCCGCCCTCTGGTCGGCCCGCTGCCCGGCGCCGAGAACGTCATCCTCCTCGCCGGATTCTCCGGTCACGGCTTCAAACTCTCGCCCGCCTTCGGCGACATCGCCGCGGACCTCGCGCTGCACGGCGCCTCATCCCAGCCCATCGACTTCCTCTCCACCGTCGGCCGTACGGAGGCATGACCATGCACGACACCCCCCTCCGCGTCGGCTCCCTTCAGGCCCTGCCCGGCACCAAGGCGCGCGCCACGCTCCGGGCCGAACTCGGTACCCTCACCGCCGACATCCCGGTGACCCTGGTCAACGGATCCCGCCCGGGCCCCCGGGTCGTCATCACCGCCGGTGTGCACGGCGGCGAGTTCACGCCCATCGAAGCCGCCGTGCGCCTGGCAGACCTGCTGGAGCCCGGTGAGGTGAGCGGTCAGGTGATCGTCTGTCCGGTCGCCAACCCTCCCGCCGTGTACCAGGGCCGGCTCAACGTCTCCCCGGTCGACGGCGTGAACCTCAACCGTGTCTTCCCCGGTGACCCGGACGGCGGCCCCACCGAGCGGCTGGCCGCCTGGCTCTTCACCCACCTCATCGACGGCGCCGACGTCTACGTCGACCTGCACTGCGGCGGCATCGACCAGGTCCTGCGGGACTTCGTCGGCTACCGCCTCACCGGTGACCCCGACCTGGACAAGGCGACGGCCGAACTGGCAGGCTCCTTCGGCATCCAGGACGTCATCCTCGGGCTGACACCCGAGGGCGGTAACAGCCACGCTGCCGCCGCCCGCCGGAACATCTCGGCGGTCCTCGTAGAGGTGGGCGAGCTCGGCCGGCGGGACGAGGCCACCGCCCTCCGCCGTGTCGACGGTCTGCTGAAGGCACTTCGCCATCTCGGCGTCCTCGAACAGGACGGCTCCGCTCCGGAACCGATCCGCGAGTGGGTATGGTCCGGCGGCGCCACCGCCGAAGCCACCGGCCTGTGGTTCCCGGAGTTCTCCTTCGACGCCGATGTCATCGGCGAAGTCGCCGAGGGCGACGTCCTCGGCCGCATCATCGACCCGGCCGACGGCACCGAGCACACCGTCCACGCCCCGGCCGACGGCCGGATCTTCTACGGCATGCACGGCCTCACCGTCGCCCCCGGCAAGGAACTGGCCGCCCTGGCCGTCCCGTGGGACCCCGACACGGCCGCGCGGGCCGACACCCTCCGGCCCCCCGGTCTGGGCGCCGGATCGGACGAGGCGGATCCCCGCCCCTAGCCCCCCTCAAGCCACCCCCCCTTCTTCTACGTCCCCAGCCGCACCCCTTCTCACGGCCAGCACCACCCAGGAGGCACACGATGAAAGATGCCCGAATAGACCGCAGACTGTTCCTGCGAGGAATAGGCGGGGTCACTGCGGGTGTCGCCACCGCGACCGCCCTTTCCGGCTGCGGTACCGGTACCAGCCGGTCCGTCGCCGGCAGTGGCGGTAAGGGCGGTAAGACGGTGGTCGTCCGTGACAGCGGCGGCTCCTACGGCGCGGCGCTGCAGAAGGCGATCTATACGCCGTTCACGCAGGAGACCGGTATCCAGGTGAAGGTGCTGAACCTGGACGACGCCCCGTTGCTGGCGCAGATCAAGCAGGGCCGGCCGCAGTGCGACCTGATCAACAACTCGATGATGTCGCACACCAAGTACGTCAAGCAGGGCGCGCTGGAGAAGCTGGACCTCGACCGGGTCAAGAGCGTGAAGAGCGCCAAGATCCCCGAGAACCAGATCACCGACCATGCCGTCGGCAGCAGCTTCTACGGCGCCTGTATGGCGTACCGCACGGATGCGTTCGGGGGTAGGAAGCCGGAGTCGTGGGCGGACTTCTGGGACACCAAGGTGTTCAAGGGGGGCCGTTCGATGTGCAACCCGGACGGTGACCTGCCGGAGCTGGAGTTCGCGCTGCTGGCCGACGGTGTGCCGATGGACAAGCTGTACCCGCTGGATGTGGACCGCGCCTTCAAGGTGCTGACGCGGCTGCGGGGCGACATCAAGAAGTTCTGGGACAGTGGCCCGCTGCCCGGTGTGCTGCTCAGCCGCCAGGAAGTGACGATGTCCACCGTCTGGGACGGTCGTATCGCCGACCTGCAGAAGCAGGGCGTCCCGGTCACCAGGCAGCTCAACGGTATGCGCCGGCAGTTCCAGGGCTATGCCATCGCCAAGGGCGCCGCCAATGCGGACAACGCCTACCAGTTGATGGACTTCTCGCTGCGGGCGGAGAGCCAGGCCGCGCTGGCGAAGGCGTTCCCGTCGAACCCGTCGTCCCCGCTGGCCTACGCGAAGCTCACCGAGGACGAGCGCAACGCGCTCGCCGGTGCGCCGAAGTACTACGACAAGGGTTTCGACACGGACATCGACTGGTGGCTGAAGAACGAGTCGGCCGTCACCAAGCGCTGGTTGGAGTGGGCTCGTGGCTGAATTCGGTATCGCGGCACCGTCGGTGAAGGTGGCCGGCGGCAAGCCGGTCACCGCGACCGGCAAGGCGCTGTCGGTAGTGGCGCTGCGCAAGACCTACGGGGACGTGGTCGCCGTCGACGAGGCGTCGATGGAGATCGCGGCGGGGGAGTTCGTCACCTTCCTCGGCTCGTCCGGGTCGGGCAAGACCACGACGCTGATGATGATCGCCGGGTTCTGTGAACCCGACTCCGGCACGATCACCGTCGGGGGCCGGGATGTGACGCGGCTGGCGCCGCAGAAGCGCAACCTCGGCTTCGTCTTCCAGCAGTATCTGCTCTTCCCGCACATGACCGTGCAGGAGAACGTCGCCTTCCCGCTCACCCTGCGTGGAGTGCCGAAGGACGAGATCCGCCGCCGGGTGGGGGAGACGCTGGAGATTGCGGGCCTGTCCCGCTTCGGTGGTCGTAAGCCGCGTGAGCTGTCCGGTGGCCAGCAGCAGCGCGTCGCCCTGTGCCGGGCGCTGGTGTACCGCCCGCCGGTGATCCTCATGGACGAGCCGCTGGGCGCGCTGGACAAGAAGCTGCGTGACCAGCTCCAGGTGGAGATCAAGACCATCCAGCAGGAACTCGGCCTGACCGTCATCTATGTGACGCATGATCAGGAAGAGGCACTGGTCATGTCGGACCGCATCGCGGTGATGCGCAACGGCCTCATCGAGCAGTTCGACACACCCAGGGAGCTGTTCGAGCGTCCCAGGACGCCGTTCGTGGCGGACTTCCTCGGCGCGGCGAACTTCCTGCCCGGCCGTATCGAGCAGCACACCGACGCCCACACCCTGGTCCGCCTCGACAACAGTGGCGGCCTGATCAAGGCGCGCCGTCACGACCTGCCCTCCGGCAGTCAGGTGAAGGTTGCTGTGCAGCCGGGCCGGCTGCGCGCCTGCGCCAGTGACGACGGTTTCTGTACCGGCACGGTCGAGACCGCCACCTACGTCGGCACGCTCGTCCGCGCCGGTGTGCGCATCGAGGGCAAGGAGGCGCCGCTGCTGCGCCTGGAGGTTCCCGCCGGCCGGGGTCCGGTCGCCGGTGAGCGGGTGGGCATCAGTGCGGATCCCGAGGACGTCAACCTCTTCGCCGACGAACAGGCGGGGTGAGTCATGGCTGCCACCCTTACCGCGGGGGCTCCCGCCCGTCCGCGCAAGCTGCTGGCTTCGCGCCGGACGCGGGTCGGGATCCTGTACGCCCTGCCGGTCGTCATCTACCTGCTGGTGCTGTTCGTCTACCCGATCTTCAGCACGCTGCTGCTGAGCCTGAAGAACGCCGACGGTTCGTTCACGCTGCACTGGTACGCCGACGCGCTGACGGGTGTGAACCTGTCGGTGCTGTTCACCACGCTCAGGATCTCCGCCGAAACGGCAATCCTCAGCCTGGTGTTCGGGTTCGTGCTGGCCCAGGCGATCTGCCGCCTCAAGCCGGTGTGGGCAGGTTTGGCGATGCTGGTCGTGGTCGTGCCGCACTTCGTCAGTGCTCTGGTGCGCACCTACGGCTGGATCATCATGCTGGGCGACAAGGGCCTGGTGAACGAGACCCTCACCAGCATGTCCGTTCCCGGAGCACCCTTCCAACTGCTCTACAACGAGCTCGGCGTGGTCATCGGCACCACGTCGATGATGCTGCCGTACACGGTGCTGCTGCTGTACGGGGTGATGCGGGGGGTGGACCGGCGTCTGCTGGCGGCCGCGTCCAGCATGGGCGCGGGCAAGGTGACCATCTTCCGCCGTATCTACCTGCCGCTGGTCGCCCCGGGGCTGGCCAGTGCCGGACTGCTCAGCTTCATCCTGTCGCTGGGCTACTACATCACCCCGGCCCTGATGGGCGGCCCCAACCAGACGATGATCGCCACCCTCATCAACCAGCAGGTCACCAAGGAGAACCAGTGGAACGGAGCCGCCGCGCAAGGCGTCATCCTGCTGGTGCTCACCCTCGCGGGACTGCTGCTGGTCAAGGCCGTCACCTCCCTCGGCGCCAGCCGTAAGAAGAGGAGCGCGACATGATGGAACTGCGCAAGTCCCTCACCGGCCGCATCGCTCTCACGGCGGTGGCCACCGTGATCCTGCTGTTCCTGGCGCTGCCGATCGTGGTCATCCTGGTCACCTCCTTCAGCAACAACGCCTTCGCCTCCTTCCCGCCCCAGACGTGGACGCTGAACTGGTACGAGGCCCTGTTCGCCGACGGCAGCAAGTGGCCGGCCGCGCTGTCCCTGAGCGCTCTGATCGCCGCGATGAGTACCGTGTTCTCCCTGATCATCGGGGTGACCGCGGCGACCGCCCTGGTCCGCAGCGAACTGCCGCTGCGTTCGGCGGTCTTCGCCCTGGTCCTCGGGCCGCTGGTCATCCCGCAGATCGTCACCGCGCTCGGGCTGTTCCTGTTCTTCGAACCCGCGGCGATGCTGGGCAGCCCCATCGCGATCGCGCTGGGTCACACCGTGCTCGCCTCACCCATCGCGGTACTCATCCTGATCGCGACACTGCGCGGGATCGACGAACGCCTGGAGGACGCAGCCGCGAGCATGGGTGCCGGGCGCCTCACCATCGCCCGGAAGATCACCTTCCCGCTGGCGGCACCCGGGATGATCGCAGCGGCGATCTTCTCCTTCATCACCAGCTTCGACGAGTTCTACATCTCCCAGTTCCTGTCCTCGGTCGACACCGTCACCCTGCCGGTGCAGGTCTATAACTCCCTGACCTTCGAGATCGACCCGAGTGTCACTGCGGTCAGCGCGATCCTCATCGCCTTCGCCGTCCTCGCCCTGGGCCTGGTCGCCCTGGTCCGCTGGATCGGCTCCGGACGACAGGACTCCCTGCTGTCGGTCGAGAACACGGTCGGCGTCGCCAACCCCGGAGGCGAAGCCGTATGACCACCACCGCCGCCGCTCAGCTGACCGCGGCCACCGCTCAGCGGCACCTGCTGCTGCACATGACCGCCAACGGATCGCTCGGCGACCAGGGCGAAGACCTCCTCGTCGTCCAGCGAGGGGAGGGCCCGTACGTCGACGACGCGGACGGCAGGCGCTACATCGACGGCCTGTCGGGGCTGTACTGCTGCCAGCTCGGGTACTCCTACGGCGGCGAGTTCGCCGAGGCAGCCGAACGGCAGCTGCGCGAACTGTGCTACAGCCCGCTGTGGACAGGGTCCGCACACCCCTCGGCCATCGAACTCGCCGAGCGGCTGTCCCGGATCGCCCCCGTCGACATCGAGCACACCTTCTTCTCGAGCGGCGGCGCCGAAGCCGTCGAGACCGCCTGGAAGATAGCCCGCCGCTACCACGCCCTGCGCGGCGAGCCGGGCCGCACCAAGGCGATCGCCCGGCGCGGCGCCTACCACGGCCTGACCATCGGCACTCTGTCGTTCAACGACGACCCCGGCCTGACGGAGCCGTACGGCCCGCCGGCGATCGACACCCGGTTCGTGTCGAACACCAACCGCCACGGTCTCGCACCGGAGTTCGCGGACGACGAGGTGTACACGGCATGGCTGCTCGCGGAGTTGGAGGCCGCGATCCTAACCGAGGGCCCCGAGACTGTCGCGATGCTCATCGCCGAGCCGGTGCAGAACCGAGGCGGCTGCATCACCCCGCCCCAGGGTTACTGGCAGGGGTTGCGGGCGCTGGCCGACCGGTACGGCTTCCTGCTCGTCGCCGACGAGGTCATCACGGCCTTCGGCCGGATCGGCGAGTGGTTCGGCGGGGACCGCTACGGCGCCCGCCCGGACATGGTCACCGTAGCCAAGGGCATCACCGCCGGGTACGCCCCCCTGGGCGCGACCCTGGTCGGCGCCAAGGTCACCGAGGTCATCAACCGGCCCGGCGCGGTCCTCAACCACGGCTACACCTTCGCCGGGCACCCGCTGAGCACGGCCATCGCCCTGCGCAACCTGGAGATCATGGAGCGGGACCGCATCCTGGACAACGTCCGCGGTCTCCAGGGCGATCTGGCCAACCGCATGGCGGCCCTCAAGGACCTGCCGATCGTCGGCGACGTCCGCGGCACCGGGTTCTTCTACTCCTGCGAACTCGTCGGCGACCTCGACGACGGCGGGTTCAGTGCCAAGGCCCGGTCCGAGCTGATCGGCGATCTGATCCCGCGTCGGCTGCGCGAGGCCGGCCTGCTGGCCCGCGTCTACAACCGCTCCGCGCCGCTGGTCCAGATCGCGCCCCCGCTGATCAGCGACCGCGCCCTCCTCGACCGTATCGCCGCGATCATCGCCGGCACCCTCGCCGAGGCGTCGTCCCGCATCTGATCCACGTATTGGGAAGGAACCACATGTACTCCATCGGTCCGCTGACCGTCGCCCCCGGCGAGCGCGCCCACGGCCTCATCCCCGTCGGCACCAGCAGCTACGGCGTGGAGCTCGGCATTCCGCTGATCGTCGTCAACGGCGCCCAGGACGGCCCGGTCCTCTGTGTGGACGCGGGCGTGCACGGCGACGAGTACGACGGGCAGGAGGCCATCCGCCGTGTGCTCGCCGAGATCGACCCGGCCACGCTGCGCGGCACCGTCGTCGGCATCCCCTGCCTGAACACCCCGGCCTTCGAGGCGGCCGCCCGCGCCAGCGGCATCGACCACCTCAACCTCAACCGGATCTTCCCGGGTGACGCCGAGGGCTCGTACTCGCAGCGTCTGGCCGCCACCTTCGTCGAGCAGGTCGTGCCGGCCGTCGACGCCGTGGTCGACCTGCACACCGGCGGCGCCTACGGCGAGATCGCCCCCCTCGTCATCCTCCAGGGCGGGTACGAGAACCTGGCGACGGACCTGGCCCTGGCCGCCGGGCACGAGCTGGTCTGGAAGGGCGGCAAGTGGGGCGGCACGGTCCGCCACCCCGTCCTCGAGGCCGGCAAGCCCGCCATCACCATCGAGTGCGGCGGCGCCACCTACCGCGAGACCAACGTCGAGCACCACATGCACTCGATCCGCAACATCCTGCGCAGCCTCGGCATGATCGACGGCGAGGCAGAGCTGCGGGACACCTACACGACGGTCTCCGGTACCTTCGCCCGCTCCGCCTCCGGCGGCTTCTTCGTCGCCCGCGCCGAGCCGGGGGAGACCTGCAAGGAAGGCGACCTGATCGCCACCATCACCGACCACTACGGCACCACGCTGGAAGAGGTCACCGCGCCGCAGGACGGCATCGTGCTCTGGGTCCGCCGGATCCGCACGGTCCGCCCGGGCGACGAGGTCGTCATCTTCGGCGAGGTCCTGGGGGAGATCCAGCCATGAGCGACGAACTGCAGCTGACCGAGCTGCTGATCGACGGCAAGCACGTCCCCGCCGCCGACGGACGCTCCTTCACCGTCCTCGACCCGTCGAACGACACGGCCATCGCCCAGGTGGCGTTGGCCGGCAAGGCGGACGTGGACCAGGCGGTGGCCGCCGCGCGCGCGGCCTTCACCGCCCCCGAGTGGGCCGGGATGCGTGCCGCCGACCGGGGACGCATCCTGTACCGGATCGCGGAGGCCATCCGCTGCCAGGGCGAACGCCTGGCCCGCTTGGAGAGCCAGGACGTCGGCAAGCCGCTGCGCCAGGCCAAGAACGACGTCGAGGCGGCGGCCCGCTACTTCGAGTTCTACGCGGGCGTCGCCGACAAGCTCGGCGGTTCGACGGTCCCGCTCGGCCCCGGCCTGCTCGACTACACCGTCCGCGAGCCGATCGGCGTCTCCGGCCACATCATCCCGTTCAACTACCCCCTCCAGAACACCGCGAGGGGCTCCGCCCCGGCACTGGCCGCCGGCTGCACGGTGGTGCTCAAGCCGTCGCCCGAGGCGCCGCTGACCCCGCTGGAGATCGGCAGGATCGCCCTGGAGTGCGGGCTGCCGCCGGGCGTTCTGAACGTCGTCCCCGGCGACGGGGAGACCGGCGCGGACCTCGCCGGCCACCCGGACATCGACCAGGTCACCTTCACCGGCTCGGTGCCGACCGGCATCAAGGTCGCCCAGGCGGCCGCCGCCAACGTGGTCCCCTCGGTCACCGAACTGGGCGGCAAGTCCCCGGTCGTCGTCTTCGCCGACGCCGACTTCGACGCGGCGCTCGGCGCCGTCGCCGCCTCAGCGTTCGGTAACGCCGGGCAGACCTGCTCCGCCGGCACCCGGCTGCTGCTCCAGCGCGGCGCCGAGGAGTTCCTGGACAAGCTCGTCGCGCACGCCGCCTCCCTCAGCATCGGTCCCGGTCTCAGCGACCCGGACGTCGGTCCCCTCGTCGCCGCACGGCAGCGGGACCGGGTCCTCGGCTACCTGGAACTGGCCCGCGAGGAAGGCGCCGTGGCACGGGCCGGCGGAGGCGCCCCCGCCGACCCCGAACTCGCCGACGGCTACTACGTCCAGCCCACCGTCCTCACCGGACTGGACAACCAGGCCCGTTGTGCCCGCGAGGAGATCTTCGGCCCCGTCGTCACCGTCATCGAGTTCGACGACGCGGACGAGGCCCTGGAGATCGCCAACGACAGCCCGTACGGCCTGGCCTCGTACGTGTGGACCCGCGACATCGACAAGGCGATGCGGCTGGCCGAGGGCATCCGTGCCGGCCAGGTCTATGTCAACGCCACCGGCATCGGCACCGGCGTCGAGCTCCCCTTCGGCGGTTACAAGCACAGTGGCTGGGGCCGGGAGAAGGGTCTCGAAGGCCTGGCCAGCTATCTGCAGACCAAGAACGTCTGTATCGGGTTCGGGAACCGGTCATGAGATACCGCTCGCTCGGAGAGCGCGGCCCGACCGTCTCGGTGGTCGGCGTGGGCGGCAACAACTTCGGCGCCCGCCTCGACGAGGACGGCACGAAGGCCGTCGTCCACGCCGCGCTCGACGCCGGGATCACCCTGTTCGACACCGCCGACATGTACGGCGGGTCCGGCGAACGGGGCGGTTCCCGCGGCGACGGTGAACGGCTCCTCGGCGCCGCGCTCAAGGGCAGCCGTGACCACGTGGTCCTGGCCACCAAGTTCGGCATGGAGATGAGCCGGGAGGCCGACCTGTACGGTCCGCGTGGATCCCGCGCCTACCTCCGCTACGCGGTGGAGGCGTCACTGCGCCGGCTCGGCACCGACCGGATCGACCTGTACCAGTACCACGAACCGGACGGCGTCACGCCGCTGGAGGAGACGGTCGCCGCGCTCCAGGAGCTGGTCCACGAGGGCAAGATCCGGTACATCGGCTGCTCCAACCTCCCGGCCGAGCAGGTCACGGACGCCTTCGTGTCCACCCAGGACCGCTACCACCTGCTCGACCGCGGCGTGGAGCGGGACCTGATCCCGGCCTGTCTGCGCCACGGCGTCGCTCTGCTGCCGTACTACCCGCTGGCCAACGGCCTGCTCAGCGGCAAGTACCGGCGCGGCGAGGAGCCTCCGCCCGGCAGCAGGCTGTCCTGGCGGCAGGGCTGGCTCACCGACGCGGCCCTCGACAAGGTCGAGGCGCTCACCGCGTACGGCGCCGATCGCGGTCTGACCCTCCTCCAGGTGGCGATCGGCGCCCTGGCGGCCCTGCCGGCCGTCGGCTCCGTCATCTGCGGCGCCATGACTCCGCACCAGGTCACCGCCAACGCGGCGGCGGCCGACTGGATACCGAGCCCGGCCGACCTGGCCGTGCTCGACGCGATCGTCGCCCCCGGCGAACGCGTCGTCTGAAGCCCCCACCCCTGTTTTAGAGAACCGCGAGAGCAAGGCTGGACACCATGCGAGAGATCGTCACCTTCGACGCCTACGCCACCCTGATCAACTTCGAGCTCGGTCCCACCACCCTGAAGGTCCTGGAGGACCGGCTCGACCTGGACAACCTGGATGTCGACGAGTTCCTCGACGACTTCCGCGTCATGCGCTTCCAGGCCGTCCTGGAGGCCTACCGCCCCTACCACGAGGTCCTGCACTCCAGCCTGCGCAACGCCATGCGCCTGCACGGCCTGGAGTACCGCGAGACCGACGGCGAGGCCCTCGTGGACGCCGTCCCCACCTTCGGCCCCTGGCCGGAGGTCCCGGACGCCCTGCGGAAGCTGAAGACCAAGTACGAGATCGCCATCATCTCCAACTCCGACGACAACCTGATCGCGCGGAACGTCGAGAACATCGGCGTCGATTTCGACTACGTCATCACCGCCCAGCAGGCCGGCGCCTACAAGCCGGACCGCCAGACCTTCAAGCACGCCTTCCGGACCATGGGTGTCGACTCGTCGCAGGTCATCCACGTCGCCCAGGGCTGGGAGTACGACCACATCCCGACCCGCGACCTGGGCCTGAAGCGCCGGGTGTGGATCAACCGCTACGGCCGCAAGGGCAGCGCCGACTATCAGCCGTACGACGAGCTGCCCGACCTGTCGGGCCTGCCGAAGCTCCTCGGCTGCTGACCGACGGCGCAACCGGCGAAACAGACCGAGAACACAGAGGACGCACGCCATGAAGCAGATCCCCTACTGGATGGACACAGCCCCCTCCCTGCCCGACCGTTCCGGGAAGGACCTGCCCGACGAGGCGGATGTGGTGGTGATCGGCGGCGGCCTCACCGGCCTGTCCACCGCTTACCACGCCGCCCGCAAGGGTGCCCGGGTCGTCCTCGTCGAGAAGGACCAGGTCGGGTCGGGCGCCTCCGGGCGCAACGGCAGCCACTGCAACCCGGGCATCACCATCAGCCCGGCCCAGGCCCGCCAGCGCTACGGGCAGGAGCGCGCCCGCGAGCTCTACGACGCGTTCCGCTACGCTGTGGACCTCGTCGAGGAGATCGCGGTCAAGGAGAACATCGACTGCGACTTCCACCGTGCCGGACGCCTCGGCTTGGTCTGCAAGCCCAAGCACCTCGAGGGCATGCACGCCAAGCAGCGCGACCTGGCCGAGAACTTCGGCCACGAGACGGTCGTCCTGAGCAAGCGCGAGCTGCGCGCCGAGCTGGGCTCGGATCATTACCACGGCGCCCTGCTCGACCCGCTCGGCGCAGCTCTGCACGTGGGCAAGTTCGTCGTCGGCCTGGCGGACGCCGCCGAGCGTGCCGGTGCCGAGATCCACGAGCGCAACGCCGCCACCGGCCTCACCCGCCTCCCCGGCGGCGGCTTCGTGGTGGAGACCATGCACGGCACCATCCGTGCCAAGCAGGTCATGGCGGCGACGGACGCCTACACCGACCAGTCGTTGCCGTGGTTCCGCAAGCGGCTGATCAACGTCGGCAGCTTCATCATCGTCACCGAGCCGCTGGGGGAGGCGCGCGCCAAGGAGCTCATCCCCAACGGCCGCCTGCTGGTCGCCCACAAGAACGTCGGCAACTACATCCGTCTCACCCCCGACAACCGCCTCGCCTTCGGCGGCCGGGCCCGCTTCGCCCCGTCCAACCCGGCGTCCGACGTCAAGAGCGGTGACATCCTCAAGCGGGAGATGACGGAGATCTTCCCGCAGCTGGCGGGGGTGCGCATCGACTACGTGTGGGGTGGCATGGTCGGCTTCTCCTGGGACCGTATCCCGCACGCGGGTGACGTCAACGGCCTGTACTACTCCATGGGTTACTGCGGTCACGGCGTCCAGATGGCCACCTACATGGGCCGCGCGGTCGCCGAGATGATGGACGGCAACCCCGAGGCCAACCCGATGCGCGGCTTCGGCTTCCCCAAGGTGCCCGTCCCCTTCTACAACGGCACACCCTGGTTCCTGCCGTTCGGCGGCGCCTACTACAAGGCGAAGGACCGCCTGCTCTGAGCAGGCACCTGCACCGGTGACACCACGGGGGCCTTCCTCGCAGCGGCGCGGAAGGCCCCCACCATGCCTCCCGAGAGAGACCCCCAGCCCATGACCGCCGCCACCCGCATCGAGCACGACCTGCTCGGTGACCGGGACGTCCCCGCCGATGCCTACTGGGGTGTGCACACCCTGCGGGCCACGGAGAACTTCCCCATCACCGGCATGCCGATCTCCGCCTATCCGCATCTGATCGATGCCCTTGCCGCGGTCAAGGAGGCCGCCGCGCTGGCCAATGAGGAACTCGGCCGGCTGGAACCGGCGAAGGCCGCAGCGATCGTCGCCGCCTGCCGGGAGATCCGCACCGGCAAGCTGCACGACCAGTTCGTGGTCGACGTCATCCAGGGCGGTGCCGGCACGTCGACCAACATGAACGCCAACGAGGTCGTGGCGAACCGGGCGCTGGAGCTGCTGGGCCACGCCAAGGGCGAGTACCGGTTCCTGCACCCCAACGAGGACGTGAACCTCGGTCAGTCGACCAATGACGTCTATCCGACCGCTGTCAAGATCGCGACGGTGTTCGCGGTGCGCGGGCTGCTCAAAGCGATGGCGGTTCTGCAGGACTCGTTCGCCCACAAGGCCGTCGAGTTCCGCGATGTGCTCAAGATGGGCCGCACCCAGTTGCAGGACGCGGTGCCCATGACGCTCGGCCAGGAGTTCTCGGCCTATGCCGTGATGCTGGACGAGGACCGGTCCCGGCTGGCGGAAGCGGTGGAGTTGATCCATGAGATCAATCTGGGGGCGACGGCGATCGGTACCGGGCTCAACGCTCCCGCCGGATATGCCGAGTCGGCTCGCCGCCACCTCGCGGCCATCACCGGGCTGCCGCTGGTGACGGCGGCCAACCTGGTGGAGGCGACTCAGGACTGCGGGGCGTTCGTGCAGATGTCGGGGGTGCTCAAGCGGATCGCGGTGAAGCTGTCCAAGAGCTGCAACGACCTGCGGCTGCTGTCCTCGGGGCCGCGTGCGGGTCTGGGTGAGATCAACCTGCCTCCGGTGCAGGCGGGTTCGTCGATCATGCCCGGCAAGGTCAACCCGGTGATACCCGAGGTGGTCAACCAGGTGGCCTTCGAGGTGATCGGCAACGACGTGACCATCACGATGGCCGCCGAGGCCGGGCAGCTCCAGCTCAACGCCTTCGAGCCGATCATCCTGCACTCCCTGTCGGAGTCGATCACGCACTTGCGTGCGGCGTGCCTGACCCTGGCCGAGCGGTGCGTGTCCGGCATCACCGCCAACACCGCGGCACTGCGGGCGAGTGTGGAGAACTCCATCGGCCTGGTCACCGCCCTCAACCCGCACATCGGCTACACGGCCGCCACCGACATCGCCAAGGAAGCCCTCGCCACCGGCCGGGGCGTGGCCGAACTGGTCCTGGAGAAGGGCCTGCTGCCCGCCGAAACCCTCGCCGGGCTGCTGCGCCCCGAGATCCTCGTCGGCAGCGGTCCCACCCTGGCCTGAGACACGCGCGGGCACTCTTGGCCGTCACAAGGGTTGCCGTGCCGGCGCGTCAGGTATAAGTTTCAGGCTGAAACTGAAACAAAAAGCATCCACAGCTGAAGCGATCGCGGTGAGATGCCACGAAGGAGGGGATTCGCTGATGACTTCCACGCCAAGTCGCGCGTTGGCCAACTACCCCAACCGGTTCGACCCCGCGGCGCTCGGCGGCCTGCCCGAGCGGTTGCGGTCCACCGTCAAGCGGCGAAACAGCGTGCTCGGCCCGGGCTACGCACTGAACTACCGGGAGCCGGTCGAGTTCGTCTCCGGTCGAGGTGCTCACCTGTTCGACCGGGAGGGCAACGACTACCTCGACGCCTACAACAATGTGCCGTGTGTCGGTCACGCACACCCGCACGTCGTCGAGGCCGTGTCCCGCCAGATGGCGGCGGTCAACACCAATACGCGGTACGTGCAGGAGTCACTCGTCGACTACGCCGAGCGCCTCGTCGCGACCATGCCCGAAGCGCTCTCCAGGGTCAGCTTCGCGTGCAGCGGATCCGAGGCGAACGACCTGGCCATGCGTGTGGCTCGCTTCCACACGGGCGGCGAGGGAATCATCGTGACCCGCTGGGCCTACCACGGTCTCACCCGCGAGGTCGCGAGCTTCTCGCCGACGCTCGGCGCGGGGTCGCCGCTCGGGCCGAATGTGCGGCTCATCGATGCCCCGGATCCGCGACTCGTCCCGCCGGGTTCATCGCTTCCCGACCACATGCGCGGCCAGGTGCGCGGCGCGATCGACGACCTCGAACGCCACGGCTACAGGCTCGCGGCGCTGATCACCGACTGCGCGCACTCCAGCGACGGCCTGTTCACCGACCCTGTCGGTTACCTGCGCGGCATGGTCGAGGAGGTGCATGCCGCGGGCGGCGTGTACATCGCCGACGAGGTCCAGTCGGGATTCGCCCGGCTCGGAGAGTCGATGTGGGGGTTCAGTCGCCATGGGGTCCTTCCGGACATCGTCACGATGGGCAAGCCCATGGGCAACGGTATGCCGATCTCCGGCGTGGTGTTCAGACCCGAGGTGTGCGAGGAGTTCGGACGGAACGTCCGTTACTTCAACACCTTCGCCGGCAGTTCGATCGCGGTTGCCGCCGGGGCCGCGGTGCTGGACGTCTTCGAAGCGGAGAACGTGCAGCAGCGAGTTCTCGACAACGGCAAAGCCCTTCGAGCCGGCCTCGAGGAGATCACTCGCGAGTCTCCCCACGTGGCGGAGGTCCGCGGCAGCGGTCTGTACGTGGGCGTCGAGATCGTGAAGAACCGGGAGTCGCTGCAGCCCGATCGGGTCCGCGCCGACGACGTCATCAACGACCTGCGCGAGCGCCGCGTCCTCATCAGCGGCACCGGCGAAGCAGTCAATGTGCTCAAGATCCGACCGCCGTTGGCCTTCGACTCGGCCGACGTCACGCGATTCCTCGAAACCTTCGCGGAGATCGCCCGGACGCGCCTTTAGCAGGCCGAAAGCCGAAGGGACCGAACGGTGAACACCTCGCCCCCCGCGCGTATCGCCCAGCAGCTGTTCGAAGAGAGCGGCCTGGCTTCGTCCCACGAACCCATCGCGATGAGCGACGTGGATGCCCTCCTCGCCCGGCACTACCGGCTGAGCGGCCGTCTCGAGCGGCTGGCGACCGAGAAGGACGACACGTTCCGGCTGCGGACCGGAGCAGCCGACCATCTCGTCAAGGTCTCCCCGCCCGACGAGGCGGTAGCGGTCGTAGCTCTGCAAACGGCTGTGATGCGTCACCTCGAGACCGAAGCTCCTCATCTCCCCGTCCAGCGAGTCAAGGAGACCATCGAAGGCAGCGACAACGTACCGATCGAGGGGAATGAGGGCGGGGTTCGGGTCCTGCGCGTCTTCGACTTCGTCGACGGTGCCGTTCTGGCGAAGACGAACCCCGCTCACCACCAGATCGCCGAGGCCGGGCGGATGCTCGGGCGAGTGGACCTGGCTCTGAGGTCGTTCAGGCATCCGGCGGACGAGCGGCGCCTCGTGTGGGACCTCCGGCACTTCGACCGGCTGCGGGAGCTGATCGAGTACACGCCCGGTGCCGCCCACCGTCGGCTGGCACACCAGGTGTTCCGTCTCTTCCACGAGACCGTTGTTCCGAGACTGGGTGACCTCGAGACCCAAGTGATCCACGGTGACTACAGTCCCTACAACGTCCTGGTGGATCCGCGGGCAGACAGCTTCGTCACCGGAGTGATCGACTTCGGTGACAGCATGCGCAGCGCTTTGATCTTCGACCCGGCTGTGTCCCTCGCGAACCTCCTCGGCCGGTCACCGCGGGACCCCTGGCGCGAGGCATGCAGCTTCGTCGCGGGTTACGAACGGGCCAGGCCGATCAAGGACACGGAACTCCCGCTCCTGCCTGTCGCCGCCCTGGCACGCCTGACGCTGCGCGCGCTGGTCACCCACTGGCGCGCGGAACGGGTGCCGGAGCGTCGCGACTACCTGCTCGGGCACGCCGCGGATGACTGGGTCAACCTCGAACGGGCCATGGCCGTCGCCATGGAGGAGGTGGTGGACCGCTTGCTGAGCACCCGCGACGGCGCGCCTTGAGCGGCCCCCCGGCAGCCGGCACGTCCGGTGGAGACCACTGGCCAGGACCGTGTCCGATCTCGCTAAGGTCATGAGGTGAGCAGCATCAACCCCACACCACGCGACTACAACAAGGCACGTGTCCTCGACGTGGTTCTCTCCCATGCGCCGATGACCCGCAACAAGCTCATCGAGCTCACGGGGTTGAGCAAGGCGACGGTGTCGCGGGCCGTCGAAGACCTGCGCTCCGACGGGTTCGTCGTGGACGGGGGAGTCGACGCCGTCGGCGGGCGTGGCCGTCCGTCGACGTACCTCGACGTGCCCGAGACGGCCGGACACGTCGTGGGGGTCGGCTTCGGCGCCCTGACCACCGGCGTGCTGGTGACCGACCTGCGCGGCCGCGAGATCGGACACGTGGCCGTCCCGACGGTCGAGCACCACGACGTGCCCGCTGCAGGCCGGTGGTTGGCCGACCTGATCGCGCGGACCGGCGCATCCGCCCGAGGGCCCCTGCGCCAGGTCGTCGTGGCGCTGCCTGCTCACGTCCGTGACGGCGCGGAGGTCTTCCGGCCCGCCGATCCGATGAGGGTCTTCTCCGGCAGACATCTCCACCGCGTCGTCGAAGAGCTTCTCGACGCTCCGGTGACCTTCGACAGTGACGCGAACGCGTCCTTGCTCCAGGTGCTCACGGACGACGCGAACGTCTGCAACGCTGCCCTGTTCAGCGTCAGCAGCACCCTGAACTTCGCCACCTGCAGGGACCGGGAACTGGCTCGGGGACGTACACCCGCTTTCGGCGACATCGGTTCCCTCTCCTCAGGCATCGACGACCGGCCCCTCAACGAACTGCTGAGCACCAGCGGGCTGGTGAAGTTCGCTCGTGACCAAGGACTGGACATCGAGCGTGTCGAGGACCTGTGGCTCACGGCCCAGAACCATCGAGCCCGTGCGGAGATGCTCAAGGCCTTCACGACGGCGGTCACTACGGCCGTGAGCGTCGTCACCGTGACCCTCGACCCCGAATCCGTCTACTTCGTCGGCCGCTTGCGCCCCCTGGTGGACGAAGTGCTCCCCGAAGTACGCGAGCGACTCGAACACAGCGTGCCGGCCGTCCCCCGGATCACGACCGTCTCCCAGGTTCTGGGACTCTCGGTTGCATGCGGCGCGGTGCACGCCTGCCTGATCATGACCCACAACCGCCTGCAGGACGCACTGCTCAGGGCACGCGCTCAGGGACCGAGGGCGGAACCGGCTGCGCCGGCGTTCTGATTCCGGGGGTTGCCGCGCAGAGGCGCGGAACCGGGTGGGCTACCTGGTCCTGAACCGGCCCGGACGCACGAAGTCCAGGCCGTCGACACTCTGTTTGCCGAGCGCCTCGTGTGCGGCGATGTGGCCATAGCCGGTGGCCATCTTGAAGCCCTTTCCGGAGAATCCGGTGGCGCAGTAGACCCTGCTGTTCTCGTCCAGCCATCCGAGGAGCGGATGCCGGTCCTCGGTGAAGAGGTCGGGGAAGGCGTCGGAGCGCACGATGGTGGGGACCAGCCCGGGGAGGAAGTCGGTGACGATCCCGGTGACCTTCTCGATCTCCTGCGGGGTGAGCTCCCTGGGCACGGAGCCCGGGTCGGGAGTTTCCCGTCCGCGTCCGTCCAGCGGTCCGTCCACCGACGCCTTGACCGTCACCCCGTCGACGGCGGGTGCGCCGTACAGGGAGCGATCGCCGTACAGCCGGCTGAAGACGGGGAAGTTCTCCGGCGAGAACTGCCTGCCGTCCTGGGCGACGAACCAGGTCAGGACGATCCGATGGGTTTCCGTGACGGCCTTGAGGTGGTCGGGCATGAGCCGTCGGGACCAGCCGCCCGAGGCGACGATGACCTTCTCGAACGTCCAGGTTCTGTCGCCCGAGGTGACGACCACGCCGTGGTCGGTTTCGGTGATGCCGTCCACGGGTGTGTTCTGGAGAACGGTCGCGCCATTGGCCCGGGCCGCCGTGACGGCGGCGCTGACGGCGCGGTCGGTGCGCAGAACGCCGGCGCGCGGGTCGTAGACGGCGCAGTCGTCGGGGCGGAGGTTGTGCTGGGGGTAGCGTTCCGCCAACTCCTCCCGGCCGAGGACGCGATGCTCGGCTCCGTTGATGCGTGTCGTCTCGAGGAGGCTGTTGATGAAGCTGCCGTTCGCCGTCCCGATGGACAGGCCCCCGGTACGGGTGAAGATGTCCTGCCCGGTTTCCGCTTCGAGCTCGGCCCACAGGCCGCGGGAGCGTTCCATGATGGGGTAGTAGTCGGGCCTGCCGAGGTAGACCATGCGGAAGAGCCGGGTGTCCCCGCCCACGGCACTCCGGCCGTGGGCGGGGGTGGCGGCCTCGAAGCCCACGACCGAGTCGGACAGCCGGGAGGCCTGCCACAGGGCCATGCTTCCGATGCTGCCCAGGCCGATGACTGCGAGTTCTGCGTCCATGAGAGCAGTTCCTTTTCTCTACTCGTGAAGTCCCGCGAGTCTGCTGCCGAATCTCGCCAGCAGTGAGGTCTTGCTGGAACCCCTGCGCTCCTCCCACCGGTCGGCGATGCCGAAGAGCCGGTACATGGCGTGCACGCCCAGCCAGCGGATGGGTTCCGGTTCCCACTTGCGTGCGCGGTAGCCGACCCAGGGAAGGGCGGTCCGCTCGGTCTCCCTCTCGAAGGCGAGCTCCACGAGAGTCCTGCCGCCGACGTAGGCCGACGTGACACCGTGCCCCGCGTAACCGGTGGACGATCCGACCCCGGACACCGGGTCCCAGTGCACGCCGCCGTTCCAGTCCCGCGTGACACCCAGGACTCCCGACCAGGCGTGCTCCACCTCGAAGGGGATGCCCGGGAAGAAGGAACTGAGCTTGTGCGAGATCAGGTCGATGGTGGACTGAGCGGTCGCACCGGCACCCCCGGTGCCGGACCCGAAGCGGTAGGGGACACCGCGGCCGCCCATGGCGATACGGCCGTCCGACGTCCGCTGGGAGTAGATGAACGTGTGCGCGGAGTCGTTGAGGCACTGTGGCCCGTTCCAGCCGATCTGCTGCCACGCCTCCTCCGGCAGAGGCTTGGTCACGATCATCGAGGAGTTGACCGGGATCACGCTCCGGCGGCCCAGCAGCTGTCCCGAATAGCCCTCGGTGCAGATGAACGTCTTCGCCGCGGTGACACGCCCGCCGGCCAGGCTGAGCGTCCTGCCCTCGACACCGTCCACGCGGCTGCCCTCGTAGATGCCGACCCCCATGGAGGTCAGGGTGTCGGCGAGGCCGTAGACGAGTTTCGCGGGGTGGATCCTTGCGCAGTGCTTGTAGAAGAGCCCGCCGTGGACGGTGGAGATGTTGATCCGTGACTGGAACTCGTCCCGGTCGAGCAGTTGGATCTCGTCCTCGGTCAGCCCGTACTTCATGTCGGTATCACGTCTGGTGACGAGTCGGCCCAGCCCTGCCCGAGTGTGGGCGGCGACGAGCGCGCCACCTTTGTGCTGATCCGCATCGATGCCCTCGGCCTCAAGGATGTCCAGGACCGCGTCGACACCGGCGACGAACTCCTGCTGCAGCGCCCGGCTCGCCTCCAGCCCGCCGCCGACGCGGGCGAAGGTGGCACGGTTTCCCGGAGGCATGGCCGAGAGCCAGCCGCCGTTGCGCCCCGATGCGCCGTAGCCCACCTGTTCGGCCTCGAAAACGGCCACCGAGAGCGACGGTTCGAGCTTCTTGGCGAAGTACGCCGCCCACAGGCCGGTATAACCGCCGCCGACGATGGCCACGTCTACACGGTCCTGGCCGGTGAAGCGGGGGAACGACGGCCTCTTGTCGGCCAGTTGGGTCACCCAGAAGCCGAGTTCTCCGTTTCGGGGTGGCGCCTCGAGGGCGTTCATGTGTGTCCTTCTTCTGTGTCTGGGAACCGTGGGGGCCGGTGGGGGAAGGCGGTGCAGCCGCCGTCGACGGGAAGGCTGCACCGGTGGGGGTCCGAGGACTCGGACGACTCCTTCGCGGTCTCCGGCTCCACGTCCCGTCCGACCACGTCCTCGCCGGCTTCTCCGTGCAGGCGTCAGGGGCGCGGGAGGCCGAAGAGGACGGGGAGGTCGGCGATGTCGGTGATCCGCTCGTAGCCGAGCCAGTGCTCGTCGTACTCCCAGCCGCGGTCGACGTACACCTTGTTCTCGATGCCCATGATGGCTGCGGAGCGCAGGTCGTACATCGGGCTCGCGGAGACGTGCACGAGCTCGTCGGGGGTCACGCCGAGCTTGTCAAACATGTACTCGAACGCGCGCAGCCGTGGCTTGTAGACACCCATCTCCTCGGCGCTGATGACGACTTCGAACGGGGCCTTGAGGTTCTCCGCGAGGCGGACGGCGTGCGCCGTGTCGCTGTTCGTGATGATGACCAGCGGGACCGCCTCGGCCAGGCGGTTCAGCGCCTCGGTGACACCGGGGTGCGGGCCCCAGGTGGGGATGCGCTCGTACACCGCGCGCGCCTCGTCCTCGCGGTACTCGAGACCGACCGTGCGCGAGGCGCGTTCCATGGAACGCGCGACGACCTGGTGGAACGGCTGGTACGCGCCCGTGCACTCGTCGATCCGGTACGCCTTGCAGATCCGCAGGTATTCATCGGCGACCTCGGCCGGCAGCCGGTCTCCCAGGACCTCACGCATGGTGGCGTTGATGCTGAAGTTGATCAGCGTTCCGTTCATGTCGAACGTCACGAACTTGGGCTTGACGTCGAATCCCATCGGTCCTCCTGGTGCCTGAGTGGAGCAGTCGCTGCTCTGGTCGATTGTCGACCATCTGCTTGGTCGATTGTCGACCAAATGAATTCCGACTGTCAATAGCGCCGGAGAAGTGTGCGGGGCGGGCCGGCGCTGTTCCGCATCCGTACCCGCGTGGGCCGGGCAGGGCTGCAGGTGCGGCCGTGGATTCTCAGAGCCCCTGCCGGGCAGCCCGGTTGAGGCGTGACTGCGAACGCCAGAGGTATAGTCGACAAACGACCAAGTGGTCGACAAGTGCCGAGGGAGGGCCACGGGGTGGACCACAAGTTCGAGTGGCAGGAGCAGCGGATGACGACGCCGGACGGCGTCTACCGCACCCTGCGTGCCGCCATCCTGGACGGGACCGTACCTCCCGGTGGCCAGCTGCGCGAGGCGCACATCGCCGCGGACCTCGGCATCAGCAGGTCACCACTGCGCGAGGCGCTGACCAAGCTGGAGGAGGAAGGCCTCGTCGTCAAGATTCCCTACCGCGGGGCGTTCGTCGTAGAGGTGAGCGCTCGTGAGGTCGCCGAGATCGACTCGGTCCGGCTGCGTGTCGAGCCGTACGCCGCCGAGCTCTCGGCCGAAGCGCTGCGCGGTTCCGAGCGGCACCGGCTGCTGCAAACCGTCGAGGATCTCCGCCGTGCGATGGAGAAGGACGACATCCCGGCCAGCATCGACGCGCACCTCCGATTCCACGGCCTCTTCTACGATCTCTCGGGGCACGGCGTCCTGCAGAGCCTCTGGAGCGGCTGGGAGACCAAGCTGCGCCTCCACCTCAGCGTCGATCACCGCACCTACAGCGACGACCCGCAGCAATTGGTCGTCGAGCACGAGCGGCTGGCCGCCGTCGCCCTGGAGGGCGACACCGACGCGTTCCGTCAGGAGCTGGCCGCCCACTTCCCCATGGGGCTGGGAGCCCAGACGGGAGAACCGGGGGAGCGCCCGCCCCGGCAGGCGTGAGGCGGTGACGGCGCCCTGTGCCGGTCGGCACGGTGGGACGGGCGGTCGGAGTCGACCCGGTGTGCCCGGTGATCGAGGTACGCGATCACGGGTAGGGCGCCGGTAACTGCACTGCCGAGGTTCGATGTCGGCCTCGGCTGTGGCCTGCATACCCGTCGGCAGGGCTGTCGGCGAACGGCCGCAGGCCCGCTCGTCGGCGATCCGCGTCGAAGGCAGCAGGGCTCGAAGGGTCCCGGGGGGCCGGCCCACTGTCGGCCACTGCCCTGACGATGCCTCACGTCTCTCGGCGGGACAGAACCGTCTGCGCAACCGTTGGCCGGCGCGGGCCCTCGAGCCATGCTCGCGATGGAGTCTTAGTCTTGACAATGTCTAAAATTGGGCATAGTTTTCAAGCCCCTTGAGTAGGTGTGCGTGGCCTGGGTGGGTTTGTTCGCTTTGGTCGGCCGCCGCACCTGGCCCCCGGCTGAAAACGGAGTTGAACATGAGGTGCTACGACTGCCTCCAGGAGGCGCGCGGCGACACCACCGGAATCGGTGTGTGCTCGCGTTGCGGCCTGGCCGCCTGCGAAAACCACGCCCGCGTACGTCAGGCACAGGTCACCCGCCAGATCGGCATGGGTGCCGCGTACGGCCGCGTCCCGGCGCGCAGGGTGGTGTGCCACACCTGCGACATGGCCGAGACGGCGCACTGATCCCCGTGGTGCGCTTGTCGCACCGCACCATCGGTGCCCGAACGAGCGTTGCCCGTCCAAGCACCCCTTCTTGATTCGCCCGGACGCCGTCCCAGATCGCTGGCACGGCGTCCGGGCTTCGGTTGTAGCCATGGCCGGGGGGTCATGAGGTTGAAGTTCTTATTGACAGTGCTCGACAGGCCGCCATATGGTCGACAAACGACAATACGGTGGCGATTTTAAGCCACCATACGGTGTCATGTCGCCGCTGCTGCTCGTGTGGAGAACCGAGTGCAGATGGTCAAATTCATCCGAAACGGGTTCGCGTGGCCGCTTGGACGGCCATGTGCCCTGTTCCTTCCGAGGAGGTGGCTCGATGAGCCAGTCCATAGCTTCGGCAGCGAACACCGGCTCGGCTTCCGATCGGCTCCAGGCCCTGGGCCTGACCCTCCCCGAGCTGCGTGACAATCCGTACTACGTGCATCACCGGGCCCTGGGATCCAGCATCTACATCTCGGGTCAACTTCCCTACCAGGACGGATGGTTGCTCGGGCAGGGCGTTGTCGGCCGGGACGTCGAGCTGGACGAGGCCCGGGAGCTCGCGCGCCATGCCGCGGTCAACGCGCTCGCAGCCGCTGTGCAGGCGGTGGGAGATCTGGAACGGGTCCGGATCGTGCAGATGCTGGTCTTCGTGGCCAGTACGCCGGACTTCGGTGAGCAGTCCAACGTCGCCAACGCGGCCAGTGAACTGCTCATCGAGGTGCTGGGCGAGAACGGACGGCACGCACGCACCGCGATCGGTGTCGCCGGCTTGCCGCTCAACAGTCCGGTCGAGATCCAGATGGTCTGCACCGCTGTGTAGTGCGGGCCCGGCGGCGCTGCGCGCGAGTGTGCGCGTCATCGCGGGCCGCGCGCGTTCGGCATCCCGGGGGAGTCAGCCCCCAGCCCCTCGGTCACCAGACAGAACCACAAGGAGAGCAGCGTGAGCAGGCTGCAACGAGCACTCGACGCCCTTGTCGAGCGGATCGACACCCCCGCGCCGATCGTGCTGGTCGACGTCATGCAGGGCAACATCGAACGTGTTCAAGGCTTCGCCGACCAGCACGACCTCAAGGTCAGGCCGCACGTCAAGACGCACAAGTGCGTGGAGATCGGGCGACGCCAGATCGATGCCGGCGCGGTCGGGATCACCGCGGGAAACGTCGGTGAGGCCGAGGTCTTCGCCGCGGCCGGGTTCGACGACATCTTCCTCGCCTACCCGATCTGGGCCGCGGGAACGAAGCGAACCCGGATCCGGCGGCTCGCCGAGTCCGCCCGGCTGCGAGTCGGTGTCGACAACGTCGCGGCGATCGAGGCCCTCGCCGACGCGATGGGAGACGAACCGGAGCGGCTGCAGGTCGTGATCGAGGTCGACTGTGGTGCCCGTCGTTCCGGGGCGCCGCCCGAGGCTGCGGGCGAACTCGCGCTCGCCGCCCGCAAGCGCGGTCTGGTGCCGGTGGGCGTCTTCACCTATCCAGGTCATGGCGGCGTCGGCCCGGACGTTCGCCGACGAGCCGCGCAGGACCAGGAGACCTCGCTCACCACCGCGGTACGGAGCCTCTCCGACGTCGGGGTCACCGCTGAGGTGGTCAGCGCCGGTTCCACTCCCACCCTCGAGTTCTCCACCAGCAGCGTGATCACGGAGATCCGTCCCGGAGAGTACGTCTTCGGTGATCTGAACAACGTCCGGCTGGGCTCCTGCACGGAGGACCAGATCGCACTGTTCGTCGCCGGGACCGTGGTCAGCGACTGGGTCCCCGACCAGGTCATCGTCGATGTGGGCAACAAGGCCCTCAGCAAGGAAGGAAGCCCCGAGATCGGCTACGGCGGCATCGCCGGCACGAAGGCGGTCCTGTCCAAGGTCAACGAGTACCACGGGTTCCTCCCGCTGCCGGACGGTGACTTCCGCCCGAGCGTCGGCACCGTCGTACCGGTGGTGCCCAACCACGTGTGTCCCGTCGTCCTCGGTTTCGAGGAACTGATCGTCACCGACAGTACCGGCACCTCGCTGCAACGCTGGCCGGTCGACGCTCGCGGATTCCTCAACTGAACCCACATACCTCCCCGTACAGGAGTGCCTTACATGAGACTCGACAACGTCACGGCCCTGGTGACCGGTGCCAGCAGTGGCATCGGAGAGGCGGTGAGTTCCCACTTCCGGCGCGAGGGTGCGCGACTGCTGCTCACCGGCCGCAGGGAGCAACTCGACAGCGCTGAGCCCGACGACCTGTATGTTCCCGGAGACCTCAATGACGAGGCGTTCGTCGAGCACCTGGCCAAGCAGGCCGCCGAGTCCTTCGGCACCGTTGACGTCGTCGTCCTCAACCACGGCCTGCAGGCGACCAGTCCGCTCACCGAGATGCCCTACGAAGACGCGAAGAACGTACTGGAGAGCAACCTGCTCAGCGCGTTCCTGGTGATGAAGCACTTCGCGCCGCTGATGCCCGAGGCAGGGGGATCGTTCGTCTGCGTCAGTTCACGGCTGGGCATGGTCGGCATGTCCGGGCAGGTCTTGTATTCCGCCGCCAAGGGCGGCCTCATCATGCTCGCCAAGGGCGCGGCGATCGAATGGGCCCCGCGCAACATCCGTGTCAACGTCGTCGCTCCGGGCCTGACCGCCACCCCGGTCATCGCAGCGGCGTTCCAGCGCAGGCCCGACCCCGAGGGCTACCGCCGCGAGCGCGAGAGCACGATTCCGCTCCAGCGCCTCGCCACCCCCGAAGAGGTCGCCGACGCGGTGCTCTTCTTCGCGTCGTCGGAGTCGTCGTACGTGACCGGATCGGTCCTCACCGTCGACGGCGGATACACCGCTTCCTGACCATCCCTGAGGGCGTCACCACCTCAGCGATGGGCTGAACGCCTTGCCTTCCTCTCACCTTCTGCTCGGCCACCGCTGCTTGCCGCGCGACGAAAGACCACTGGTCGAGCGCATTGACCGTGGGCGCCGCTACCGACTTCTCAAGCGTCTTGCTTTGGCGCTGATCGAAACCGCCGCCACCCCTCCGGTCACCACCTGCGACGGTTCAGGCTCCCCCCACTCACCGGCATTCCAGCCGGCATCGCCCGACACAAGGTCGCCGGGAACTTCGACCCACGGCGAACCCGGCGAACCGGTGCCCAAGGCGGAGGCGACCCGCAACGCAAGCGGGCAATGCTTCCGTCCGCGTCGGTCGCCCTGCCCCCCCGCATCTGCGAGGTAGAGCCCCCGCACAGCTGGTCCCATGCATCCTGTTCGAGGAGTATTGCCATGAGTGATCCCCAGATCGGCCGTAGAGCGCTCCTGCGTGGAGCAGGCGGCCTCGCCGCCTTCGCCGCTCTTCCCGCGCTCTCCGGCTGCGGTACCGGTACCAGCCGGTCCGTCGCCGGCAGCGGCGGTAAGGGCGGTAAGACGGTGGTCGTCCGTGACAGCGGCGGCTCCTACGGCGCGGCGCTGCAGAAGGCGATCTATACGCCGTTCACGCAGGAGACCGGTATCCAGGTGAAGGTGCTGAACCTGGACGACGCCCCGTTGCTGGCGCAGATCAAGCAGGGCCGGCCGCAGTGCGACCTGATCAACAACTCGATGATGTCGCACACCAAGTACGTCAAGCAGGGCGCGCTGGAGAAGCTGGACCTCGACCGGCTCAAGAGCGTGAAGAGCGCCAAGATCCCCGGCAACCAGATCACCGACCATGCCGTCGCCGCGGCCTTCTACGGCCAGTGCATCGGGTACCGCACGGATGCGTTCGGGGGTAGGAAGCCGGAGTCGTGGGCGGACTTCTGGGACACCAGGGTGTTCAAGGGTGGCCGTTCGATGGTCAGTCCGGACGGTGACCTGCCGGAGCTGGAGTTCGCGCTGCTGGCCGACGGCGTACCGATGGACAAGCTGTACCCGCTGGATGTGGACCGCGCCTTCAAGGTGCTGACCCGGCTGCGGCCGGACATCAAGAAGTACTGGGACAGTGGCCCGCTGCCCGGTGTGCTCCTCAGCCGCCAGGAGGTCACGATGTCCACCGTGTGGGACGGCCGGCTCGCGGATCTGCAGAAGCAGGGTGTGCCGGTGGAGCGGCAGCTCAACGGCATGCGGCGCCAGTTCTCGGGCTATGCCATCGCCAAGGGCGCGGCCAACATAGACGCCGCTTACCAGCTGATGGACTTCTCGCTGCGGGCGGAGAGTCAGGCCGCCCTGGTCAAGTTCTTCCCGTCCAACCCGTCCTCGCCGGTGGCCTACGCCAAGCTCACGGAGGACGAGCGCAACGCGTCCGCGGGTGCTCCGAAGTACTACGACAAGGGTTTCGACGCGGATGTCGACTGGTGGCTGAAGAACGAGTCGGCTGTCACCAAGCGCTGGTTGGAGTGGGCTCGTGGCTGAATTCGGTATCGCGGCACCGTCGGTGAAGGTGGCCGGCGACAAGCCGGTCACTGCGACCGGCAAGGCGCTGTCGGTAGTGGCGCTGCGCAAGACCTACGGGGACGTGGTCGCCGTCGACGAGGCGTCGATGGAGATCGCGGCGGGGGAGTTCGTCACCTTCCTCGGCTCGTCCGGGTCGGGCAAGACCACGACGCTGATGATGATCGCCGGGTTCTGTGAACCCGACTCCGGCACCATCACCGTCGGCGGCCGTGACGTCACCCGCCTCGCGCCGCAGAAGCGCAATCTCGGCTTCGTCTTCCAGCAGTATCTGCTCTTCCCGCACATGACCGTGCAGGAGAACGTTGCCTTCCCGCTCACGCTGCGCGGGGTGGGCAAGGACGAGATCCGCCGCCGGGTGGGGGAGACGCTGGAGATTGCGGGCCTGTCCCGGTTCGGTGGTCGTAAGCCGCGTGAGCTGTCCGGTGGTCAGCAGCAGCGTGTCGCGTTGTGCAGGGCGCTGGTGTACCGGCCGCCGGTGATCCTCATGGACGAGCCGCTGGGCGCGCTGGACAAGAAGCTGCGTGACCAGCTCCAGGTGGAGATCAAGACCATCCAGCAGGAACTCGGCCTGACCGTCATCTATGTGACGCACGATCAGGAAGAGGCGCTGGTGATGTCGGACCGCATCGCGGTGATGCGCAACGGTCTGATCGAGCAGTTCGACACTCCCCGGGAGCTGTTCGAGCGGCCCAGGACGCCGTTCGTGGCGGACTTCCTCGGCGCGGCGAACTTCCTGCCCGGCCGCATCGAGCAGCACACCGACGCCCACACCCTGGTCCGCCTCGACAACAGTGGCGGCCTGATCAAGGCGCGCCGTCACGACCTGCCCTCCGGCAGTCAGGTCAAGGTTGCTGTGCAGCCGGGCCGGCTGCGGGCCTGTGCCGCCGATGACGGGTTCTGTACCGGCACGGTCGAGACCGCCACCTACGTCGGCACGTTGGTCCGCGCCGGTGTGCGCATCGACGGCGGTCAGGGGCCGCTGCTGCGCCTGGAAGTCCCCGCCGGCCGGGGTCCGGTCGCCGGTGAGCGGGTGGGCATCAGTGCGGATCCCGAGGATGTCAACCTCTTCGCCGACGAACAGGCGGGGTGAGTCATGGCTGCCACCCTTACCGCGGGGGCTCCCGCCCGTCCGCGCAAGCTGCTGGCTTCGCGCCGGACGCGGGTCGGGATCTTCTATGCGCTGCCGGTCGTCGTCTATCTGCTGGTGCTGTTCGTCTACCCGATCTTCTCCACGCTGCTGCTGAGCCTGAAGAACACCGACGGTTCATTCACCCTGCACTGGTACGCCGACGCACTCACCGGCGTGAACTTGTCCGTGCTGTTCACCACGCTCAGGATCTCCGCCGAAACGGCCGTGTTGAGCCTGGTGTTCGGGTTCGTTCTGGCTCAGGCGATCACCCGGCTGAGGCCGGTGTGGGCGGGTCTGGCGATGCTGGTCGTGGTCGTCCCGCACTTCGTGTCCGCTCTGGTGCGCACCTATGGCTGGATCATCATGCTGGGCGACAAGGGCCTGGTGAACGAGACCCTGACCACGATGTCGGTGCCCGGGGCTCCGTTCCAGCTGCTCTACAACGAGCTGGGTGTGGTCATCGGCACCACGTCGATGATGCTGCCGTACACGGTGCTGCTGCTGTACGGGGTGATGCGGGGGGTGGACCGGCGTCTGCTGGCGGCCGCCTCCAGCATGGGCGCGGGCAAGGTGACCATCTTCCGCCGTATCTACCTGCCGCTGGTCGCCCCGGGCCTGGCCAGTGCCGGACTGCTCAGCTTCATCCTGTCGCTGGGCTACTACATCACCCCCGCCCTGATGGGCGGCCCCAACCAGACGATGATCGCCACCCTCATCAACCAGCAGGTCACCAAGGAGAACCAGTGGAACGGAGCCGCCGCGCAAGGCGTCATCCTGCTGGTGCTCACCCTCGCGGGACTGCTGCTGGTCAAGGCCGTCACCTCCCTCGGCGCCAGCCGTAAGAAGAGGAGCGCGACATGATGGAGCTGCGCAAGTCCGTCGCCGGGCGCATCGTCCTGACGGCGGTGGCCACCGTGATCCTGCTGTTCCTTGCGCTGCCGATCGTGGTCATCCTGGTCACCTCCTTCAGCAACAACGCCTTCGCCTCGTTCCCGCCCCAGACGTGGACGCTGAACTGGTACAAGGCGCTGTTCGCCGACGGCAGCAAGTGGCCGGCCGCGCTGTCCCTGAGCGCTCTGATCGCGGCTCTGAGTACCGTGTTCTCCCTGATCATCGGGGTGACCGCGGCGACCGCCCTGGTCCGCAGCGAACTGCCGCTGCGTTCGGCGGTCTTCGCCCTGGTCCTCGGGCCGCTGGTCATCCCGCAGATCGTCACCGCACTCGGGCTGTTCCTGTTCTTCGAACCCGCGGCGATGCTGGGCAGCCCCATCGCCATCGCCCTCGGCCACACCGTGCTCGCCTCACCCATCGCGGTACTCATCCTGATCGCGACACTGCGCGGGATCGACGAACGGCTCGAGGACGCAGCCGCGAGCATGGGTGCGGGCCGCCTCACCATCGCCCGGAAGATCACCTTCCCCCTTGCCGCACCCGGCATGATCGCAGCCGCGGTCTTCTCCTTCATCACCAGCTTCGACGAGTTCTACATCTCCCAGTTCCTGTCCTCGGTCGACACCGTCACCCTGCCGGTGCAGGTCTACAACTCCCTGACCTTCGAGATCGACCCCAGTGTCACCGCGGTCAGCGCGATCCTCATCGCCTTCGCCATCCTCGCCCTGGGCCTGGTCGCCCTGGTCCGCTGGATCGGCTCCGGACGACAGGAATCCCTCCTCTCCGTCGAGAACACCGTCGGCGTCGCCAACCCGGGAGGCGAAGCCGTATGACCACCGCTCGATCGTGCTCTCTCACCACACAGTCCGCGACCAGGAAAGAGCCACGCGCATGACTGACACCCTCGCCGCTCCCTCAGGGGCGGCAGTCCTCGCATCCGTCCCCCGCGGCTTCCTCGCCCACGACTGGCAACCCGCCACCGGTGGCCGCACCTTCGAGGTGGGCGACCCCGCGACCGAAGAAGTCATAGCCACCGTCGCCGACTGCGGCGCAGAGGACGCGCTGAAGGCACTGGACGCGTCGGCTGCGGCCGCCGACCGGTGGGCCCGCACCAGCCCCCGAGATCGCGCGAACGTCCTGCACCGGATCACCGACGCCATGGCCGAACACCGTGAACGGCTGGCCCGGATCATCACCCTTGAGATCGGCAAGACGATCACCGAAGCCCGGGGCGAGGTCGACTACGCCGCGGCCTATTTCCGCTGGTATGCCGAGGAGGCGGTCCGCCCGCACGCGCGCAGCACTCCCTCCCCGGACGGCAGGAGCCACATCGTCACCGTCGCCGAACCGGTCGGCCCCTGCCTCCTGATCACCCCGTGGAACGTGCCGCTGGCCATGGCCGCCCGCAAGGCCGCCGCCGCTCTCGCCGCGGGCTGCACCGCCGTGCTCAAGCCGGCCGCGCTCACCCCGCTGTCCTCCCTGGTCCTGGGCGAGCTGGCCCGTGAGGCCGGCGCACCGGCGGGTGTCCTGACCGTGATCACCAGCAGTGACGCGGCAGCAGTCAGTACGGCGTTGCTGGCCGACCCCCGGCTGCGCAAGCTGTCCTTCACCGGGTCCACTCCGGTCGGCAGGCTGCTGCTCCAGCAAGCCGGTGCGCGGGTGCTGCGCACCTCCATGGAGCTGGGCGGCAACGCACCGTTCCTGGTCTTCGACGACGCCGACCTCGACCTAGCGGTCCGCGAAGCGATGATCGCGAAGATGCGACTGGGCGGCCAGTCCTGTGTCGGCGCCAACCGCTTCCTGGTCCAGGGGGGAATCGCCGACGCGTTCGCCGAGGCGATGGGCGAACAGATGGCCGCTGTCCGGGTGGGCCCTCCGGACCGGGAGGACACCGAGCTCGGCCCGCTGGCCGACCAGCGTGCGGTGGACAAGGTCCGTAGCCTCGTCGAGGACGCCGTGGCGCGTGGTGCCGTCGTCGTCGGCAAGGCGGAGATCCCTGACGGGCCTGGCCACTACGCGGCACCCACCGTGCTGGATCATGTCCCTGCCGATGCCGCGATCATGCACGAGGAGGTCTTCGGACCCGTCGCCGCCATCCACCGCTTTTCCACCGAGGCCGAGGCCATAGCGGTGGCCAACGACACCGAGCACGGCCTCGCGTCGTACGTGATGACATCCCACATCGACCGCGCCCGCCGGGTCGCCGCCCGTCTGCAGGCGGGAATGGTCGGCATCAACCGCGGCCTGGTCTCCGAGGTCGCGGCACCCTTCGGCGGGGTCAAGCAGTCCGGCCTGGGCCGCGAGGGCGGGCCCGAAGGTCTCCACGAGTATCAGCAGCTCAAGTACCTGTCGATGCCCGGCTTCAACACCTGAGCAAGGCGACACAGTGCGCGAGTCGGACTGTGCTGTGGGCCGACGCCTCTGTCCTCGACACCGGCAGGGGCCTGCTCACCGACCCTGGTCAGGAATCGTTTCCGAGTCGGCTGGTCTCGGCCCGCAGCCATGCCGTCAACCGGCGGACCCGTTCGTCCCGCTCGGGGGATCGACGGCTGAGGAGGTGGTGGCTGGTGCCGTCGGCGACGAAGCCGAAGGGGGCGACGAGTTGCCCCCGCTCCAGGTCGTCGCGGGCGACGGCATACGGGGCGATCGCGACACCGACGCCGGAGCGGCGGCCTGGAGGGTCAGGTAGAAGTGCTCCAGCGTCCGCTGGGAGGCTGGTTCTGTTTGCATGCCGGTGATACGTCGCCAGTCGTCCCACGCCTGCGGCCGTGTGTCGGTGTGCAGAAGGTCTGCCTGCGCCATGCCGGCGGCGTCGGGCAGGCGGGTCGCGAGATCGGGTCGGCAGACGGGTCCGATCCGCTCGGCGAACAAGCGGGTCCGCTCTGCCTCCTGCGCGGCACCTCCATCGGCTGCCTGTCCTTCGCCGGAGAACCCCTCGGGCACCCCACCGTCTCGGCGGCGACCCGGACCGCATCGCCGATGAGTGCCGAAGAGCACTGGCCCCGGTGGTCGCGCTGCAGCACAGGCGAGGTGAGGTCGGGCCACGCGCTCTTCCGCCGACCTCTTGACTCCCCCCTGAGTCGCTGCCATCCTCTGTGCCAGATGATAGCACAGCGTGCCACATTGTGGAACACTGTGCGGGAGGATCTCCGAAGCCGGGACGGACGGGAACTCCGGGGCCCCAAGGGCGTGCGCCCTCCAAACCGCCACAGAGCACCCTCATGCTCGGGGCCGGCTTGCGGCCCGGCGCCACGAAAGGAAAGTCCTGTGTCAGCTGCGAGGAAACGCGTCGCGGTGGTCGGCGTGGGAACGATGGGCAGCCAGGCCGCATGGCGGCTGGCCGGCCGGGGTGCAGAGGTCGTCGGCTACGACCGGTTCGCGCCCGGCCACGACCGCAGCGCCGCGGGCGGCGAGACCCGCGTCTTCCGCAGCGTGCAGACCCACGACGGCCGCTACGTGCCGCTCGTACGGCACGCCGACACCCTCTGGAAGCGGTTGGAGGCGGAGACCGGCCGGGAACTGCGCCGTCTGACCGGAGCCCTGGTCATGGGGCCGGCCGACGACCCCGAGATGCGTACGGTCATGGACGGCATCGCCGAGCACGGCCTCGACCACGAGATGATCGACACCGAGGCGATGGCCAAGCGTTTCCCGCAGTTCCGCGTCGACGACGGCGACGTGGTGGTCCTCGACTCCCACGCGGGGTTCGTCCGCCCCGAGCTGACGGTCCAGACAGCGGCCCGGCGTGCCGAGGAACTGGGCGCCCGGATCCGCCGGTACACCCCGGTGCGGGAAGTCACTCCCGTCGCCGGGGGAGGCGTGGAGATCCGCACCGACCACGACACCGAGCGCTTCGATGCCGCGGTCGTCACGCCGGGCCCCTGGGTGGGCGACCTGCTGCCCGACCTGCCGTGGGAAGTGAGCGTCCACCGCGCGATCAGCGCCTGGTTCCTGCCCTACGAGGACCACCCCGCGGACGCCGAGCGTCCGGCCTTCATACGCTGCGGCGCCACCTCGTTCTACGGCATCCCGTCCCCGGACGGCCTGGCCGTCAAGCTGGGCCTGCCGCAGCCGCACCACAAGCCCGTGGACGA
The DNA here is from genome assembly GCF_040637515.1 of Streptomyces sp. NPDC029041. Classification (NCBI taxonomy): domain Bacteria; kingdom Bacillati; phylum Actinomycetota; class Actinomycetes; order Kitasatosporales; family Streptomycetaceae; genus Streptomyces; species Streptomyces sp. NPDC029041. The sequence goes on along the minus strand of NZ_JBEZWO010000009.1, from coordinate 197,093 downwards.
CCCCAACCGGCTGGACCGGACCGTCGCGCCGGAAGAGCTGGAGACCTTCACCGCGGCGGTGCGACGCCACCTGCCCGGCCTGAACCCCGACCCGGTGCGCCTGTCCGTCTTCATGGAGGGCTACACCGACAGCACCCGCCCGCTGGTCGGCCCCCTGCCGGGCTGCGACGACATCGTCCTGCTGGCCGGCTTCTCCGGCCAGGGCTTCAAGATCTCGCCCGCCATGGGCGACATCGCCGCGGATCTCGCCCTGGAGGGCCGCACGTCCCAGCCGATCGACTTCATCACCACGAACGGCCGCACCGCGGCCTGAGCACGAACAAGGGAAAGCCATGACCCTGACCATCGGCGCGCTGAGGGCCGAGCCCGGCCGGAAGACCCGCGGGAGCCTGTCCGCCGACCTCGGCACCACGACGGTGGAGGTTCCCCTGATCCTCGTCAACGGCTCCCGCCCGGGCCCCAGGGTCGTGATCACCGGTGGTGTCCACGGCGGCGGCCGCTGAACCGCTCCCCTCGACCCGCTGTGCCGGGAAGGAGGAGGTGCTCCATGGACACCATCGACGAGAAGATCATCGCGGAGCTGACCCGTAACGCCCGCGTCTCGCACTCGGAGCTGGCGGGCAAGGTGCTGCTGTCCCGCAACGCCGTGCGCCAGCGCATCGAACGGCTCGAGCGTCAGGGCCACATCGCCGGCTACACCCTCGTCCGCGCGGGCGGCGGAACCGGCGAGGTGGTCTCCGCGCTCGTGCTCGTGTACCGCCGGGACCGGATGCGCGGCGGCGACGTCCTGGCCGCGCTCAAGCGCATCCCCGAGGTCGTCATCTGCGAGATCCTCAGCGGTGACTTCGACATCATGGTGCGTCTGGAGGCGGCCTCCCTGGAACGCGTACGGGGCATCTGGGAGGACATCGCCCAGATGCCCGGTGTACGGGACACGGTCACCGCGCTCACCCTGTCCGGCGTCGTCAACCGCCGGTGAGTGGCGTCATCGGACCACTTCACCGATGTGGTTGACGCAGACGACCTTGGGCTGGGTCATTTCCTCGAAGGCGAAGCGCACACCTTCGCGGCCCATGCTGCCGTACTTGTATCCGCCGAACGGCATGGCGTCGAAGCGGTAGTCGGAGGAGTCGTTGATCATGACGCCGCCGGCTTCCAGCAGCCGTGCCGCGTTCAGGGCGCGGTCCAGGCGCGAGGTGAAGATGCCCGCGTGGAGGCTGTAGTCGATGGCGTTGGCCTGCTCGATGGCGTCCTCGAACGACGTGAACGGCTGCAGCGCGACGACCGGCGCGAACACCTCCTCCTGCCAGATGGAGCAGGTCGCCGGGACGTCCTCCAGGACGGTCGGCGCGTACAGGGCGCCGGTGACCTCGTTGCCGCACAGCAGGACCGCGCCCTGGGCCATCGCCGTGTCGACCTTGGCCCGGGTGGCGGCCGCGGCTTCCGGGGTGATCATGGGGCCGACGTCGGTGCGCTCGTCGAGCGGGTCGCCGAGGCGCAGCCGCCGGGTGCGGGCGACGAAGGCGTCGCGGAAACGCTCGTAGGCCTGGGCCGCGATGAGGATCCGCTGGGTGCCGATGCAGTTCTGGCCGGCGGCCCAGAACGCGCCGGAGACGCAGGAGGCGACGGCCTCGTCGAGGTCGGCGTCGTCCATGACGATGACCGGGGCGTTGCCGCCCAGGTCCATGGCGAGCTTTTTCAGGCCGGCGGTGCGGGAGATGGCCTCGCCGGTGGCGAACCCGCCGGTGAAGGACACCATGCGCACGTCGGGGGAGGAGACGATCGCGGCACCGATGCCCGCGTCGCCGTTGACGACGGTGACGATCTCCTCGGGCAGGCCGGCCTCGATGAGGGTGTCGACCAGCCGCAGGGCGGACAGCGGCGTCAGCGCGGAGGGTTTCAGGATGACCGCGTTGCCCCCGGCGATGGCCGGGCCGAGCTTGTGGGCGACCAGGTTGAGGGGGTCGTTGAACGGGGTGATGGCGGCGATGATGCCCAGCGGCTCGCGGGTGAACCAGCCCTGCCGCTTCTCGGAGCCCTCGTAGGAGTCGAAGGGGATGACCTCGCCGGCGTTGCGCCGTGCCTCCGCTGCGGACAGGGACAGGGTGTTCACCGCGCGGGCGACTTCCTTGCGGGCCTGGATGAGGGTCTTGCCCGCCTCACTGACGATCAGCCGGGCGAAGGACTCGGCGCGCCGCTCGACCAGGTGGGCGGCGCGTTCCAGGACCCCGGCCCTGGAGGCGCGGGAGAGCGTGGCCGCGGTGCGGCGCCCGCACCTGGCCTGTTGCAGGATGCCGCCGACGGCGTTCGCGTCGACGGTCGGGACCGAGGCGATGACCTCACCGGTGTAGGGGTTGTACACGGGCGCCGTGTCGGCGCCGAGTTCGACGCCGGGGGCCACGGTGGTCTCAGACACGGTGAGTCTCCTTCAGAACGGGGCGCGTCGGAGCGGCGTCGTCGGCGTGGCGCCGGTGGATGGCGATGATGTCCGACAGCAGGGCGTAGGCGGTCTCGATGCGACCGGCGCCCGGCCCGGACACCGTGACGGTGCCGAGGAGGTCGGTCTCGAAGGCGACCGCGTTGAGGGGGCCGGAGATCCCCGCCAGCGGGTGGTGTGCCGGCAGGGCGAGCGGGGCGACACGGGCATCGACACTGCCGTCCTCGTGGCGGATGGCGGAGCCGACCAGCTTCCAGCGCAGCCCCTTGCGGGCGGCGTCCCGTACCTCGTCCGGTGTGATCGCCGAGATGCCCTCGCGGAAGACGTCCTCGCGGCGCAGGTCGGCGCCGAGGACCTCGTTGGCCAGGATCATGACCTTGAGCTGGACGTCATGGCCCTCGATGTCGGCGGTGGGGTCGGCTTCGGCGTACCCGAGGTCCTGGGCTTCGGCGATGGCGGCCGACAGTTCGAGGCCCTCTTCGAGGCGGCCCAGGATGTAGTTCGAGGTGCCGTTCATGATGCCCTGGACACCGGTGATCTCCAGGCCGCCGAACATGCGCCGGGCGGTGCGCAGAACGGGAGTGCCACTGAGGACCGAGCCCTCGAACTCGAAGCCGACACCGCGCTCGGCGGCCAGCTGCTTCAGAGCACGACCGGCGAGCGCGACCGGTCCCTTGTTGGTGGTGCACACGTGCTTGCCCGCTTCCAGGGCCCAGCGCACGTGGGACAGGGCGGGCTCGCCGTCGGTGGGACGGGTGAACGTGGCCTCCACGACGATGTCGGCCGGCACCTCCCGGATCACCCACTCGTTGCGCGGATCCGCGCTGCCGCCGGCCAGGCCCGCGAAGCTCAGCTCCCCGGGCGCGGTGGCCAGCAACGGCGCCAAGTCGATGCCGTCGGTGTCCACCAGGGAACCGGCCCGCAGATCGGTGATCGCCACCACCCGCAGGGCGAAGCCCAGGTCCTCGGCCAGGCGCTCCCCGTTCCGGGAGATGAGTTCGGCAAGCGCGCGACTGACGCCGCCGAATCCGATGAGGGCGAGATCGTATCGGCCCATGAGATCGCTCCTTCACAGTCCGCCGCCTTCACGGTGCGGCTGGTCAGAGCTTGGTTTGCGCGCCTGTCACCCGCGCCATGCCGCAACGGCCGCACGGCATGCCGATCTGCACGCTTGCGATGACGATTCGCTCGCTCCGGGCCCGGTGGGACCCGGGTCGTTCCGGCCGAAGGCGAAGGCCTGGGGACGACGAGAGCTCCACCCTCGTGCCGAAGCGGCGACAGGCGTAAGGGTTCCGTCATCTCCTGCGGGCCCCAGGACGGCAGTGCGCCACGTTGAATGGGCAGCAACAGGCGGACTCCGAAGGGGTGAGGCGACGATGAGGCGCGAGCGGAAAGCGGTGACCAGATCGTTGGTCATCGGGGTGCTGGTGGTGGCGGTGACCGCGGTCGGATTCGGACTGTACTGGTTCCAGCCCTGGAAGTTGTGGCAGGACGAGACCGTCGAAGAGGCGCTGCCCGAGACCGTGGCCACCTCCGCCCCGCCCGCGGCGGAGGCCCGGACGCCCTCCTCCCCGGCCCGGCCCCGGACGCTGGCCAGTGGTGAACTGATCAGCCACGAACACGCGACATCGGGCAGGGCGAAACTCGTGCAACTGGCGGACGGCTCCCACGTCGTCCGGCTGGAGAACCTCGACACCAGCAATGGACCGGACCTGCGCGTGTGGCTGACCGACGCACCCGTCAAGGAGGGGAAGTCCGGCTGGCACGTCTTCGACGACGGGGAGTACGTCAGCCTGGGCAAGCTCAAGGGCAACAAGGGAAGCCAGAACTACGTCCTGCCCGACGACGTCGACCCCGCGCGCTACACCAGCGTCAGCATCTGGTGCGACCGCTTCGACGTCTCCTTCGGCGCGGCCGAACTCGCCCGCGCCTGAGGTCTCTCAGGCCGGAACAGGAGACCGAGAGCCTGGCAAGCCGCCATGCCCGGCGAGCGCACACGAGCAGACGTCCGCGGGCTCGGATGTCAGTGCCGCTCAGCTTCGGACAGGTTCTGCGCGCACCAGATCGTCTTGCCGTCGGTGGTGTGCCGGGTGCCCCACCCCTGGGTGAGCTGGGCGACGAGCAACAGGCCACGGCCGCCCTCGTCGAAGGCGCGGGCCCGGCGCAGGTGCGGGGCGGTGTTGCTGGCGTCGGAGACCTCGCAGATCAGGGACGTGTCGCGGATCAGCCGCAGCCTGATGGGCGGCTCGCCGTACCGGATGGCGTTGGTGACCAGCTCGCTGACGACCAGTTCGGTGACGAAGGCCGCCTCTTCCAGCCCCCAGGCGTCCACCTGGTCGACGGCGAGCTTCCTGGCACGCGGCACCTGCGCGGTGTCGGGCTCGACGTCCCAGTCGGCGACGTGGTGGGGGTCCAGCGCCTGGGTACGAACGAGCAGCAGGGCGGCGTCGTCGGTGCGGCGTCGGGGGAGCATGGCGTCCATCACCGTGTCGCACAGGACCTCCAGCGAGGCGGTCGAGTGGTTCAGGGCTCGCTGCAGTTCGGCGGTCCGCTGGTCGACGTCGCGCTCACGGCTCTCCACCAGTCCGTCGGTGTAGAGGGCGAGCAGGCTGCCCTCCGGCAGTTCGAGCTCGGTGGCCTCGAAAGGCAGCCCACCGATGCCGAGCGGCGGTCCCGGGTGGACGGACACCGGGGTGCGGCGGCCGTCCGGGGAGATGATCAGCGGCAGGGGATGGCCCGCACTGGCCAGCGTGAGGAGCCGTGAGACCGGGTCGTAGACGGTGTAGAGGCAGGTGGCCCCGGACTCGCCGGTCGACTGGAAGTGTCCGGTGGGCTGGAGGTCGCCGGCCAGGTGGAGGACCAGGTCGTCCAAGTGGGTCAGTAGTTCGTCGGGTGGCAGATCGACGTCGGCGAGGGTGCGTACCGCGGTGCGCAGCCTGCCCATGCTGGCCGAGGCGTGCAGGCCGTGACCGACGACGTCGCCGACGACCAGGGCCACCCGGGCGCCGGACAGCGGAATGACGTCGAACCAGTCACCGCCCACTTCCGTACCGGTCCCGCCGGGCAGGTAGCGGGAGGCCACCTCGACCGCCTCATGGTTCGGCAGGCCCTGCGGCAGCAGAGTGCGTTGCAGGGTCAGCGCGGTGGTGCGCTCGCGCGAGTAGCGGCGGGCGTTGTCGATGGCGACGGCCGCCTTGGCGGCCAGCTCCTCGGCGAGGATCAAGTCGTCGGCGGTGAAGGCCTCGGGCCGCTCGACGCGGGAGAACGCGACGACGCCGAGCAGCGCTCCGCGCGCCCGGAGCGGCACGGTGATCCGGCCGGTCAGCCCGTCCGCGGCGAGGGACGCGTCGATCACGGGGTTGTCCGGCGGCCAGCCGGCCGGGTCGGCGGCGAGTCCGGGCCCGAAGGCCCACTCGCCGCCCTGGCCGGGCTCGACCGAGAGTTCCACCGTGGACCTGCCGGCGGCCATGCAGCGGGCGGCGACGGAACCGGGTGTGTGCGTGACCGGTGTCGTGACGCCCGGAGCCTGGCCGGCGTCCGCCTTCGTGCTGTGCTCTGCGGCACGGGTGAGTTTGATGGTCTCGCCGGGCGCGGACGGCAATCCTGAGGGCGGCTCCTCCCCGCGCAGCACCTCGTCGAAGAGGTCCACGCTGACGAGGTCCACGAATCCCGGCACCGGAGTCGCGGCCAGTTCCTGGGCGGTGCCGATCACGTCGAGGGTCCGGCCGATGCCGCCGCTGGCCTCGTTGAGGAGGAGCAGGCGTTGCCGAGCCCAGTACTCGGCGCTCATGTCGAATCCCCAGTTGGCGATCGCGCGGACTGCGCCCCCGGCATCCCGGACCGGCCAGATGCTGGTGGCCCAGGCGTTGGCGTAGTCGCTGCCGCGCGGACGGAAGACGGTGATGAGACGCGTGGGCTCGCCCGTCCTCGCCACTTGGGCGAGCGCGTCGGTGTAGGGCTTGTCGTCACGCTCGGGAAACAGGGTGCGGTCGAACTCGGGAAGCACCTCGCGGTACTTCCTGCCGAGCACTTGTTCCTCCGAGTGCGCTATCACCCGGCACGAGGAGGCGTTGATCCACAGGAACCGCAGCTCGGGGTCGTACACGCCCAGAGCGAAGGGCGACTGCTCGAAGGCCCGGTCGGCGACCACCGGACGGCGTCCCCAGCGCTGGATGGTCACCACGTGGCCCAGCGCCCGCCCGTCCGGGCCGGACAGCGGGTGGGTCGTCACCGCGGCGTCCACGGTGGAACCGTCCCGGTGGCGCAGGAGGATGAACCCCGTCGGGTCGGGGCCGGCGCCGTAGCCCTCCGGGAAGCCGGGTGGCGGCGGCGGGTCGGCCAGCAGGTCGGTCACGGGACGCCCGACGATGTCCTCCGCCGTCCAGCCCAGCAGCAGCCGGCCCCCCTCGCTCCAGCCGCTCACGATGCCGTCGGGGCCCACCACGACAGCGGCCGTGGGGGAATCCTGCTTGCCGGCCATCTGCACCTACCACGCCTCCGTCCGGATCGCCGTGCCCTTCGGGGCTGGTCTCCAGCGGCTGCTTCCAGCCTAGAGCGGCCCCCGCTGTACGGCGCTCCGGCTGGTGCGCCTTCGCGCGACCGCGGCGGGGGTGAAGGTGCCGAACGCCGTCAGCAGGGCGGCGACGAGGAACAACACCCGGGGGATGAGGGCGACCTTGCCGCGCACCAGCCGCACCCCGGCCGCGACCAGCCGGTCGATGGTGCCGTTGCGGCGGGCGGCGGAGAACAGGTAGGTGACCCCGACGATGGTCACGAAGAGCTTCGCCGGGAGCCCTTCGAAGATCTCGTCCTCGGTGAGGCCGAGCGAGGCGGTGCCGACGGCGAAGGTGGCGACGAAGGCGAGGACGCCCAGGTTGATCTCCAGCACCGTGCCGACCACGCTGCTGGAGCAGGAGGCCGGACAGCCCCTGATCGAGCGGCTGCCACGCGGGATCCGCCCCACCCCGGCGGGTGCCGCACCGGCCGGGCGCGGTCAGGCGATCCGCCGCGAACTGCGCGCGGCGCAGTCCGATCCGGACTCCTTCACAGCCCTCGACCAGGGCACCTTGCGGCTGGGTGCCTTCCCCACGGCCAGCGCGTCCGTGCTGCCGCTCGCGCTCACCCGCTTCCGGCGCCGGCACACCGGCATCCGCATCGAGGTACGCGCCGGGGTCCTCGCCGAGCTCCGGGACATGCTGCACACCGGCGAGGTGGAGCAGGGGCTGCTCTGGCACTACGAGTGGAACCGCCTCGACGATCCGGCGCTCTCCCTCACCCACCTCCTGGACGACCCCACGGTGCTGGTCGTCCCCGCCGACTCACCCCCGCGCACCCACCCCTCCGTGCGCCTCGGCGACCTCGCCGACCACGAATGGATCATCCGCGCCGACAACCACCCCGTCGCCGACGTCCTGCGCCGAAGCTGCCGCCGGGCGGGCTTCGAGCCGCGCAGCGCCTACTCCTCGCACGACTACCAGGAGGCACAGGCCATGGTCGCCGCCGGGCTCGGTATCGCCCTGGCACCCCGCCCGGCCCTCACCAGCCGTCGCAGCGAGGCACGTCGGCTGCCCTTCGCCTCCGACGTACCGGCCCCCACCCGCCGCATCCTGCTCACCCGAGCCACGGCCCGCCCCGCCACTCCACCCGCCCAGGCGATGGCCCGCGTCCTGCGCACGGTGGCGCAGCGGTTCACCGCTCCCGGCCTGCACCGGGCCCAGCTCGGTGCCGTACGGCGCGGCTGAGGAGCCGGCACGCCGCCCACACCCGGGCCGGTCCCGGCTCATCGTTCGGGGCGTGAACATCCACAGAGCGGCCGCACGCGGCCGGTTCCAGAAGTCTTGACGGTGAAAGAGCGCGCACCTACCTTCCCTACACCGCTCCCGATCGGTTGATTGCACGAAACTTTCGCCGCATGAGGGAGCGCTCCCACGCTCCTGTTCGCTGCGAAGAAAGCAGATGCCGAGTCAAGCGACGCCCCCGCCCAGGAGGAACCATGTCGTTACACCGCAATGGATCCAGCAGTACAGGACCGGAATCTCCGAGTCGCCGTGCCCTTCTGGCGACGATGGGCGCCCTGCCCGTCCTCGCGGCCGCGACGCCGGCCGTGGGAGCACCTCGCACCCCGTCCGTCGCGGCTGCGCTGACCATCGACCCGTCTGCGACGCGGCAGACGATCCGGGGATTCGGCGGTATGAATCACCCGCTCTGGATCGGTGATCTGACACCCGCTCAGAGGGACACGGCATTCGGCAACGGCGACGGACAGCTCGGCTTCTCGGTGCTGAGGATCTTCGTCTCCGAGGACCGTGCGAACTGGAGCCGCGAAGTCGCCACCGCCAAGCGTGCGATCGAACTCGGGGCGACCGTCTTCGCATCGCCCTGGAATCCCCCGGCCGGCATGGTCGAGACCTTCACCCACGGCCAGCAGACCAACGCGAAGCGGCTCCGGTACAACATGTACGGCGCCTATGCGCAGCACCTGAACGACTTCGTCGCTTTCATGCGGAACAACGGAGTGAACCTGTACGCCATCTCCGTGCAGAACGAGCCCGACTACGCGCACGACTGGACGTGGTGGACTCCGGGCGAGATGACCCGGTTCCTGCGGGAGAACGCCGGCTCGATCAGTACCAGGGTCATCGCCCCCGAGTCCTTCCAGTATGTGAAGAGCTTCTCGGACCCGATCCTCAACGACGCCAGAGCACTCGCCAACGTGGACATCCTCGGGGCGCACCTGTACGGCACACCGTTCCAGAACTTCCCCTATCCCCTCTTCAAGCAGAAGGGAGGGGGCAAGGAACTGTGGATGACGGAGGTCTACTACCCCAACAGCAGTGATTCGGCCGATCTCTGGCCCCAGGCACTCGGCGTCGCGGAACACGTCCACCGCGCGATGGTGGACGCCGAGTTCCAGGCGTACGTGTGGTGGTACATCCGGCGCGGCTACGGACCCATGCGGGAAGACGGCCGGATCAGCAAACGCGGTGCCGGCATGGCGCACTTCTCCAAGTTCGTCCGCCCAGGGCATGTACGCCTCGCAGTGACGCCGAATCCCCAGCCGAACGTCTACGTCTCGGCGTACAAGGGGAGCGGCTCCCGGTTGGTCATCGTCGCCGTCAACAAGGGAACCGCGCGAGTCAGCCAGCAGTTCGTCCTGCAGAACAACACCTCGTCCGGTGTGTCCTCGTGGTTGACGGACGCCGGCAGGAATCTCGCGTCCCAGGGCAGGATCACCGTGTCGAACGGCTCCTTCACCGGTCAGCTTCCCGCGCAGAGCGTGACGACCTTCGTCACCGGGTGAGGATCCCCCTGCCTTCTTCCCGCATCCCGGGGTGAGGGACGCGACCGAGGGCAGGGGACCGACTGCGACTGCGACTGCGACTACGACTGCGACTGCGACTGCGACGCACGGCCCGGCCGCCGCCCAGCTTGCCGGGCCGTGCCACGAGAGAGCAGCATCCCGGCGAGGGCGCCACGGTGTCAGGGCCCTCGAAGAGCACGAAGGCCGTCACTCGGCTCCACCGTTTCTCGTGGCCGTCTCGATGCGCCCCCCCACGGCCGTTTCGACGCGCGCACGCCCCCCTCGACGGCGGACGACCGGCGCTCCGCACGCCGAGCGCCTCCCGGTCCGGTTCAAGTGCCGTGTCCTGCCCGGTCCTTGATCGTTCCAAGTGACGTGGAGATGAGCGCTGCTTGGACCCGGGGCACGGGCCGGACGCTTCCGGCCGCGGTACTCACGATGCTGCTGGCCGGGGGCTGCGCCGGGCCGCCGCAACCGGCGCTGCCGACCTCGGAGCGGGCACGCAGCGACCTGATCAAGGCCGCACAGCAGATCTTGGTGGACCGGTGCATGACCGCCCACGGCACCGCGGATCCGTCCGCCTCGCAGGAGGACGCACTCTTCGGGACGGACCCGGCCGAACTGGAGGTCACCCTCGCCACCGGTCACACCGTCCGTACGCACACGGACGGCTGCCTGGCCCGGGCGCACCGCCATCTCTACGGCGACCAGGCCCGCTGGTTCCGCGCCGAGGTCACCGTCAACAACCTGCGCCCGGAGGCGCAGGCCCGCCTCCGGCAGGATCCCCGGTACCGGGCAGCGCTCGCGCGCCGGGCCGCCTGCCCCGAGGGAGACACCCGTTGTGCGCGGGACAGCGGGCTGGACGACCTGCGGGCCCGGCTGGAGCCCGCCCGGCTCGACGCCGTCCGCGCCGCACACCGCGAGGACATCGCCACATACGAGCAGCTGCGCGACCGCGCACTGCGCCGCGCGGCCCGGCTGCTGGCCGGCCGCCCCACCCCCCACCAGAAAGGTCCCGATCCGTCATGACGAAAAGCAGGCTGTCCACCGCCGTCGCAGCGGTGTTCCTCCTCCTCGCCGGCGCTCTCGGCACGGCCGGCACGGCAGGCGCCGCCGACTGCCCCCGCGGTGAGTTCTGCGTCTGGCAGAACGCCCACTTCTCCGGCCAGCGTGCCAACTGGTCCGGCGACGACCGCTGGTGGGAGAGCTGGATCGCGGACACGGACTCCTCCTGGGCCAACCACGGGATCTCCGGGCCCGGCATCAAGGACCACGTCAGGGTCTACTCCAGCGCCAGTCTGGGCGGACACATGACGATCTGTCTCACCCCCGGCCAGGAAGTCGGCTACAACGGCGCGGCCAACGACCGGGGCGATTCCCACACCTGGGCCATGAGCTGCTGACACGCCGCACGACCGGAGCCCCTGCCGACGCACGTCACGCAGGGGCTTCGCACGTCGCCCCGCCCCGAACGCGTGAGACCGGGCCGGCGAGATCCGCGTGCCCCGCAGGCCTGCTATCGGGAGACGGGCTTCCTGACACGGGCGGACTCGTCCTGCAGGAGCAGGGAGAGCAAGGAGGCCACGGAGAGGCCGGCTTCGGCCGGGTGGCGCAGCACCTTGTCCGGCTCGATGCGGTAGGTGTTCGTGCGTCCGTCCCGGGTGTGGGAGAGGTAACCGTCCTGCTCCAGATCAACGATGATCCGCGAGACGGCACGTTCCGTGAGACGGCAGCGGGCAGCGATGTCGCGGATGCGGACGTTCGGGTTGTCGGCAATGACTGCCAGTACGCGCGCGTGGCTTGTGATGAACGTCCATCCGCTGTGGGACTCGGGCACTCCGACCATGCGCAGCATTTTAGAGGAGCTTGTTGCCGGAACGTAGATACGTGACATACTTTTCATGCAACATATGACGTGCTCCCCTCGGGGATCCACAGAAGGAGCCCGACCATGCCCTGGGACGAGGCCGGCGCGCCGGCGCTCACGCGCGACACCGGCGCCGAGACGCTGCCGGAACGGGCCATCGCGTCTGCCTCGGAAGGGGCCGCGGTCCTGCAGTACGAATGGCGCGGGGCCTGGGTCGTCGTCGCCCGCGGCTCCTACGACATGGACTCGATCACGCCATTGGCGGACGCGCTGGCGGTCGCGGTCCGCGAGCATCCGAAGGTGATCCTGGACGCCTCGGGCATCACCTTCGCCGACTCGACCCTGCTGAACCTGCTCATCCTCACCCACCAGGCAGGCGCCCTGCGGGTCGTGGAGCCGTCGGCGCAGCTGCAGCGGCTCTGCGAGATCACCGGAGTCGACACCATCCTGGAGACCCGGGATTCCTTGGACGTCGCCGCCGTCTCCTGAGCGGGCCCGCCTCGCGCCCGCCCGCGCAGCGCGGGTTCGGGGCGCACTGGCGCGGTTCGGCCGAGGATGACGGGTCTGCTTTGTTCAGGGCTTGAAACGTGGGTTAACCTGCGGCGTATTTCCACCTCGCATACACATCTGTGACCGTGGAACACGCTTGCACGACAACCGGGCCGCACTTCGGTTCGGGGGGTTCCGAGTCCTCGGCTTCGAGGGCTCTTGGGGAGCGGAACGAGGGTGCGCATGACCAGCGACAGCACTGGGGTCGTCGATGCGGTGCCGGGTGATCAGGAGTTGCGCCGGCTGCTCGCCGGCCTGACAGCGGTCCGCGACGGGGACTTCGGTACCCGGCTGCCGGACGACGCGGACGGCCTCATGGGCGACATCGCCACGGTCTTCAACGGCATGGTCGACCAGCTGTCCGTGTTCACCTCCGAAGTCACCCGGGTGGCCCGTGAGGTCGGCACCGAGGGCACGCTCGGCGGACAGGCGGAGGTGCCGGGAGTCTCGGGCACCTGGGCCGACCTGACCGACTCGGTGAACGCGATGGCGGGCAACCTCACCACCCAGGTCCGCGACATCGCCCAAGTGGCCACGGCGGTTGCCAAGGGCGACCTCTCGCAGAAGATCGACGTGCCCGCCCGCGGTGAGATCCTGCAGCTGAAGGAGACCGTCAACACGATGGTCGACCAGTTGTCGGCCTTCGCGGACGAGGTCACCCGGGTGGCCCGCGAGGTCGGCAGCGAGGGACGGCTCGGCGGCCAGGCGCAGGTGCCCGGCGTGGCGGGCGTCTGGCGTGACCTCACCGACTCCGTGAACCACATGGCGGGCAACCTCACCAGCCAGGTCCGCTCCATCGCCCAGGTGACCACGGCGGTGGCCGAGGGCGACCTCTCGCAGAAGATCACCGTGGACGCGCGCGGGGAGATCCTGGAGCTGAAGAGCACCATCAACACGATGGTGGACCAGCTGTCCGCGTTCGCCGACGAGGTCACACGTGTGGCCCGTGAGGTCGGCACCGAGGGACGCCTCGGCGGCCAGGCGGACGTCAAGGGCGTCAAGGGCACCTGGCGCGACCTCACCGACTCCGTGAACTTCATGGCCGGCAACCTGACCGGCCAGGTCCGCAACATCGCCCTGGTGGCCACGGCCGTCGCCAAGGGCGACCTCTCGCAGAAGATCACCGTGGACGCGCGCGGGGAGATCCTGGAACTGAAGAGCACCATCAACACGATGGTGGACCAGCTGTCCGCTTTCGCCGACGAGGTCACACGTGTGGCCCGCGAGGTCGGCACCGAGGGACGCCTCGGCGGCCAGGCACAGGTGCGCGGTGTGTCGGGGACCTGGAAGGACCTCACCGACAACGTCAACGTCATGGCGTCGAACCTGACCGGCCAGGTCCGCTCCATCGCCCAGGTCGCCACCGCCGTGGCGCGCGGCGACCTGTCGCAGCGGATCACCGTGGAGGCCGCGGGCGAGGTCGCGGCACTGGCCGAGGTCATCAACACGATGGTCGACACGCTGTCGGCCTTCGCCGACGAGGTCACGCGTGTGGCCCGCGAGGTGGGAACCGAGGGGCGCCTCGGCGGCCAGGCGCACGTGCCGAACGTGGCCGGCACCTGGAAGGACCTCACCGACAACGTCAACTCGATGGCCAACAACCTCACCGGTCAGGTGCGCAACATCGCGCTCGTGACGACCGCGGTGGCCAGGGGAGACCTGTCGAAGAAGATCGACGTGGACGCCCGCGGTGAGATCCTCGAACTCAAGACGACCATCAACACGATGGTGGACCAGCTGTCGGCCTTCGCGGACGAGGTCACGCGCGTGGCCCGCGAGGTCGGCACCGAGGGACGCCTCGGCGGCCAGGCCGAGGTCGAGGGCGTCTCCGGCACCTGGAAGCGCCTGACGGAGAACGTCAACGAACTGGCGGGCAACCTGACCCGTCAGGTGCGGGCCATCGCCGAGGTCACCAGCGCCGTCGCCGAGGGCGACCTGACCCGGTCGATCAACGTGGAGGCGTCCGGCGAGGTCGCCGAGCTCAAGGACAACATCAACTCGATGGTGGAGTCCCTGCGCGAGACCACCCGGGCCAACCAGGAGCAGGACTGGCTCAAGACGAACCTCGCCCGGATCTCGAGCCTGATGCAGGGCCACCGCGACCTGCCCGTGGTCGCCGAGCTGATCATGGACGAGCTGGTCCCGCTGGTGTCGGCCCAGTACGGGGCCTTCTACCTCGCCGAGGACGGCGACGACGGGCCCGAACTGCGGCTCGTCGGCTCCTACGGCTATCCGGAGGAGAGCAGCCGGCCCTCCCGCATCGCCTTCGGCCGCACCCTGGTCGGACAGGCCGCGCGCAGTCGGCGCACCATCATGGTCGAGGAACTGCCGGACGGCTACGTCACCATCTCCTCGGGCCTCGGCCAGGTCGTGCCGTCCGCGCTGGTGCTGCTGCCCATCGTGGTGGAGGGCCAGGTCCTCGGCGTCATCGAGCTGGCGTCGGTCACGCGCTTCACCCAGATCCACCGTGACTTCCTGGCGCAGCTGATGGAGACCATCGGCGTCAACGTCAACACCATCGTGGCCAACGCCCGCACCGACGAGCTGCTGGTCGAGTCCCAGCGCCTGACCGTCGAACTCCAGGCCCGGTCCACCGAGCTGCAGGTGCAGCAGGAGGAACTGCAGCGCTCCAACGCGGAACTGGAGGAGAAGGCCTCGCTGCTGGTCGCGCAGAACCGGGACATCGAGGCGAAGAACCTGCAGATCGAGCAGGCGCGCCAGGAGCTGGAGACCCGTGCCCAGCAGCTGTCGCTGGCCTCCAAGTACAAGTCGGAGTTCCTGGCCAACATGAGCCACGAACTGCGCACCCCGCTCAACAGCCTGCTCATCCTCGCCCAGTTGCTCGCACAGAACCCCTCCCGCAACCTCACGCCCAAGCAGGTCGAGTACGCGCAGATCATCCACTCCGCCGGTTCGGACCTGCTGCAATTGATCAACGACATCCTCGACCTGTCGAAGGTCGAGGCCGGCAAGATGGACGTCACGCCCGAGCGGGTGACCCTGCGGCAGCTCATCGAGTACGTCGAGGCCACCTTCCGGCCGATGACGACGCAGAAGAGCCTCGAGTTCACGGTGACGACCGCGCCCGGTGCGCCCGCCGACGTGCTCACGGACGACTCCCGGCTGCGCCAGGTGCTGCGCAACCTCCTGTCGAACGCCGTGAAGTTCACCGAGCAGGGCGGCGTGGAACTGAGCATCGAGCCCGCCGACGACGACGAGGTGCCCGAAGGCGTGGTGCGGGGCGCCTCCGTGGTCGCCTTCCGCGTCAAGGACACCGGCATCGGCATCCCTGAGCAGCACCTGGAGACGATCTTCGGTGCCTTCCAGCAGGCGGACGGCACGACCAGCCGGAAGTACGGCGGTACGGGCCTCGGTCTGTCCATCACGCGGGAGATTGCCCAACTGCTCGGCGGCGCCGTCTCGGTGCACAGCACGCCCGGACAGGGCAGCACGTTCACGTTGTTCCTGCCCGTGGCACGCCCCGACTTCGAGGAACTGCTGCATTCCGGCAGGACGCTGGAGCGGGCCTCGGCGGAACCCGTGCCGGACGGACTGACCGGTTCGGTGCCGGTGCCCCAGATCGGGCCCGGTCCCCGGCCCCGGCGTCTGCTCGTCGTGGAGGAGCGGTCGCGCGGACTGCTGACGCTCGTCGCGGAGAGCGTGGTCGCCGACCTGACCCACGGCCGCTCCGACGGCGCTCAGCGTCCCGCGGTCGACATCATCACCGCCGTCGGGGCACAGGAGGCGGCCGGTGCCCTCGCGTCCGAGCCGTGCCACTGCGTCGTCCTGGAACTGGGCATGCCCGACGACGAGGCGTCCCGCTTCCTCCAGGCCCTGGAGGGCGATTCGGCGCTGACGAGCGTTCCGGTGCTGGTGCACAGCAGCCACCCCACGGACGTGCCCATGGACGAGACGCTGCGTTCGCGTTCGGAGGGCGGCGCACTGGAGTTGCTGTCCAGCCTCGACGAACTGCGCGAGCGCATCGCCCTGCACCTGTCCGCGGAGGAACCCGGGGACGTGCTCTCCCTCGTCCGGACCGAAGGGCCGCAGCACGTGGCGCCGCCCGCCGTCCACGACACGTCGGCCGGCCGCACCGTTCTCGTCGTCGACGACGACGCGCGGAACCTCTTCGCGCTGAGCGGGATCCTGGAGCTCCACGGCTTCCGCGTGCTGCACGCCGAGAACGGGCGCAGAGGCATCGAGACGCTGGTGAACAACCCGGACATCGCCCTGGTGCTGATGGATGTGATGATGCCGGAGATGGACGGTTACACCGCGACGGCCGAGATCCGCCGCATGCCGCAGTACGCCGACCTGCCCATCATCGCCGTCACGGCGAAGGCGATGCCGGGAGACAGGGACAAGAGCCTCGCCTCGGGGGCCAGCGACTACGTCACGAAGCCCGTCGACACGCGCGACCTCATGGCCTGCGTCCGCCGCTGGCTGCCCGTATGAGCACACCGGCGTCCGACCACCCGCGCACCTGCGGGCCGGACGCCCCGCAGGGCCTGTCCTTCCGCGCCCCAGGGCACTCCAGCCGAGGAGCTTGAACACCGTGAGCATGTCCGAGCAGCCGCGCGAGCCGGGTGACGGCGAGCCGAAGCGCGGTTCGGCCGCAGATCCGGAGTCCTCGCTGCCGTCGGTGACCTCAGAAGCGTCGTCCCCGGTCAGGGGCGGGGCGTCCGATTCCTCCGACGCACACGCGGCCCCCGGCGGGCCGTCGCAGGGCACCGATCACGCGCCGGAGTCCCGCGACGAGCCGCCCGCCGGCCCCGAGGACCTCTCACCCGCCTCTTCGGTGGGCCGGCTCGCCGCCACCGTGGAACGGCTCAGCCGGGAGGTGCGGGCCGCCCAGGCGGAGGCCGAAGGGCGTGCCCTGATCGAGCTCGCCAAGGGCGTCCTGGTCGAGCGGCTGCAGTGCGGCCCCGCCCAGGCGGCCCGACAGCTGAACCAGCTGGCCGAGCAGGCCCAGGTCACCCCTCTGGAACTCGCCGTCGACGTCATCAACCAGGCAGCCCGGGACCGGATGTCCGAGGTGACGGACGCCTTCCTCGCCGCCACCAGGGCCGCCGACGAGGCGGAGACCGAATCGGCCGCCGTACGCCTGCGCGTGGCGGAGAGCGGTGTCCTGGCGGCGGACGACGCCCAGGCCGTGGCGGACGCCCTGCTGGAGCAGGCGCTGCGTCCGCTCGGCGCGGCGGCCGTGGCCATATGGGCCGCTGGCGCCGACGGTTCGCTCACCCTGGCGGGCAGCGCCGGTTTCTCGCCGGCCGAGGCGGAGCGCTGGCGCTACGTCCCGCCGGACGTGGTGACCGTGGCGCGACGGGGGCTCATCGAGCGGGAGGGGCAGTGGATCCACACCCTCGGCGCGACCGGACTGCCCACCATCGGCCTGCGCCACCATCCGGACGGCGGCCGGGTCGCCCTGCCCGCCGGCACCGGGGGCCGCATCCACGGTGTGCTGGAGATCGCCTGGCCGACCCCGCAGGCGCCGCAACCCCCGCAGATCGTCCGGCAGATGGAGGCGCTGGCCGAACTGTGCGCCCACACCCTGGAGACGTACTCGCCGCCGCAGGGAGCGGCCCAGGAGCCGCGCGTGCTGCCGGACGCCGCCGAGCTGATGGACCTGGCCGACGGGCTGTACGACCCCGCCCTGGTCCTGGTGCCGCACCTGGACGGTGACGGGCACCTGGTGGACTTCCGCATCCAGCACGCGAACAACCGCTTCCTGGACCCGGCCGGCCGGCCGCGGGCGGTCGTGAACGGCGCGCTGCTCCTGGAGGCCTACCCGATGGCCGCCGGGGACAGCGAGTTGTTCCAGCGCGTCGAGCGGGTCTACGCCACCGGTGAGCCCTTCCGGGCCCGCCGCATGAACCTCACCGCACTCGTCGACCAGGTCCCCCTTTCGGCGGTCGCGGACATCAGCATCAGCCGCCATGGCATGTCCGTCCTCCTGATCTGGCGCATCGAGGACGAGACGGCACGGCTGGCGAGCCTCCTCCAGCACGCCCAAAGGCTGGGCCGTATCGGCGGGTTCGAGGAGAACGTGCTCACCGGCGAGATCACCTGGAACGGGCAGCTCTTCGACCTGTACGGGCGCCCGCAGACGAGCACCCCGGTGCCGCTGGAAGAGCTGCCGGCCCATGCGCACCCGGACGACGGCGTCTCCATCCGCCGTTTCCTGCGCACGCTGCTGCACCACCAGCGGCCGGCGGCCGCCGCCTTCCGGCTGCAGCGGCCGGACGGGGTGACCCGGCACATCCGGATCGTCGCCGAACCGGTGCTCGACACGGACGACCGGCTGCTCCTGGTGCGCGGCGCCTATCAGGACATCTCGGCCCAGCACTGGACCGAGGTGGCGCTCGCCGCCACCCGCGACCAGCTGGCGCACACCGAGCAGCAGGCCACCGAACGCAACCGGCTGACCCTGCAGCTGCAGCACGCCATCATGCCCCCCACCCAGGCCCCGCTCCAGGTGTCCGGCCTCCAGGTCGCCGTGCGCTACCGGCCCGCGGAGACCGAGCAACTGGTGGGCGGCGACTGGTACGACACCGTCGTGCTGCCGACCGGGCAGGTGCTGCTGTGCGTCGGGGACGTGGCAGGCCACGGCATCGAGGCCGCCACCAGCATGGTCGTCCTGCGCAACGCGTTGCGCGGTCTGGCGGTGACCGGCGCCGGGCCGGCGCAGTTGCTGTCGTGGCTCAACATCGTGGCGCACCATCTCACGGGTGCCGTCACCGCGACCGCCGTGTGCGGTCTGTACGACCCCGTCCGGCGGACGCTCCGCTGGGCCCGGGCCGGTCACCTGCCGCCCGTGCTCGTCAGGGACGCCGAAGCGGCCCCCCTGCCTCTGGTCAAGGGCCTGCTGCTGGGGGCCGTCCCCGAGGCCGTCTACGAGGAGACGGAGCTCCAGCTGGCTCCGGAGGACACCCTGTTGATGTACACGGACGGTCTGGTCGAACGCCGTGACCGGCCGGTGGAGGAGTCCCTGACCCACCTCCTGACCACAGCCCGCGCGGCGCCGAGCACCCTCGACCAGCAGCTGGACCGCCTGTTGACCTACAGCAAGTCGGACACCGACGACGACACGTGCATCGTGGGTATCCGGGTCGGGTGAGGGGCAGCGACGAGGCGGCGCGCGGAGCGGCTCCGCCGCCCCTCGCGCGTCACGGTCGCGGCAGGATGCCCGAGGGGATCACCGCGTCCTCGGCCTTGTCCCCCGCGGGGAGTCGGTCGGCGTACCGGCCTCGGTCCACACCAGCTTCTTGAACTGCTCCGGGGTGAGCGCTCCCTGCCACGGGGTGCCGCCCGGGCAGAACACCGAGGAGCAGTCGGGGCAGTAGTGCGCGGGCCGCCACAAGCGCTCGGCGCGCTGTGCACCGGCCTCGGCCGCGGCCTTCTCCCTGCCGTCGCTCCGCGCGACCACGATGGTCCCGACGAAGCAGAGCAGCGCGAAGGCCGCCCCGCCGACCAGGTACAGCGGCTTGTCCTGGTGCACGCCGACGTGGGCGAGGGCGATGCCCATGCCGGTCAGCACCATGCCCTCCGCGATGTGCATGCACCCGTCGCCGGCCGGCCGAACAGGTCGTTGCGCATCGCACCCTTGCCACCGCGCGCCTGCTCCACCGTCAGGGCCCGGCTGCCGCCACACCTCGGACACACCGCTCCGACGGGCTCTCCGGCCCTCTCGTCCGCCACGATGATCAGCCTATCGGTGGGCCCTGTTCGCGATGCCGGACATCGCACCGGCGTCGTCCGGCGGCCCGGCGCCCGGCGTGGGCCGGGCGCCGGGCATCGGCCGTGGGCCGTAGCGCCGGCACACGGCTCCTAACCCTCGTACCGGGGCGTCCACTGCGCCCGGGCGACGGCCTCGCGCAGGTCCTCCTCCGTCGCCTGCGGGGCCACCCCGTCCTCGACGGCGGCGAGGGCCGCGGCCAGCGCGATCTCGCGGGCGGACTCCCGCATCCCGGTCAGCGGCGGCAGCAGCGGCACGGGGAGGTCGTCGCCCTCCGCCGCCCGCACCGCGCACCGCGCGACGGCCCGGGCAGCGGCCACGAGCATGCGGTCCGTGACCCTGGTGGCCCCGCTCGCGGTCACCGCCAGGCCCATGGCCGGGAAGACGTACACGTTGTTCGACTGCGCCACGGGGACCTCGCGCCCGTCGACCTTCAGCGGCGGGAAGGGCGAACCGGTGGCGATCAGCGCCCGCCCGTCGGTCCAGCGGGTGAGGTCCGCGGGGTCGGCCTCGGAGTGCGAGGTGGGGTTGGACAACGGGAAGACCACGGGCCGTTCGCAGGTCGACGCCATCTGCCGCACGGTCTCCTCGGTGAAGGCGCCGTGCGCCGTCGACAGCCCGATGAGCGCCGTCGGCTCCACGCGGCGCACCACCTCGGCCAGGCCGGTGCCGTCCCAGTCGGCCACCTCGCTGTCGTCGCGCGCGAACACCCGCTGTTGCGGGGTCAGTTCGGAACGCGAGGAGACCAGCAGCCCGTCGACGTCGAGGATCCAGAACCGTGCCGTGGCCTCGTCCTCGGCAAGTCCCTCGTCGACCATGGCGGTACGGATCATGTCGGCGACGCCGATGGCGGCCGATCCGGCGCCCAGGATCACCACACGCTGCTCCGGCAACGGGGTCCCGGCCACGTCCGCCGCGGTGGACAGGGCACCGAGTGTGACGGCCGCGGTGCCCTGGATGTCGTCGTTGAAAGTGAGCAGCCGGTCGCGGTAGCGGGTGAGGATCGGGTACGCGTGGGCGGTGGCGAAGTCCTCCCACTGCAGCAGCGTCCCGGGGAGTTCCGCCTCGACCGCCGAGACGAACGCCTCGATCATCTCGTCGTACTCGGCGCCGGTCAGCCGCCGGGCGCGCCGGCCCAGGTAGCGGGGGTTGTCGAGCAGGGTCTCGTTGTCGGTGCCGACGTCCAGCAGGATCGGCAGCGTGCGGGCCGGGTGGATGCCGCCGATCGCCGTGTAGAGACTGAGCTTGCCGACGGGGATGCCCATGCCGCCGACGCCCTGGTCGCCCAGGCCGAGGATGCGCTGGCCGTCGGTGACGACGATGACGTCCACGTCGTGGTCACGGTGCGGACGGTTGCGCAGGATGTCCCGGAAGCGGTGCCGGTCCTCCCAGGTCAGGAACAGGCCGCGGGGCCGCCGGTAGATCTCGCTGAAGCGCCGGCAGGCCTCACCCACCGTGGGCGTGTAGACCACGGGCAGCAGCTCTTCCAGGTACTCGGTGACCAGGCGGTAGAAGAGCACCTCGTTGGTGTCCTGGAGCTGGCGCAGGTAGATGTGCCGGTTGAGGGGTTTGTCGTAGCCGTGGAACGCCTCGTAGGCGCGGGCGACCTGCTCGTCGAGGGTCTCCACGGCGGGTGGCAGCAGTCCGTCGATGCCCAGCTCCTCGCGTTCGCGCCGGCTGAAGGCGGTGCCCTTGTTGACCAGGGGGTCGGCCAGCGTCGTGACGGCGGGGCTGGTGGTGGGGCGAGGGCGATGTGTCGGCTGGTCCATGAGGTGACGCCTTCCCGTGACACGCGCGTTCGTGCGGGTGACGTGTGCCATCCGGACGAAACCGGCTCAGGGCAAACGCCCCTTGGCCACTGAAGAGTTCCGTCCTGCCGCCCGGTCACCTCGTGCGCCCGGACCGCCGGTGTCCCCGGGGAGGCGGCGGGTCTCCGGGGCGCCGAGGCCGGCGGGTGACCACCCCGAACAGCCCAATCACACTGCGCCGGAGGAGGCGAACGTGGATGAGCGGTGTGACGGTGGTGGAAGGGATGCGTGTGCACACCGGGACCGCGTGCACACCGGGACCGCGTGCACACCGGGACCGCTCGCACGCGGGGACTGCTCGCACACAGGGACGAGGAGACGCAATGGCGCAGGCACTGGTCGAGGGTGGCGCGAAGGGCGCGGCCACGATGGGCGGCGCGCGCCCGTCCCCGGGTGTCTTCGAGCAGCTCAGCGCCGTCGCCGACGCGGTCCTCTACGAGGGCTACCTCCTCTACCCCTACCGCCGCTCCTCCACGAAGAACCGCGTCCGCTGGCAGTTCGGCGTGCTGTTCCCCCGCGACTGGGTGGAGGCGGACGGCCCCGTCAGCCCCGGTGTCTCCGGCTCCGCCGACTCCTGGTACCAGCAGACCGAGTGCCTGCTGCGGATCCGTCAGCCGGACGGCGCCCGCGTACGCGTGCGGGTCCGCTACCTCCAGATGCAGCGCAAGCAGGTGGAAGAAGCGGGCCGCCCCGTCGAGTCGCTGCACGGCGCCGACGGCACGGTGCAGCTGACCTTCGACGAGGCCCTGCCGCGCGAGTGCGAGGTGGAGGTGCCGCTCGACGAACTCCTCCGGGGCGGACGCGCCGTCGCCGTGGGCGCCGCGGCGGGCGAGGACGTCGAGCCGCTGCCCGACGGCACGGGGCGGGTGGTGCGAAGCCGGGAGGAGATCCGGGCCGAGACCACCCTCACCGCCGAACGGCTCTCCGAGGACCTCTGCCGGATCCGCGTGCGCACGGCGAACACCGCACCCGCACCGCGCCCGGGTACCGCCCGGGACGAGGCACTGCGCCGGGCCCTCATCGCCACCCACACCCTCGTCGGCGGCGACGGGCTGGAGTTCGTCTCGCTGATCGATCCCCCGGCGGAGCTGCAGGCACCGGTGCGCGCGTGCCGCAACGAGTTCACCTTTCCCGTGCTGGGAGGCGAGGCCGGGAACACCGGACCCGTCCTGCTGTCCGCGCCGATCATCCTGCCCGACCACCCCCAAGTGGCACCTGAGAGCCCCGGTGACCTGCACGACGCCGCGGAGATCGACGAGATCCTCACGCTGCGCACGATGCTGCTGACCGATGAGGAGAAGCGCGAGGCGCGCGCCACCGACCCGCGGGCGGCGGCGATCCTCGACCGCGTCGACACCATGCCGCAGGAGGTCTTCGAACGGCTGCACGGCGCCGTCCGCTCCCTGACACCGGCCACTCCCACGGCGTCCCCCGACCCTTTCCCGGCCACCGTCACTCCCACGGCGTCCGCCGACCCCTTTCCGGCCACCGTCACTCCCACGGCGTCCGCCGACCCTTTCCCGTCCACCGTCACTCCCACGGCGTCCGCCGACCCCTTCCCGGCCACCGCCACCCCCACGGCGCCCGCCGACCGCCCCGCCTGGTGGCACGAAGGGGCCGACGACGGTCTCTCCCCGGCCACCGACACCGTGCTCGTCGACGGCGTCCGGCTCGGCGGCGGCAGCCGCGTGCGGCTGCGCCCCCGGGGACGCGGTGCCGACGCCCAGGACATGTTCCTGGCCGGACGGACCGCCGAAGTCGCCGCCGTCTTCCACGATGTGGACGGCAGTGTGCACCTCGCCGTCACCCTCGACGACGACCCGGCCGCCGAACTGAACCACTGGTACGGCCGCTTCCACTACTTCCGGCCCGACGAGCTCGAACCCCTCGAGCCCGCCGGATCCCCGGACGAGCCGTCGGCACCGGCTCCCGCCGCAGCTCTTGCGCGGCACACGTCCGACTCCGAGACCCCCGCAGCGGAGGCCGAGTGACATGACCACTCACAGCAGCACCGAAGAAGTCAGCAAGGAACCCGAACGGTCCGAGGTCCGGCAGGGCATCGACGAGATCCACATCCTCTGGATCTCCGAGGGCATGAGCTGTGACGGCGACACCGTCTCCCTCACCGCCGCCGACCAGCCCTCCATCGAGGACCTGGTGCTCGGGCTGATCCCGGGCCTGCCGAAGGTGAACCTGGTCAACAAGGTGCTCTCGCCCAGCCTGGGCGGCGAGGACTTCCTGGCGCCCTACCGGGCCGCCGTACGTGGCGAGTTGGGCCCGTTCATCCTCGTCATCGAGGGCTCGATCCCCAACCAGAACATCATCGAGGGCGACGGCTACTGGACGTCCTTCGGCAACGACCCGGAGACCGGCGAGCCGCAGACCCTCAACTGGTGGATCGACCAGCTGGCCCCCAAGGCCTGGGCGGTGGTCGCCGCAGGCACCTGCGCCACCTTCGGCGGCATCCACGCCATGTCCGGCAACCCGACCGGCTGCATGGGCCTGGCGGACTACCTGGGCTGGGACTACACCTCCCAGGCCGGCCTGCCCGTCGTCAACGTGCCCGGCTGCCCGATCCAGCCCGAGAACTTCATGGAGACCCTGATCTGGGTCCTCTACCACGCGGCCGGCTCCGCGCCCCCGCCGCCGCTGGACCACATGCTGCGGCCCCAGTGGCTGTTCGGGAAGACGGTCCACGAGGGCTGCGACCGGGGCTCGTACTACGAGCAGGCCAACTTCGCCGCGGACTACAACTCGCCCAAGTGCCTCGTGAAGACGGGCTGCTGGGGGCCGGTCGTCAACTGCAACGTGCCCAAGCGCGGGTGGATGGGCGGCATCGGCGGCTGCCCCAACGTCGGCGGCATCTGCATCGGCTGCACGATGCCCGGCTTCCCCGACGCCTTCATGCCGTTCATGGACGAGCCTCCGGGCAGCACCCTGTCGTCCCTGGTCATCAAGCCGTACGGGGCCGTCGTGCGCCGACTGCGCGGCATGACCAACGAACTCGTCAACCACGAGCCCAGATGGCGCCACAACCAGCGCAAGCTGACCAGCGGTTACGACCCGCACTGGCGCGCCTGATGAGGCCTCACCGCAGCGAGACCACCACCCCACCCACCACCGACAGCGAGGGGCAGTACCGCAGATGACCACCACCGAGGCGCGGCCCACGGACCGCAAGCCGCCACAGCTCGTGGACATGTCCTGGGATCCGATCACACGGATCATCGGGAACCTGGGCATCTACACGAAGATCGACTTCGCCAACCGGGAAGTCGTCGAATGCCACAGCACCTCGTCGCTGTTCCGCGGCTACTCGGTGTTCATGAAGGGCAAGGACCCGCGCGACGCGGGCTTCATCACGTCCCGGATCTGCGGCATCTGCGGCGACAACCACACCACCTGCTCCGACTACGCCCAGCAGATGGCCTACGGCGTCAAGCCACCCCCGCTGGCCGAGCACATCGTCAACCTCGGCGAGGCCGCCGAGTACATGTTCGACCACACGATCTTCCAGGACAACCTGGTCTTCGTGGACTTCTGCGAGGCCATGGTCAAGGCGACCAACCCCGGTGTCCTGGCCCGCGCCGAACGCACCGAGGCACCGCGCGGCGAGATCCACGGCTACCGGACGATCGCCGACATCATGAAGGCCTTCAACCCCTTCGAGGGCGAGGTCTACAAGGAGGCCCTGAAGGTCAGCCGGGTCACCCGCGAGATGTTCTGCCTGATGGAGGGGCGGCACGTCCACCCCTCCACGCTGTACCCGGGCGGCGTCGGCACGATGCCGCAGCCGACCGTCTTCACCGACTACCTCGCGCGCCTCATGCGGGTCATCGACTTCGTGAAGAAGGCCGTCGCCATGAACGACGACGTCTTCGACTTCTTCTACGAGGCACTGCCCGGCTACGAGGAGGTCGGCCGCCGCCGTGTCCTGCTGGGCTGCTGGGGTGCCTTCCAGAACCCCCAGACCGTCGACTACCGCTACGAGAACATGAATTCCTGGGGCAAGGACATGTACGTCACCCCGGGCATCATCGTCGACGGCGAACTGGTCACCAACAACCTCGTCGACATCAACCTCGGCCTGCGCATCATGCTGGGCAGCTCCTACTACGAGGACTGGGTCAACGAGCAGCCGTTCGTCACCCACGACCCGCTCGGCAACCCCGTCGACATGCGCCACCCGTGGAACCAGACCACCGTCCCGGTGCCGCAGAAGCGCAACTTCGACGACAAGTACAGCTGGGTGATGAGCCCCCGCTGGTTCGACCAGCGCACCGGCGACCACCTCGCCCTCGACACCGGCGGCGGCCCCCTGGCCCGCCTGTGGTCGACCGCGCTGAGCGGCCTGGTCGACACCCCGTACGTCAAGGCCACCGGCCACAGCGTGCGCATCTCCCTGCCCAAGGGCGAGTCGCTGCCGGAGACCACCCTGGAGTGGCGCATCCCGCAGTGGAGCAACACCATCGAACGCGACCGCGCCCGGCCCTACTTCATCGCCTACGCCGCCGCCATGGCCCTGCAGTTCCTCGAAGAGGCCATGGGCATGGTGCGCGCCGGCGAGACCAAGGTGTTCGAGAACTACGAGGTGCCCGAGGAGGCCATCGGCTGCGGCTTCCACGAGGCGGTGCGCGGCGTCCTCTCCCACCACCTGGTGATCAAGGACAAGAAGATCGCCAACTACCACCCGTACCCGCCCACCCCGTGGAACGCCAGCCCGCGTGACAAGTTCGGCACCCCCGGCCCCTACGAGGACGCCGTCCAGGGCCAGCCCATCTTCGAGGAGAACGGGCCGGACGACTTCAAGGGCGTCGACATCATGCGCACGGTCCGCAGCTTCGACCCGTGTCTGCCGTGCGGTGTGCACATGTACGTCGGCAAGGGCAAGACACTGACGACCCTGCATTCGCCGACGTACGGGGCGAACCATGGCTGAGGCCGCCGGCGCACGGCTGGCCGACCCGGACGTCGAGGCCCGGCTCGCCCGGCTCGACCAGGCGCTGGAAAGCCTCGAGTCCGCCCCCGGCCCGACGACCCGCTCCGCGACCGAGGCCGTGGCCCTGCTGACGGAGGTCTACGGCGAGGCGCTGGCCCGCGTGCTGGACCAGGCCGACGAGGCACTGGCCGAGCGGCTCGCCGACGACGAGCTGCTCGGGCACCTCATGGTGCTGCACGACATCCACCCCGAGCCCGCCGAACGCCGGGCGGCCCGCGCGGTCGAGCGGCTGCGGCCCGCCGTACGGGAACGCGGCGGCGACGTGGAGTGGGCCGGGGTCGAAGGGCAGGTCGCCCGGGTCCGTCTGACGAAGGGCGGCGGCGGGTGCGGATCCGGCTGCGGCGGCGGGGGATCGGAGGTCACCGACGCGGTCCGCGCGGCGGTGCTCGCCGTGGCTCCCGAGCTGACGGCGGTGGAGCCCCTGACCGAGACGCCCCCCGCCTTCGTCCCCCTGACCACGCTGACCCACCGGGGCGCACCGTGACGACCGACGGCGCACTGGCCCGCCTCATCCGCTCCTCGGCCGACCGCACGGCGGCGGCCGAGAAGGAGGTGTGCGACCTGTGCGCCGCGCCGGTCGCCGACGAACACGCCCACCTGTACGACACCGGGCAGGAGGAGGTGCGCTGCGCCTGCGGCCCCTGCTCCGTGCTGTTCGCCGACGCGGCGGCGGGGGAGAGCCAGTACCGGCTCGTGCCCCGGCGCCGGGTCCGGCTGCCCGAGGTCGACACGGCCGCGCTGGGCGTCCCCGTCGGCCTGGTCTTCTTCGTGCCCCGGGCCGACGGCACCGTCACCGCCGAGGGCCCGAGCCCGGCGGGAGCCATGCGCTGGGAGGTGGACGCTGCCGCCTGGGAGAAGGTGGCCGGGACGTGTCCACCGCTCGCGACCGTGGAACCCGATGTGGAGGCCCTGCTCGTGAACACCGTCCACGGCCTCGACCACCACTGGATCGTGCCGATCGACGACTGCTACCGGATGGTCGCCGTCGTACGCCGGGAGTGGCGCGGCCTGTCCGGCGGCGGCCGGGTCTGGCCGGCCGTCCGGCAGTTCTTCGAGGACCTCACCGAGCGGCCATAGCCACGCACTCCGCAGGTCGGAGGCGAGGAAGGAGAGCACCCCATGGGCAGCATCAGAGTGGGCCGGCCCCAGGCGAAGCCCGACACGCCCCGGCACGTCGCCGGGATGCACCAGGGCAACAAGGGACCGCGCCAGCAGCAGAAGGGGCACCACGCGGACGGCACCGCCGACGCGCGCCGCTCCACCGGGATCCACTGGAAACGGCATGACGCCCTGGCCGAGACCATGCCGAACATCTCGCCGGGATGACACACCGTGACGCGAACGAGCAGGGAGTCGCCGCAATGAAACGAGTACGCAGAACCGTCATGCGCAGGCGTGGCGGGATGAGCGGGCAGCGGGTGCTGAAGACCGAGGCCGTCCTGGTGGGCGGCGCGGTCCTGGCCCTGCTGTGCTGGGAGTGGCCCAGCCTGAGGCGCGAGGCGCGGATCTGGCGGATGGCGGGCGGATTCCGCGCCGGCCACCGCTACCCGTGAGCGGGCCGTGCACGAACTGTCGATCGCGACCGCGATCGTCGAGCGGGCCGGCGAGCTGGCCCGGGCGGACGGGACGGACACCGTCTCGAAGGTGACCGTCCGGGTCGGCGAGCTGGCGGGCGTCGTCCCGGACGCCCTGGACTTCGCCTTCGAGGTGGCCCGCGACGGCACGTCCCTCGCGGGCGCACGGCTCGTCGTCGAGCAGATCCCCGCGCAGGCCTGGTGCGGCGCGTGCGCCGAGGAGTTCGCGGTGGGTCTGCCCCCGTTCTTCTGGTGCCCGCGCTGCGAGAAGCCCTCCAGCGACCTGCGCAGCGGCCGTGAGCTGGAGATCGCCGGGATCGAGCCGGCACCGGCACAGTGAACGGGCGAGGGGCCCCGCCGACGCCTCGGCGGGGCCCCTCGCTCTGTCCGTCGCTCAGCAGATGCGCGGCAGCTGCTCCCCGAGCGGCAGATCCACCACCCGCGTCCCGCCGAGCCCGGTGGCGACCACCACCATCCCGGGATGCTCGGCGACGCACTCACCGATCTGCGTCGCCCCGGCGCCCTGCGGGTGGGCCCGCATGGCCGCCAGCACCTCCTCCGCCCGCGCAGGGGGCACGAACGCGACCAGCCGCCCCTCGTTGGCGACGTACAGCGGATCGAGCCCGAGGAAGCCGCAGGCGTTCGCCACGGCATCCGGTACCGGGATCGCCCGCTCCCGCAACCGGACCCCGGTCCCGGAGGCACGGGCGATCTCGTTGAGCGACGCTCCCAGGCCGCCTCTGGTGGGGTCGCGCAGCACATGGATGTCCGGGGTGACGGCAAGCATGGCCGCCACGAGATCCGCCAGCGGCGCGGTGTCGCTGGCGACCTCCACCCCGAACTCCAGCCCTTCACGCACGCTCATGATCGCCACTCCGTGCAGCCCGATCGGTCCGCTGACGATGACCGCGTCCCCGGGCCGGGCACGCTGGGGCCGGATGTCCACCCCGCCGGGCACGACCCCCACCCCGGCGGTGGTGACGTACACCCCGTCGCCGTGCCCCGACTCCACCACCTTGGTGTCACCCGTGGCGATCGTGACCCCGGCGGCCTCGGCGGCCGCCCCCATCGAGCGCGCGATCCGCTCGACCACCGTCAGCTCCACGCCCTCTTCCAGGATGAAGGCGGCGGAGAGGTACGCGGGCCGTGCGCCGCTCATCGCGAGGTCGTTGACGGTGCCGTTGACCGCGAGGTCGCCCAGACAGCCGCCGGGGAAGAACAGCGGCCGGACCACGTAGGAGTCGGTGGAGAAGGCCAGCCGCGCGCCGCCCAGTTCGAGCACGGCGGAGTCGGCGAGACCGGACAGGGTGGCGTTGCCGTAGGCGGGGGTGAAGATCTGCTCCATCAGCTCCGCCGACAGCGCGCCCCCGCCGCCGTGCCCCATGACCACGACCCCTTGGTCACGCAGCGGGGCGGGGCAGGTCCAGTTGGCCGGGTCGACCACGTCGGTGACGTGCTCAGGCAACGGGAGTCACCTCCTCCTGCGCCCCGGCCCCGGCGGACTGCGGGGCCGGGGCGTTCATGCGCCGGTAGAGGTAGTAGGCCGCACAGGCGCCCTCGCTGGAGACCATGGTGGCGCCGAGCGGGGTGCGCGGGGTGCAGGTCGTGCCGAACGCGGCGCACTCGGTCGGCTTGATCAGGCCCTGGAGCACCTCGCCGGCCCGGCACTCGGCGGGCTCCTCGGTACGGATCCCGCTCACGTCGAAGCGGTGCTCCGCGTCGTACGCGCGGAAGGCGTCGGTCAGCCGCCAGCCGCTGGCGGGGATCCGCCCGATGCCGCGCCAGTTCCGGTCGGTGACCTCGAAGACCTCCTCGATCATGCGCACAGCGGCCGGGTTGCCCTCCTCGCGCACGGCCCGCGGATAGGCGTTCTCCACCCGGTGCTCACCGCGCTCCAGCTGGCGTACCGCCCGGCGGATGCCCTCCAGGATGTCCAGCGGCTCGAAGCCGGTCACCACCATCGGCACCTTGAACCGCTCGGCCAGCTCCGGGTACTCGGCCATCCCCATCACACTGCACACGTGCCCGGCGGCCAGGAAGCCCTGCACCCGGCACTCCGGCGCCGTCATGATCGCCTCGACGGCCGGGGGCACCCGCACGTGCGACACCAGCAGACTGAAGTTGGCCAGGCCGAGCCGGCGCGCCTGGTGCACGGCCATCGCGTTGGCCGGAGCGGTGGTCTCGAAGCCGATCGCGAAGAACACCACCTCCCGGTCCGGGTTGCGGCGGGCCAGCTCCAGGGCGTCCAGCGGCGAGTAGACCACGCGTACGTCGCCGCCCTCGCCCTTGACCCGGAACAGGTCGCGGTCGGTGCCCGGCACCCGCAGCATGTCGCCGAAGGAGCAGAAGATCACCCCGGGCCGCGCGGCGATCTCCAGCGCCTTGTCGATGACCTCCAGCGGCGTGACACACACCGGGCAACCGGGCCCGTGAATCAACTCGACCTGCTCGGGCAGCAGTTGGTCGATTCCGTGCCGGATGATCGAGTGGGTCTGGCCGCCGCACACCTCCATCAGTGCCCAGGGCCGCGTGGCGGTGGCGCGGATCTCGTCCAGCAGGCGCCGGGCCAGCTGGGGGTCGTTGAACTCGTCGATGTACTTCACCGGGCCTCACTCCCGCTGTCCTGGGGCTCCGTCACCGCGGCGGCGCCCGCCTCCTTGGCCGCCTGCTCCCAGGCGTCCCCGAACTCCTCCTCCAGCAGCCCCAGTTCCTCGAACAGCTTCAGGGAGGCCAGGGCCGACTCCTCGTCCAGACGCTGGAGCGCGAAACCGACGTGCACGATGACGTACTCACCCACCTGCACGTCGGACACGTACTCCAGGCACGCCTGTTTCTGCACGCCGCCGAAGTCGATCAGTCCGGTGAGCGGGTCGGCGCTGTCGTCGATGGACACGACCTTGCCGGGCACTGCCAAACACATGGGTCACTCCTCCTGTCGTAGGTGTGCCGCGACCACCAGCTGGCCGAGGGCCAGCCCGCCGTCGTTGGGCGGGACTTCGCCGT
Organism: Streptomyces sp. NPDC029041; assembly: GCF_040637515.1. NCBI lineage: Bacteria > Bacillati > Actinomycetota > Actinomycetes > Kitasatosporales > Streptomycetaceae > Streptomyces > Streptomyces sp. NPDC029041. The sequence continues at coordinate 165,821 of NZ_JBEZWO010000009.1, read as the reverse complement.
GGCGGAGCACCGCGAAGCCGTTCTCGGACAGCAGCCGCGCGCACTCCTCCTCCAGCAGTGCGTTGGCGAACACCCCGCCGCTGAGCGCGACGGTGGCCAGGCCGGTGTCTCGACGCGCCCGCCGGCAGATCTCCGCCACCGCCCGTGCGACGGCACGGTGGAAACGGGCCGCGAGCACGGCGGCCGGGGTGCCGCGCCGCAGGTCGGCGATCAGCGCGCCGAGTACGGGTGCCGGGTCGAGATCCCCGGCGAAGGCGTACGCCGACGGTTCGGCGTCCCACGCCGAAGCGGCGGCGGCCTCCAGCTCCAGTGCGGCCTGCGCCTCGTACCCCGCGCGATGGCACACGCCCACGAGCGACGACACGGCGTCGAAGAGCCGGCCCATGCTGGAGGTCGGCACACAGGCCAGTCCGCCGGACAACTGCCCTTCGAGCACGGTCAGTTCCCGGGGTTCGCAGGCGCTCACGCACGGCAGGTCCGCGTCCCACGGCAGTCCGGCCGCCCACAGCCGGGCCAGGGCCAGACGGCACGGGTTGGCGACGCCCGCGTCACCGCCGGGCAGCGGGGCGGGGGCAAGGCGGGCGTAGCGGCGGAAGCCGGTGTAGTCGGCGAGCAGGATCTCGCCGCCCCAGACGGTGCCGTCGTCGCCGTAGCCCGTGCCGTCGAAGGCGACGCCGATCACGGGGGTGGTGCCGTCGAGGCCGTGCCCGGCCATGGCGGAGGCGATGTGGGCGTGATGGTGCTGGACCAGCACGGGGGCGTGCCCGGCCAGTCGGGAGGCCCAGCGTGCGGAGTGGTAGCCGGGGTGCCGGTCGGCGGCGACCAGCTCGGGACTCACCCCGGTGAGGGCCCGCAGGTGCGCGTCCGCCCGCCGGGCCGCCTCCAGGGTGCTCAGGTCGCCCATGTCGCCGATGTGCGGGCCGAACCAGGCCTGGTCGTCCGCGCCGAGGCACAGGGCGTTCTTGAGGTCACCGCCCACGGCGAGAGCGGGCCGCACCGGCACCGGCAGCCGCAGCGGCCGGGGCACGAACCCCCGGGACCGGCGCAGCACCTGCTCGGTGCCGTCGGGGCGTACCCGCAGCAGGGAGTCGTCGCAGGGGGAGGCGATGGGCCGGTCGTGGGCGAGCCAGGCGTCGGCCAGCCCGGCGAGCCGGTCCAGTGCCTCGTCGTCGTCCGTGACGATCGGCTCCCCGGAACGGTTGCCACTGGTCATGACCAGCACGCGGGGGCCGGGCGGATCACCGGGCAGGCCGAACAGCAGGGTGTGCACGGGCGTGTAGGGCAGCATCACGCCGAGGTGCGGGCTGCCGGGGCAGACGCCGGGCGCGAGGCCGTTCGCCTCCCGGTGCCGGCGCAGCAGGACGATGGGGCGGTGGGGGCCGGTGAGCGCGGCCCGTTCGGACGAGGAGAGCCGGGCGACGCGCCGTACCTCGTCGAGGTCGGCGCACATCACCGCGAACGGCTTGCCGCCGCGTGCCTTGCGGGTGCGCAGGGTGGCGACGGCGCGTGCGTCGCCGGCGTCGCAGGCCAGGTGGTAGCCGCCGAGCCCCTTGACGGCGACGATCCGCCCGGCCGCCAGCAGCGCGCGGGCCGATGCCAGGGCCTCGGCGTCCCGAGCCGGGCGGACCCCGCTCCCGGAGGCGGGCACCAGGCGGAGCCGGGGGCCACAGTCGGGGCAGGCCACCGGCTGGGCGTGGAAGCGGCGGTCGAGGGGATCGCCGTACTCACGGGAGCACGCGGCGCACATCGGGAAACCGCTCATGGTCGTGACCGCCCGGTCGTACGGCATGCCCGTCGCGATGGTGAAGCGGGGGCCGCAGTGGGTGCAGGTGACGAACGGGTGACGGTGCCGGCGGTCGGCCGGATCGCCCAGCTCCCGCAGGCAGTCCGGGCAGGTCGCCGTGTCGGGCGGGAGGAGGGTGCTGCCGGAGGAGCGGTCGGTGGAGCGGATGCCGAACGTTCCGTCGGCGCCCGTCGCGGGCAGCTCCTCGAACCCCACGCCGGTGACGGTGGCCAGCGGGGGAGGTTCCTTCGCCAGCCGGTCGCAGAAGTCGGCGACGCCCTCCGGCGGGCCCTCCACCTCGATCAGGACGCCGCTCGCCGTGTTGCTCACGAAACCCGCCAGCGTGAGCTCGGTGGCGAGGCGGTGCACGAACGGGCGGAAGCCCACGCCCTGCACGGTTCCGCGCACGGTGACGCGACGGCGTACCGCCCGGGTGACGGGCGCTGTCACGGGACGAGGCCGGCTTCGGCGCCCTCGGGGGAGTGGGTGTGGGTGTGCGGCCGGGGCGCCAGGGGCGGCCGGTGGACGGGGGCCCCGTCCCGGACGGCCAGTACCCGTTCCAGCAGGGTGTCGACGCCGGCGCCGGTGCGGGCGCACGAGCGCACCACCTCCACCCCCGGGTTGACCCGCCGGACGTTCGTCTCGAAGGCGGCCTCGTCGAACCCGGCCGGCCCGGACAGGTCGGTCTTCGTCAGCACGACCAAGTGGGCGGACCCGAACGCGGTGGGGTACTTCAGGGGCTTGTCCTCGCCCTCCGTCACCGCCATGAGCACGATCCGCAGACGCTCGCCGAGGTCGTAGGACGCGGGACACACGAGGTTGCCGACGTTCTCCACGAAGAGCAGCGAGGTCCCCTCGGGCAGCCAGCTCTCGACGTGGCCGCGCAGCTGCCGCGCCTCCAGATGACACAGCCCGTCCGTCAGCAGCTGCTTCACCGGGGCTCCCGAACGCGCCAGGCGCTCGGCGTCGTTCTCGGTCGCCAGGTCGGCGGTGAGCGCGGCCACCGGAAGGCCCCGCTCCACCGCCCTGGCCAGCACCCGGCCGAGCAGCTCCGTCTTGCCGCTGCCCGGGCTGGACAGCAGGTTGGCCACGCTCACTCCGCGCCGGGCCAGCTCCTCACGCAGGCCCGCGGCCAGGGAGTCGTTCTTCGCCAGGACGGCCTGGGTGACCTCGTCCACGGAATCGCACATGAGCGCCGCTCCTCGCGGTTCGGTAGTCGAATCGTTCCGCTACCGATCCTCCGCGCCGCCGCTCACCGTGCCCGGCAGCCCGGCCGACGACAGGGCGGCGGATTCGTCCGGGCGGCTCAACGGGGGCGTGGCCCCCGGGTCGGCCAGCAGCACCGGCACCATCGTGTGCAGGGCCGCGACGGCCCGCCCCACCGCCTCCCTCACCGTCGCGCTGATGCCCGGGGCGATGTCCTCGTCGGCGGGCGCCCGCAGCTCCGGTTCGCAGGCCAGCACCAGGACGCGGGGGAGCGGCTCGTCGCCCAGGTGGGCGGCCAGGGCGAGGACCTTCGCCGGGTCCATCCCGTGCGCCTCGGGCGGGGCGCCCGCGGTGGATCCGCCGGGCGGGTCCGGCTCGATCAGCGACAGTGTGCCCGGCTCGTGGCCCCGCACGGCCGCGTCGACCAGGACGGCCGTGTCGTAGCCGTCGAGCAGCTCGTAGGCCAGGTCCATGCCGCGGATGCCGAAGTCCCGCACCCGCACCTCCGGCGGCAGCGGGCGCAGGTCCAGGGCGCGGATCACCTCGGGGCCGAAGGCGTCGTCCGCGAGGAAGATGTTGCCGACGCCCGCCACGAGCAGCCGCGCGCTCACTGCGCTGCTCCCGCGGTCAGTGGCCGGGCGGAGCCGCTCGGGAGCTTGCGGACGAACGCGGACCGCAGCGCGTGGTACGGCGCCTCGCGGTCGAAGAAGACCGCGCGCATCCGGGCGAGTTCGTCCCGCCGGTACTCGGCGAGGGGCCGCTGGAGCTCGTCCGCGTGCCGTGCCGTCGCCTTGGCGGTGATACGACTGGGGAGATCGGGATCGCCGGCCAGGTCGGCGGCCAGCCGCTCGACCTCGGTGGCGAAGTCCCGGGCCGCGACCGGCACCAGACGGTCCACGAGTCCGAGCCGCTCGGCGGTCACGGCACTCACCGGCAGCGCCTCGCTGGTCAGCCGCTCGGCCGTCTCGGCGCCCGCCCGGCGGGGCAGCGAGTACGTCCAGAACTCCGACCCGTACAGGCCCATGTTCCGGTAGTGCGGGTTGAGGACGCCGCCCGTGCGGCACCAGACCTCGTCGGCGGCCAGGGCGAGCATGACACCGCCCGCCGCCGCGTTGCCGCCGAGGGCCGCCACCACCAGCCGGTCGGTGGTGCGCAGTACTGCCTCCACCAGGTCGTTCATGGCGTTCAGGTTGGACCAGGACTCGCCCGCCGGGTCGCTCGCCGCCTCGATGACGTTGAGGTGGATGCCGTTGGAGAAGAAGTCCCGGGCGCCGCCGAGCACCAGCACCGAGGTGGGGCGGGTGAGGGCGTAGCGCCAGGCGGCGAGCAGCCTGCGGCAGTGGGTGGTGCTCATGGCCCCGCCGGGGAACGAGAAGGTCAGAAAGCCGACCGGACCGCGCTGCCGGTAGCGGATGTCGGTCCAGGTGGTGCGGTCCGGCGGCAGTTCGAGCGGTGCCGCGATCTCGGGCAGCCAGTACGGGCGGTCGTGCGAACCCGGCATGCCCGGCCCGCTGCCGGGCGGGGCGGGGAAACCGGCGAGCACCGAGGCCGCGGGGCGGCGGAACGGCGCCGGGTCGCCGGAGCTCTTGCGGGGGCGCAGTTCCGGGATCCACACCGCGCCGTCCCGGGTGGCCCGGCAGACCGCGCCGGCCCGGGTCGCGAGCAGCTCACCGGGCTCGCCGCGCAGACGGTCCTCGGGGTGACCGCCGTGCAGGAACACCTCCCGGCCGCAGATCTCGTCCCGGACGCCGGGCTGCGAGTCGGCCCCGCGGAGCTTGCGCAGCACCGTCGCCGTGTCGTCGTTCTCCCAGTCGATCCGCCGCTGCTCCTGGCGGAAGAAGTCCCGCCACACCACGTGGATCCCGCTGTCGCTCTGCGCACGCGGTTTGTAGGACCCGTCGGCGTAGCGGCGTACGGCCAGCAGCACGGCGGCCGAGGCGGCGTCCGCCAGCTCGTTGCGGTACACGTCGCTCTTGCCCGCCGGCGGCACCGGGAAGGTGCCGTCCGCCCACACGTCCCCGGCGTCCATGGCCGCCTCGGCCTGCAGCACCGTGACGCCCCACTCGGAGACCTCCTCGGCGATCGCCCAGTCCAGCGCCGACGGACCCCGGTCGCCGGGTGGACCAGGGTGCACGATCAGGCAGGTGTGCTCCCGCCACACGTCCTCCGGCAGGGCCGACTTCAGCATCGGGGCGACGATCAGCTCCGGGCTTGTCTCGCGTACGGCGTCCCGGACGGCGTCGGGGCCGTGCGAGGCGAGCACGACGTCCACGTCGTGCCCCTCGTCCGACAGTTCGGCGAACACACGCTGGGACAGGCTGTTGAACGCGCTGGCGACGAGCAAGATGTCCATGACACGGCATGGTCGCCCTTCCCGGCAGGGCCGTGAAGGACCACGGCGGCGTTTCGCGGTGCTCATCCGCTTCCGGCGGAACGGGTGGGCGGCGGCCCTCGCCGGCGTCCCGGGCCTGCGGTCGTTCGAGGAGGTGGCCACCGGGCGGGCAGGTGCGTGCGGGGGTGTGGAACGCTGGGCGTGAGTGGTCGTGGTGCGGCCGCCGGACACGGGGGAGTGAGGGTGACGCGAGTGGGAGGACGGGCCGGTGGCGGCGCGCCGCGTGGGGTGGACGTGGCCCGGCTGGCCGGGGTTTCGCAGAAGACGGTGTCACGGGTCCTCAACGGAGAGCGCTATGTCTCCGAGGACGTGCGCCGGAGAGTGCTCGCGGCGGCCGGGGAACTCGGCTACCGGCTGAACAGCGCGGCACGGGCCCTGGCCTCGGGGCGGACCCGTTCCATAGGCGTGATCACCCTGGGAACCGCGCTCTACGGCCCCGCGTCGCTGCTGATCGGCATCGAGCGGGCCGCGCGGGACGCCGGCTACGCGCTCCGCGTCGTCAACACGCTCGAAGGCGACCCGGGCGGGGTGGCCGGCGCGGTGGAGTCGCTGCTGGAACAGGGCGTGGACGGCATCGTGGTATCCGAGCCGATCGACGAGGGGCCGGTCTCCATCGGCGTCGACGTGCCCGTCCTCGTGCTCGGCGCACCGGCGGCCTTCGGCGGTGCCCGCACCATGACCAGGGGAGTGGGCGCCGGACTCCTCGCCCGCGCGGCCACCGAGCATCTGCTGGACCTCGGGCACGCGACGGTCCACCACCTCGCCGGCCCGCAGCGGTGGTTCGCCGCGCGGGACCGGCTGGAGGGCTGGCGCGGTGCCCTCGCCGCCCGCGGCATCGCGCCGCCGCCCGTGCTGCACGGCGACTGGTCGGCCGCGTCCGGATACGCGGTGGGCCGCGAGCTCGCCGCGCACGGCGACTGCACCGCCGTCTTCGCCGCCAACGACGACATGGCCATCGGTGTCGTCCGCGCCCTGACGGAGGCCGGGCTGCGCGTGCCGGACGACATCAGCGTGGTGGGCTTCGACGACATCCCCGTGGCCGCCTACGTGACCCCGCCGCTGACCACGGTCCGGCAGCCGTTCGACGCCGTGGCGCAGGAGGGCATCCGGCTCCTGGTGCGGGCGATCGAGGAGCCGGACGCGGAGCTGCCGCCTGCGTACGAGCCGCCGGTCGACCTCGTCGTCCGCGCGTCCACGGCACCGCCGCCCCGGGGTGCACGCCCGCCCGCCCCCACCGCCGCGGGGCGGCTGGAGGGCACGGCAGCCGGTCCCGCTGATCCACCGGCCTCCCCCTTGCCCGGTGCCCGGGCCTGACGCACGCTGTTCGTATGGGTGGGCAAGACGGCCCTACGCTCATCAACTCCGTCCAGCGCGCCATGCGTCTGCTGGAGGCGGTGAGCGCGCACGAGAACGGCGCACCGGCCAAGCAGCTGGCGCGTGAGACGGGCCTGCCCCTGGCCACCGCCTACCACCTGCTGCGCACCCTGGTGCACGACGGGTACGTGCGGAAGCTGGACGACGGTGGCTTCGTCCTCGGTGACAAACTGCAGACGCTGCAGTCCACGGGCCGTGCACAGGCCCTGCTCAGCCGCGTCCGGCCGACCCTCGCCGCGCTGCGGGACGAGCTCGCGACAGCCGCGTACCTCACCTTCTACGAAGAGGGCGAGATCCGGGTCGCCGAGATCGTCGACGGACCCGGGACGCCCCGCGTCGATCTCTGGGTGGGCTTCGAGGACGCCGGGCACGCCACCGCACTGGGCAAGTCCGTCCTGCGGGAGCTGGACGAGGAGGCCCGCCAGGACTACCTCTCCCGGCACCATCTCGCCGACCTCACCCCGCGGACGATCACCAGTCTCCCCGAACTCCTGCGGAGGCTGGAGACCCCGCCCATGGCCCCGGCCGTCACGGACCTGGAGGAGTACGCCCTCGGCACGGTCTGTGTCGCCGTCCCGGTCTACAGCGGGGACACGCTCGGCTCCCTCGGTGTGTCGCTGCCGTCGAACCGGCTCTCCCGGCTGCCGGAGATCCGGGAGCGCCTGCTTCCGACCGCGAGCCGCGTGACCAGGAGCCTCTCGCTCACTATCTGAAAAGTCGCTTCTTGCCGGTGACTGCCCTCGCCCCGTTTTCTGGATAAGTCAGACATTTCCGGGACGTGCCCCGCGCACAGGTGAGGACTGCGGACACCGACATGAGCCAAGCCCGCAACCATGGAGTCCACCACCGGCCGATACGGCCGTTCAGCAACCGAGCAGCCGGTGCCGGGGCTTCGGCCCGCAGGCGCGCCGTCGCGCAGCTGGGCCCGGGCGCCCCCGTCCTGCCCGTCGTGGTCGTCGCGGCCGTCGTGTCGGCCGACCTCCTGGGCGGGGCGGGGATGATCTGGCTGCCCCTGCTCGCGGCCGGGCCGGCCCTGGCGGCCACGACCAACGGGCCACGCGGGGTCCTCTGCGTCGGCGGCCTCGCCGTGGCCGTCGGTGCGACGCTCGGGATCCGGGACGGTGTGCCGGGCCGGGAGCTGGCCGCCGTGCTGTCGGCCCTGGTCGCCGTCACGCTCGCGAGCGGCCTGGCCGGCGTGCTGCGCGGACGCAGGGAGCGGGTGCTCGCCGCCGTCCGGTCGGTCGCGGAGACCGCCCAGCACGCCCTGCTCAAGCCCGTGCCGTCGACCGTCGGGCCCTTCCAGGTGGCCGTCCGCTACAGCGCCGCCGCGGCCGAGGCCCGCATCGGTGGTGACCTCTACGCCCTCATACCCACCCCGCACGGGGTGCGGCTGATCGTCGGCGACGTGCGGGGCAAGGGGCTGCCCGCCGTCGGGACCGCCGCGCTGGTCGTCGGTGTCTTCCGCGAGGCAGCCCACGACGAGGCCGACCTCCTCGCCGTGGTCGACCGGATCGAGCGGAGCCTCGCCCGCAACCTCGGCCGCGACGACTTCGTGACCGCCGTGGTCGCCGGGTACCCGCGGGAGGGGCAGCTCGAGGTGGTGAACTGCGGGCACGCGCCCCCGCTCCTGGTACGCGCCTCCGGGACCATCACCCCGGTGGAGCCCGTGCTCCCGGCGCCGCCCCTCGGACTGCGCGACCTCGCGGGGTACACCCCGGGGCTCCACACGCTCCCCTTCGACGACGGCGACCAGCTGCTGCTCTACACCGACGGGGTCACCGAGGCGCGCGACGGAGGCCGCGCCTTCTATCCGCTGGCCGAGGGCCTGAAGCGGCATGTCTCACAGGAGCCGGCGCACACCCTGGGTGCGCTCCACGAGGAACTGCTGGCCCATGTGGGCGGCAGGCTGCACGACGACGCGGCCCTGCTCCTCATCCGCAAGCCGGCCGTGCGCGCGGCGGAAGCGAAGGCCGGCGTGGCGAACGGCACCGGGCCGGACGCTGCCGCCCCGGTGCCGGAGGCGGAGTGCTGCTGGTGACTGTCGTGGTCGGTGGCCCGGACGCTGCCTCCCGGTGGCGGTGGCGGGGGCCTGCTCGTGACAGCCGCGGCGGTCGCACCGGCTGGACGCTGCCGCCCCCCGGTGCCGGAGGCGGAGTGCTGCTGGTGACTGTCGTGGTCGGTGGCCCGGACGCTGCTGTCCCGGTGGCGGTGGTGAGGGTTTGCTCGTGATGGCCGCGGCGGTCGCACCGGCTGGACGCTGCCGCCCCCCGGTGCCGGAGGCGGAGTGCTGCTGGTGACTGTCGTGGTCGGTGGCCCGGACGCTGTTGTCCCGGTGACGGTGGTGAGGGGCTGCTCGTGACAGCCGCGGCGGTCGCACCGGCCGGACGCTGCCGCCCCGGTGCCGGAGGCGGAGTGCTGCTCGGACAGCCGCGGCGGTTGCACCCGGCCGGACGCTCGCGCCCCGTGCTGTTCCCGCGAGCCTCGCGGTCACGGCGGATCACGCCTCGCGCAGGTCCTTCACCCGGCGGATCTTCCCCACGGAACGCTCCAGGGTCTCCGGTTCGACGATGGTCACCTCGGCGGTGATGCCGATGCCGTCCTTGACGGCCTGGGCGATCGTCGCGGCCGCGGCCTCGCCCCGCTCCGGGCCGGCTCCGGGCCGGGCCTCGACCCGGACGGTCATGTGGTCCAGGCGGCCGCGCCTGGTCAGCAGGATCTGGAAGTGCGGGGCGACGCCGGGCGTGCGCAGCACGATCTCCTCGATCTGGCTGGGGAAGACGTTCACCCCGCGCAGGATGATCATGTCGTCGCAGCGGCCGGTGATCTTCTGGATGCGGCGGAACGCGGGCCGCGCCGTGCCGGGCAGCAACCGGGTCAGGTCGCGGGTGCGGTAGCGGACGACCGGCAGGGCCTCCTTGGTCAGGGACGTGAAGACCAGCTCGCCCTCCTCGCCCTCCGGCAGCACCTCACCCGTGACCGGGTCGACGACCTCGGGATAGAAGTGGTCCTCCCACACGTGCAGCCCGTCCTTGGTCTCCACGCACTCCTGCGCGACACCGGGACCGATCACCTCGGACAGGCCGTATATGTCGACGGCGTGGATGTCCGTACGCTCCTCGATCTCGCGGCGCATCTCCTCCGTCCAGGGCTCGGCGCCGAAGATGCCGACCCGCAGACCGCTCGCGCGCGGATCGACGCCCTGCCGTTCGAACTCGTCGAGCAGGGTGAGCATGTAGGACGGCGTGACCATGATGATCTCGGGCCGGAAGTCCTGGATGATCTGCACCTGGCGCGCGGTCATGCCCCCGGAGGCCGGGATCACCAGACAGCCCGCGCGCTCCGCCCCGTAGTGCGCGCCGAGACCGCCGGTGAACAGCCCGTAGCCGTAGGAGACGTGCACCTTGTGGCCCGGGCGCCCGCCCGCGGCGCGGATCGAGCGGGCGACGAGGTCCGCCCACATCGACAGGTCGTTCTCGGTGTAACCCACCACCGTGGGGCGGCCGGTGGTCCCGCTGGAGGCGTGGACCCGCCGCACCCGGTCCATGGGGACGGCGAACATGCCGAACGGGTAGGTGTCCCGCAGGTCGGCCTTCGTGGTGAAGGGGAAGCGGGACAGGTCCTCCAGCGAGCGGCAGTCCTCGGGGGACACCCCGGCCGCGTCGAACTTCTTCCGGTACGCCTCCACGTGGTCGTAGGCGTGCCGGAGGCTGCTGCGCAGGCGGTCGAGCTGGAGTTCGCGCAGCTGCTCGCGGGTCAGTCGCTCACCGTCGTCGAGCAGGTCGTGGGGAAGGGGCTCGCCGCGCCGCCGTCCCGCCGGTCCCGGGGCCTGTGAGGCCGTCGTCTCGCTGCTCATTCAGGACTCCTCCGGCCTCGCGTCCCTGATGCTGCGGCTGCGGCCCCGGAACTCGGCGACCACCTCGTCGCCGCGCCGGACCGTCACGTCGTAAAGGCCGCTGCGCCCGTACCGGGTGCGTTCCTCGGCCCGCGCCACGAGTTCGTCGCCCTCGTACGCCGGGGCCACGAAGGTGATGTCGGCGCCGGCCGCGACGGTCACCGGGCCGTGGCTGTTGCACGCGCAGGCGAAGGCGCTGTCGGCGAGCAGGAAGACGTATCCGCCGTGGGCGATCCCGTGCCCGTTCACCATCGCCGGGGTCACGGTCATCCGCAGTGCGGCGGTCCCCGCGCCCTGCTCCAGCAGCTCCATCCCGAGCCCGCGGGAGGCCTGGTCCGCGGCGAACATCGCCTCCGCGGGCGGCGTCGCGTCAGCGGTATGGGTCACTTCTCGCACCACCTCAAAGCCCGACCGAACATTCGGTTAGCTGGGGCTGTCATGTAATCCGGGCGGCTGGACGCCTGTCAAGGGTCCCGGACTTGCCCGAAGGGTCTTACCAAGGTGCGCCGACGTGTCCTACGATGGACCGAACGAATGGTCGGTTGGGAAGTGGGACGGATGGACACGACACACTCCAGCGCCCCGGGGGCGGACGGCGCCGAGCCGGATCTCCAGCAGCACTTCGACGCGACGATCGCGCGGGACCAGCGGATCGAGCCGCGCGACTGGATGCCGGAGGGGTACCGGAAGACCCTCATCCGGCAGATCGCGCAGCACGCGCACTCGGAGATCATCGGTATGCAGCCGGAGGGCGAGTGGATCACCCGCGCTCCGTCGCTGCGCCGCAAGGCCATTCTGTTCGCCAAGGTCCAGGACGAGGCCGGGCACGGGCTGTACCTGTACTCCGCGGCGGAGACGCTGGGCGCCGACCGCGCGGACCTCACCGAGCGGCTGATCGAGGGCCGCCAGAAGTACTCGTCGATCTTCAACTACCCGACGCTGAGCTTCGCCGACGTCGGCGTGATCGGCTGGTTCGTGGACGGCGCCGCGATCTGCAACCAGGTGCCCCTGTGCCGCTCCTCCTACGGACCGTACGCGCGCGCCATGGTCCGGATCTGCAAGGAGGAGTCGTTCCACCAGCGGCAGGGCTACGAGCTGCTGATGACGATGATGCGCGGCACCCCGGAACAGCGCGAGATGGTGCAGGACGCCGTGAACCGCTGGTGGTGGCCGTCGCTGATGATGTTCGGCCCGCCCGACGACGCCTCGCCCAACTCCGCGCAGTCCATGGCCTGGAAGATCAAGCGGCACAGCAACGACGAACTGCGCCGGCGCTTCGTCGACATGACCGTCCCGCAGGCCGAGAAGCTCGGCGTGACGCTCCCCGACCCGGAGCTGCGCTGGAACGAGGAACGGGGCCACCACGACTTCGGCACGCCCGACTGGGACGAGCTGATGCGGGTCATCAAGGGCGACGGCCCGTGCAACGACCAGCGGATGCAACGGCGCCGCACGGCCCACGAGGAGGGCGCCTGGGTGCGCGAGGCGGCCACCGCCCACGCCGCCAAGCAGGCCGCCCGCGCGGAGAAGGGAGCGGTGGCATGACCGCCGACAAGCAGGACTGGCCGCTGTACGAGGTGTTCGTACGCGGCAAGCGCGGGCTGAACCACGTCCACGTGGGATCGCTGCACGCCGCCGACGACCGCATGGCGCTCACCCACGCCCGTGACCTGTACACCCGGCGCAACGAGGGCGTGAGCATCTGGGTCGTGCGCTCCGAGCACATCGCCGCCTCCACCCGCGACGAGAAGGACCCCTTCTTCGAGCCCAGCGCCGACAAGGTCTACCGGCACCCGACCTTCTACGACATCCCCGAAGACGTCCCGCACATCTGAAGGAGAGGGCATTGAGCGACGACCACGTCTACCTGACCCTCGCCGAGGGACACGAGGACGACACCCGCTGGGCCTACGGCACCGGCTTCGAGGACCCCCTGCACGGCATCGACACGACCGTGCCGGACGACGTGGACGCCGGTGAACTGGCCGCCCTCTGCGTCACCCTGGCCGACGACGCCCTCGTCTGCGCCCAGCGGCTCGCCGAGTGGACCACCCGAGCCCCCGAGCTGGAGGAGGAGGTGGCGCTGGCCAACATCGGGCTCGACCTCCTCGGCCAGGCCCGCCTGCTCTACTCCCGCGCCGGCCAGGCCGACGGCACCGGCCGCGACGAGGACGCCTACGCCTACTTCCGCGACCCCGGCGACTTCCGCAACGTACGCCTGGCCGAACTTCCCAACGCCGACTTCGCCTTCTCGATCGTGCGACTGCTGGTCCTCTCCAGCTGGCGCCTCGCCCACTTCGAGCGGCTCACCGAACACCGCGACCCGGTGCTCGCGGCGATCGCCGCCAAGGGCGTGAAGGAACTGACCTACCACCGCCAGTACGCCGCCGAGTGGGCCGTGCGCCTCGGCGACGGCACCGAGGAGTCCCACCGCCGGATGCGCAAGGCGCAGGAACAGGTGGCGCCCTACCTGGGCGAGCTGTTCACGGCCTACGACGTCCGGGACGAGGTCGTCGCGGTCCTCCGCCAGGTCACCGGGGCGGCCGGACTGCCCATGCCGGTCTACCGCCCCCTGCCCGGCTCGGGCCGCACGGGGGACCACACCGAGCATCTGGCCCCGCTGCTGGCCGAGTTGCAGGGCGTGGCCCGTGCCCACCCGGAGGCGGCATGGTGACGGCACTCCTGGACGCGCGACGGGCCCGGCGCATCGCCGAGCAGGTGCCCGACCCCGAACTGCCCATGCTCACCCTGGCCGACCTCGGCGTGCTGCGCGAGGTGACGCTGGACCCGGACGGCACGGTCGTCGCGAGCCTGACCCCGACCTACTCGGGCTGCCCGGCGATGGCCGAGATGCGCGCGGGCGTGGCGGCCCGGCTGCGCGAGGCGGGCTATGGGCGCGTGGAGATCCGCACGGTCCTCGACCCGCCGTGGAGCAGCGACTGGATCACGGCGGAGGGCCGGCGCAAGCTCACCGAGCACGGCATCGCCCCGCCCGGAGCAGTGCCGCGGCACGCCCCCGGCCCGGTCCCGCTGGTGCTGACACCGCCCCGCCGCTCGGTGCCCTGCCCGCGCTGCGGTCACCCCGACACCGAGGAGACCTCCCGCTTCGGCGCCACGTCCTGCAAGTCCCTGTGGCGCTGCCTCGCCTGCCGCGAGCCGTTCGAGTACGTCAAGGAGATCTGATGGAGGACCTGATGGAGCCGGCCCCCGCCCCGGCGGCCCGCCCGCGTGCCCGCCGACGTCCGGTCTTCCACCGCCTGCGGGTCGCCGCCGTGCAGCCGCTGTGCGAGGACGCGGTGGCCGTCAGCTTCGACATCCCGGCCGAGCTCGCCGAGGAGTTCGCCTTCGCGCCCGGACAGTCGCTCACCCTGCGCCGCGACATCGACGGCCGGGACGAGCGCCGCTCGTACTCGATCTGCGCGCCCGCCGGCACGGCGCCCCGGATCGGCGTCCGGGTGGTGCCGGGCGGCCTGTTCTCCTCCTGGCTGGTGCACGACGTCCGCCCCGGCGACACCGTCGAGGTCATGGCGCCCACCGGTGCCTTCACCCCCGACCTCACCGCGCACGGCCACCACGTCCTGATCGCGGCGGGCTCCGGCATCACGCCCATGGTCTCCATCGCCGAGTCCGTCCTGGCCGCCGACCCCCGCTCTCGCGTCACCCTGCTCTACGGCAACCGCCGCACCGGCACGGTGATGTTCGCCGACGAGCTCGCCGACCTGAAGGACCTCTACCCGACACGGTTCCAGCTCGCCCACGTCCTCTCCCGCGAGCCCCGCGAGGCCGAGGTGCTCTCCGGCCGCCTCGACGCCGAGCGGCTCTCGGCGCTCGTCGACGCCCTGGTGGACGTGGAATCGGCCGACCACTGGTGGCTGTGCGGCCCGCACGGCATGGTCCGTGCCGCCCAGCAGGTCCTGACCGGCCTCGGCGTCCCCGCCGACCGTGTCCACCAGGAGCTGTTCTACGCCGACGACGAGCCCGTCCGCGAGGTCCGGCACACCGAGACCGGCCCCTCCGGCCCGGTCAGCCAGGTCACCGTCACCCTCGACGGCCGCTCCACCACGTCCCCGCTGCCCCGCGACCGCACCATCCTGGAAGGGGCCCAGCAGACCCGCCCCGACCTGCCCTTCGCCTGCAAGGGCGGCGTCTGCGGCACCTGCCGGGCCCAGATCACCGACGGCAAGGCCGAGATGCGCCGCAACTTCGCCCTCGAACCGTCCGAGGTCGACGCGGGCTACGTCCTCACCTGCCAGTCGTTCCCGGTGTCGGAGGAGCTGACGGTGGACTTCGACACCTGATCGTCCAAGCGGCGGGCCAGCCTGCGGCCCCAGGCCCGGCCCGGCGCTTCGACGTGGCGGTGGGTCAGCACGCACAGGGGCAACAGCACGGCGAAGAACGCCACTTCGAGCACGGCGTCGTCGTCGCGCCTGCGTCCGGTGGTGCTGTCGATCACTGCCAGCAGCACCGGATGCACCAGGTACACCGAGTAGCTGATCGCTCCCAGGCCGGTCAGCAGCCGTGGTACGCGCCGGTGGCGCCACGCCCATCCGGCCGCGAAGGTGAGCACGGCCAGCAGGAACGCCGTGATCCAGCCACGTCGGGTGAAGTGGTGGCCGTCGCCGTACCGGTAGGCACTGGCCACGGCACAGGTGACCACCACGATGGCGGTGCCTCCCGTGCGACGCCAGGTGCTCTGCCCCCGCTCGGCTCGATGGACCGCGGTGCCGAGGAACATTGCCGCGAGGATCACCAGGCCCTCCCACAACGGGACCGTGCCGTTGCACGCGATCAGCACGAGCCCCAGCGCCCCGCCCAGCACACCCCCGAACACCCGCAGCTTGGGAGAGCCGGAGCTCGCACAGCACAGGGCGACACCCATGGCGATCGACGCGAAGGCGATCAGCGGGCCGGTGCCGACCAGGCCGGACAGCGCGGAAACCGGCAGAACGGCACTCGCCCCTGCGCTCACTCCCGCGAGGGCCGCCAGGCCGCCCGCGACCGCCGCGGACTGCCGGTGCAAGCGGACTGTGAAAAGCGCGACGACCAGCAGGTAGAAGCACATCTCGTACGACAGCGTCCACAGGACGAGCAGGACGTTGGGCGTCCCCAGCAACTCCTGGAGCATCGTGACGTGCGCGACGGTCACGGTGAGCGTGCTCTGCCCGTCGACGTCCCGTACCTCAGCGAGGCCGAGGAAGTCGACGCCGAGGAACACCGCGACGACGACCGCCCACAGCGGATACACCCGGAAGACCCGCCCGATCCAGAACGCCCGCACACAGCCCCGGCGTTCCAGCGATGCCGGGATGACGTACCCGCTGACCAGGAAGAACACCAGGATGCCGTAGCGGCTGGTGTTGAACTGGGGCATCAACTCCGCCCGTAAGTCCGGCATGAAGGTGTGCGAGGAGTGGTCGAACACCACGACGAGGGCGGCGAGTCCGCGCAGTGCGTCGAGCCAGCCCAGCCGGCTCACCGGGTGCAGGACTCGACCTCGTAGTACTCGATCTCGTCCCTCCGCACCGGTTCGCCCAGGGAGTTCTCGATCACCAGCGTGCTGCCCCGGCGCAGGGTGATGGGCCAGGCCCGGACGGGGTCGCCCTCGGCGGTGAGAACCTTGACCCGGGGGATGTCCCACGAGCTGCACATGTCCGCGGGGGCGACCACATCCACCCGGATGCCCCACGGGCGCACGCGCTCCGCGAGTTCCAGCTGGTCGTCGATGCCGAAGCCGTTGGTCCTGACCATGAGTTCGACACTGCCGTCGTCGCGGCGTTCCGCCGCGAACGCGCCGGAGTCGGCGGGCGAACCGGGCACCACCACCGTTGCGGCCCACGCCGCCGCGCAGGCCGCCACCACTACGGCGATCCGCCGCGGGGCGAACCGGCGGCGCACGGAAGCCGTCGCCCCGCCCACGTCGTCCGCCCCGGGCCCCGCCCCCCGCAGCGCGATCTCTCTCTTCAGCTCACCGAGCAGCCGGTCCTCGAACGTCGTCCTCGCGCTCATGCTTCCCCCCTCGCCGCGTACACCAGCGATGCCTCCGCCGTGCGAGCGGTCCGGCAGTCCGTCTCCTCGCGCAGTGCCTTGCGCGCCCGGTGCAGCCGGACCCGGGCCGTGACCTGGCGGATGCCCAGGGCGGCCGCGGCCTCGGTGACCGTGAGCTGGTCGACGGCGATCAGTTCCATGACGGCCCGCTCGCCCTCGGGCAGCCGCGCCAGCGCGGCAAGAACGCGCCGCCCGGGGCTCTCCGCGTCGAGCCTGTCCTCGATACGGGCGATGTCGTCGGGCTCCAGCAACCGCCGCCCGGAGATGCGCAGATCGCGTTCGGTCTCCCGGGCGATCCGGCGGCGCTCCGACGACACCACGTTGCGGGCGATGCCGTACAGCCAGGCGGTCTCGCTGCCGAGGTGCGGCCGGTACGTGCCGGCCGAGTCGAGGACGGCGAGGAAGATCTCGGCCGTCAGGTCGGCCGCCGTGTGCGGGTCGTCCACCCGGCGGGCCACGAAACGCAGCACCGCGTCGACGTGACGCCGGTAGAACTCCTCGAAGAGCCGCGGGTCGCCGGCCGCCGCAGCGAGCCCGCCCCGTAACCGTTCCGCGTCTTCCACGAATGTCCCCTTCTCGTCGACAGGTGCCTGTCACTTGTTCTTGGAACGGGACGCGAAAAGCGTTACACGGGGTGCGCTCCCCGGTCGGCGCGCAGCACCCGCAACGCCATGAGTGCCACGTGGAGTTCGGTGCGGCGGTCGCCGGATTCGAGGTCGGTGTCGAGGAGGCGTTCGATGGCGCGCAGGCGCTGGTACATGGTCTCCCGGGACAGGCCGCCGCGACGGGCCGCCGTGGTCTTGTTGCCGGCCGCGTCGAGGTAGTGGCCCAGGGTCGTCAGCAGGTCGGTGCCGTGCCGGGTGTCATGCTCGATGAGGCGGCTCAGCCGGCGTTCGGTGTAGTCCTGGATCCTGGTGTCCTCGCGCAGCGCGTACAGCAGCCGGCGCAGGTCGATGTCCGGCAGTTCGTGGAAGGAACGGTCCGCGGGCGGGGCCTGGCCGGGCGGGGTGGCCTCTATGACCCGGGCCGCCTCCCGGAACGAGCGTGCGGTCTCGGCGAGATCCGTGACCTCCGAGCCGACCCCGACGATCGCCGCCGGGGCCATGGCCAGCGCGGTTCGGCTCAGCCGTTCGGCCACGGGCCGCCAGGGCTGGGCCGGGCGCAGGGCCAGCAGGACGCCGAGGCGGCCGGGGGAGAGTTCGCCGACCAGGGCCGGGACGCCGGCCGACCTCAGCTCCCGGTGCAGCCGGCTCTCCGGCTCGGCGCCCGCCCCGCCGGGTCCCGGGTCCACGAGGACCGCCAGGAACACACCGGCCTCCGTGGGCAGGCCCAGCGCGGCGCAGCGGGCACGGACGTCCGCGGGGGAGTGGTGGCGCTGCTCGGCCAGCTCCCGCAGGGCGTTGCGGTGGGCCGTGCGCTCCCACGGCGTGGAGTGGATGAGCCGGGCCACGGTCAGGGCCATCGCCGTCCGCTCCAGGACGGTGATGTGCTCCGGCCCGAAGACCGGCCCGTCGGAGGGCAGCATGGCCAGCCGCCCCCACCGTTCGCCCTGGTAGGAGACCGGCGCGGTGAGCCAGCCCTCCGGGCCGCCCACCTCGGTGTGGTCCCGGGGCGCGGTCGCCCGGGAGCGCCGCTCCCAGTCCCCGAGCGCCTCCTCCACCGTGCTCCCCGAGGGCTCGCAGATCAGCGCCTGGTGCGCAAGGTTCTCCAGCACGACCGTTCGGCCGCTCATCTCCGCCGCCGCGCGGACCACCTCCTCCGGCCCCGCCCCGCGCAACGTCAGGGCCGTGAACGCCTCGTGGATCCGCTGGGTCCGCCGCATCGCGTCGGCCTGGTTGCCGAGGATCAGGGCGTGCACGACCTGGGTCACCTCGAGGAAGTTGACATCACGGGCGAGGGTGACCAGGGGCAGGCCCCGGGCCCGGCAGGCCTGTACGAGGGCGTCGGGCGGCCGGTGGTAGCGCCGTACGAGTTCGATGACCAGGGCGGCGGCTCCCACCTCGGTGAGTTCCTCGACGTACCGGCGGACCCCCGCGGGGTCCTCGGGCAGCGGCATGCCCGTGGTCAGGACCAGCTCGCCGCCCTTGAGGAAGGAGGCGGGGTCCGTCAGCTCGGTGATGTGCACCCAGCGCACCGGCCGGTCCAGAAGGTCCAGCCCCGTGACGACCTGGGGCTGCCCGGCGGCCAGCACCGGCAGGGCGAGGACGTCGGCGAGGGTCGGCGCACGGCCGGCCGGGGCGGGGTCCGGGCCCGCCGCCGGGGGGTGAGCGTTCAC
The DNA here is from genome assembly GCF_040637515.1 of Streptomyces sp. NPDC029041. Lineage (NCBI taxonomy): Bacteria > Bacillati > Actinomycetota > Actinomycetes > Kitasatosporales > Streptomycetaceae > Streptomyces > Streptomyces sp. NPDC029041. Next base: position 146,854 of record NZ_JBEZWO010000009.1, on the reverse strand, counting down.
GGTGCCTCCCTGCATGCCCGGTCACTCTGACAAGCGGCGCTGACCTGCGCAAGAGCTGCCCGCAGGAGGGGCGGGCGGTGCACGGGGGGTTCGGCGGTTGACACAACGTCCGGACAACGGGTTCCGGCTGGACAGATCACGCGTTGTCCCGTTTCGCGGCGGCTTCGATGCTCGGGTACCGGAGCTGAGCCAAGCCACCAGACCTCGTCGTACGGCCGGGAGACACCATGACCGCACTGTCGCCGCACCTTCGCCAGGCCACGCCCGTCGTGGCCGCCCGGGGCGAGGGCGTCCACCTCTACGGTGAGGACGGCCGCCGCTACCTCGACTTCACCGCCGGCATCGGCGTCACCAGCACCGGGCACTGCCACCCCCAGGTCGTGGCGGCGGCGCAGGAGCAGGTGGGCACGCTGATCCACGGCCAGTACACGACCGTCATGCACCAGCCGCTGCGCCGCCTCGTCGACAAGCTGGGCGAGGTGCTGCCGGCCGGACTGGACAGCCTGTTCTTCACCAACTCCGGCAGCGAGGCCGTCGAGGCGGCGCTGCGGCTGGCCCGTCAGGCCACCGGCCGGCCCAACGTCCTGGTCTGCCACGGCGGCTTCCACGGCCGCACGGTCGCCGCAGCCTCCATGACCACTTCCGGCACCCGCTTCCGCTCCGGGTTCTCGCCGCTGATGAGCGGCGTGGTCGTCACCCCGTTCCCGACGCCCTTCCGGTACGGCTGGGACGAGGAGACCGCCACCCGCTTCGCGCTGAAGGAACTCGACTACACCCTCCAGACGATCTCCTCGCCCGCCGACACTGCGGCGATCATCGTCGAGCCGGTCCTCGGCGAGGGCGGCTACGTCCCCGCCAACCGCGCCTTCCTCGAAGGGCTGCGGGAGCGGGCGGACCGGCACGGCTTCCTGCTGATCCTCGACGAGGTGCAGACCGGCGTCGGCCGCACCGGCCGCTTCTGGGGCCACGACCACTTCGGCGTCACCCCCGACATCCTGGTCACCGCCAAGGGCCTCGCCAGCGGCTTCCCCCTCTCCGGCATCGCCGCCTCCGAGGAGCTGATGACGAAGGCCTGGCCCGGCTCGCAGGGCGGCACGTACGGCGCCAACGCCGTCGCCTGCGCCGCCGCCTGCGCGACGCTGGACGTCGTACGCGACGAGAAGCTCGTCGAGAACGCCGAGGCGATGGGCAAGCGGCTCCGCCAGGGCCTGGAGGCCGTGGCCGACCGCACCCCGGGCATCGGCGACGTCCGCGGCCTCGGCCTCATGCTCGCCACCGAGTTCGTCACGGAGGACGGCAGCCCCGACCCGGAGACCGCCGCCCGCGTCCAGCGGGCCGCCGTCGACGAGGGCCTGCTCCTGCTGCTGTGCGGCGCCTGGAACCAGGTCGTCCGTATGATCCCTGCGCTCGTGATCGACGAGAACGGCGTCGACGAGGGCCTGCGGGCCTGGGCCATGGCCGTCGAGGCCGGAACCTCGGGAGCGGCGGACCGATGACCACCGCCACCCGCGACCTGGCGGGTCTGACGGCCCGTATCGCCGAGTTCGCGCCCGGTCTGCGGGTGGAGACCGGCCCGGGGGCCACCGGCCCCTACGCCTACGACGCCTCCAACTACCGGGTGCCGCCCAGGGCGGTGGTCTTCCCGCGCACCGCCGACGACGTGGTCGCGGTGCTGCGGGCCTGCCGGGAGGCCGGTGTGCCGGTCACCGCCCGGGGCGGCGGCACCAGCATGGCCGGCAACGCCGTCGGGCCGGGTGTGGTCCTGGACTTCTCCCGGTACATGAACCGGATCCTGGACATCGACGTGGAGGCGCGCACCGCGCGGGTCGAGGCGGGTGTCGTCCTGGACGCGCTGCGCAGCGCGACCGCGCTGCACGGGCTCGACTTCGGCCCGGACCCCTCCTCGCACAGCCGCTGCACCCTCGGCGGCATGATCGGCAACGACGCCTGCGGGAACCGGTCGGTGCGCGACGGGCGGACCAGCGGGCATGTCGAGGCGCTGGAGATCCTGACGGCCGACGGTGTGCGGGCCGTCGCCGATCACCGCGGGCTGCGTCCGGTGGACCCGGGTGACGCCGGGGCCGTGGCCCGGCTCGAATCCGGCCTCAGGCGCCTGGTCGAGCAGAACCTGGCGCCGATCCGGACCGAGCTGGGCCGCATCCCGCGCCAGGTCTCCGGCTACCAGCTCCACCACCTCCTGCCGGAGAACGGCTTCGACCTGGCCCGCGCTCTGGTGGGTACCGAGGGCACCTGTGCGGTCGTCACCGCCGCGACGGTCCGCCTGGTGGCGACCGCACAGGCAACCACGCTCCTCACGCTCGGCTACGACGACGTGGTCGACGCGGCCGAGGACGTGCCCGAGATCCTGCGCTTCTCGCCGAGCGCGGTGGAGGGCATGGACGAGGCGATCGTCGCCACCATGCGCGCCCGCCGCGGCCCCGGTTCCGTCACCGGCCTGCCCGCGGGCCGCGCCTGGCTGTACGTCGAGCTCGAAGGCGACGACCAGGCCGACGTGGACGCCCGGGCCGCCGAGTTGCTCGGCGTGCTGACGGACCTGGGGCGGCTGACCGGGGGCCGGGTCGTGCAGAGCCCGGCGGAGCGGCGGTCGCTGTGGCGGGTGCGGGAGGACGGTGCCGGGCTCGCCGCCCGGCTCGTCGACGGCGGGGAGTCCTGGCCGGGCTGGGAGGACGCTGCCGTCGCCCCGGAGGACCTGGCGGCCTACCTGCGCGGTTTCCGCAAGCTGCTCGCCTCCCACCATCTGACGGGTGTGCTGTACGGGCACTTCGGCGCGGGCTGCGTGCACGTGCGGATCGACTTCGACATGACCACCGGCACCGGCCGGGAGGTCATGCGCCGCTTCCTCGCCGAGGCCGCCGCGCTGGTCGTGGAGCACGGCGGCACCCTGTCGGGTGAGCACGGTGACGGACGTGCCCGCGGCGAGCTGCTCGAGGTGATGTACAGCCACCGCATGATCGCCGCGTTCGCCGCCTTCAAGCGGGTCTTCGACCCCGACGGGCTCCTCAATCCCGGTGTGATCGTCCACCCGGCCCCGCTGGACGCCGCTCTCGCGCTGCGTGAACTCCCCCTCGTGGACACGACGTTCGGCTTCCCGCACGACGCGGACGGCTTCGCCGGAGCCGTACGCCGCTGTGTCGGGGTCGGCCGCTGCCGCAGTGACGCGGGCGGGGTGATGTGCCCCAGCTACCGCGCCACGGGCGAGGAGAACGACTCCACCCGCGGCCGGGCCCGCATGCTCCAGGAAATGGTCCGGGGCGAGACCGTCCGGGACGGCTGGCGCTCGACCGAGGTCAAGGACGCCCTCGACCTGTGCCTGTCCTGCAAGGCCTGCTCCAGCGACTGCCCGGTGGGTGTCGACATGGCCACCTACAAGGCCGAGTTCCTCCACCAGCACTACCGGGGCCGCCTGCGCCCCCGGTCGCACTACTCCCTGGGCTGGCTGCCGAAGACCTCGGCGCTCGCGGGATACGCCGCCCGGCCGGTCAACGCCCTGCTGCGCGGCCCGCTCGGCAGACTCCTGGCCCGTCTGGGCGGTGTCACCACCGAGCGCAGGATCCCCGCCTTCGCCTCCCGGCGCGCCCTGCGCAGGACCCTGCGCGCGGCACAGCCCGCAGGACCCGCCAAGGCGGTCCTCTTCGTGGACAGCTTCACCCGCGCCTTCCGCCCCCGGGTCGTGGGAGCGGCGAGCCGGGTGCTCGCCGACGCCGGTATCCCCTGCACACCCCGGGACGGCCTGTGCTGCGGGCTGACCTGGGTCAGCACCGGCCAGCTGGACACGGCCCGCAAGGTCATGGCCCGTACCGTCGCCGCCCTCGACGACGGTGACGACCGGCCCGTCGTCGTGGCCGAACCGAGCTGTGCCGCCGCCCTCAAACGCGACGTGCCCGAGCTCCTCGGCACCGAGGCCGCCCGGCGGGTCGCCGACCGGGTGCGGACCTTCACCGGGGCCCTGACCGACCTTGCCGAACCGGGCTGGACTCCACCGCCCCTCCCCGAGAACGTCGTGCTCCAGACCCACTGCCACGAGTACGCCACCTTCAAGGGCCGCCACCCCGCCGACCTGCTGCGGCGCCTGGGCGTACGCGGAGTCGACGAGGCCGAGGGCTGCTGCGGACTGGCCGGCAACTTCGGCTTCGAGGCAGAGCACTACGACACCTCGATGGCCGTCGCCGACCTCGCGCTGAAGCCCCGCCTCGACCACCTCGACGGACGGCCCGTCATCGCCGACGGCTTCAGCTGCGCCACCCAGATCGACCACCTCGCGGGCGGCAGGGACATCCGAGCCCTGCACCTCGCCGAACTGCTCGACCCCGCCGCCGACCAGCCAGGAGAAACGACATGACCGAGGTTCCCACTCAATTGTTCATCGGCGGTGCCTGGGTGGACGCCGCGGACGGCGCCACCATGCCCGTCGACGACCCCGCGACCGGCGAGATCCTCTGCCGCATCGCCGACGCCGGCCCCAAGGACGCCCGGCTCGCGGAGGAAGCGGCCGTGGAGGCCCAGCGGGACTGGGCCCGTACGGCCCCCCGGGCGCGCAGCGAGATCCTGCGCCGCGCCTACGAGATCGTCCTGGAGCGCACCGACGAACTGGCCCACCTGATGACGTCCGAGATGGGCAAGCCGCTCGCCGAGGCCCGGGGAGAGGTGGCGTACGCCGCCGAGTTCTTCCGCTGGTTCTCCGAGGAGGCCGTGCGTATCGACGGCGGCTGCGGCACCCTGCCCGACGGCCGCAACCGCATGCTGCTCTCCCGCCGCCCGGTCGGACCCTGCCTGCTGATCACGCCGTGGAACTTCCCGCTGGCCATGGGCACCCGCAAGATCGGCCCGGCGATCGCGGCGGGCTGCACGATGATCCTCAAGCCCGCCCCGCAGACCCCGCTGACCAGCCTTGCGCTGGCCGGGATCCTCAAGGAGGCGGGTCTGCCGGACGGGGTGCTGAACGTCGTCACCACCTCCCGCGCCGGCGAGGTGTGCGAGCCGCTGCTGCGCGGCGGCCGGATCCGCAAGCTGTCCTTCACCGGCTCCACCGCCGTGGGCCGGCTGCTGCTCGCGCAGTGCGCCGACGCGGTCGTCCGCACCTCGATGGAGCTGGGCGGGAACGCGCCCTTCATCGTCTTCGACGACGCCGACCTGGACGTGGCCGTGGACGGGGCGATGGTCGCCAAGATGCGGAACATGGGCGAGGCCTGCACGGCGGCGAACCGGTTCTTCGTGCACCGGTCGGTGGCCGAAGAGTTCGGGCGGCGGCTCGCCGAGCGGATGGGCGCCCTCGTGGTGGGACCCGGGACCCGGAACGGCGTCGACGTCGGCCCGCTGATCGACGCCGCCGGACGCACCAAGGTCGCGGACCTCGTCGCCGACGCGGTGGAGCGCGGCGCCCGGGTGCTCGTCGGCGGCCGCACTCCGGAAGGGCCCGGCCACTTCTACCCGCCGACCGTGCTGGCCGACGTCGATCCCGGCAGCCGTCTGATGGACACGGAGATCTTCGGCCCGGTCGCCGCGATCCTCACCTTCGACGACGAGGACGAGGTGCTGCGCCGCGCCAACGACACGCCCTGGGGCCTCGTCGGGTACGTGTTCACCCAGGGGCTGGACCGCGGGCTGCGCGTCAGCGAGGGCCTGGAGGTGGGCATGGTGGGCCTGAACACCGGCCTCGTCTCCAACCCCGCCGCGCCCTTCGGTGGAGTCAAGCAGTCCGGGCTCGGGCGTGAAGGCGGCCGCGTCGGGATCGACGAGTTCCTGGAGTACCAGTACCTGGCGGTGCCCGTGCGGTGAGGGCGGGGTGCTGACGGCGCCGAGGCTGTCGCATGAAGGTATGAATGAGTCTTCATGTGTTCCTGTATGGTGGGGTGGCCACGCGACCCCGCCAGAAGGACCCCTGATGACCTCCACGCTCGCGCCCCAGCCGGTCGAACGGGCGAAGCCCGCACGCACCGGAGCGACGGCCCGGCGGCGAACCCGTGTCCTCGCGCTCCCCGAGGCACGCTGGGCCGCCGCGGCCACCGCCTTCTTCCTGCTCGCCCTGCCCTTGCAGCTGACCGGCGCACCCGCCTGGACCTGGGGAGCCCTGTACGCCCTGTCGTACGTGGCCGGGGGCTGGGAGCCCGGCTGGGAGGGCCTCAAGGCTCTGAAGGACCGCACCCTCGACGTCGACCTGCTGATGGTCGTCGCCGCACTGGGCGCGGCCGCGATCGGGCAGGTCATGGACGGCGCCCTGCTCATCGTCATCTTCGCCACCTCGGGCGCGTTGGAGGCCCTGGCCACGGCCCGTACCGCCGACTCCGTGCGCGGCCTGCTCGACCTGGCCCCCGCCACCGCCACCCGGATGGGCCCGGACGGCGCCGAACAGGCCGTCCCCGTCGAGGAGCTGGAGGTCGGCGACACCGTCCTCGTACGCCCCGGGGAGCGGATCGGCGCCGACGGCCGGGTGCTGGACGGGGCGAGCGAGGTGGATCAGGCGACCATCACCGGCGAACCGCTGCCGGCGGCGAAGGAGCCCGGCGACGAGGTCTTCGCAGGCACCCTCAACGGCACCGGCGCGCTGCGGATCCGGGTCGAACGCGACGCCTCCGACTCGGTGATCGCCCGGATCGTCCGCATGGTGCAGGAGGCGTCCGAGACCAAGGCGCCCACGCAGCTGTTCATCGAGAAGGTCGAACAGCGCTACTCGCTGGGCATGGTGGCCGCGACCCTGGCCGTCTTCCTGGTCCCGCTCGCCTTCGGGGCCGAGCTCACCGACGCCCTGCTGCGCGCCATGACCTTCATGATCGTGGCGTCGCCGTGCGCGGTCGTCCTGGCCACCATGCCGCCCCTGCTGTCGGCCATCGCCAACGCCGGACGGCACGGCGTGCTGGTGAAGTCGGCCGTCGTGATGGAGCGGCTCGGCCAGGTGGACGCCGTCGCCCTGGACAAGACCGGCACCCTCACCGAGGGCGGTCCCCGTGTCACCGACGTCCGGCCGCTGCCCGGATCCGGCCTGGACGAGGCGGAGGTGCTGACGCTGGCGGCCGCCGCCGAGCGGCCCAGTGAGCATCCGCTGGCCCGGGCGGTCGTGGACGCGGCCCGCGAGCGCGGTCTCGACCTGCCCGACGCACGGGACTTCGGCTCCGCGCCCGGCGTGGGAGTCACCGCCGTCGTCGGCGGCCGCACGGTCGAGGTCGGCGCACCGGCCCGGCTGGCGGCCGACGCCGTGGCCGCTGCCGCGGAACTGGAGGAGTCCGGCCGTACCGCCGTCCTGGTCGTCGTCGACGGCACTCCCGCCGGGCTGCTCGGCATCGCCGACCGGCTGCGCCCGGACGCCGCCGCCACCGTCACCTCCCTCGCCCGGCTCACCGGCACCGCCCCGGTGCTCCTCACCGGCGACAACCCCCGCGCCGCCGCGCACCTCGCCGCCGAAGCCGGCATCGACGACGTGCGCGCCGGGCTGCTGCCGCAGGACAAGCTGGCCGCCGTCGAGGAGATGGAGAGGGCGGGCCGCAAGGTGCTGGTCGTCGGCGACGGCGTCAACGACGCTCCCGCGCTGGCCGCCGCGCACACCGGCATCGCCATGGGCCGGGCGGGTTCCGACCTGGCCCTGGAGACAGCGGACGCCGTCATCGTGCGCGACGAACTCGCCGCGGTTCCGGCCACGATCGCCCTGTCCCGTCGCGCCCGCCGCCTCGTCGTGCAGAACCTCGTGATCGCCGGGGTGTTCATCACCGGCCTCGTCGTCTGGGATCTCGCCGGTGACCTGCCGCTGCCGCTGGGCGTCGCGGGCCACGAGGGCTCCACGGTCCTGGTCGGCCTGAACGGGCTGCGGCTGCTGAGGGAGAGCGCCTGGCAGCGGGCCGCCGGGGGAGACGACTGAGGAACGCCCGTCAGCGCACCGGTGGGGGAGCGCTGCTCGCCCGCACCACGAGGTCCACGGGCACGAGGGTGCCGACGCCGGGCCGCTCGCCCGGGCCGTCGATGCGGTCGACGAGGAGCCGCAGCGAACGGGTTCCGATCTCCGCGAAGTCGGTGCGGACGGTGGTCAGCGGCGGGAGGAAGTGCGCGGCCTCGGGGATGTCGTCGTAACCGACCACGCTGACGTCCCCGGGGACCGATCGTCCCGACTCGTGCAGCGCGTGCAGCAGGCCCAGCGCCATCTGGTCGTTGGAGGCGAACACCGCCGTCACCTCGGGGCGCCGGGCCAGCCGACGGCCGAGCTCGTAGCCGGAGCCGGCGCTCCAGTCCCCGACGAGGGGGTCCGGAACGGCGGCACCGGCCGCCCGGAGCGTCGCCTGCCAGCCCGTCATCCGGTGGTCGGCGGAGGTCCAGCCCGTGGGGCCCGCGAGGTGCCACACGGTGGCGTGGCCGAGGCCGAGGAGATGCTCGGTGGCCTTGCGGGCACCGGTGCGCGAATCGCCGGTGACCAGGGACGTCTCGTCGTCGAGCGCGTTCTCCAGCACCACCAGGGGAGTGCCCGGATCGGTCGCCTCCGCCAGGGCCCGGCCCACCCACAGCTGGGGCGCGATCGCGATCACGCCGTCCGCCCCCTCGGCCGACAGCCGGTTCAACGCCTCGACGACGGTGTCGTGGTCGGCGGTGTCGAGAGCGATGGAGCTGACGAGGTAACCGGCTTCCTGCGCCGCCGTGTTGATCGCGGTGAGGATCGAGGCGGGCCCGTACCGCGCGGCGTCGAAGGAGATCACCCCGAGCATCCGGGTCCTGCCGCTGGCCAGGGACCGCGCGCTGCGGCTGGGCCGGTAGCCGAGGGTGCGCATGGCGTCCAGGACCGCCTCGCGGGTCTGTGTCCGGACGGCCGGATGGTCGTTGAGTACCCGCGAGACCGTCTGCTTGGAAACCCCGGCCATCCGGGCCACGTCGGCCATCACCGGCCGGGTACCGGCGAAGTTGCGCCTGCTGCGGCCCTTGGGCACGGGGCCGTCGGGGGCGCTCGGTGTCATGGCGGATGATTCCTCGAGGTCGGCACGGCGGTCCTGAAGCCGCCCGGCGGAACCACAGCATAGGCCGGGCGGCGCTCGCGGGGTCCCAGCCGCGGACCAGGGCACCCACGGCATGCCTCACCAGGTGTTCTCCGGGCCGAGGTCGGGGGTGTCGGTGAGCCGGGCACGGGTGGTCGTGGTGCCGTGCAGCTCCAGCAGGACGAGTTCGTTGGTGCCCGGGCGCAGCACCGGCGCGGGAACGTACAGCGTGCGCTGCGGGCCGCGGTTCCAGTAGCGGCCCAGGTGGAAGCCGTTGACCCAGGCCTGGCCCTTCGACCAGCCGGGCAGGGAGAGGAACGCGTCGGCGGGGGTGCCGACGTCGAAGCTGCCGCGGTGGAAGGCCGGCACGGTGACCGGTGCCTTGCCGGCCGGGGCGAACGGCACCGCGCCCAGGTCGTCCAGGGGCAGCGGACGGCACTCCCAGCCCGTCAGCTCCGTGCCGTCGAGGGAGACGGGCCCGAGCAGGCCCTTGGGCGCTCCGATGCGGGGGCCGTAGTTGACGCCGCCCATGTTCTCGACGAGCACCTCCAGCTTCGCGCCGGGGCGCGGCACCCGCACGGGCAGCGACTCGTCGTGGCGCTCGCTCTCCAGCACGCCCACGGGTGCACCGTCGACGAAGACCTGGGCGCGGTCCCCGACCCCGTGGGCGAAGTGCAGCAGGCCGTCGCCGCCGGCGGGGAGGGCGGTGCGGTAGAGGGCGTAGCCGGTGCGCTGCCCGAGCTCGTCCATGGTCACGGGCGTGTCGGCGCGTACGCCGGCCGCGAGCGAGCCGGCGAGCGGCAGGAGGTCCGCCCGGCTGCCCAACTCGACCGAAGTGGGCGGGAGTTTGGCACTCGGGGCCGGGGCTGGCTCGTCGGGCACGGCGGCGTGGCGGGCGATGACCTCGCGGAAGGCGTGGTACTTCGGGCCGGGGTCGCCGCACTCGGTGAGCGCGGCGTCGTAGTCGTAGGACGTGACGGTGGGTGTGTAGGCGTGCTTGTGGTTGGCGCCGTTGCCGAAGCCGAAGTTCGTGCCGCCGTGGAACATGTAGATGTTCACCGACGCCCCGGCGGACAACAGCCGGTCCAGGTCCGCGGCGGCGTCGGCCGCGTCCCGCACGTGATGGGGGCCGCCCCAGTGGTCGAACCAGCCGATCCAGAACTCGGCGCAGAACAGCGGGCCTTCGGGCCGGTGCTCGCGCAGCCGGGCCAGGGACCGCTCGATGCGGCTGCCGAAGGTACTGGCGGTCAGCACACCCGGGAGGCTCCCCGCGGCCAGGTGCTCGGGATCGGCCTGGTCGCAGGTGAACAGCAGCTCCTCGACGCCGCGGGAGCGGAGGGCGTCGGCGAGGTGCTTCAGGTAGGCGCCGTCGTCGCCGTAGGCCCCGTACTCGTTCTCGACCTGTACGGCGATGACGGGACCGCCCGCCGCCGCCAGGTAGGGGCGGAGCGCGGGCAGCAGCAGGTCGAGGTAGCGGTCGACGGCCCCGGTGAAGCGTGGATCGCTGGTGCGCAGCCGGATGTCCGGGTCGGACGTCAGCCAGTCGGGCAGGCCGCCGCCGTCCCACTCGGCGCAGATGAACGGCCCCGGACGCAGCAGCACCCGCAGCCCCTCGTCCTGCGCGAGCCGGAGGAACCGGGGCAGGTCGAGGAAGCCGTCGAGGACGAGGGGGCCCTCGGGCCCGGGCTGGTGGTGATTCCACGGGATGTAGGTCTCCACCGTGTTGAGCCCCATCAGCCGCGCCTTGCGCAGCCGGTCGGACCACAGCCCGGGGTGGACGCGGAAGTAGTGCAGCGCGCCGGAGATGATCCGGAACGGCTCGCCGTGCAGCAGGAATCCGTCGGACGTCGTCGTCAGGGCGGGCATGCGGAGGCTTCCCTTCTGGAAGGTGGAAGTGCGGTCGGCCGGTCTGGAGATGCGGGAGCGCGGCAGCTGGTCCGCAGGGGCGGGAGTGCGGTCAGCGGGAGCGGGTGGCGCGGATCAGCCAGAGCGTGGCGGACAGGCAGAGCGCCGATACACCGCAGAGCAGGAGCGGCACGGCGCGGACCCCGGACCACTCGATGGCCTTGCCCAGAGCCGGCCCCGCTACCACGCCCCCAGCCATGGAGGCGGCGATGACCAGCGCACCGGCCCACCGGGCCCGCGGGGCGGCGCGGTTGAGCCACGGCAGCCCGGTGGGGAAGATCGGCGCGATGAACAGACCGACACCGGCGTACGCGTAGGGCGCCAGTGCCGGGACGGCCGCGGCCAGCAGACACGCCGTCATGCCCGCGCAGGAGACGGTGATGATGGCCTGGGCGGAGAAGCGCACCGCGAGCGGGGCGACCAGGAAGCGGCCGACGGTCATCATGAGCCAGTACACGGAGGTGGCGGTGGCGGCGACACCGGCGCCGTAGCCGACGGTCTCCAGATGGGTGGGCTCCCAGCCGCCGACACCGGCCTCGATGCCGACGTGCAGCACGTAGAGGACGACGAAGACGGCGAGCACGGAGCCGAGGCTCCGTCCGAGGACGGCCGTGCCGCCGGTCCGCTCCGCGGCCGCGACGGGCGCCTGGTTCCGCACGCCCTTCAGGCACAGCAGCAACGGCAGGTTGGCGGCGGCGAAGGCGAGGAAGACGGCCGGGTAGTGCTCGGAGCCGACCGCGCCGATGACGGCGGGGCCTGCGATGGCGCCGATGCCGAAGTGCGCGTTGAGGATGTTCAGCATCGCGGTCGAGCGGTGGCCGAAGCCCACGGCGAACAACTGGTTGAGGCCGTAGTCGATGCCTCCGAAGCCGAGCCCGGCGAGCAGGGCCGCCGCCAGCGCGGCCGGCCAGTCGGGCGCCAGCGCGAAACCCGCCGCGCCGATCGCCATCAGCAGATACGAACTGCCGAGGATCCGCCGGTTCCCGACCCGCCCGTAGAGCCGGTCGAACAGCAGCACACCGGCGACACCACCGACGAAGTGCGCACTGAGCCCGAGCCCCGCGGCGGACGGCGACAGTCCGAACTCGGCACGCAGAGCCGGGATCGCCGGCCCGTACAGCGCCTGCAACGCCCCGATCAGTACGAAACCGGCGCACGAGGCCAGTACGGCGGCTCTGCTGAAGAGCGGGCCGGGCGGGGCGGGAGAGGGACGGGCGACGTGCTCTTCGATCACGCGGACTCCGGGGGACGGCCCACCGGGAGGTGGGCGGAGGGCACGGTCTGCGGACGGGATGAGAGGAGTGATGTTACCGGTAACATCAAGCCCGTCAACATCCCCGGCGGGCCCGGAGATCGCCCGGGTGCCACCACAGGATCTCCCCGGCCCTCCCACGAACCCTGAAGATCCACCAGGGTTGCCCCGTTCCCGTTCGGGTACGCGAGCAGGACCGTACTCGGGGCGGATCTTGCCCCGGGCAGGCCGCACGACCGCCGCAACCAGGGAATGTGCCATGGAGACACCCGCAAACGACCCCACGCCCACGCCCGCCCAGCAGGCATTGGACGTCCTCGCCGAGAACACCGAGGACGCGGCGGCTCTGGACGCGCTCGCCAACAGCGACGTGCTCATCCCCGTGCCCGACGACGCGGCCGACGCCGACGCCACCAACCCCTCGGCGGTGGCCCTGCCGGTGCTCGAGCAGCCGGGCGGCGAACCGGTGGTGCCCGTGTTCACCTCCGAGGTGGAGATGGCCGGGCTGCTGCCGTTCGTCTCCCGCTACCGCATGGTGCCACTCGGCGCCCTCGCCGCCCAGTGGCCGGCCGACGACCTGTCGCTCACCATCGACGGCAGCTCCGAGCACCGGTTGACGCTCACCTCGGAGGGAGTCCGCACCCTACTGGTCCGATAGCAGCACTCACACCGGGTGCCCGCGCGGTCGCGGCAGGTCAGAGCGCGCTTTGCCGGGGTTCGAGACGCCCCGCGAGCCGACAGAAACCCTGACCCGCCGCCGCACCGCGCGGGCGGTCGGCAGGGCCTTTGCCCGAGCCGGCTCCTCCGGCCGCTGCGACGTCGTCACCAAAGGCTCCGGCAGCCGGGGCGACGGCCCCTTCCTCGCTCGCCGAGCGGCGTCGTCGCACCGCACGACGGGCAACGGGAGAAGGGGGCAAGGGGATATGCCCGGGGGCCTGTCCGCCGGGGCGTGACGCCCGGCGCCTATTCGCCCAGCGTCCGGGCCAGCGCGGCCCGCTGCAGCGGCAGTACCTCGGCGTGCAGGTCACGGCCCCTGGCGGTCAGGGCGACATACACGCCCCGCCGGTCCTCCGCGCACACGGACCGCGTCACCAGACCGTCCTTCTCCAGCCGGGCGATCAACCGCGACAGCGCGCTCTGGCTCAGGTGGACCCGCCCCACGAGGTTCTGCACCCGGCACTGCTCGCCCTCCTCGGGCGCCGTGGTCGCGAGCATGTCCAGGACCTCGAAGTCGGAGGCGCCGAGACCGTGCGGATGCAGCGCCCGGTCGATCTCGCACATCGTGCGCGCGTGAGCGGACAGGATGTCCCGCCACCGTTCCTCGAGCTGTCCACCAGCCGTTCTCGCCGCCATAAGGGAACGGTAACACCGGTGCGGGATTCAATGACCGTGCATGGATCACCTTCGGCAACCCCTACGCCGACTCCCGCTCCACCAGTTCCGTCGGCAGGATCACCGCCGCCGGATCCTCGCCCCCGATCTGCGCGAGCAGCAAGCGCACCATCTCGTTGCTGATGCGGTCCCAGGGCTGCCGGATGGTCGTCAGCCCGGGACTGGAGGCCACGGCGGCCGGTGAATCGTCGAAGCCGCCGAGCGCCACGTCCTGCGGCACCCGCCGCCCGGCCCGCCGCAGTGCCGTGAGCGCCCCCTGCGCCATGAGGTCGGAGGCCACGAAGACCGCGTCGGCGTCCGGGGCCTGCGCCAGCAGCCGCTCGGCGCCCGCCTCGCCGCTCGCCCTGCTGTAGTCACCGGAGACGACCAGCCGCTCGTCGAACTCCAGGCCCGCCTCCGCCAGTACCTCCTTGTAGCCGGCGAGGCGCTCGACGCCGCCGGGTGTGTCCAGCGGCCCGGTCACCGTGCCCACCCTGCGCCGCCCGAGCGACAGCAGATGGCGCACCATGTCGCGGGCCCCGTCGCGGTCGTCGGCGGCCACGTAACTGACCTTGGAGGCCAGCCCGATCGGCTTTCCGCACGCGACCAGCGGCACCCCCGCCTCGCGCAGCCGCTCCGCCACGGGAGCACCGGAGCGGCTGGAGACCAGCAGCACCCCGTCGACGTGCCCGGCGGTGATGTACCGCGTGATGCGCCGCCGTTCACCCTCGGTGCCCGCCAGCATCAGCAGCAGCGGGATGTCGTGCGCCGCGAGCGCCTGCGTGCAGCCGCGCAGCAGGACGTTGAAATTGGGGTCCTCGAAGAACCGCTCCTGCGGTTCGGTGAGCAGGAAGCCGATCGAGTCGGACCGCCCGGTGATCAGGGAGCGGGCGTGCCGGTTGACGACGTAACCCGTCTTGCGGATGGCTGCGTTGACCGCCTCCTGGGCGGCCGGGCTGACGTAGTGGCCGCCGTTGAGCACGCGCGAGACGGTGCCGCGTGAGACCCCCGCCTCGCGCGCCACGTCGTGGATCGTGGGCGGCCTGCGCCTGCCTCCCGCAGCGTTCATGGTCATGACTGTACGGCTCCTCTCCCTCCCTTCACCGGCCCATCCGAACTCCGCGATCCGTCACGGCAGTTCGGTATCGGTCATACGATGCCGAGTGCCGGACGGGGCGGCGTCGCCTGCGAGACAGTGGGGGAAGGCGCGGTGAGAGGGCGAAGCCGCGAGGCAGGGGCACGACATGCTGAGGACTCCCACGGACGAGACACGGCTGCGCATCCTGGCCTGGATGCAGGAACCCGGCCCCGCGGCGGACGGTGTCACCGCGGACGACGTCGCCGAGCGGTTCTCGATACCGCGCCCGGCCGCCGTCGGTCATCTCCGGCTGCTGGAGGCCACCGGCATGCTGCGCACCAGCAGGTCCGCGGGCCGTGTGCGCTACCACCGCGACGACATGCGGATCGCCGAGGTCGCCCGGATGTTTGAGAAGGGCTGGTAGGCGACCCGTACCGCGGCATCGCCCCCGATGATGAAGGACACGCGCGCCATGGACCGTCCCACAGCACTCGTCCCCCGCCACTACATCGCGGTGGGCCCCGGCCCCGAGGACGTCGTCGCCGACCCGCGCGGCCGGGTCCTCACCGGCGTCGCGGACGGCCGCATCCTGCGGCTCGACGCCCTCGCCGATCCGGTCGCGGCCCGCGTCGAGGTGCTCGCCGAGACCGGTGGCAGGCCGCTCGGGCTGGAACTCCTCCCGGACGGCGACCTGTTGGTGTGCGACGCCGAGCGCGGGCTGCTGCGCGTGGGCACCGGCGACGGCACGGTGCGGATCCTCGCCGACTCGGTGGCGGGAGAGCCGCTGCGGTTCTGCAGCAACGTCGTGTCCCTCTCCGACGGCAGCGTCTACTTCACCGTCTCCAGCCGCCGGTACCCCCTGGAGCACTGGATCGGCGACATCGTCGAACACTCCGGAACGGGACGGCTGCTGCGGCTCGCCCCCGGCGCCGACGCACCCGAGGTCGTGCTGGACGGCCTGCAGTTCGCCAACGGGGTCGCCGTGGGGGCCGACGAGTCGTTCCTGGTCGTCGCGGAGACCGGCGCCTGCCGGCTTCTGCGCCACTGGGTCACCGGGCCGCGGGCCGGGCGGAGCGAACCGTTCGTCGAGAACCTCCCGGGCATGCCCGACAACCTCTGGCGCGGCGCGCCCGACGGACCGATCTGGGTCGCGCTGGCCGGGCCCCGCATCCCGCCCCTCGCCCTGCTCCACCGCGGCGCGCCCGGCCTCCGGACAGCCGCCGCGCGTGTCGCCGTACGCGCCCCGTTCCGTCCCACCGGCACGATCGCCCTGCAGGCGTTCGACGACGAGGGCCGCGTCGTCCACCACCTCACCCGCCGCCGCTCCGGCTACCGCATGCCCACCAGCGTCTGCGAAGCGGGCGGGCACCTGGTCCTCGGCAGCGTCTGGGAACGGGGCGTGGCGATCTGCGAGCGACCCGTCTTGGGGTGACCCGCAACGGCAGCCTCCGGATACGGGGGTGTCGCGCTCCGCAAGCCACCCGCCCCACTGATCCGCAGCGGGAGCAGCCGGGTACGGCGCGTGGTGGTCCGTGAGTCCGCCCGTCCCGAAGTGATCTGCGTCGGCAGCGTCCGGGTACGTCGGGGGGGCGGTCCGTGAGCTCGCCCGTCCCGAAGTGATCTGCGTCGGCAGCGTCCGGGTACGTCGGGGGGGGCGGTCCGTGAGTCCGCCCGTCCCGAAGTGATCTGCGTCGGCAGCGTCCGGGTACGTCGGGGGGGCGGTCCGTGAGTCCGCCCGTCCCGAGTGATCCGCAGCGCCACCAGCCGGATACGGCGCCTGGCCGTCGTGAGCCGCCCGGCCCGAGTGATCTGCATCGGCAGCGTCCGGGTACGGGGGTCGCCTCCGAGAGCCATCCGTCCCGAGTGATCTGCATCGGCATCGGCAGCGTCCGGGTACGCGGGGTGGCGGTCCGTGAGCCACCCGCCCCAGATGACCCGCATCGTCCGCGCCGAAGTGACCGCACCGCCCGCCCCGTAGTGATCTCCACCGCCTCGGAGTGACCCCACCGCGCCCCGGGGTTACTCTGAATCCCGGCCGCGGCCCTGTCGCGGCGCGGCGGTGGGGCCCGCCGTACCCGAACCGCGGCAAGGACGCCGCCAACGGTCCCTACTTGCGACGGCACGCGCCCGCACGACCCCGGGCTCCCGGCGAGTAGGAGACACATCCCCATGACATCCCCCGAGAGCCTCCGCGTGCGGGGTTCCAGTCCGCGGCAGTCCTCCTGGCGTGCCCAGGCGCCCGTCGTCGGGGTCGTGGCGCTCGGCGGGGCGGCGGGGGCGACCGCACGCTACGCCGCCTCCCTCGGGTGGCCCACGCCCGCGGGTGGGTTCCCCTGGACGACCCTCGGGATCAACATCGCCGGCTGCGCCGTGATCGGCGTTTTCATGGTGATCATCACCGAGGTCCGCACCGCACACCCCCTCGTCCGTCCCTTCTTCGGCACCGGCGTCCTCGGCGGCTTCACCACCTTCTCGACGTACGCCGTCGACATCCGGCGACTCCTCGACGCCGGCCAGGCCGGCCCCGGACTGGCGTACCTCGTCGCGACCCCGCTCGCGGCCCTCACGGCGGTGTGGCTCGCGGCCGGCACCACGCGCCGCGTCCTGAAAGGGAGGCACCGATGACGAGGCTCACCGGCAGGGCCCTGCGCCTGACCGTCTACATCGGCGAAAGTGACACCTGGCACCACAAGCCGCTCTACTCGGAGATCGTCCACCGGGCCCACGCGGCGGGCCTCGCGGGCGCCAGCGTCTTCCGCGGCATCGAGGGCTTCGGCGCCTCCTCCCTGATCCACACCTCGCGGCTGCTCTCCC
Source organism: Streptomyces sp. NPDC029041 (assembly GCF_040637515.1). Taxonomy (NCBI): domain Bacteria; kingdom Bacillati; phylum Actinomycetota; class Actinomycetes; order Kitasatosporales; family Streptomycetaceae; genus Streptomyces; species Streptomyces sp. NPDC029041. The sequence continues at coordinate 129,468 of NZ_JBEZWO010000009.1, read as the reverse complement.
TGAGCGAGGACCTGCCGGTCGCCGTGGTGATCGTCGACACCGAGCCACGCGTGCGTGCTTTCCTTCCGCACCTCGACGACATCGTCACCGAGGGGCTCGTCACCCTCGACGACTGCGAAGTGATCCGGTACGCCGGACGCGGGGACGATCCCGGCACAGCGGGCCAGCACGGTAAGAAGTCGTTGTGAACTGGCTGCTGGTCGTCTGCGGCGCGATGGTGGGCGCCCCGCTGCGCTACCTCACCGACCGGGCGGTCCAGGCCCGCCACGACTCGGTCTTCCCCTGGGGCACCTTCACGGTCAACGTCACCGGCTCCCTGGTCCTCGGCCTGCTCACCGGAGCCGCCACCCACCTCCAACTGCTGCTCGGCACCGGCCTGTGCGGGGCCCTGACGACCTATTCGACGTTCTCCTACGAGACGCTGCGGCTGGCGGAGACCGGGGCACGTCTCCAGGCCGCCCTCAACGTCGGCCTCACTGTGGTGGCCGGCCTCGCCGCGGCTTTCGCGGGGGCGGCACTGGCGCGTATGTGAGGCGCTTCCATGAGCTTCGTTCTCGTCCGGGTGTAGTAAGACGGTCCCCTCCGCTCCCGCCCCCGAGCAGAACTGGATCCCATGAGCGTCATCAGCGTCGGTCAGGCCGTCGTCCTCGGAGCCGTCGAGGGGGTGACCGAGTTCCTGCCCGTCTCCTCCACCGGCCATCTGAAGATCGTCGAGGGCCTCATGGGCATCCCCGTCGACGACGACGCGGTGGTCGGGTTCTCGGCCGTCATCCAGGTCGGTGCGATCGCGGCGGTGCTCGTGTACTTCTTCAAGGACATCGTGCGGATCGTCTCCGCCTGGGGGAGGGGCCTGCGCGACCGCGAGGAGCGGTACCACCACGACTACAAGTTCGCCTGGTGGGTGATCTGTGCGACCATCCCGATCGTCGTCGTCGGACTCGCCGCCAAGCCCCTCATCGAGGGCCCCCTCGCCTCGCTGTGGGTGGTCGCCGGCTCCCTGATCGTCGGCAGCGGCGTGATGTGGGCGGCGGACCAGATGGGCCGGCACAAGCGCGGGGAGGACGACACCTCCTTCAAGGACGCGATGCTGGTCGGAAGCTCCCAGATCCTCGCCCTGCTCTTCCCCGGTTTCTCCCGCTCCGGGGCCACCATGTCCACCGCGCTGATCCTCGACCTGGACCGCGTCGCCGCCACCCGGCTCTCCTTCTTCCTCGGCATCCCCGCGCTGACCGGCGCCGGTCTCTACGAGCTCAAGGACGCCCTGGGCACGGGAGTGGGCGCCGCCCCGCTCGCCGTGGGCACGGTCGTCTCCTTCGTCGTGGCGTACGCCTCCATCGCCTGGCTGCTGAGGTTCGTCGCGAAGCACTCCTTCAACGCGTTCGTGATCTACCGGGTTGTGGTGGGCGTGGTGCTGTTCGGGCTGCTCGGAGCGGGTGTGCTGCACAGTTGAGTGGTCTGCCGGGAGGCGCCGTCGGCTGTCTGCGGCGCCGTCGTGGCTTGTCGCGCAGTTCCCCGCGCCCCTTTCGGGGCGGCCCTTGACAGGTTGGACCGTCGGCCGGAGTATCTCTCCCGTGAACCTGTCAGACAGCCGGACAGCCGGACAGCCTGTGCGTCGCGTCAGTGCCATGGAAGCGGTACTGGCGTACCTGCGCGGCGCCATCGAGCGGGGCGAGTACGCCATCGGCGACAAGCTCCCCTCCGAGGCGGAGCTGTGCCGCACCCTGGAGGTCTCGCGGCCCGTGCTGCGCGAGGCTCTGCGGGCGCTGCAGACCATGGGCCTGACCGTGTCCCGGACCGGCAAGGGCACCTTCGTGGTCGCCAGTACCGTCGAGGACCCCACCTTCGGCGACTACTCCGCGAGCGACCTGCTGGAGGTGCGCCGCCACGTCGAGATCCCGGTCGCCGGGTACGCGGCCCGGCGCCGCACCCCGGAGAACCTCGACCACCTGGCCCACCTCCTGGACCGGATGGAGCGGGAGACGGACACCACCGCGTGGGTCGCCATGGACACGCTGTTCCATCTCGCCGTGGCCGAGGCCGCCCAGAACCCGGTCTTCCGCCGGGTCATCGAGGAGATCCGGGACGCGCTGGCCCGCCAGTCCGCCTTCCTCAACGAGCTGGGCGGCCGCCGCGAGCAGTCCAATCGCGAGCACCGGGCGATCGTCGAGGCCCTGACCGACGGTTCCGAGACCGACGCGGTGGAGGCCATGGCCCACCACCTGGACCGCGTCGAGACGACCCTCACCGACATCGTGCGTTCGTCGCGCACGGACACCACCACGGAAACCCCCATGGAAGGCGGAACCGAGGCGTGAGCGAGCAGTCCCTGCACGACGATGTGCAGAAACGTTCCATCCATGTCGATGCCGGAGACGCGGGCTACAGCAAGTCCCTGAAGTCCCGGCACGTCAACATGATCGCCATCGGCGGAGCCATCGGCACCGGCCTGTTCCTCGGCGCGGGCGGCCGTCTGGCCGACGCCGGCCCGTCCCTCTTCGTCGCCTACGCGGTCTGCGGCCTCTTCGCCTTCCTCGTGGTGCGCGCCCTCGGCGAACTCGTCCTGTACCGGCCCTCCTCGGGCGCCTTCGTCTCCTACGCCCGCGAGTTCATGGGGGAGAAGGGCGCCTACACCGCCGGCTGGATGTACTTCCTCAACTGGGCGACCACCGGCATCGCCGACATCACCGCCGTCGCCACCTACACCCATTACTGGGGCATGTTCTCCGACATCCCGCAGTGGGTCATCGCGCTGATCGCGCTGGCCGTGGTGCTCACCGTGAACCTGATCTCGGTGAAGATCTTCGGCGAGCTGGAGTTCTGGTTCGCGATCGTCAAGGTCGGCGCCCTCGTCGTCTTCATGTGCATCGGCATCTTCCTGCTGGTCACCCAGCACCCCGTCGACGGCCACAGCCCGGGCCCGTCCCTCATCAGCGACAACGGCGGCGTCTTCCCGCACGGCCTGCTGCCCATGCTGCTGATCATCCAGGGCGTCGTCTTCGCCTACGCCTCCGTCGAGCTGGTCGGTGTCGCCGCGGGTGAGACCGAGAACCCCGAGAAGATCATGCCGAAGGCGATCAACTCGATCATGTGGCGGGTGGCCCTCTTCTACGTCGGCTCGGTCGTCCTGCTGTCGATGCTGCTGCCCTGGAACAAGTACACCGCCGGCGAGAGCCCCTTCGTCACCGTCCTGTCCAACATCGGCATCCCCGCCGCGGGCGGCGTGATGAACCTGGTCGTCCTCACCGCGGCCATGTCCTCGCTCAACTCCGGCCTGTACTCCACCGGCCGCATCCTGCGCTCCATGGCCATGTCCGGGTCCGCGCCCAAGTTCACCTCCGTGATGAGCCGCAGCCAGGTGCCCTACGGCGGCATCCTGCTCACCAGCGGCATCTGCGTGCTGGGCGTCGGCCTCAACTTCGTGGTGCCCGCCGACGCCTTCGAGATCGTGCTCAACTTCGCGGCCATCGGCATCCTCGCCACGTGGGGCATGATCATGATCTGTCACCTCCTCTTCTGGCAGAAGACCCAGCGGGGTGAGCTGACCCGCCCGGGCTACCGGCTCCCGGGCTCCCCCTGGACCGAGATCGTGACGCTGGTGTTCCTCGCCTCCGTCCTGGTCCTCATGTACGCCGACGGCGGCGCGGGCCGCACCACCGTGCTGTGCCTGCCGCTGATCGTCGGGGCCCTGGTCGCCGGATGGTTCGGCATCCGCGGCCGTATCGCACGCAAGTCCACCACCGGAGCCGACGCGTGAGGAACGCGTCGCTCCCTGAGAAGCAGGCAGTGATGTTCAGCAGTTCTCTCGCGGACGCACCCCTTGTCCGCGAACCCCTCCACGCCCCCGTCGCCCACCTCGTACGCGGCGGAATCGTCGAAGGCATCCACTACGGCTCCGTCGTCGTCCTCGACGCCGACGGAGAGGTCCGGCTCCAGATCGGAGACATCGAGGCCGCCTTCTACCCCCGCTCCGCGATCAAGCCCGTGCAGGCCGTGGCCATGGCCCGGGCCGGGCTGCCGCTCGACGGCGAGCTGCTGTCACTGACGGCCGCCAGCCACTCCGGCGAGGAACGCCACCTCGCCGGGGCCCGGCGCATCCTCGAACTCGCCGGGCTCACCGAGGACCACCTGCGCAACGTGCCTGATCTGCCGTTCGACCCGGTCGTCCGGGACGCCTGGGTGCGTGAGGGCCGACTGCCCTCACGGCTCGCCCAGAACTGTTCCGGCAAGCACGCGGCCATGCTCTACACCTGCACCCTCAACGGCTGGTCCCTGGAGGACTACCTCGACCCCGGCCACCCGCTCCAGCAGGCCATCGCCGAGATCGTCGAGGACCTCACCGGGCAGCGCATCGCCGGCGTCACCGTCGACGGCTGCGGAGCGCCCCTGTTCTCCCTTTCCCTGCACGGACTGGCCAGGGCCGCCGCCCGGATCACCACCGCCGCGCCGGGCACGCCCGAAGCCCGGGTCGCCGACGCGATGCGCGAGCACGCCGAGATGGCCTCCGGCTCCGGCCGGGACGTCGCCGCGCTGATGCGGGCCGTGCCGGGGCTGTTGTCCAAGGACGGTTTCGAGGGCGTGCAGGTCGCTGCTCTGGCCGATGGGCGGGCCGTCGCGGTGAAGATCGCGGACGGTGCGAACCGGGCGCGTGTGCCGGTGGCTGCCGCCGCGCTGGCCCGGGCGGGCGTCGACCCGGAGCTGCTCACCGAGTTCGCGGGTGAGCCGCTGCTCGGTGGTGGGCGGGAGGTCGGGCGGGTGCGGCCCGTTCGTTCGCTGGAGCCGGTCGCCGGTGCGGCCCGTCCCTGAACGTGTGCCGGGTTCTTCCGTCCGGTGGCTGCGGCGCCCCTGTGGCTGGTCGCGCAGTTCCCCGCGCCCCTGAAGGGGCGCACACCCACTCTCACTTCCCTCAGAAAGAGGATCCTCACCCTCATGACCGCCGCCACCCGCATCGAACACGACCTGCTCGGTGACCGTGACGTCCCTGCCGATGCCTACTGGGGTGTGCACACCCTGCGGGCCACGGAGAACTTCCCGATCACCGGCATGCCGATCTCCGCCTATCCGCATCTGATCGATGCCCTTGCCGCGGTCAAGGAGGCCGCCGCCCTCGCCAACGAGGAACTCGGGCTGCTGGACCCGAAGAAGGCCGCTGCCATCGTCGAGGCCTGCCGGGAGATCCACGACGGCAAGCTGCACGACCAGTTCGTGGTGGACGTCGTGCAGGGCGGCGCCGGAACCTCGACCAACATGAACGCCAACGAGGTCGTGGCGAACCGGGCGTTGGAGCTGCTGGGCCACGCCAAGGGCGAGTACGGGTTCCTGCACCCCAACGAGGACGTCAACCTCGGTCAGTCGACCAATGACGTCTACCCGACCGCCGTCAAGATCGCGACGGTGTTCGCGGTGCGCGGTCTGCTCGACGCCATGTCCGTCCTTCAGGACACGTTCGCCCGCAAGGCCGTCGAGTTCCGCGAGGTCCTCAAGATGGGCCGCACGCAGTTGCAGGACGCGGTGCCCATGACCCTGGGCCAGGAGTTCTCCGCCTATGCCGTCATGCTGGACGAGGACCGGGCCCGGCTCGCCGAGGCTGTCCATCTGATCCACGAGATCAACCTCGGCGCGACCGCGATCGGCACCGGCCTCAACGCTCCCGCCGGATACGCCGAGTCTGCCCGCCGCCACCTCGCGGCCATCACCGGACTGCCGCTGGTGACGGCGGCCAACCTGGTCGAGGCGACTCAGGACTGCGGGGCGTTCGTGCAGATGTCCGGGGTGCTCAAGCGGATCGCGGTCAAGCTGTCCAAGAGCTGCAACGACCTGCGGCTGCTGTCCTCGGGGCCGCGTGCGGGTCTGGGTGAGATCAACCTGCCTCCGGTGCAGGCGGGTTCGTCGATCATGCCCGGCAAGGTCAACCCGGTCATCCCCGAGGTCGTCAACCAGGTCGCGTTCGAGGTGATCGGTAACGACGTCACGATCACGATGGCCGCCGAGGCCGGGCAGCTCCAGCTCAACGCCTTCGAGCCGATCATCCTGCACTCCCTGTCGGAGTCCATCACGCACCTGCAGAGCGCGTGCGTGACCCTGGCGGAGCGGTGCGTGTCCGGCATCACCGCCAACACCGAGGCGCTGCGCGCCAGTGTGGAGAACTCCATCGGCCTGGTCACCGCCCTCAACCCGCACATCGGCTACACGGCCGCCACCGACATCGCCAAGGAAGCCCTCGCCACCGGCCGGGGCGTGGCCGAACTCGTCCTGGAGAAGGGCCTGCTGCCCGCCGAAACCCTCGCCGGCCTGCTGCGCCCCGAGATCCTCGCCGGCAGCGGCCAGGCACCGGCCTGACCTGCCGGAGCGCACCGGGACCGGCGGAGGGACAATAGCGATCATGACGTCGTCGACGACCTTCCAGCCGGTCCTGGAGCGCATCGCCGAGGAGGTCGAGCGGACCCCCGGCCGCGGCCGGCCCGCCGACTACATCCCGGCGCTCGCCGCCCGCGATGCGCGCAGCTTCGGCATGGCCGTCGCCGAGCCGGACGGCACGGTGTACGGGGTGGGGGACTGGCGGGAGCCCTTCTCCGCCCAGTCCCTCACCAAGGTCTTCACCCTCGCCCTCGACCTGGCCCGCGAGGGCGACGTCCTGTGGGAGCACGTGGGCCGCGAGCCCTCCGGCAATCCCTTCAACTCCCTCGTCCAGCTGGAGTACGAGAACGGCATCCCGCGCAATCCGTTCATCAACGCGGGCGCCCTCGTCGTCACCGACCGGCTGCACACGCGTACCGGGGACGCCTCAGGAGAACTGCTGGCGTTCCTGCGGGCCGAGAGCGGCAACCCCGACCTGACCTTCGACCAGGAGGTCGCCGCGTCCGAGACCGCCCACGGCGACCGCAACGCCGCGCTCGGCCACTTCATGGCGTCCTACGGCAACATCGACAACCCCGTGCCGACGCTCCTGGAGCAGTACTTCCGGCAGTGCTCGATCGCCGCGTCCTGCGCCGATCTGGCCCTCGCCACGGGCTTCCTCGCCCGGCACGGCATCCGCGCGGACGGCACCCGGCTGCTCACCCGCAGCCAGGCCAAGCAGATCAACGCGATCATGCTGACGTGCGGCACGTACGACGCGGCCGGCGACTTCGCCTACCGCGTGGGCCTGCCCGGCAAGAGCGGAGTGGGCGGCGGCATCATCGCGGTCGTGCCCGGCCGCTGCACCCTGTGCGTGTGGAGCCCGGGCCTGGACGAGCGGGGCAATTCGGTGGCGGGCGTGGCCGCGCTCGACCGCTTCACCACCCTGACCGGTCTGTCGGTGTTCTGACCGCCGGTGCCGTCCCGCCACTGCTCCCTCACCCGAGGAACTCCTCCAGCATCGGCAGCAGCAGCTCCGTACGCCGCATGAGCGCCATGTGGGTGGTGTCCGGGAGCACCGCCAGCCGGGCGTCGGGGATCAGGTCGCGCATCTCGGCGGCGTGCTCGACGCGCAGGAAGTCCGTGTCCCCGAGCACCAGGAGCGTGGGCGCGGCCAGAGCGCGCAGGTCGTCCTCGGTCCAGGGCAGCGGGGCGTGTGCCGCCGTGCCGCACTTGGCCATGAAGTCCGCGAAGTGCCCGGGGTCCGGCGCCACGGCCGCGTAGGCGTCCGCCATCTCCTGGAAGTCGGCCTGGCTCGGCAGTCGTGGCGAGGCGTATTCCGGGTCCCGGACCTCCTCGTAGTAGCCGTCCTGCCGGTAGTGGGTGGCGGCGAGTACCAGCCGTCCCACGCGCTCGGGGTGGCGCACGCCCACTTCGAGTGCCGTCAGGCCGCCGAGGCTGAACCCCAGGAAGTCCGCCCGCTCGATGCCCAGCCCGTCCAGCAGGGCGACCACGTCCGAGGCAAGGACCGGCACGCTCATCTCCCGCTCGATGTCGGCGGTGTGCCCGTGGCCCTGCAACTCGGGAGCCACGATCCGGCGCGTGGCCGCGAGGTGCGGCAGGACGGCCCCGAAGGACAGACCGATCGTGAGCACCCCGCCGTGCAGCAGCACCAGGGGCCGCTCCGCGTCGTCGGTGCCGTGCAGCTCGTAGTACATCTCCAGGCCGTTGACCTTCGCGTAGCCCGAGGTGCCGGTCATGGGATCACGTCCGTTCGTCGGTGTGCCGATGCCGGTAGGACTCCCGTCCCGGCGGGAACTCATCGGCCGGCGATCACCGGCCGGTCATCACCGGGCCGCCCTCCGGAGAGCGGTGCGTCCCCTTCCGGCCATCCGCCGTTGACACGCTGCCCGAGTGTTGGCCATGGCTTTCCCCGTCGATCTCCGCCGCTGCCAGATGCTCGGTCTGGCCGGTAGCGCCTGCCTCGCCCTGGGCGGTGAGACAGCCGGTGCCCTGCCCGTGGAGGACCTCCTTCACCCGGACTCCGCACGCGCCGCTCTCGGCCTGGTCGGCGCGTACTTCGGCGTCGTCCTGCTGATCGCGGCCTGGGCGCTGCTGGGCCGGGTGGTCCGCGGGCCGAGACCCCCCGCGCCGCGCGCCCTGCTGCTCGTGCTCGCGACCTGGGCGGCCCCACTGCTGCTCGCCCCGCCGCTGTTCAGCCGGGACGTCTACAGCTATCTCGCGCAGGGGGCGATGGTCGAGGCACACCTGGACGTCTACGCGCACGGGCCGTCCCTGCTCGGCGGTCCGCTCGCCGACGAGGTCGCACCGCTCTGGCGGCACACCGGCGCCCCGTACGGGCCGGTGTTCCTGGCCGTGGCGGCGGCCCTGTCGGGCATGACCCGCGGCGAACTGCCCGCCGGACTTCTCGGGATGCGGCTCGTCGCGCTCGCCGGCGTGGCCCTGATGGCGGCCGCGCTGCCCCGCCTCGCCCGCCACAACGGCGCCGACCCGTCCGCCGCGCTGTGGCTGGGAGCCCTCAATCCGCTCGTCCTGCTGCACCTCGTCGCGGGCGCCCACAACGACGCCGTCATGCTCGGCCTGCTCGGCGTCGGCCTGGTGGCCGCGCTCGGCCGCCGGCCGGTCCTAGGCGCCGTCCTTGTCACCCTCGCCGCCCTGGTCAAGGCGCCCGCCGTGCTCGGTCTCGCCGCCGTCGTCCTCCTCCAGGTCCGCGCGGGACGCGGTCCGGCGAGAGCCGCGGTGACGACCGCCGTCGCGGCGGCGGGGACCACCGTCGCCGCGACGGCCGCGGCCGGCACCGGATACGGCTGGGTCGGCGCCCTGAACACCCCCGTCTCACCCCAGAACTGGGCCTTGACGAGCCTGCTCGGCCGCGCCACCCGGGCCCTGCTCACGCACGCCGGCAGTGATCTCGCGCCGTTCGCCGTCCCCGCCTGGCACGCGCTGGGCGTCGTGACCGCCGTGGTCGCGATCGTGCTGGTCTGGTGGCGGCTGCGCCCGCGGCCGGTGTACGCGCTCGGCCTGTCCCTGGCGACGGTGGCCGCGCTCGGCCCAGCCATCCGCCCCTGGTACGCCCTGTGGGGCCTGTTCCTCATCGCCGCCGCCGCGCCCAGCACCTCCGTCCGCCACCGCACGGCGGTGGTGACCGCCGTGCTCGCGCTGTCCGTCCTGCCCAGCGGCGGTCCGGCGGACTCGAGCCAACTCGTGCTGGCCGTCTGCGGCGGGGCACTCGCCCTCGTCGTGCTGTGGCAGGCCCACCAGGCCGAACTCGCCCCGGCCCCGGGACGCGCGGCATGACCCCGGCCCTGCCGCCCACCGACCGGGGCCGGCTGCTGCTGGTACTGGTCCTCGCCGCACTGGTGACCGTCTTCACCGCCACCGTGCCGCTGCTGCGCGACTGGTTCGACCTGCGCGTCTACCACGGCAGCATCGACAGCTGGGTGCACCACTACGGCCGGGTGTACGACTACCGAGTGCCGGGGACGACGTACGGCTTCACCTACCCGCCGTTCGCCGCGGTCGCCATGCTGCCGATGGCCCTGCTGGGACTGCGTACCACCATCGTCGTCGCCCTGCTGCTCAACCTGGCCGCCCTCGCCGTGGTGCTGCGCCTGCTCGCGGGGCCGGACCGGGGGCGCCCCGGCTGGTTCGGCTGGGCCCTGATCGCCTGCCTGCTCGCCCTCTTCGAGCCCCTGCGCGACACCGTCAGCTTCGGTCAGGTCAACCTGTTGCTGCTGGCACTCGTCCTCGCCGACGCGACGCTGCTCGGCACCGGACGCGGACGCCTCACGGGTGTCGGCATCGGGCTCGCTGCGGCGGTGAAGCTCACGCCGGCGCTGTTCATCGGTCTGCTGCTGGTGGCCAGACGGTGGCACGCGGCGGCGGTCGCGACGGCCACCGCCCTCGGGGCCACGGCCCTCGCGGCTCTGGTGGACCCGGACGCCTCGCGTTTCTACTGGACTGAGGCGCTGTGGGACACCGGCCGCGTGGGGCGCCTCGACTACGTCTCGAACCAGTCGGTGCAGGGCATCCTCGCCCGGCTCGGTGAAACGGACCGCACCGTGTGGGCGGTGGCGGTCCTGCCGGTCCTCGTCGTGTGGGTGGTGCGGACGCGCCGGGCGGCCGCCGCGGGGGAGTGGACGGCGGCATTCGCCCTGACCGGCCTCGCCGCCTGTCTCGTCAGTCCGATCACGTGGGTGCACCATCTGGTGTGGCTGCTCCCGTCCTTCGCCGTGCTGGTCCGGGCGGGGCGCCCCCGGATCGCGGGCGCCCTGTACGCGGTGCTGTGCACCAGCGTGGTGTGGCTGTGGTTCGACGACGCTTCCGGCGTCGACGGGTTCCTGGGCAGCAACACCTACGCCTGGATCGCCTTGGGGCTGCTGCTGTGGCTTCCGGTCGGTCAGTCCCGGCCCGGTCCGCGCACCGGGAGTCGCAGCACCAGCACCACGACCGCCGCACCTGTACCGGCGGCACCCGCGATCAGCCCCGCCTCCGTCCAGGCGGAGTCGTGCTCCTCCGGTACGGCCGCCGCGACCGCGGGCGCCGTGGGCGCCGGCCGCGTGGACGTGGGCGGCGCGCCGAGCGAGCCCACCGCCTCGACCTTCCCGGCCGACCTGAAGCCCCAGTCGAGGAGCGAGCGGGCCTCCTCGTACACGGCGGACCCACCGCCCTCCTGAGGGTTCATCACCGTCACGACCAGGGTGCGGCCGTCCCGGCGTGCCGCCGCGACGAGGGTGCTGCCGGCCTTGCTGGTGTAGCCGTTCTTGATGCCGATCAGCCCGCGGTACGGCTTCACCCCCTTGGCACCGCTCAGCAACCGGTTGGTGTTGAGGATCGGGTACGACGCGGTGCCGCCGGCGGGGAAGGTGGCCTCGACGGTGGCGCAGTAGCGGGCGAAGTCGGGGTTGCGCAGCCCCACCCGGCCGAACAGGGCCAGGTCGTACGCCGACGACACCTGGCCGGGCGCGTCGTAGCCGTCGGGCGACACCACGCGGGTGTCGAGGGCGCCGAGGGAGCGGGCCTTGGCCTGCATCCGCTCGGCCGTGAGCCGCCAGCCGCCGTTGAGCTCGGCCAGGACGTGCACGGCGTCGTTGCCCGAGTTGAGGAAGACCCCGCGCCACAGGTCGGCGACCCGGTACGAGCGGCCTTCGGTGACCCCGACCAGGCTGCTGCCGGCACCGATGCCCCGCAGTTCCCGCTCGCTGACCGTGTGCCGGACGCCCGCCGGCAGCCCCGGCAGCAAGGTGAGGGCGAACAGCATCTTCAGGGTGCTGGCCGGGGGCAGCCTGCGGTGGGCGTTGTGGGCGGCGAGCACCTCCCCGGTACGGGCGTCGGCCACCAGCCAGGACAGCGCGGAGACCGCCGGGACCCGAGGGGCCCCGGCGCGCAACCGGACCTGGGTGCCGGGACGGTACAGCAGCGACGGGTGCGGGGCCGCGGCCCTCGGCCCGCCCGGTGGCGGGGGCTCCGTGCCACCGGGGTCGGCCGCCGCCGCGGGTGTCAGAGCCAGGAGCCCCGCCACGCAGAGCGCACCGGCCGACGCGGCCACCCGGGAAGAGAGTCCAATGATCATATGATCAACGTAGGAACGGTCCTGTTCCGCACGGCGACGACGGGGCCGCATGTCCGCGCGCTGGCACCCGGATGGATGATCCGGTCAGCCCGCGGGCAGGGTCGGCTGGATGCGCCGCAGGAACGCCGCGTTGTCCGGTGTCTCGCGCATGCGCTCCAGGAGAGTCTCCAGGCCGCCCTGACCGTCCCGGTCCCGCAGGACGCGCCGCAGGCCGTGGACTGCCGTCAACTCCGGACGCCGGAGCAGGAGTTCTTCGCGGCGCGTGCCCGAGGACGTGATGTCGACGGCCGGGAACACCCGGCGGGAGGCCGGATCCCCGCTTAGGCGGAGCTCCATGTTGCCGGTGCTCTTCAACTCCTCGAAGTAGAAGGCGTCGGCCCGGGAGCCGGTCTCCACCAGGGCGGTCGCGAGGATCGTGAGGGACCCGCCCTCCTCGGCCGACCGGGCGGCGCCGAAGAACCGCTTGGGCCCGGTCAGCGCGGAGGCGTCGACGCCCCCGGTGAGGATGCGGCCACCGGAGGCGGCCGCGTTGTTGTGCGCCCGGCACAGCCGGGTCAGCGAGTCGAGGAGGAGGACGACGTCCTCGCCGGCCTCGACGAGCCGCTTGGCGCGCTCGATCACCAGGTCGGCGAGCGCGATGTGCTGCCGGGCGCTGCGGTCGAAGGTCGAGGCGTACACCTCGCCCCGTACGCAGCGCCGCATGTCGGTGACCTCCTCGGGCCGCTCGTCGAGCAGCAGCATCATCAGCCGGCATTCGGGATGGTTGCCGCTGACGGCGGCGGCGAGCTGCTGGAGGAGGACGGTCTTGCCGCTCTTGGGCGGGGCCACGATGAGCCCGCGCTGACCCTTGCCGACGGGCGCGATCAGATCGACGACACGGCCGGCGAGGCCGGCGGCCGGGTGTTCGAACCGCAGCCGCTCGTGCGGGTGCAGTGGCGTCAGATCCCGGAAGTCGCGCCGGCCACGCAGGTCCCCGGGCGCACGGCCGGCGACGCGTGCGACGTCGGTGAGGGCGCGCCGGTCTCCCGTCACGCCCTCGACGAGGTCGCCCTTGCGCAGGCCGTACCGGCGGATGAGCGCGGGGGAGACCGCGGCGTCGGCGGGCGAGGGCAGGCAGTGCCCGGCGCGCAGGTGCCCCTTCCCGTTCGTGTCGACGTCGAGGACACCGGACACGGTCCGGTCCGGGGACTGCTGCCGGACGGGTGGGTTGTCGAGTGTGGTGGTCATGTGGGTGTGTGTCCTTTCACGGACGGCAGGCATGGGACATGCGAGGAAGGGGGGAGGGCCGCGAGGGGAGGGCCTGTGGCACGCCTCCGGGCGGCGGGGAACAGCACCTCGGATACGACGAACACGTCGTGGTGCCGGAAAGAAAGAAGGAGAGAGTGAAGAGACAGCACCGGCGCCCCTCGACGGGGGCGTGCACGAGTGCTGTTCGCACTGTACCACCGACAACGGTGGGGGCAAGCCGTTACGTCAACGCGTGGCCAGCAGCCCGTACAGCAACGGAACGCGCGGCTCGGGCAGCCGCCACCAGCCGGACTCGGTGCGCACCATCTGCGGCCAGCGCGGCCAGGGAAGCTCGTCGCCCTCCCGGAGCCGCCGCACGGCGAGTCCCGCACCCGTCAACGCGTTCACGACCTCGCCCATTCCGTGCGGCCACTCGTAACTGTCCGTCGCGCCCTCGATGGCCGGGCCGTCCGTGTAGGTGTGGGTCCCGTCGCGGTGCACCGGGCCGGCGCCGCCCAGGTAGTCGTGGCGCAACAACAGCTCGGGCCCCTCGCCGGGGGCGGGCTTGGGTCCGAGCGCGTTGAGCAGGGGGTGGAATTCGACGACGTACAGCAGACCGCCGGGACGTAGGAGCCGCGAGATGATCTCCGCCCACCGGCCCAGGTCGGGGAGGTAGCACAGGGCACCCTTGCCGGTGTAGACGATGTCGAACCGCCGTCCGTCCAGCGCCTCGACCGCGTCGTACACGTTCGCCCGGACGTACGTCACGTCCGCTCCGGCCTTGGCCGCGACGTCCCGGGCGGCCGCCACGGACGCCTCGGAGAAGTCGAGGCCGACGGCCCGGGCGCCGCGCCGCGCGAAGGCGATCGTCTCCGTGCCGAGGTGGCATTGGAGATGCAGCACGTCACGCCCGGCGAGCTCGCCGAGGTCCTCCCACTCGAACGGGGCGAACCAGCGGTCGGGTTCGAGGTCCTGGTCCAGACCGTAGAAACGGCTGGCGAGATGGACGGGCGTGCGGGCGTCCCAGTTCGCCTGGTTGGCCCGCATCAGCCGGTCGTGCTCGACGGACGTCATGGGGACATCCAACCGCGAACCGGCCGCCGCTGCCCGCAGAACGCGGGAACAGGCCCGGGACGTGGAGCTCAGACCGAGCGGGAGCGCGCCTCCTCGGCGATCCGCTCGAACTGCTCGCCCATGGCCGCCGCGAGAGCCTGGGCCGCCGACAACGGGCGGACCATCACCGTGAATTCGTCGATGAGGCCGTCTTCGTCGACGTGGATGAAGTCGCAGCCGTTGATCTCCCGGTCGCCCACACGTGCGGTGAAGACCAGGGCGGAGTCGCGCCCGTCCGCGTCGTTGATCTCGCGCACGTAGCGGAAGTCCTGGAAGACCCCGGAGACGGCACGCAGGATCGCCGCCGTGATCGCCTTGCCGGCGTACGGCTTGAACACGACGGGGCTGGTGAAGACGACGTCGGGCGCCAGCAGCGCCTCGGCGGCGTCGAGGTCCGGCTTCTCGATCGCCTCACGGAATGCACGCATCGAACCCGCCTTGGTCAATTTATTGAGTAGGTGCGGAGTAGAATAATCACCCGTTGATACGGTGTCCACATGTCTCTCAAGTACGCCGTTCTGGCGGCCCTCCTGGAGGGCGAGGCCTCGGGGTACGAGCTGTCCAAGGTGTTCGACGTGTCGCTGGCCAACTTCTGGGCCTCGACCCCCCAGCAGCTCTACCGGGAACTGGAGCGCCTCGCGCAGGACGGACTGATCGAGGCCAGGGTGGTGCGCCAGGAACGGCGGCCCGACAAGCGCATGTTCACGCTGACCGACACCGGCCGGCAGGACCTGCGCGCGTTCGCCGCCACGCCGCCCCGGCGGCCCACCGCCATCCGCGACGAACTCCTCATCAAGATCCAGGCCATGGACGGCGTGAACCCGGATGCGACGCGTGCGCTGGTCGAGGAGCGCGAGGCGTGGTCCCGCGGCAAGCTCGCCCGCTACCGGCGTGTACGCGAGCGCCTCCTGGCCGGCCGCAGCGAGGAGGAGTACCTCAGGGAGGCCGACCGCGTCGGACCGTACCTCACCCTGATGGGAGGCATCGGCTTCGAGGAGGAGAACCTCCGCTGGTGCGAACGCGTACTGGCCGTTCTCAAGCAGCGGGCTCCCCTAGGCTGAGCCGATGTTCAGCCCCGAAGGCCCCAGTCTGCGCGAGCTCGCCGTCCAGGCGCTGTCGTCCGTCGAGCGTGGCTACGACCTCCTCGCGCCGAAGTTCGACCACACGCCGTTCCGGACACCCGACGCGGTCCTCGACGCCGTCGGCTCGGCGCTGCGGCGGACCGGGCCCTTCGACGCCGGCCTCGATCTGTGCTGCGGCACCGGGGCGGGCGTCGGTGTGCTGACGCGGGTGTGCCGGGAGCGGGTCACCGGCGTCGACTTCAGCGCGGGCATGCTCGACGTCGCACGGCAGCAGGTCACGCCGCCGGGCCCGCCGGTCTCCTGGGTCCGGGCCGACGCCCGAGCGCTGCCCTTCGCGTCGGCCTTCGACCTGGTGGTGAGCTTCGGGGCCTTCGGGCACTTCCTGCCCCGCGAACTGCCGGGGCTGTTCGCGCAGGTCCGCTCCGTGCTGCGGCCGGGTGGCTGTTTCGCCTTCCCGCTGGTCGCCCCGCCCCGCCCGGGCTCGCCCGGCTACTGGGCGCTGCTCGGCTTCGACACCGTGATGCGGGTGCGCAACGCGCTCTGGCGGCCTCCGTTCGTCATGTACTACCGCGCGTTCCGTCTGGCGGACGTGCGACGCGAACTCACCAGGGCCGGCTTCCGGGTGGAGCTCCACGCGCTGCCCGAGTTCGGGCGGCGACCGGACCGCAGCGCCCGGGTACGGCTCGTCCTGGCCCGGCTGCCGGCCTAGGCACCGACCGTCCGGCCCCGGCCGGGCTCCGAGCGGGAAGGTGAGCGACGCAGGGGTCTCCATCGGCAGGCCGGGCAGGGTGGCGTGACTGCCGCGCCGGCCGGTGGCGCCGGGGCCGTCGCGGCGCAGTAGCTCCAGCGCCTGCCGTACGGTGTCCCGGCTGACCCCGAAGCGACCGGCCAGCCGCCTTTCCCCGGGCAGTCGATCACCGGGCGGGACGGTGCCGTCGCGCAGGTCGCCGAGCAACTCCGTCGCGATCCGGCGGTACAGAAGCTCTCCCTCGGCCGACGGGGGGATCGTGCGCGGCGGCATGGCCCGCTGGGCGGCCGGGCGGTTCGGCCGAAACCGGCCCCGCCCGCGCCCGCTCCTCACAGCGCGCCGTACAAGGCGTCGACCAACGCCGTCTTCCGCGGGTCGTTGGCGATGCGGGGTCCCATCCGGTTCATCGCATAGCCCAGGGACACTCGTGCCTCCGGGTCGGCGAGCCCGCAGGAACCGCCGAAGCCGTCGTGTCCGAAAGCGCGCGGGTTGGGCCCGTACGAGCCGTCGGGGCCGCTGAGCCAGAGCCCGAGGCCGACCTCCGTCTCGTGCTCGAATCCGGCGCCGAGCACCAGGTCCCGGCAGCTGCCCTGCCCCTCGCGCACCCGCTCGGCCGCCTCGGGGGACAGCATGCGGTGGCCCCCGAGGGAGCCGCGGCCCGCGAAGACGCCGTACAGTCCGGCGACGGCACGCGCGGTGCCGTGGCCGTTCGCCGCCGGAATCTCGGCGGCCCTCCACTGCGGGCTGTTCGCCGCGGCGGCGGACACCGCCGGGTTGGTCAGCGCGGCGATGGCCGCCGGCGCCAACTGGGCGAAGACCGCCGCCTGTTCGCTGTCCGCCGTGGGCGGCGCATGAACCAGTTCGGCCGCCCGGCCGAAGTCCCTCTCCGGCAGGCCGATACGGAAGTCGATGCCGAGTGGGCCGGTCACCTCCCGCGCCAGGAAGGCCCCCGGCCGCAGCCCCGACACGCGGCGTACGACCTCGCCGACGAGATGGCCGTACGTCAGCGCGTGATAGCCGGACCGGGTGCCCGGTTCCCACCAGGGCTCGGTCGCCGCGAGCCGCAGCGTGGTGAGCTCCCAGTCGCAGAGCTGCTCCAGCGAGTGCGGCTCCCGCAGGCCGGCCAGGCCGGCGCGGTGGGACAGCAGATGCCGGACGAGGACCTTCTCCTTGCCGGCCGCCGCGAACTCGGGCCAGTACCGGGCCACCGGCGCGTCCAGGTCCAGCAGGCCCCGGTCGGCGAGGATGTGCGCGCACAGCGCTACCGGCCCCTTGGAGGTGGACCACACGTTGACCAGGGTGTCCCGCTCCCACGGCCGGGAGCGCGCGGCGTCCGCCCAGCCGCCCCACAGGTCCACCACCGTCCGGCCGCCGACGGTGACGGCCACCGCGGCGCCCAGTTCGCCGCGCTCCGCGAAGTTCTCCTCGAACGCCTCGCGTACCGCCGTGAACGCCGCGTCGCAGTGACCGCGCACGGGTGTCCTCCACTCGGACATGAGTCCCCTCCGCCTGCCGTCCCGGGCCCGGACAGCCGCGAGGCGGCCCGGGCGCGATGAACGTACCGACTGGTCGGACCGAGCGGAAGCCCGGCGGAGGGAAACGGCCGGATCAGATGTACGACCGCATCCAGCGCAGCTTGACCGCCTGCTGGAAGGGGCCGCCGCCCTCGTGGTCGTTGAAGTCGTAGACCTCGATCGTCTTGTCCTCGTGGCTCCAGGCGTTGAAGGCCGCGAAGACGGTCGAGGGCGGGCAGGTCTGGTCCTCCAGGGCGGCCGAGAAGAGTGCCGGAGCCCGGCCGCGGGCGGCGAAGTGGACGCCGTCGAAGTAGGACACCGTGCGCAGCGCGTCCTCCGTGCGGCCACGGTGGGTCTTGAGGTAGAGACCGATCTCCCGGTACGGGTGCCGGTCCGTGATCGTCGCCGCCCGCGGGAAGTCGCACAGGAACGGCACGTCCGGCGCGATGCCCGCAAGGTCCGGCACCAGCCCGCCGACCGCGATCGTGATGCCGCCGCCCTGGCTGGACCCGACTGCCACCGTGCGCGCCGGGTCGGTGAGGGGGTGGGAGCGCGCCGCCTCCACGGCACGCACCGCGTCCGTGTAGACCCGGCGGTAGTAGTAGTTCTCCGGGGCGTCTATGCCGCGCGTCATGAAGCCGGGGTACGCGGGCGCGCCGCCCACCGGATCCGCCGTGCCGCCGCCCCCGCCCCAGGCGCTCCCCTGCCCGCGGGTGTCCATCACGAAGTGCGCCCGGCCCGAGGACGCCCACAGCAGGTGTTCGTGCGGGAGTCCGCGTCCGCCGCCGTAGCCTATGAACTCCACGACCAGCGGCAGCGGGCCCTCCGCGCCGGCCGGGAGCGTCAGCCAGCCCTTGACCGGATGACCGCCGAAGCCTGCGAAGGTCACATCGAGGACCTCGATGGTGGACAGACCCGTGTCGACCGGTTCGAAGCGTGCGTCCAGGTCGTGCAGTCGAGCCTCCCCCAGGGTCTTGGACCAGAAGGCGTCGAAGTCCTCGGGCTCGGTGGCCGCGCTGCGGTATTCGCGGAGCTCGTCGATCGGAAGGTCGAACAGGGCCATGCGGGACCGCCTTGAGTGAGAAGCAGCTACAGGGGCAGTGCGGATGATCACACTACGTGCGTGGCGCACGGACTGGCCAGGTGTTCGTCCGGATGTTCCGGGGCCCGCCCCGTCACGCGTTGCGGCGCGTCCACTCCGGTTCGATACGGGCCCACGCCCGGTCCCACTCGGCCATCCGGCGGCGCAGCGCCACCCGGCGCACCAGGAGGTGGCCGAAGAGCACCACGGCCACCGCGCCGCCCGTGGCGCAGGCGCCGATGGTCAGGGTGTGCTGCCATACCCCCGTCTCGTCCACCGGCGGCAGCACACTGCGCCCCTGGCGGTCGAACCAGACATCCACCTGCTCGCCGCGTCGGCTGTCCGCAGGCACCCGGGCCGACGCGGTGCGCGTCGCTCCGTCCGGCTCCGACCAGCGCACGGTGGCCCGGTACGCGTGCTGCCCGCCGGCCCGCACCGACGGCAGCGAGTCGTTCCCGCCGATCACCTCGGCCCGAACCCGGTGCCGCTCGGCCCGCTGCTCCACCGACAGCGACCGCGCCTCACCATGGGCCCACCAGGCGGCGGCCGCCCCGGCCAGGGGCGCGCCCACCAGGACGAGGACGGCGACCACCAGCACCGTCCACGCCTCGACGACATCCGACCGGCGCCGCAGCGGACTGCGCCGCCGGCGCCAACCGTGCATCGGGGAGCGCATGCCCACCTCCTCGCCGTCACCGCAGAGAGGGCCGGACCGGCCGTGCGGTGCGCTGCCGCTCCCTGCCCCTCACGTCGCGCGTACGCGTGGCCTCCCGGAGGGGTACCCCCTCCGACGTCCGTCGATCGCCCGACGGCGCTGCGCAGCACAGGAGCGGCCTGCCGCGACCTTCCGGCTGGGTGCCCGGCGCGAGCGGGGCGAAACCGCCGGGTCAGCCGAAGCGCTCGATGCGGATCCGGTCCACCGGCTGACCTGCCGTCACCAGCAGGCGCGAGGCGTGCTCGGCGAAGGAGTTGGAGCCGCACACATAGGCCTCCCACCCGCCGGAAGGCTGCTCGGCCAGGAGCGGCGCCACATGTGCGGCCGCCATACGTCCCACCGCCACACCGTCCGGCGCGCTCCGGGTGAAGACGGTGGTGGTCTCCGCACCCAACTCGCGGGCGTAGACCAGGTCCTCGGGACTGCGCGCGGACACCACCAGCCGCAGCGGCACGGTGAGGTTCCGTGCCCGGTGGTGCCGGATCATCGACATCAGCGGCACGATGCCGGAGCCTGCGCCGACCAGCAGCGCGGGCCGGTCGCCGGGCCAGGCGAAGAAGCCGCTCACCGGGCCCCGCACCTCGACCCGGTCGCCGGGCCGGGCGACGGTGTGGAACCAGCCCGAGACCTCGCCGCCCTCGACGTGGTCCAGGGTCAGCTCCACCTGCCCCGAGTCGTCCGGCGCGGACGCGATCGAGTAGTGCCGCTGGGCGGCGTAGCCGTCCTCGGCGGTCAGCCGCACCATCAGGTGCTGGCCGGGCAGGTGCCCCGGCCAGCCGGGCACGGCGAGCCGGAAGGTGGACACGCGCGGGGTCTCGCGGCGGATCCCGGTGAGCGTGGCGGTCTGCCACTCGGACGCGGCCTGCTCACTGACGGCGATGCGTCCGGGCACGGCGAAGCGCGTGGGCGGCACGAAGGTCTCAGTCACCGGAGTACCTCTGCTCCTCCCAGGGGTTGCCCCGCTCGTGATAGCCGTTGCGCTCCCAGAATCCCGGCTCGTCATGGTCGAGGATCCGCAGGCCCGCGATCCACTTGGCGCTCTTCCAGAAGTACAGGTGCGGCACCAGCAGCCGCGCCGGGCCGCCGTGCTCGGGGGCGAGCGGCCGGCCGTCGTACTCCCAGGCGATCCAGGCGCGCCCGCCGGTCAGGTCCGCGAGCGGGAGGTTCGCTGTGTAGCCGGTGTGAGAGTAGGCGACGGCATGGGTGGCCGACTCGTGAGGCCGGACCACGTCCAGGAACGCGTCCAGGGACACGCCCCCGAAGCGCACCCCGAACTTCGACCAGCTCGTCACGCAGTGGATGGCGCCCTCGTACGCCGACGGCGGCAGCCGGTGCGCCGCCTCCCAGTCCCACGTGCGGGGCTCCGCCACCAGGCCGTCGACACGGAAGGTCCAGTCGGCGGCCGCCAGCTCGGGGGTGACCTCGGCGGACAGGACGGGCCAGTCGTCGCCCGCGTCGTACTGGCCGGGCGGCAGGCCGGGGTCGGCGACGCGTGGGCGCCCGGTGAAGCCTCGGGTGATGTGCATGCGGTGGTGCCTCCGGGCCGGTCCGGCGGCGCCCGCCGGACCGGTGTGCTCAGTGTTTCCGTATTCAACCGTACGTGCAGGGCGTCCTGGCGCCCGCCGCCCTAGTCCTGCCGGCCGGGACCGGGTGAGGCGTTGTACCGCACGAGGTAGTCCGCGAACCGGCTCAGGTCCTCCGCCGGCCAGCCGGCCAGGCGCTCACGGAAGGCCGCGCGGCGGCTCTCGGTGACCTGCGCCAGGATGTGCCGTCCGGCCCCGGTCAGGTGCAGCACCTGGACGCGCTGGTCCGTGGGGTCGGGGCGGCGCTCGATGAGTCCGGCGCGCTCCAGCGCCGTCACCTGGCGGCTGACGGTGGACTTGTCCAGGGCGTAGTGCACGGCGAGATCGGTGGCCCGGCATCCGCCGCTCTCCTCCAGGTGCCCGAGCAGCGTGTACGACACCAGCGACAGTTCGGGGTGCATCCGGCCCGCCGCGGCCCTGGCCCTGCGGGCGAAGACCGTCATCTCCCGCTGGATGGTCTCCACGGCGTCTGCGGTGTGCACGGGGCCCTCCCTCACCACGGTGCTGCTCGGCTCCCTCCATGGTTGCACAACCCAACCACCCGACCGGAAGCCGTCCTGATCGCCGTGTCGACGGGCGCGCCCGTCGGGTAGGGTTGCCGTCCGGCCGGTCAGGAACCGGCCGTCGGAAGCCGAGGAGGTGAGACCCATTACCGCTGTGTCAGCTCGGGTGCTCTCCTCTCGACGTCGCGCGGATCGCCGGTCGTAGGCGATCCCCGGAGCGCCCTTCGGCTCCCGAAAGGCTCTGGGCTTCCATGCCGTCCGTCTCCGCCGTTCCCCCTTCCGCCCCGTCCTCCCGTGACGGCGTCGTCCGCGCCCTGCGTGCCGCGGGCTGCGTCTTCGCCGAGGCCGAGGCCGAGTTGATCCTCTCCGCCGCGCGCACCCCGGCCGAGGCCGCCGCCATGGTCGAGCGCCGCGTCGCGGGCCTGCCGCTCGAACTCGTCGTCGGCTGGGCCGAGTTCCGGGGCCTGCGCATCGCCGTCGCCCCGGGCGTCTTCGTGCCGCGCCGGCGCACCGAGTTCCTGGTGGAGCAGGCCTTGGAGCGGGCGTCCGGTGCCGCCGTCGTGGTGGATCTGTGCTGCGGCTCGGGCGCCGTGGGGGCGGCGCTGGCCGCCGGGCTCGGCCGCGTCGAACTGCACGCCGCCGACATCGACCCGGCCGCCGTGCGATGCGCCCGCGGCAACATCGCCGCCGTCGGCGGCCAGGTCCACCAGGGCGATCTGTTCGAGGCGCTGCCCCGCTCGCTGCGGGGCCGCGTCGGCATCCTCGCGGCCAACGTGCCGTACGTGCCGAGCGACGAGATCGGGCTGCTGCCGCAGGAGGCCAGGGACCACGAGCCGCTGGTCGCCCTCGACGGCGGCACGGACGGCCTCGACGTCCTGCGCCGGGTCGCCGCGGAGGCGCCCCGTTGGCTCGCCCCCGGCGGCTGTGTCCTGGTGGAGACGAGCCGGCACCAGGCACCGGCCGCCGTCAGGGCCTTCGAGCGCAACGGCCTCACGACCCACCTGGCCGTGTCCGACGAGCTGTACGCCCACGTCGTGATCGGCGTCGCACCGTAGGGCGCCTCACTCCGGTGCGGTCGCCCGGGCGATGAGCAGGGCCACGTCGTCGAAGTTGTCCGGCTCGTGCAACGTGCGCAGCAGCAGGTCGCAGACGTCCTCCAGCGGCAGGTCGGGTCCGTCGAGCAGGGACAGCAGTGTCTCGAGCCGTTCGTCGATCGGGTCGCGCCGGGTCTCGACCAGACCGTCGGTGTAGAACACCAGCCGGTCACCGGGCTCGAGTTCGACGGTGGTCGTGGAGAAGGCGACACCGCCCACCCCGAGCGGCACCCCGGTCGGCAGACCGAGCAGCTCCGGCGGCCGCCCGGCCCGGACCCGTACCGGCGGCAGATGCCCGGCGTTGGCGATCCGGCACTGCCGCAGATGCGGGTCGTGGACGGCGTAGACACAGGTGGCGATGGCCTGTTCGAGACCCGCGGTGATCTTGTCGAGGTGCTCCAGGAGCACGTTCGGATCGAGGCCGAGGGAGGCCAGGGTGTGGGTCGCCGTGCGCAGCCGCCCCATCGCCGCCGCCGCGGGGATGCCGCTGCCCATCACGTCGCCCACGACGAGCGCGGTCCGCTCGCCGTCCAGGGGGATCACGTCGAACCAGTCGCCGCCGACCTCGCTGGTGGTCCCGGCCGGCTGGTAGCGGGAGGCGACCTCCAGCCCGCCCGTCACCGGCGGATGGCTGGGCAGCAGGCTGCGCTGCAGGGTGAGCGCCGTCTCGCGGGCCCCCTGGTACCAGCGGGCGTTGTCGATCTGCACGGCGGCCCGGGCGGCCAGCTCGCGCGCCAGCAGCAGGTCGTCCTCGCTGAACGGCAGCGGATTGCGGGTGCGCTTGAGGTCCAGGGCCCCCAGCACCTCGCCGCGCGCGATCAGCGGAACCGCCAGATACGAGTGCACCCCGGCCCGGCCGAGCAGCTCCGCCGCCTCCGGGGAACGGGCGATGCGCACCAGGTCCTCGTCCTTGACCTCCGGCAGCATCACCGGGCTCGCCGTGCGCACGCACCGGGTGACGAGCCGGTCGGGCGCGTACCGCGCGACCTGCCCGGGAGTGTCGGCCGCCGCCAGGGCCTCGGCGGAGTCGTACCCCTGGACCGCCAGCGCGCGGATCACGGCCGACTCGGCGGGGCCCAGGCTGGTGCGCCGCCCCTGCACCACCGCGTCCAGCAGGTCGACGGCCGCGACGTCGGCGAGTTCCGGCACGGCCACGTCGGCCAGCTCGCGGGCCGTGCGGTCCAGGTCCAGCGTGGTCCCGATGCGCCCCGAGGCATCGGCGATCAGGGCCAGGCGCCGGCGCGCCGCCTCGGCCTCGATGCCCGCCCGGTACTGCTCGGTGACGTCGACGATCGAGACGGCCACGCCCAGCACGGTCCCGAAGGCGTTCTCCAGCCGGTACAGCGAGACCGACCAGGCGTGGTCCTGGTGCGGATCGGCCGGGGTGCGGCCGATCGTGGACTGGTCGACGACGGGCGTGCCCGTCTCCAGCACGCGGCGCGTCGCGGACTCCAGGGCGTCCACGTCCATCCCGGGCACCACCTCGCGAGGGGTGCGGCCCAGGTGCTCCGCGGCCGGTACGCCGTTGATCTCCTCCAGGGCCCTGTTGACCGAGACGTACCGCAGCTCGGTGTCCAGCACGGCCAGCCCGATCGGGGACTGCGCGATCATCCGCGTCGACAGCGCCACCTCGCGCTCCAGCCGGCGCACGGTCCTCTGGTCGGCGCACAGCCCCAGCGCATAGACGTCGCCCTGGTCGTCCAGCAGCCGCATGTTGCGGAACTCCACGAGCCGGGTGCCGCCGTCCTTGCGGCGGATCGGGAAGGCTCCCGCCCAGCTCTGCCCGGTGCCCATGACGTCGGCGAACAACTTGACCACGAGGTCGACGTGCTCCTCGTGGACCATGATCCGGGCGGCGTACTGCCCGAGCGCCTCCTGGGCGTCGTACCCGAACAGCTCCTCGGCCTGCGGGCTCCACAGCACGATGCGGCCCTCGGCGTCCAGGACCACCGAGGCCACGCGCAGCACGTCCAGCAGCCCGCTCGGGCGCGCCGACCCGCGCACCGGACCGGCGCCTGCGGATCCGGGAGACCCGGCTGCACTCATCCCACGCCCCGCCTTCGCCGTCCTCGCGGCACGCCGTCGTGTGCCGACACCCCAGTTCTACCGCGCGGAGCCGTGTCCCGAAGGCCCCTTCCGTCACCTTCCACCATCTCCCAGCGCGGCGCGGACCGCCCCGCAAAGCCGTCCCCGGGAGAACGGCACCGCCAGTAGTGCCGGCCGGAAGGTGGTGCTTTGCTGGGGTAGGGGCGGATACGGCGGCCGGTGCCGCGAGAGGAGCGATCACGATGGCGATGGACCACGAGCGACCGCACCCGCACTCCGTCTCGGTGGAGATCACCGGGTGCAGCAAGCACGACGCGCGGATCGTGTTCGACGCACTGTGCTCCTGCTACGAGTCGGACCGGTGTGCCGACGACGTGCCCGAGGAACTGCACGAGACCCGGCCGACCGTGTGGCTCGGCACGTTCGACGTCGCCGACGAGCACGAGGGCACGCGGCCGGTTCACCTGTCGTCCTCCGTCGAAGCCGATCTGCACGGCGGTTACTGGGCGATCGAACGGTTCCGCACGACCCTGGACTCGTTGTTCGACGTGCACGATCTCAGCACGGTCTCCGGCGACCAGGAGAAGGAACTGCACGTGCGTCTGCAGAGCCGCTGACCGCCCACTCCGACTCCCGGCCAGGTCCTCGGCGCGCGGGCGCCCGAGCCGGGCGGCGGATCGGTTCGCCCGTATCAAGGCCCCTGGTCCTGACCCTGCTGTGCCCTCCATCACCTTATGCAACTAGTTGCATAAACGGGCGGTGGTCCTCTACAACTAGGAGGCACGACACCGCGCACGGAGGGCCCGATGAGCCGTTACCCGCACCTGCTGACCCCCCTCGACCTGGGCTTCACGACCCTGCCCAACCGGGTCCTCATGGGCTCCATGCACGTCGGCCTGGAGGAGGCCGAGGGCGGGTTCGCCCGCATGGCCGCCTTCTACGCCGCCCGCGCCCGCGGGGGAGTGGGGCTGATCGTCACCGGCGGCATCGCCCCCAACGACGAGGGGCGGCCCTACGAGGGCGGCGCCAAGCTCACCACCGAGGAGGAGGCCGGGCAGCACCGGGTCATCACGGACGCCGTGCACCGCGAGGGCGGGCGGATCGCGATGCAGATCCTGCACTTCGGCCGGTACGCCTACCACAAGGACCTCGTCGCCCCGAGCCCGGTCCAGGCACCGATCAGCCCCTTCGCGCCCCGCGAGCTCACCGACGCCGACATCGAGCGGACCATCGACGACTACGCCCGCACCGCCCGCCTGGCCCGGGAGGCGGGTTACGACGGCGTCGAGATCATGGGCTCCGAGGGCTACCTCATCAACGAGTTCATCGCGCAGCAGACCAACCACCGCACCGACCGCTGGGGCGGCTCGTACGAGAACCGCACGCGCTTCCCGCTGGAGATCGTGCGCCGGGTGCGCGAAGCCGTCGGCGAGGACTTCATCGTCATCTACCGGCTCTCCATGCTGGACCTCGTCCCGGGCGGCTCGACGCTGGAGGAGGTCATCGCCCTCGCCAAGGCCGTCGAGACCGCCGGGGCGACGATCATCAACACCGGCATCGGCTGGCACGAGGCCCGCATCCCCACCATCGCGACCTCCGTACCGCGCGGCGCGTACACGTGGGTGACCAAGCGGCTCATGGGCGAGGTCTCCGTCCCGCTCGTCACCACCAACCGCATCAACACCCCCGAACTCGCCGAGGAACTGCTCGCCGAGGGCGCCGCCGACATGGTGTCGATGGCCCGCCCGATGCTCGCCGACCCCGACTTCGTCACCAAGGCCGCCGCCGGCCGCCCCGAGGCGATCAACACCTGCATCGGCTGCAACCAGGCCTGCCTCGACCACACCTTCAGCGGCCTGATCACGTCGTGTCTGGTCAACCCGCGTGCCTGCCACGAGACCGAGCTGGTCCTCTCCCCGACCCGGCTGCGCAAGCGCGTCGCGGTCGTCGGCGCCGGACCGGCGGGTCTGGCCTGCGCGGTCTCCGCCGCCGAGCGCGGGCACGACGTGACGCTGTTCGACGCGGCGAGCGAGATCGGCGGTCAGCTCAACGTCGCCCGCAAGGTGCCCGGCAAGCAGGAATTCGACGAGACGCTGCGCTACTTCCGCACCCAGCTCGACTGGCACGGCGTCGACATCCGGCTGAACACGCCCGTCACGGTCGCGGACGTCGACGGCTACGACGAGGTCGTCGTCGCCACCGGCGTCACTCCGCGTACCCCGCAGATCCCCGGCGTCGACCACCCGAGCGTGGTCGGCTACCTCGACGTCCTGCGCGACGGCGCACCGGTCGGCGACCGGGTCGCGATCCTCGGCGCGGGCGGCATCGGCTTCGACGTCGCCGAGTTCCTCACCGACGGCGGCGACAAGGCCCACGAGGACCCGGCCACGTACTTCCGGCAGTGGGGTGTCGACATGGACTACAGCGGCCCCGGAGGCCTCGCCGCGCCCGAGCGGCCCGCCCCGTCGCGCACCGTCCACCTGCTCCAGCGCAAGACCTCCAAGGTCGGCGCCGGCCTCGGCAAGACCACCGGCTGGATCCACCGCACCGAGCTCAAGCACCGCGGCGTCACCATGGTCCCGGGCGTGCGCTACGACCGGATCGACGACGCCGGACTGCACATCACCGTCGGCGAGGAGAGCACTGTCCTGGAGGTCGACACGATCGTGCTGTGCACCGGCCAGGAGCCGCGCCGCGGCCTGTACGAGGAGCTGCTCGCCGCTGGGCGGAGCACGCACCTCATCGGCGGTGCCGACGTCGCCGCCGAGCTGGACGCAAAGCGCGCCATCAAGCAGGGCACGGAGCTGGCAGCCGCCCTGTAGTGCGGATACGCGTCCCTAGGATGAGGTCATGTCACTCCCGCACGCGATCCTGACCGCCCTGCTCGAGAAGCCGTCGTCGGGCCTGGAGCTGACCCGCCGCTTCGACCGGTCCATCGGCTACTTCTGGTCGGCGACGCACCAGCAGATCTATCGCGAGCTCGGGAGACTGGAGGCCGACGGCCTCATCCGGGCCCTGCCGTCCGAGCAGCCGGCCCGCGGGCAGAAGAAGAGCTACGAGGTCCTGCCCGCGGGCCGCGCCGAACTGGCCCGCTGGACCTCCGCCTCCCAGGACCCCAAGCCCCACCGCGACGCCCTGCTGCTGCGGCTCCGGGCGGCGGCCGTGGTCGGCACGGCGGGCCTGGAGGCCGATCTGCGGCGCCATCTGGAGCTGCACGAACGGCAGCTGGCGGAGTACGAGGAGATCGAGAGGCGCGACTTCCCGCCCGGCCGGGGCGGCACCGAGGACCGGCTGCGGCATCTCGTGCTGCGGGCCGGTATCGACCTGGAGACCTTCTGGACCCAGTGGCTCCACCGCGCCCTGGCGGAGGTCGCCGAACTCCCGGACGGCGAACCCACCTGACCGGCCAGGCCGACCTGACCGCCTCGGCGGGAGCTCCGGCGGACCTGACCGCCCCGGCGGACCCGACCCACTGACGGACGCGGCAGACCCGGCCGCCCCGGCGAACCCGGCGGCCCCGACCGATTCCGCGGACCCGACCGCCCGGCCGGCCCGGCGGCCCCGGACACGGAATGACGGCGGCCCGCCCGCCCGGAGCGCTTCGGGCGGGCGGGCCGCCGTCCGTACCGGGTCAGAGCCGGTACGGCTTGTTGCGCCGGCGCAGGTACCAGGCCGTCCCGATGAGGCCCGCGCCGACCAGCGTGCCGCCGGCCACCAGCGTGACGGTCCCGTAGTCCGTCGTGCTGCCGCCGGTCCCGCCCATCACACCGCGGGAGGGCGACACCGAGGGAGACGCGGTCCGCGAGGGGGAGGGGACGGTGGAGACCACGACGGACTGCGTGCCCGCGGTGGTGCCGTCCGAGCAGACGACGATGACCGTGTACGTGCCCGGTGAGACGTTCGACCAGGCCGCGGACTGGCTCGTGGGCGTCCCCGACAGCGTCACCTGGCGG
Source organism: Streptomyces sp. NPDC029041 (assembly GCF_040637515.1). Lineage (NCBI taxonomy): Bacteria > Bacillati > Actinomycetota > Actinomycetes > Kitasatosporales > Streptomycetaceae > Streptomyces > Streptomyces sp. NPDC029041. The sequence continues at coordinate 100,883 of NZ_JBEZWO010000009.1, read as the reverse complement.
CCCTGGGCGAAACTGCCCTGACTGCTGGTGAGGAGTGAGGCGGTGCCCCAGCTGCCGTTGATCTGGGTGCACGTACTCGTCGTGACCGACACCGTGGATCCTGTGGTGCTCACGGAGATGCCAGGGCCCGCGACGGCGGGCACGGCGGTCAGGGCGAGGGGCAGCGCGGCGACTGCCACGGTCAGGCCGGAGCGGAGAACTGACGATGAGTTGCGCATGTGGACTGCCCTCCGGCGGCACGGTCGGCGGTGCATCCCTTGCGCCGCCGAGGGTCGGGGAACGCCCGTGCTGCCTCGGAGCCAGCCAAGGCGCCCCCGGCGACGGCCGCACTCCGAGCGCCCCCGTGCAGGTGACGGGTTCCGCCGCCCGGCCGATACCGCACAGCACGTCAGGGCCCCGTCGTCACCGCCCGCTCCTCCGAGAGACCTCCCCAGGTGCCGTCCGGCAGCATCGCCCTGATCCGGACCCGGTGGGTGACACCGGCTCCACGCCCCACGTAGAAGCTGTACGTGGCCCGGCCGCGCGGGGCGCCGGCGCCGAACACGAGGGACGTGGCGGGCCGGCCGTCCAGCTCGATCCGGTACTCGGTGACCTCACCGTCCACGCGGGGCGGCACCCAGCTCAGGTCCAGGTGGTACGCCCCGTCCGCACGGTGGGCCGTCGCCCGGAAGCCGGTGGGGGCGGTGGCCAGGCCGTCGTCGGTGCCCGGAGTGGTGAGGCGGACGGTGGGTGAGACGGGGGAGATGTTGCCGGCCGCGTCCCGGGCCCGGACGGTGAACGCGTAGCGCGTGCCCGGCCGCAGTCCCGTGAGCACGGCGGCGGTCTGGCCTCCGCCCACACTGTGGATCTTCGTACCTCCCTGGTGGATGTCGTACGACACCACACCCCGGTCGTCCGTCGAGGCGGACCAGGACAGCTGAACCGCGCGGCTTCCCACCGCCCGGCCGCGGGGTGCCGACGGGCGGGCCGGCGCGGAGTGGTCGTCCGCCACGGCCGCCGGTGTCCTCGCGCGCACCCGGCGGCTCGGCGGCCCGAGCCGCCCGTCGGCGCCCCGCGCCCGCACGGAGAAGACGTACAGCGTGGCGGGCCGGAGCCCGGTGACATCCACCATGTGCCGCGAGCCCGGGACCTCCTTGACCTTCGTGGTGCCGCGATACACCTCGTAGACGTCGGCCCGGTCGGCCGTGTTCCACATGACATGCACGCTCCTCGCGCTGCCCGACGTGGCGGTGACACCCGTGGGCGCACCGGGCACCCGGCCGCCGTCCCCCTCCTCCGGGCCGGCCGGGCCGCAGGAGGCGACCAGCGCGAGGGTGCCGCAGAGCGCGAGACGGCACAGGAGGAGTGTGGGAGTGGAACGTCCTCGCACGACACTGCCTCCGAGGGGGTGGTCGGCCGGCCGGCTCACGGGAATGGTCCGGACCAATATGACGCCATTGGCGGGACCTCATCAAGAGGGCGTCCGGTCCAACCGGGTTGGTGGCCGGGACGGGCGTCGCCCGCATGTCGTGTGTGACCGCCCGGGGGGTTGCGGATGCCGAAGCCCTCATGGCCGAACTCGTCTCATCGGGCAAGGAGTTGGGCCTCGTCGCTCGGTCCGCTGCCGTCGCAGTACCCATGTCGGCCGCCGGGTGGCCGACGGGCCGGAGCCTTACGCGGACTCAGGCCCCCGGCCCCCGTCGGGGGTTGAGGACGTGCGCCGTCCGGCCCTCCAGCGGTGGCCGGGTGATCATCGCGGGAACAGATTGGCCTGAGTGCCCGTCAGGTCCCCCATGAGAGGCTCCCCTATCGTGCGTGTCCAGTCGCTCACCCTGGCCGCGGCCAGCGCCGCCCTGCTCGCCCCGACGACACCCCCCGCCGCCCACCCCCAGCCCACGGCATGGCGCGAAAGCACCGTGACCGCCACCGAGCTGCTCGCCGAGGTGCGCGACTGCACTCCCGTCTCCCGGGGCCGCTACCGCAGCGACTACGGCGCACCCGCGACCATTCCCGTGTGCGGCACCCGCGACGTCGTGTTCTGGAAGGCCGACATGGACATCGACTGCGACGGCCGGCCCGGGACCCGCTGCAACGTACGCACCGACCCCTACTTCGCCGCGAGCACGGCCTACTCCCAGTCGGACGGCCGCCCGCTGAGCGCCGAACGCCTGCCCTTCATCGTCGTACCCGCGCCGAGCCGCCTGTGGGACTACCGGGACCACGGCATCGGTGGGGGGTCGGTGGTGGCCGTCGTGTACCGCGACCGCGTGCAGTACGCGGTCGTCGGCGACGCGGGCCCGCAGGGCATCATCGGAGAGGCGTCCTACGCGACCGCCAAGGCCCTCGGCATCCGCGCCCATCCGCACGGCGGCGGTGCACCCTCCGGCGTCACCTACATCGTCTTCAAGAACACCAAGGTGTCGCCCATCGAGGACCCGGCCGCCGCCGTGACCGAAGGGGAGCGGGTGGCGAGGCGGTTCGCCGCAGGGAGCCGGGCGGACGGGCCGGGTGGACGGGGGCCGAAGGGCTGACGGCACCTCACCGGCACGCCCGCGGCCGGGCACACCGTCGCTTCGGTGTGCCCGGCCGCAGCCGGCACTACACCTTCCGGTAGGTGTACGCCTCCGTGGCGGCCGCCTCCACCGCCGCCAGGTCCGCCCCGGTGGACGCCGTGACGACCGCGGCCACCGCCCCCTCCACGAAGGGGGCGTCCACCAGACGAGTCCGCTCGGGGAGTTCGTCGCCCTCCGCCAGCAGCGCCTTCACGGTGAGCACCGCGCTGCCCAGATCGGTGAGGACGGCGACTCCGGCACCGCGATCGACGGACGCGGCCGCCGCGGCGATCAGTTCCGAGCTGGTGCCGAGCCCGCCGCCCTCGGTACCGCCCGCCGGAGCGACGGGTACGGCCAGGCCACCGCCCGCGAGCCCCTTCGCCAGCTCGGCGACCGACGCGGCCACCTCCGCGCTGTGCGACACCAGCACGATTCCCACCAGCTGCTCGTCACTCACCGGCGGCCTCCACGAGTCCGGCGATCAGCAGCGCCGACGACGTGGCACCCGGATCCTGGTGGCCGATGCTGCGCTCGCCCACGTAACTCGCCCGGCCCTTGCGTGCCTGCAGCGGCGTCGTCGCGACCGCGCCCTCCTCCGCCGCGGCACGGGCCGCGGCGAACGAGTCGCCGAGCGCGTCCACCGCGGGTACCAGGGCGTCGATCATGGTCTTGTCGCCCGGGGCGGCGCCGCCGAGGGTCATGACCGCGTCCACCCCCGCCCGCAAGGCCTCGGCCAACTGCTCCGCACTGACCTCCTCGGCATCGCCCAGCGCCTTGCCGGTACGGCGCAGCAGCGTCCCGTACAGCGGCCCCGACGCGCCGCCGACCGTCGAGATCAGCCGGCGTCCGGCCAGGGTCAGGACACCGCCGGGCGTGCCGGGGGCTTCCTTCTCTAGCGCGGCCGCCACAGCCGTGAACCCGCGCTGGAGGTTGCTGCCGTGATCGGCGTCCCCGATGGGGGAGTCGAGGGCGGTGAGCCGTTCCGCCTCACGGTCGACGGACGCGGCGGTCGCCGTCATCCAACGGCGGAAGAAATCGGCGTCGAGCACTGGATCTCCTTGCCTGGTAGGTACGTGGTGCTCCTCTACCCCCTGGGGTCACACACCCCAGCGCAGGCCCGGGGTCTTGACGGGCGCGTCGTACAGCCGCAGCAGCTCCTCGTCGACCTGGCACAGGGTCAGCGAGGCGCCCGCCATGTCCAGGGAGGTGACGTAGTTCCCCACGAGGACGCGCGCCACCGGGACGCCGCGCTGGGCGAGCACCCGGTGGACCTCGGCGTTGAAGCCGTACAGCTCCAGCAGCGGTGTCGCGCCCATGCCGTTGACCAGGACCAGCACCGGATTGCGCGGCTGAAGGTCCTCCACCACCGCCTCGACGGCGGCCTCGGCGATCTCCCCGGAGGTCATCATGGCGCGCCGCTCCCGGCCGGGCTCGCCGTGGATGCCGATGCCCAACTCCAGCTCACCGGGAGGCAGATCGAAGGTGGGGCTGCCCTTGGCCGGGGTGCTGCAGGCACTCAGTGCGATCCCGAAGCTCCGGGAGCTCTCGTTCACCTGACGGGCGATGGCCTCGACCCGCTCCAGGGGCATGCCCTCGGCCGCGGCGGCGCCCGCGATCTTCTCCACGAACAGGGTCGCGCCCGTACCACGACGTCCCGCCGTGTAGAGACTGTCGGTCACCGCCACGTCGTCGTTGACGAGCACCTTCGCGACCTGGATGCCCTCGTCCTCGGCCATCTCGGCGGCCATGTCGAAGTTGAGTACGTCCCCGGTGTAGTTCTTCACGATGAACAGCACGCCGGCCCCGCTGTCCACGGCGGCGGCCGCGCGCAGCATCTGGTCGGGCACGGGGGAGGTGAAGACCTCGCCCGGACAGGCCGCCGACAGCATGCCGGGGCCCACGAAACCGCCGTGCAAGGGCTCGTGCCCCGACCCCCCGCCCGAGACCAGCCCCACCTGTCCGGCGACGGGAGCGTCCCGCCGCACGATCACCCGGTTCTCCACGTCCACGGTCAGCTCCGGGTGGGCAGCCGACAGACCGCGCAGCGCATCCGCGACCACGCTTTCCGGGACGTTGATCAGCATCTTCACGGGTACCTCCTAGACAACCTAGTAGATGAGCCCTCGAACTCCAGCTTCGCAGCCCACCCCACGTTTGACCAGTTGTCGATCTTGACTGATCGCATCGGTCCGTCCCGGACCGCAACGCCCAACAGGCCGAGGCCGACCGCACCCGTGGAGGACGCGGTCGGTCTCGGCCGTGGTGCCGGATCAGCCTCCGTGCCGACCTGGTTGCCGCTGCCGGAACGGCCGGGCACGGAGCACAGGAAGCGCCCGAACGGGCCGGGTTCAGTAGCCGTAGATCATCTTGTAGGCGACCTCGGGAAGGAACTGCCCGGCCGAGGAGCCGCCGCCCACGCCGCAGTTGCCGTCGGACTCGCCGGGAACCTTGATCCACAAGAGCATCTCGGCGCCGCCGCCCAGCCGGGTGGGAGTGCCGATGCGGCGGCCCGAGGGGTTGCACCACTGGCCGTTCGAGCCGTTGCCGTTGCGGCTGGTGTCCACGACGAACGGCTTGGTGTAGCCGTACCGGGCGCTCAGTTCCCTGTTGACGGCGGCGGCGTACGAGATGTTCTCGGCCGTGGTGAGGTAGTTGGAGACGTTGAGCGAGAAACCGTGGGCCTGCCGGACACCGGCTTCGTGAAGCCGCTGGGCCATGGTCGCCGCGCTCGCCCAGGCCGGGTTGCCGGCGTCGAGGTAGACCCAGGTGTTGGGGGCTCGGCGGTTGAACTCGGCGAGCGCGCCGGTCAGCATGCCCTCGCGTTCGTCGATCTGCGCCTGGTTCATGCAGCCGTAGTCCCCGAGGGAGTCCGGTTCGAGGACGACGACGGCCGGGCGGCCGGCGATCCCGCCCGCGAACTGGGCGATCCAGCTCGCGTAGGCGGACGGTGAGGAGGCTCCGCCCGCGGAGTGTCCGCCGCAGTAGTCACGGTTGTAGATGTTGTAGGCGACCAGGAGGGGCAGCTTGTCCCGGGCGTCCGCGGCGCCCGCGTACGCGCCGGTGGCGGCGGAGATGCTGCCGCTCCAGGAGCCGAACCAGCGGGCCGTCGGAGTATTGGCGATGGAGGCGTTGATCGCGGAGGCCCGGCCGTCGCCGGAGTTGGCGGCGACCCACCGTTTCGCGCTGGAGTCGGGGTCGGCGTAGAACCCGTTGGTCATGGTCGTCGGGTCGGCCGCGTGAGCGGTCGGGGCTGCGGCGAGGGCCAGCGGCAGTGAGGAGAGCGCTGCCACCAGGGCGAGGAGTCTGCGGCGCATGACGGGTACCTCGGCTTTCTGGCAGGGGGCGTGCGAAGGTCGACGGCGAGCCGGGGAGGGAGCGCTCCCATCGGAAGCGCTCCCGGCGACACGCTCGGTCAGCAGGTCGAGTTCGTCTGGGTGAGCAGGCCGAGCCGCCACGGGAGCAGGTTGTAGTCACCGCCCGCGTCGGGGTTCATGCCCTGGTAGAGGTACTGGAGCCGGCAGGCGGTAATGGTCAGGTCTGGTCGTGGCCGGCCCTGATCATGTCGGGCGCTGCCGGCGTGCCGCGGCCGGAGTCGGACGCGCCTCGGGTGGCGGGAGGTGCACCGCGGGTCGCGGCGGGCGTGCCGCCCATCGCCGTCAGGGTCGCGTTGTACGCCGGCTTCTTGTTGCCGTTGCGGTCGAACAGCAGCGGGTTCTCGCCGCTGCGCCACGAGTCGCTGTCGCGGATGCCCCAGACCGTGATGCCGGTGCAGCGCGCGACGTTCAGGCAGGCCCGCACCGTGTTCGCGTAGGCCGTCGTCGGTGCCTGCGCGATGTCGAGCTCGGTGATCTGGACGTCCACCCCGAGGGCGGCGAAGCTCGACAGCGTCGTCTGGAAGCTGCCGGGCGGGCCGCCGGCGCCGAAGTGGGCCTGGAGGCCAACGCAGTCGATGGGCACCCCGCGCGCCTTGAAGTCGCGCACCATGCGGTAGACGCCCTGCGTCTTGGCGTCGCTCCAGTTCTCGATGTTGTAGTCGTTGTAGCAGAGCTTGGCGGCCGGGTCCGCCGATCGCGCCGTGCGGAAGGCCTGTTCGATGAAGCCGGTGCCCAGCACGTCCCGGAAGACCGAGCTGCGCATCTGGCCGCTGCCGCCGTCGGCGAAGGCCTCGTTGACCACGTCCCAGGAGTGGATCCGGCCCTTGTAGCGGTTCATCACGGTGGTGATGTGGTTGTTCATCACGCCGCGCAGCGTGTTCGCGTCCCTGATGGAGCGGACCCACTCGGGCAGTTGGGAGTGCCAGACCAGGGTGTGGCCGCGCAGCCGCTGACCGCGGGCCTGCGCGCGATTGGCGATCTGGTCGGCGCGGCTGAACGTGAACGAGCCACGCGAGGGCTCGGTCGCGTCCCACTTCATCTCGTTCTCGGCAGTGACCGAATTGAACTCGCGGTCCAGGATGCCGGTGTATTTGCCGTCGCCGAGCCGTCCGGCGGCCACGGCGGTTCCGAAGTACCGTCCGGACTGGGCCGCTTGAGCGCCCAGGGTGGAGGCCTGCACGGCGTCGGGCGCACCGGTCGCGGTCCCCGGGGTCACCAGGACGGTCGCGGCCAGCAGGCCCAGGACGGAGGCTCGGCGACAGCCGAGCCGTTTCAGTGGATTCATGGTGTTCCTCTGGGAGGGGTGGGGGGTTGCACGGCGCGATCGGTCGCTTTGAGGGCGCGGGGTGGCGGGCGCCCGTGGGCGTGGTGGAGAAGGGCGAATCGGGAGCCCAGGAGCCTGGAGGAGCTGTGCCTCGTACAGGTGGAGCACTGCATCGGTTCGGCATGTCGGACGTACGTCGGTGCGTCGAGCATCCTGGATGATAGGAGGCTTGTGAGCCTCGTCAATCCCTCCCGCACTATTCGATTTTCACTTCGAAACATTCGGAGTGCTGAGGGCCGAATCGCCGCAGGTCCATCGCCTGTCCGATACGGAAGCTCGCGCTGTTGACATGTTCGTGCCTCCGTCTACCATCCCTGGCATCATGAGTTTCGGAATGGCATGCGAAATTTCGAACCCATGAGATGTCATGCACGTGACACCGCACGCCCCGGCCGTCTCGCGACCACCGTGCTGACGGCGTCCACCCCTCGACGCTCCCCGGAGGTCGCGATGATCCCGGCTCGGCCCTCACCCACCCCCGCCACCGGGCTCGTCCGGGCCGTCGCCTGGACCCTGGGCCTGCTGCTGGCGTTCTCCGTCGTCCCCGCCGCGGTCGGTTCCACCGCCGCCCGCGCCGACAACCCCATCGTCCAGCACGTCTACACCGCCGACCCGGCCCCGCTGGTCCACAACGGGCGGGTGTACCTCTACACCGGGCACGACGAGGACGGCTCCACCTACTTCACCATGAAGGACTGGCGGGTGTGGTCCTCCGCCGACATGGTCAACTGGACCGACCACGGTTCACCTCTCAGCCTGGCCACCTTCAGCTGGGCGTCCGCCGACGCGTGGGCCGGACAGGCCGTGGAGCGCAACGGCCGGTTCTACTGGTACGTGCCCGTGAAGAACCGGGCGACCGGCCGGATGGCCATCGGCGTGGCGGTCTCCGACAGCCCCACCGGCCCGTTCCGGGACGCCCTCGGCCGTCCGCTGGTGGAGAACGGGGAGATCGACCCGACCGTCTTCATCGACGACAACGGCCAGGCCTACCTGTACTGGGGCAACCCGAACCTGACCTACGTCAGGCTCAACGCCGACATGACGTCCTACTCGGGCAGCCCCACCAGGATCCCGCTCACCACCGCTGGCTTCGGTACCCGCACCGGTGACCCCAACCGTCCCACGCTGTACGAGGAGGGACCCTGGGTCTACAAGCGGAACGGCCTCTACTACATGGTGTTCGCGGCCAAGTGCTGCTCGGAGTTCATCGCCTACTCCACCGCGCCCGGCCCGACCGGGCCCTGGACCTACCGCGGGACGGTCATGCCCACCCAGGGCAGCAGCTTCACGAATCACCCCGGGATCGTGGACTTCAAGGGCAGTTCGTACTTCTTCTACCACAACGGCGCACTCCCGGGCGGTGGCGGCTTCACGCGCTCGGTGGCGGTGGAGAGGTTCTCCTACAACGCCGACGGCACCATCCCGTTGATCAACATGACGAACGGCGGCGCCCCCCAGAACGGCACGCTCAACCCGTTCGTACGCCAGGAGGCAGAGACGCTCGCCTGGGGGTCCGGCATCGAGACAGAGCCGGCCGCCGAAGGCGGAATGAACGTCGGCTGGATCGACAACGGCGACTACCTCAAGGTCAAGGGCGTGGCGTTCGGGCCGGGCGCGTCCTCCTTCACCGCGCGCGTGGCCTCGGGCAGCGGCGGCGGCACCGTCGAACTGCGCCTGGGTTCGCCGAGCGGGACGGTCGTGGGCCGGTGCGGCGTGCCGAACACCGGGGGCTGGCAGACCTGGACGACGGTGACCTGCCCGGTCTCCGGCGCGACCGGAACCCAGGACCTCTACCTGCGGTTCAGCGGCGGCAGCGGTTACCTCCTCAACATGAACTGGTGGCAGTTCACCCCCGGCGCCTCCCGCTCCCCGGCCGCCACCGCGACGACACCGCGGTGACCACGAAGGGTAGTTGGCCTCCACAGCCTGGTCCCGGGGCGACTGCGCCGGGGCGGGGCTGCCGGACATGCGGCTCCTCACGACACCGCACGGTGCTGTCCGGCGACACGACACGAGGGTTCGCTCAGCGGCGGGTGAGCAGGTCCGCGACCCGGGCGATCATCCGGCCCTCCTCACCGTTGCGGGCGGTCGTCGGGTTGTAGGTGAGCACGAAGCTGCGTTGCCGGTCACGGGTGGAGAACGCGGCGTTCTTGTAGCCGTAGGTCTCGCCGGTCTTGCCCCAGAACGTCACGCCGTTGACGTCGGCCCGCTGAAGCCCGGTGCTGTAGCGGGCCGGTGAGCCGTCCAGCATGCGCACGTCCTGCGGTGGCAGCGTGAACATCAGTTGCAGCAGCTCCGGCGGGAGCAGTTCGCCGGAGAACAGGGCGGTGAGCATGCGGTCGAGGTCGCGGGGGGTGGAGATCATGTCGCCCTCGCCCCGGCCGGCCGACTGGTCGTACACGGTGACGTCCCTCAGGCCACCGTCGGCCATCTCCAGGTAGCCGCGCACGTGCCGCCCGTGGATGCGGGGGTCGTCGCCCGGTACGACGGTGCCGGCCAGGCCCAGCGGGCGCAGGACGCGGGCGGCTACGGCCTCGCCGTATGGGCGTCCGGTCACCTCGTCGATGATCAGTGCGGCCAGTACATAGTTGACGCCGCGGTACTCCTGCCGCGTGCCCGGGGTGAACTTCGGTGCTCCGTGCGTCGCCGTCGCCACCCACTCCTGTGGGGTCCAGTGGTCGAAGCGGTGCTGCAACACCTCTTCCGCGCTCGCCGGTTCGGGGATGCCCACGTGGTCCGGCAACCCGCTGGTGTGGTCCAGCAGATGTCCTACGGTGACGGGCGAGAAGCGGGCCGGCAGCAGTCCCGGCAGGATGTGCCGCACCGGCTGGTCCAGAGCGGCCCGGCCCTCGGCCACGAGTTGCAGCACCACCGTGGCCACGAAGACCTTGGTGATGCTGCCGATGCGGACCTTGTCGTGCCCCGTCACCGGCCGCCGCGTCCTGATGTCGGCCACACCTGAGGAAGCCTGCCAGGAGCCGGCCGCGCCGCCGACGCGTAACTGGGCCGCGGTCGACGGCGGATGCTCCAGATCATCGATCGCCGCCCGCAGCGCGGTGGTATCCAGTGGTGGGAGAGGCGTGGCTGAAGCGGGGGACGCGACGGCGCTCCGCGCGGGCAGCACGGTAAGGGCGGCCAGGGCGGTCGCTCCCGTCAGGGCAGCGCCCGCGAAGGCCCTTCGTGACATGGGGGTCGAGGTCATGCACCTCACGCTTCCAGGAAGGACTGTGACCGCGCATCGGGGACGCCCCCGAGGGATCCCCGATCGCACCCCGACTCCTCGAGGAGCGCAGGAGAACGACCCCCAGGAAGGCCGCGCCGATGAGAGGGTCGGCTGCATGTCCACCTCGCTGCTCGCCCGCCCGGCCGCTTCTCTCGCTCTGGCCGCCGCCCTCGTCGCGTCTCTCGCGGCCTGCGGTGACGTGCGCGCCCCGGACGCGCGGGCCGGCGCGGCCTCCACCGGCTCCACGCCGTCGGGCGCGCCCTCGTCCAGCGCCCCGGGAGCGTCGCCGTACGTGGAGCCGGGCGCCGGTGACGGCGCCCCGCACTACAACGAGAACAACGCTTTCCGCCGTGAGGGCGACATGACTCCGGCCCACGCGAAGGACGCCCAGCGGGAGGCCGACCGCCTGAGGCCGGTGCTGCAACGGCTGTGGGAGCGGCGGAAGTGGGACCCCGGGACCGTACGGACGGCCCTGCTCCGGCTCGGCTACGAGGAGGAGCGCGTCACGAAGGACGGCAAGCGCGTCGGCGGCACACTCACCGTCACGGGGATGTCCCAGCGCTGGAAGGACGACGGCTACGTCACGCCCGAGGGGGCACGGGTCGCCCTGCGCGTGCACGACGACGCCTGCGTGTCGGGGTTCGTGCAGAAGTCGAACTTCGAGGTGCGGGCCCACGGCCCGTACCTCGAGACCGGCTGCTTCGAACCGCCCTACGGTCACTGAGGCCACCGGCCCGGGCGTGCGGGAAGCGGGCGTGACCGGGTACCCGGCGCCGCATCATCGGTCGCGCACTGTGGCGGGGGCTGGTCGCCGGTACCGCTGGAGGCGTCGTGATGACGCTCGGCGAGAAGATCGAGCAGGCCGTCACCGGCCGCCCCGACTCCCCTCACCAATGATCAGATCCGGGAGAACGCCACCGGAGTCGGCGCCCCGCCCGCCACCTGGCCCCGCACGGAACTCGCCGTGGACGTCCCGCGCAAGGCGGTCCACGGCCTCGTCACCGGCGCCGTGGCCGATGCGCTGGCCGCCCGGGAAGACCCAGGCCCGGGCGAGCGCCACGCCACCCGTCGCCCGGGCCGCCTTGCCGGTGCCGGGCCGCTGCCCCGCGAGGACGGCCACGGCCGCTGAACCCGGCCCTCGGCTCAGCGGGTCAGCACACCCGCCAGCGCCCCCGCCCCCGCGGCACACGCCACGACCGCGCAGGCACCGGCCGCGTGGCATCGGAGCAGCGTGCGCCGGAGGTGGGCGTAGCGGCTCTCGTACTCCTGCCGCAGCTCGTCGGCTCGTCGCACGGTGCCGAGCATCAGCTGCCGGGTCACGTCGAGACGCCGGCGGACATAGTGGCCGGTGATCTCCTCGGTCTGGGCGGTGGTCAGCCACGGCATGCGTGCGCAGAGCTGCTCGGCTTCGCGCTGCGCCTCCTCGCGGTGAACGTGGGCGAGAAGGAAGCCCTCGGTCTCGTCGGCCAGGGCGTTGCGCGGCTCGTCCACGGGCACCTGCTGCCTGCCCCGTCTCACAGCCGCTCGCCCTTGTGCCCCTCGGCGTCGATCACATCGCGCTGACCGGTGTTCTCCGCCTCGTCCAGGCTCGCCACGTCCGGGTGACGCAGGTCGAAGGCCGGCGACTCGGAGCGGATCTTGGGCATGGTGAGGAAGTTGTGGCGGGGCGGCGGGCAGGACGTGGCCCATTCCAGCGAGCGGCCGTAGCCCCAGGGGTCGTCGACCTCGACCTTCTCGCCCTTCTGGGCCGTCCGCCACACGTTGTACAGGAAGGGCAGGGTGGAAAGGCCGAGCAGGAAAGCACCGATCGAGGAGACGGTGTTGAGCGCGGTGAACCCGTCGGCGGCCAGATAGTCGGCGTAGCGGCGGGGCATGCCCTCGGCGCCGAGCCAGTGCTGGACCAGGAACGTGGTGTGGAAGCCGACGAACAGCGTCCAGAAGTGGATCTTCTCCAAGCGCGTGTCGAGCATCGTGCCGGTCATCTTCGGCCACCAGAAGCTGAACCCGCCGAACATCGCGAACACGATCGTTCCGAAGAGCACGTAGTGGAAGTGGGCGACCACGAAGTAGCTGTCGGTGACGTGCCAGTCGAGCGGCGGGGAGCCCAGGATGACGCCGGTCAGGCCGCCGAAGAGGAAGGTGACCAGGAAGCCGATCGCCCAGAGCATGGGCGGTTCGAACGACAGCGAACCCCGCCACATCGTGCCGATCCAGTTGAAGAACTTCACACCCGTCGGTACGGCGATCAAATAGGTCATGAAGGAGAAGAACGGCAGCAGCACCGCGCCGGTGGCGAACATGTGGTGCGCCCACACCGTCACCGAGAGGCCGGCGATGGAGACGGTGGCGCCGATCAGACCGGTGTACCCGAAGATCGGCTTGCGGGCGAAGACGGGGATGATCTCCGTGATCACGCCGAAGAACGGCAGCGCGAGGATGTACACCTCGGGGTGGCCGAAGAACCAGAACAGGTGCTGCCACAGCACCGCGCCCCCGTTCTCCGCGTTGAACACCTGCGCGCCGAAGCGCCGGTCCGCTTCCAGCACCAGCAGCGCGGCGGCCAGGACCGGGAAGGCCAGCAGCACCAGCAGCGAGGTGAGCAGCACGTTCCAGGTGAAGATCGGCATCCGGAACATCGTCATGCCCGGGGCGCGCATGCAGATGATGGTGGTGATGAAGTTGACGGAGCCGAGGATGGTGCCGAAGCCGGACAGCGCAAGCCCCATGATCCACAGGTCACCGCCCACCTGGGGCGTGCGCTCCCCACCGCTGAGCGGCGTGTACGCGGTCCAGCCGAAGTCGGCCGAGCCCTGCGGGGTGAGGAAGCTGCCGAGCACGATCAGCCCGCCGAAGAGGAACAGCCAGTACGAGAGCATGTTCAGCCGCGGGAACGCGACGTCGGGTGAGCCGATCTGCAAGGGCATGACGGCATTGGCGAAGCCGGCGAAGGTGGGCGTGGCGAACAACAGGAGCATGATCGTGCCGTGCATGGTGAACGCCTGGTTGTACTGCTCGCCGGAGACGATCTGCAGCCCCGGCCGGGCCAGTTCGGCCCGGATGAGCATCGCCAGTGCCCCGGCGACCAGGAAGAACCCGAACGACGTGATCAGATACAGGTGCCCGATCTTCTTGTGATCGGTGGTCGTCAGCCAGGAGACGACCACCTCCCCTCTGCCGCGGCGCTCGACCGCGGGTGCGGGTGAAACGGGTTCAGTGTGTGTCGCCATCAGGTCCTCGATCGGCAGCAACGGTGCACGGACGGCCATCCGCCCCGGGGAAACCTATTCGCTGCGGTTCGGTCCCTTTGTCTGTTCTCGGGTGTCCTTGCTCTGAACGGCGGAATGATCCATTCGTCAGGGGTGGGGCAGGCACCCTCGGAGCGCCGACGCCTTTCCGCATGCAAGCGTTTTCTGCGTCTGTGTCATGTTTTGTTACGGCACGAGCGCGGCACTCGGTCAGCCACGATCGGGCCTCCGAGGTGACCTTGGTTCTCAAGGCGCGTCGGACGCGCGCCGGGATCGGGCCCGGCCCCCGGGCGGAACAGAGGGTGGTCGATGACGACGATCGGCGTGGAAGAGGAATACCTGCTGCTCGACCCGGTCACGGGTCTGCCGGTACCTCAGGCGGACAAAGTACGCGCCGCTGCGGGCGTGGGGCACCTCGTGACGGACCAGGAGGTGCAGTACGAGCTGCTCCAGGCGCAGGTCGAGGTGGCCACTCCGGTCTGCGACACCCTGGAGGAGGTCGGAGGCCACCTGCTGCGGTTGCGGCACGCCGTCGGCGGTGCCGCCGAGCAGCACGGCTGCCGGATCGGGGTCTGCGGCACCCCGCCGCTGCGGCACGGCCGCCCCATCGCCGTCACCGACCAGGCCCGCTACCGGGCCATGGTCACCCAGGCACCCCAACTGGTGGCGGAACAACTGGTCAACGGTACGCACGTGCACGTCGCCGTGCCGGACCGGGAAGCGGGCGTGCAGGTGCTGAACCGGATCCGTTACCGGTTGCCGACGCTGACGGCCATGGCGGCGAACTCCCCGCTCTGGGACGGCCACGACACCGGTTTCGCGAGCTGGCGCACCGTGATCTTCGGCCGGTGGCCGGTCAGCGGCATGCCCCCGCACTTCCGGGACGCCGCCGACTACGACCGGCGCGTGGAACGGCTGCTGGAGTCGGGTCTGATCTCGGACGTCGGTCAGCTCTACTGGCAAGCCCGCCTCTCGGCCACGTACCCCACCATCGAGGTCCGGTGCCTGGACGTCCAGCTGCGCGCGGACGAGGCGGTGATGCTCGCCGCGCTCATCCGGGCCCTCGTGGAGACCGCCCTGGCGGAAGCGGCCGCCGACGCGCCCCTGCCCGACGTCGCGCCCGAGCTGTTGCAGGCCGCCATGTGGCACGCCGCCCGCCACGGTCTGGGAGACACCCTTCTCGATCCCGTCGGCGCCCCGCACCGGGCCGGCGACGTGCTCTACGAATTCCTGCGGCACGTCGCGCCCGCCCTCGAGGCATCCGGTGACTCCCGGCAGGTCACGTCCCTGATCCACCGGCTGCTGCAGGACGGGACCGGTGCGGACCGGCAGCGCGCCGCCCTCGCGCACGGCGGTCTCCGCGCGGTCACCGAGCTGATCAGCGCGCAGAGCACGATGCCGTGAGGCCCGGAACGGCTCCTCAGGCCACCGCGGCGTAGGCGGCGGCGACAGCGGTGTCCGCGCGGGCGTGTATGACCAGTCGCGTGCCGCCGGTGTCGGCGTCCGCCTCGAGTGCGCGGCGGACGGGCGCACTGTGCGTGGCGACCGACATCAGAGTGCCCGTCCTGCTGCACAGGTGATGGACCCGGAGGACCACGCTGACCACCGTGCTCCGGGCGGCCGGCTCGTCGAGGACGATGACCACGGGCGCCGGCCGGCAGGCCTGCACGAGGTCGCTGATCCTCGTGAGGAGCGTGGCGCGCCCGCCGATGCCGGGGTCCTGGTGGACCGTGATGACGAGGACTCCGCGATCGAGCGAATGGGACAGCACCACGGCCTTCGTTCCTCCGTTTCCTTTGTCGGCGGGTCGTTCCGCCATGGAAGTACCCGGGGGTCGCCGCTCGAAGCCTCAACGCTCCCGCGCCGTCCGGCCCATGCGGTGAGCACCCGTTCGGGGCATGCGTGATGGCCGGAAACCGCCCCGGCCGCAAGAGTGGGGGAGGCGAAGCCGTTCCCTTCGGTCCTGGCGGGGCACTCCGTCGGCGCGCGAGTCCCTACACCCCCAGGAGACGGTCCATGAGTTTCAACCCATTGGAACAGAGGGGCATCCCGCTCGACCGCCAGCTCCGCAGCTGGCGCGAGCTGAACGTGCAGCCCATCGACCCCGACCGCTGCGACCCGTACACCCGATGCCGGATCATCGCGATGAACGGCATCGAGGTCGAGGCGATCCTCTTCAGCCACCAGCTCGCCCGCAACACCGTCGACCCGGAGGTGAAGCGGCAGCTCGCCCGGACCCGCTACATCGAGGCGCAGCAGCAGAAGGTGGTCAACTGGCTGCTGCCCGGGGTGTCCTCGGTCCTGGAGACGACCATCGCCTACGAGCAGGTCGCGGTGGATCTGACGGCCTGGGTGGCGCGCATGGAGCCGGACCCCTACCTGAAGCAGGCATACCAGTTCGGCGTGCTGGAGGACTTCGACCATCTGTACCGGTACGCCAACCTCTACGAGATGATCGAGCACCGCAAGGCGGAGTCGATCGTGGACAACCTCACCGAGGTGATGCCGGGCCGGCCGACGAAGTACCACCACCGTGACCCGTACGACAACGTCCGTGACCCCTACGACAAGAGCGGCACGAACCCGCTGTCCAAGCTGCACGCCCTGACGATCATGGCGGCGGAGCAGCAGACCATGAACTTCTACATGAACACCGGCCCCACCTACATGGAGCCCATCGCCCGCCAGCTCTACCAGGAGATCGGGCTGATCGAGGAGGAGCACGTCACCCACTACGAGTCGCTCGTCGACCCGGGGGAGACGTGGTGGGAGCAGCTCGTCAACCACGAGTACAACGAGTGCTACCTGTACTACTCCTTCATGGAGCAGGAGAGCGACCCCAAGGTGAAGGCGATCTGGGAGCTGCACCTGAACATGGAGCTGGAACACCTGCACACGGCCTGCGACCTGATGCGCCGCCACGACGGCCGGGAGCCGCAGGAGTGCCTCGCCCCGGAGCTGCCGAACGTGCTCACCTTCGAGCCGAACAAGCAGTACGTGCGCGAGCTGCTGGACACCCAGATGGACCTGACCACGCTGGGCGCCGGATATGTGCGCGAGGCGCACGAGCGGTTCGAGACGATGCAGGAGCGGATTCACGGCGGTGACGAGCCGCCCAGCGAGCGCGTGATGGTCCAGCACGACGAGATGTTCGGCCGCGACTACCGCGTGCAGACCGAGGGCGAGCACCCCGACCCCGCGATGCGCGAGAAGTGAGGCGACCGACCATGCCCGAGACGCACACTCCCCAGGCCGGTGACGACCGCGCCGCGGACACCGACGTGGTCGCGCTCCTCATGCGCCAGCACGGCGACATCCGCAACCTCTTCGACGAGGTCGAGCACAGCACGGGTGAGGAACGCCGGGAGGCCTTCCGGCGCCTGGTGCGGCTGCTGGCCGTGCACGAGACCGCGGAGGAAGAGGTCGTCCACCCCTTCGCCCGGCGGTCCCTGCCCGGTGGCGAACAGGTGGTGGAGGACCGGCTCGCCGAGGAGAAGGCGGCCAAGGAGACCCTGGCCGCTCTGGACGAACTGGACACCGACGACCCGAAGTTCATGCTCCAGCTGATGAAGCTGCGCAAGGACGTGCAGGAGCACGCCCGGGCGGAGGAACGCTACGAGTTCACGCACCTGCGCCGCAGCACCGACGCCGACGGCCTCGCCACGTTGGCCAGGGCGGTGAAGGCCGCCGAGGCCATGGCACCCACCCGTCCGCACCCCGGCGTCGAGTCCGCCAAGGCCAATGTGGCCCTCGGTCCCGTCGCGGCCCTCGTGGACCGCACGAAGGACGCCGTCCGCAAGGCGATGGGCAAGGACTGAACTCCGCGCGGAGCCGGCGGCGTCAGGTCCGCCGGGCGTCGGTCGTGTCCCCGGTGCTCCGGGTGCTCCCCGTGCCCTTGGTGTCCGCGGGCTCGTAGGCGGTGATGTCGTAGTGCGCTTCGTCGTCGACTGCGTTCTCCTCCCAGTCCAGGACGATGCGCACAGGGTGTCCGTCGGCCGCGTACCTCGCCTCGGCCGTGTCCGCGTCGTCCCGGCGCGCCTGCTCCAGCTCCGCGAGGAGCTCGCCGAGCGTGGGCACGGCGTCGGGTGCGCTCTCGACCGCCCTGCGCGCGGAGTCGTCCAGGCCCACCGCCCTCACGACAACACCGTCGCGGACCGAGATCCGGAAGGTGCCGAGCAGGCTTCGCTCCCCCTCGCTCGACCGGAGCGTGTAGGTGTAGGAGGCGGGCTCCCGCCAGTCGCCCCGGACATGTCCGGGTGCGCCTTCCGCCTCGGGGGACGCCGATGTCGCGGTGCCGCAGGCGGCGACCGCACAGACGATCCCTCCGATCAGTACGGCGCCGAGAACGGCTCGGGCTGGGGCAGTCATGGTGGAGGTCCCTTCGACGGTCACCACTGTGACGCGGGCCGCCCGGAGAACGTTCGGCGGCCTCGGCGACCCGAGCGGCACGCATGGCCTGCCGTCGGTCGTCGCGTGGTCAGACGGGAAGGACGAACGGGGGGTGCGCCCCGTTGAGGAAGTAGTCCCCGACGTCCTGGAGCCGGTGGCCGACGGGCTCGTACAGGGTATGCGTCCGGGCGTTGCGCCAGAACCGGTCGAAGCCGAGGCGGGCGGAAGCGGAGCGGGCGCCGATGATGTCCAGGGCGCGAGCGGTGGACTCCTGGGCGGCCTTGGAGGCGGCGGCCTCGGCCATGGCCACCAGGACCGCGATCTCCGCGTACTCCTCGTAGGTGAGGTCCTCGCCGCGGTCCAGCCCGCCCTGCACGGCCCGGCGTGCCTCGTCGGCGAGTGCGGACGCCGAGCGGGTGAGCACGGTGAGCTCCCCGTACGCCGTCAGCACCTGTGGATCCCGGGGGGAACCCACCGGCCAGTCCGGATGCCGGTGCGAGGGGCCGGACCTGCTGTACTCACGGGCCTCGGCGAGCACGCCCTCCGCCATGCCGAGCCGCAGCTGCGCCGACAGCAGACGACCGACCGGTGACACCAGGGCCGTCAGGGGTGACAGGACGTCCTCGTCCGCCGACAGGGAGCCCAGCACGTCCGCGGCGGCGACGGGCACGGCGTCGAACTCCGCGCTGCCGCCAGCCGCCAGCCGCTGACCGAAGGGGTCGGTGTCACCGTCGACGACCACACCCGCGCGGGCGGGATCGACCACGACGGCGAAGGGTTCACCGGTTCCGGCCCGCACTGCGCGCACGGCGAGGCGGTCGGCGACCAGAACGCCCGCGGCGTAGCTCTGCCGCCCGTTCAGAACGTACCCGCGTGTGTCCGGAGTGAGTGTCAGCGCCGGTTCCTGGCGGGCCAGGCCGCCGCCCCAGCACCACTGCTCCGCTGCGGACCGCCGCTCCAGCCGGGCGGTGAGGGCGGGATCGGCGAACGACCGGACGCTCCAGGACGTGAAGTAGTGACAGCCGAGGAGCTGCCCGATGGCGCCGTCGGCCGCCGCGATCTCCCGGACCACGGCGTACGCCTGGGTCCAGTCGGCGCCGCCGCCCCCGAGTTCGCGGGGGAGCAGGAGGGTCAGCAGCCCGGACTCGCGCAGCCGGGACACCTCGTCGAAGGGGGGCTTGCCCGCCTGATCCCGGGCGACGGCGTCCGTCGCCAGGTCCTCCGCCGTCTCGCGTGCCACGCGCGACCAGTGCGCGCTGCCGGTCCCCGACTGGTCGAACTCCGCGGCGGGGCCGGACGGCGCCAGGGCAACGCCCATCGCTGAAATCTCCTCAAGTTCGTACGCGGAATGGGGTGTTGAGCATCACGGGCGGGAAAGATGTGTGGGCCATCCGCATCATCCTGCGCAGGAGCGCAAGGTCCCGTCAATACTTTCCTAGTAATTCGATAGGGAACGTAGGGAATGGCGGCGCGCGGTCCGCGGAGAGGATGCCGCCACGCACCACCTCGGCAGCGTAGGCGGCCTCGTGCAGGGGTCAGGACGATGGCGGCGATGCACATCCGCCGCGCGGGGCGGTCGCGCCGGGCAGGCTTCCGGCCACCGTCGGCCCCCCGGGTCTGAGACCGGGCGGCCGGACACCCCGACACAGGACGCGGACACGAACTGACCGCATTCCGTGCGACCGTGAGCGCGCAAGCCGCCCGGACACCTGGACCGCGGGTCGGCACACGACGCGAAGGCCGAGGTGCTCCGATGACCGTTCTCGACGCCCGGGCGCTCAACCGTGCCACCCTGGCCCGGCAGTTGCTCCTCGAGCGTGCCGATCTGCCGGTCCTCGACGCGGTCGCGCACCTGTGCGGTCTCCAGGCGCAGGAACCGCAGGAGCCGTTCCCCGGCCTGTGGTCGCGGCTGCGGGCCTTCGACCCGGCGGAGCTGTCGGACCTGCTGACCGGGCGCCGCGTCGTGCGCACCCACCTCATGCGCCGCACCGTCCATCTCGTCACCGCCGACGACGCCGTGGCCTGGCGTTCCCGCCACGGCGCCATGCTCCGGCAGCGGGTCCTCGGCGTGTACCGGCGCGAACTCGACGGAATCGATCCCGCTGAACTGGCGGCGGCGGGCCGCGAGGTCATGGCCGACGGTGAACCCCGCTCCATGCCCGGCCTCGCACGAGCCGTCGCCGGCCGCCGGCCCGGGGCGCAGCCGCGGCCCCTGGGCGAGATGCTGGTCGCGGCCCTCCTCCCGACGGTCCAGGTGCCGCCGCGCGGCCTGTGGCGCACCCGAGGGGGTGCGCGCTATGCACTCCTCTCCTCCTGGCTCGGCCGCGAGATCGACCCGCCCTCCCCGGACGTCTCCGACCCCGTGGGCCGGGCGCTGGTACGGCGCTACCTGGCCGCGTTCGGCCCAGCCGCCCCGGCCGACCTGCGCGCCTGGTGCGGTCTCGCCGGACTGCCCGCCGCGGTCTCCGCCCTCCGCGGGGAACTCGTCGCCTTCCGCGACGAACGGGGCCGCGAACTGCTCGACCTCCCCGAAGCGCCCCGCCCCGATCCCGGCACCCCGGCGCCGGTGAGGTTCCTGCCGGCGTTCGACAACGCGATCCTCGGATATCACGACCGCAGCCGGATCATCGACGACGAGCACCGTCATCTGTCCGTCGCCGGCGCCCGAGTCGTCCTGGTCGACGGCAGAGTCACCGCGACCTGGACCGTCGAGGAGGGCACGGTGCACGTCACCCCGTTGCGCCGCTTCTCCCGGGCCGACCGCACGGCCGTCGCCGAGGAGGGGCGGGCGATGGCCTCCTTCCTCTCCGGGGACGAGAGCGACCGGGTACACATCGCGGCCTCTCCCGGCTGACCCGGATTCGCGCCGCCCGGAATGTGCATGTCCGGCGTTGATCGGCGGGCGTTCCCGGCCGACAGGCGCACACTGGAAGGGTGCTGCCGGTGCTCATGAGGGGGTGTCGGCCCATGGAAGCGTCAGAACGTGTGACCGTGCGGTGGTGGCGGTGGCGGCGCAACGTGCTCAAACGGCGCGTCGACGTCGTCGAAGCCTGGATCGTGCTCGCGGGCTGGGTGCTCGCCCTGCTGGGCGGGATCATCGCGGGCCTGCTCGCGGCGGGCACGGTCGAGCAGGCCGTCGAGCGGCAGCGGGCCGAGAGCCGCCAGGTCCGGGCGACGGTCGTCGAGGACGCGCCCGGTCCGTCACCGGCCCGAGAGGCGAGCGACCACCGGGTGTGGGGCAAGGTGCGGTGGACCGCGCCCGACGGCTCCACGCACCGGGAGGAGGCCCGGGTACCGGCGAGAGCACCCGCCGGAAGCACCCTGACCGTGTGGGTGAACCGGAGCGGTGACCTCACGACCGCGCCCGTGTCCGGCGGCGAGGCCTGGCTGCACACCGCCATGGGCGGCGCGCTCGCCGGGATCTCCACGGGCGCCGCGGTACTGGGAGCCACCTGGCTGACCCGCCTGGGCCTCGACCGGCGCCGCATGTCCCAGTGGGACGCGGAGTGGGAGCGGATCGACGCGCGGAGGGGCTGGAAGACGGGGTGAACGCCGCGGTCCAGCGGTACCTGCTTTTCGGTGTGCTTGCGGCCCCTGTGACGGATTCCGGTGCCGGTCCCCCCGGGAGCCGATCGTGGCGCGGGCATGTCCGGCAGGGCGAGCGCGGGGGGCGGTGCGAGTGGCCGGCGCGCTGGAACCGCCCCAGGCCTGCTTGAGCTATCGGGACGGCTGCTGGAGGGGTGCCGGGGACGGGACGGGTGTGGCCGTGGCCAGTCGCGCCGTCGCACCCTCGACCTGCCGCACCGTGGTCTCGCCGGGCCGGTGGCCGGGGCCCGCACCGGTGGAGAGCTGGGACCAGGCTCCGAGGGCCAGGGCGACGGCGGCAGCCGTGGCGGCCACCCGACCCGCGCGCCGGACCTTGGCGCGGCGGTCCAGGTCCCGCCACGCCACCCGGACCCAGAGGTCCTCGGGCTGCCACAGATCACCCACGGCGTAAGGGGGCTGGAGCTGCCGCCCCGCAGCCCGCTCCTCGGCCGAGGGCTCCCTGGGAGCGGAGACGCGTATGGCGGACTCGCTGTCCGTGAGGAACCTCAGCCACACGTCGTCGCGGACCGGGGGAACGCCGGGCGGCTCGTGGGGGGTTTCCCGCCCGTCCGGCTCTTCTGTGGTCACGTGCCGTCATCCCCTTTCCGGCCGTCTCCTGATCACTGCGCAGCGCGAGATCAGTATGCCGCCCGGGCACGGGAGTCACCCCTCGTCCGGTCGCGGACAGCGCGTCCGAGACCGACTTGGAACGTGCCGTGAGACGGGAGGGCCCGGCCGCGCTCCCGCCGCACCGCTCAGACCGTGGCCGGCAGGACGTGGTCACCGACCTTGTCGGTGCTCAGGCACAGCGAGCACACGACCGCGTCGTGCGTCCGGCAGGCAGCCACGTCCGGCCGCTCGAACTGCTGCCGGCACACATGACACTCGTAGGCGACGGCGCTGGGGTTGCCGTCCTCGTCCAGCAGCGGCTCGGCGATGCCGTCGTCGGTGCGGCGCAGGTAGTACCGGCCCTTGGTGACGACAGCCATCAGTGGTGTGAGGACGAAGGCGATGACGGCCGCGGCGACGGGGGAGTACGGCTGGAGTGTGTCGCCGAGGGCGTGGAAGTACATGGCGATGGACAGCCCCGATGCGGCGGTGAAGGCCACGACCCCGACGGGGTTGACGGCGTAGAGCATGCCGCGGCGGAACTCGGGGGCGTGCGGGGACAGCTTCAGGACGTACTTGTTGATGCCGATGTCGGTGGCCACGGTGACCACCCAGGCGATCGCGCAGTTCGAGTAGAAGCCCAGGATGCTGTTGAGGAAGCTGAACATGTCGGCCTCCATCAGGGCCAGCGCGAAGCCCAGGTTCACCAGGACGAAGACCATCCGGCCCGGGTAGCGCTTCGTGACCCGGGTGAAGGAGTTGGTCCACGCGAGGGAGCCGGAGTACGCGTTCGTCACGTTGATCTTGATCTGGCTGATGACGACCAGTACCACGGCGAGGGGGACGACGAGCCAGGACGGCATCATCGCGTCGAAGGCGCCCTTGAACTGCTGGATCGGCTCGGGCGCGGCGGAGGCGCCGACCTCGGCGATGATGTACACCGCGAGGAACACGCCGATGGCCTGCTTGAGTGCGCCCAGCACCACCCAGCCCGGGCCGGCCATCACCACGGCCGTCCACCAACTGCGCTTGTTCGCCTCGGTTTTGGGCGGCATGAAGCGCAGGTAGTCGATCTGCTCGCCGATCTGCGCGATCAGCGACAGGCACACGCCCGCACCGAGCAGCACGGAGGCGGTGTCGATGCCGCCGTCCCCGTCGGTGCCCGCGTAGGAGAGGAAGCGGTCGACGGTGCCCGGGTCGGTGGCGACCAGATAGACCAGCGGGCCGACCATCAGCAGCAGCCAGATCGGGGTGGTCCACACCTGGAGCTTGCTCAGCGCCTTCATGCCGTAGATCACCAGGGGGATCACCATCAGCGTGGAGACCAGGTAGCCCAGCCAGAGCGGCAGCCCGAGGCCCAGTTTCAAACCCTGGGCCATGATCGAGCCTTCCAGGGCGAAGAAGATGAAGGTGAAGCTGGCGAAGATGACGCTGGTGAGGACCGAGCCGAAGTAGCCGAAGCCGGAGCCGCGGGTGATCAGGTCCAGGTCGATGTTGTAGCGGGCGCCGTAGTAGGCCAGCGGGAAGCCGGTCACGAAGATGACGACGGCGGCGACGGCGATCGCGAGGAGCGCGTTGCCGGTGCCATGGGCCAGTGCGATGCCTGCCCCGATGGAGAAGTCGGCCATGTAGGCGATGCCGCCGAGCGCGGTCGTCGCCACCACCATCGGGGTCCAGCGCCGGTAACTGCGCGGAGCGAAGCGGAGCGTGTAGTCCTCGAGGGTCTCCTTGACGGCCTGGTCCGTGCCAGGTGCCGCCTGCGGTGCGGGTTCCGGCTCGGCTACTGCGGCCAGTCGTGGCTCGGCACTCATGCCACGCCTCCTTGCTGCGGGTTGGGGACTGACAAGGCAGGCACGGTAGGCAGCGGTCGTTACCCCTAAATACTTCCTGGGTGAAGGGAATGTTTCGGAGGCATCTCACCGTCGACGGCGGCTACGGCACGCCGAGTTCGAAGAGCACGTACCCCGCGTACGACCCGGAGGCCAGCGCGGCTGTGCCGAGGACCGTGACCAGGGACGGCCATCCGAGACGGCTCATCGCGAGGGCGAGAGGGACGAACAGCGGGAAGAGGGGCAGCAGATAGCGCGAGACGTTGCCGAAGATCTGCTGGGTCGTCATCACCATGAGGTACGACAGCACCGTATGGACGACGAGGACGGCCGGCGGGCGCAGACGCAGCAGCAGCACCGTCAGCACCGGCACCGCCAGCACGACGCAGACGCCGATGACGTCCTCGAAGGCCCTGGCGAAGAGATAGTCGAAGTGTCCGACGGGGAGGGATGTCAGCACGTCGAACGTGTGGGCTCCCCAGTCGAACCTGTGGGCCCAGGCGCCGTCCTGGAGTTCGGAGTAGCCGTTGATGTCGCCCATGCGGTAGTTGACCCAGCCGAGGTAGCCGAACAGACCCAGGGGCGCGATCGCCACAGCGGCCAGCGGACGCCGGACCCCGTCCTCGCACCGGCGCAGGGACAGCACCGCCGCGACGGCGAGGGCGGCGACGAGCGCCACGGCGGTGGGCCGGCACAGCCCTGCCGCACAGGTCAGCAGACCGGCCGTGAGCCAGCGCCGGGTCATGACCGCGTGACAGGCCCACGCGGCGAGGGCCGTGTACAGGGATTCCGAGTAGCCCGACCACTCCGTGCCCGAGCCGGGCCAGACCGCCCACAGCCCGGCCGCGACCAGGCCGGCCCGGTGACCGCCGAAACGTTTGGTCACGGTGTGGATGCCGAGCGCGGCGGCGAACGAGGCGATGACGGAGACCGTCATGCCGGCGCCGTACAGGCCGAGTCCGGTGCACTCCGAGACCAGTCTCATCAGCGTCGGGTACAGCGGGAAGAACGCCGCCGAGTTGCCCTCCAGCGTGATCAGGCCCGTCGCCCCCGGGATCGGTTTCAGGGCCGGGTCGTACCCGTGCGCGGCGATCTGCTGGTACCACCAGCCGTCCCAGCTGGCCAGGACGTCCCAGGCGCGCTCGCCGCCGCCGAAGCGCGGGTCCTTCTTCCGGAAGTCGCCCGCGGAGTCCAGCAGGAACATGAAGACGCCGAAGCCGGCCAGCTTCAGCACGCCGTACGTCAGCAGCACGGGCCCGGAGCGCGCGGCGGCGGCGTACAGCCTGCGCCGGAACCGCCGTGCCCTGTCCGGGACTTCGGGCGGTGCGGCTCCGGCGGGCGGACGGCGCAGCTGGACGGTGCTCATGGGGCGGAGGGTCCTGTCGTGCGGCGGGCCGGGAACACCCACGCCCGCAGGAGGAGGAAGCGCAGCAGCGTCGCGGCCAGGTTGGCGGCGACCAGAGCGATGAGCTCGGCTCCGCGGCCGGCCCCGGGCCCGGTGTGGTGGAGCAGGGCGAGCGAACCGCTCGTCAGGGCCAGTCCGATCAGGAAGGCGGCGAGGCCCTTGAGGTGGTGGCGCAGCGCGCCGCCACGGCCCCGCACACCGAAGGTGACCCGCCGGTTGGCCGCCGTGTTGGCGATCGCGCTGGCGAGCAGGGCGAGCGCGTTGGCGGCCTGCGCTCCTGTCGCCGGTCTGAGCACCGTGTACAGCAGCAGATAGCACAGGGTGCTGGCGGCACCGACGGCGGCGAAACGCACCACCTGCCCGGCCAGACCCGAGGGCAGCTCCCCGGCCAGGTCACCGCCGCTGCGGCGCAGCGCGGACAGCGGCAGTCTGCCGCGGGCCAGGGCTCCGCCGATCCTTGCCATGCCCCGCAGATCGGCCAGCGCCGTGGCGAGGATGTGGACCCGGCTGTCGGGGTCGTCCACCCAGTCCACCGGCACCTCGTGGATCCTCAGACCCGCCCGTTCGGCGATGACCAGCAACTCGGTGTCGAAGAACCACTCGCGGTCCTCCACCAGCGGCAGCAGCCGCTCGGCGACGTCCCGCCGCACCGCCTTGAACCCGCACTGCGCGTCGGAGAAGCCCACCGCGAGCGTGCCGCGCAGCAGCCCGTTGTAGCAGCGGGAGATGATCTCCCGCTTCGGCCCGCGCACCACCCGCGAGCCGCGGGCCAGGCGCGTGCCGATGGCGATGTCCGAGTGGCCCGAGATCAGCGGCGCGACCAGCGGCAGCAGCGCCGCGAGGTCGGTGGACTGGTCCACGTCCAGATACGCCAGTACCGGGGCGCGGGAGCGTGACCACGCGGTGTGCAGCGCCCGCCCCCGCCCCTTTTCCGCCAGCCGGATCCAGTCCGTGCCGGGCAGCTCCGCGGCCAGTCGGGCGGCGATCCGCGGCGTCGCGTCGGTGCTGGCGTTGTCGGCGATGGTGATGCGGAAGGCGTAAGGGAAGGTCTCGCCGAGGTGGGCGTGCAGACGCCGGACGCAGGGTTCGAGGTCGTTCTCCTCGTTGTACACCGGAACGACCACGTCCAGGACGGGGTCCGGGTGGTGGGCCGGCAGGGGCGCGCGGCGGGGCAACGCGGATGGTTCGGTTGCCGGGCGGTCGTTCAGGACCGACCGCAATACGGTTCGCATGGCTGTCTCACGGTCTCTTTTCTGGCGTGGGGGCATGCCCGAGCGCCGGTTTCGGGCATGCCGAAGGCGCCCGTGACGGGTGGAGCGTCGAAAAGGTCGGGGCGAGGGTGCCCCTGGTGGGAAGGGCCGCTCAGGCGGCTACTCGGGGTAGACCGATGCGGAGGGCTCTTCGGAGTACGGAGCCGACGGCGGAGCCGTCGCCGGTGCGGAGGAGGGAGGTGGCGCGGGCGCTGTCGGCGTGGCCCGGCTCTCGGAGGCCCTGGTGGTCGGTGCGGGGTCGGCCGGCTCGGTCGTCCTCCCGGACGGGGTGATGCCGCCGGTGGTGGTTGTGGTTGTGGTCGTGGTCGCGGGCAGGGTCGTCTCGGGCAGCTCGGTCGGGGTCGTGCTCGGCGCCGGGGCCGGGCTCGTCGGGGTGCTGTCCGGCGAGGCCGTCGGGCTCGTCACCGGCTGCGGCCGGTGGTCCGCGGGCTGGGCGCGGGTGAACATGCTGGGCAGCAGGGCCAGTCCGACGCTGAGCCCGGCCACCGCCACGGCCGAGCCGCCCGCCTTCCACAGCAACCGCGACCGGCGGCGGGCCCGGATGCCCGCGTGCAGCCGCTGCCGGTGCGCGGGCTCGTAGGGGGTGTGCTGCCGGGTGTCGCGCATCAGCCGCGACAGGTCCCGCTCGAAGTCGTCCATCGGTACTCCTTTCACCCCACGGGCCTGACGGTGTCGGACAGGATCTGGCGGAGCCGGGCGACTCCGCGTGACGCATGGGACCGTGCGGTGCCCACCGGGCACCCCAGGGCCTGGGCGACCTGGGCCTCGGGCAGGTCCTCGTAATAGCGCAGCACCACCGCCGCCCGCTGCTTCGGAGACAGCTGGGCCAGTGCCTCCTCCAGCCGCGAACGTTCCGCCACGGCGGACGACACGTCGCCCGGTTCGGCCCGGTCGGGCAGGTGCTCCACCGGGCGCTCCCCCCACCAGCGCCGCCGCGCCGAGCGGGCCGCCAGCCGCACCAGCACCGTCCGGACATACGCCTCGGGAGCCTGTTCGGCCACCTTCGGCCAGGCGAACCACAGCTTGACCAAGGCCTCCTGCACCAGATCCTCGGCCCGCTGCCGGTCGCCGCCCGTGAGCAGACGCGCGACATGGAGCAGCGCCGACCAACGGGCGGCCGCGAACTCGTCGAAGCCGTCCGCCCGAAACTGCTCCATCCTCACCGTCCTGCGTCTCAGTGGCCCCCTACACCCCTCAAAAGACGCCGGCCCCCGCTCCACGATGCACTCAAGGCCTGTGATCCACCTCACCTCGACGGCTTCGGCTTCCGGGCACGCGGAAGGGGCCCGTGCACAGGCACGGGCCCCTTCCGCGGGCAGGCGCGGGCTTCCCGCGTGCGGTCGCCCTAGGTGCGGTCGCCCTTCGGCTGGGCGGGCTGGTCGGGCGTACCGTGCGGCGGCGGGCTGTGCGGCTGCGGCGACGTCGCCGGCGACACGGGCGAGCCTCCCTGAGCGCCCCGGCCCGTCTCGGGGCGCAGGGCGTTCGGGTCGCCCGACGTCGGCTCGGCGCCCGCGCGCAGCTGGTCCAGCCGCGAGCCCAGCAGCCGGGTCACCGGCAGCCGGTCGGCGTGCGACCGCTCGTACGCCAGCAGTTGCTCGACCTCGTCCCCCGACAGCGACCGCACACGGCTCTCCAGGCCGCCGATCGGCAGATGGTCGTAGTCAGGCAGTGGCAGGGTGCTGCGGGCGGAATCGGCCATGGTTCTCACTTCCCTGTGTACGACGTGCTGTGCGAGCCGGGCGAGGGGTCAGCTTGCTCCCGGGCCGCCGCTGCCGAAGCCGCCGCTGCTGCCCTCGTTCCAGCGCGGGCGTTCCTGTGAGGCGCTGGTCCGGTCGCTCTGATTGCCGTGGGTCTTCAGCTCGTGCGGCGTCAGACGCTCCTCGCTTCTCGGCATCTCGTCCGGCTCGCGGCGCTCCAGCGTCTCGCGGACCGGTCCGCCGTCGGGCAGCCTGGGCTGTTCGTCGGGCCGCGGCGGGCGCCGGCGCTTGTGCCGCAGGCCCAGGATGAAGGCGCCCAGCAGCAGGACCAGGACCACCAGACCCGTCACGACGAACCCGAAGCCGGGGGCGTCGCCGCCCGCGGCCATCTCCATCCATGCGTCAGTCATGGCCCGCGGGTACCCCTGGTCCTCCGTATGAACCCGGGCCCCTGCGCCCGGAGCCCATGACTGGTGGTCCGCCGGAAACACCGGTTTGACCGGCGTCGACCGGGGCTACCCGCGCTGTGTGACTTCGACGACATCCCAGCAGGAGCTGTTCCGGTTCCTGGAGGACCGCTTCGCCTGTGCGCAGGCGTGTACCGAGTGCGCGCGGGCGTGTGCGCTGCGCGCCAGCCTCGTGGATCCCGACGGCACCGAGAATCAGGAACTCGTACGACGCAAGGGCATCATGTGCGCGGAGGTCTGCGACGCGACCTGCCGTGTGCTGTCCGAGCAGAACCAGGTGGACGAAGGCACCATCCGGGTCCAGGTGGAGTGGTGCCGGACCGTGTGCCTGGAGGCCGCCCACGTCTTCGACCGGCAACCGGGAGCGGAGGACTCGGCGGCGGCCTGCCGCGCCTGCGCACGGGCGTGCACGGACTTCCTCGCCACGCTGAACTGACGACGCCATTCCCAATTTCTGAAACACGTTCTACGGTGTGCGCCGACAGGACCGGCCTTGGGAGCCTGGAGGCGCCGTGCACCTCGAATACACGCCCGAGCAGCAGCGGCTGCGCACCGAACTGCGGTCCTACTTCGCCGGACTGGTCCCGGACCAGGCGTACGCCCGGCACGGCGACCCGGCCGTCCGGAAGCGGTTCTACCGCGAGACCATCCGGCGGCTCGGCAGGGACGGCTGGCTCGGCGTGGGCTGGCCGAAGGAGTACGGCGGGCGCGGCCTGACGGCCATGGAGCAGTTCATCTTCTTCGACGAGGCCGCCCAGGCCGGTGTCCCGCTGCCGCTCATGGCGCTGAACACCGTGGGTCCGACGATCATGGCGTACGGCACCGACGAACAGAAGGCGTACTTCCTGCCGAAGATCCTCTCCGGCGAGATCGACTTCGCCATCGGCTACAGCGAGCCCGGCGCCGGCACCGACCTCGCGTCCCTGCGCACCAGGGCGGTACGGGAAGGCGACGAGTACGTCGTCGACGGCCAGAAGATCTGGACGACCAACGGCGACACGGCCGACTGGGTGTGGCTGGCCGTGCGCACCGACCCCGAGGCACCGCCGCACAAGGGCATCACCATGCTCCTGGTGCCGACCTCCGACCCCGGCTACTCCTGCACCCTGATCAACACCCTCGCCTCGCACGACACCACCGCCAGTTACTACGAGAACGTCCGTGTCCCCGTCTCGCGCCGGGTCGGTGCCGAGAACCAGGGCTGGCGGCTGATCACCAACCAGCTCAACCACGAGCGTGTGACCCTGGCCGCTCACGGCACCATGGCGATCCGCGCCCTGCACGACGTGCGGCGCTGGGCGACGGAGACCAAGCTCACCGACGGCCGCCGCGTTGCCGACCTGCCCTGGGTACGCCGCCTCCTGGCCCGCACCCACGTCCGGCTGGAGGCCCTCAAACTCCTCAACCGGCAGATGGTCGGCGCGGTCCAGGACGGCACCCTCACTCCGCAGGACGCCTCCGCGGTCAAGGTCTACGGTTCGGAGGCCCGGCGCGACGCCTACGCCTGGCTCATGGAGATCGTCGCGGCCCCCGGTGCCCTGAAGGAGGGCTCGGCCGGGGCGGTCCTGCACGGCGAACTCGAACGCGGGTACCGCTCGGCGGTCATCTTCACCTTCGGCGGCGGCAACAACGAGATCCAGCGCGAGATCATCTCGTGGATCGGGCTGGGGATGCCGAGGGTTCGGCGCTGACGAGGTGTGATAAGGATTTTTAGTTGGCACAAAAGAGGGATAGCTGGCACCAAGATCACGGGTGTTGTCAGAGATGCCGACGCATCTCCTCGATGCATGTGGCTCGGACCGCGTTCGATCGGTCCCGGGGGTACGGGATTCCGAGGTTCATGCCGCTGTCGGCGCCTGAGTGATTCTTGACGAGTCAATTCGGCGGAGTGCAGCCTGCTCCCCACGGCGACGGGGACAGCTGAGCGCGGGCCCATCGCCCGTGGGCGCCTCAACCGGGTCCGCCCAGCATGATCTTCCACACCCGGGTCGCGACCTGCAGGTTGAGGCGCTCCTCCACGTTCGTGAGGTCATGGCCGCTGATCTCGCGGATGCGCTGGAGCCGGTAGCGAAGGGTGCTGCGGTGGATCGCGAGGGATTCGGCGGTCTCGGCGTAGTTGCCGCCGCAGTCGAAGTACCGGGAGAGGGTCTCCACGAGCGCCGTACGGTGCCGGCCGTCGTAGTCGACGAGCTGTCCGAGCCATTCCTGAACGAACGCCTCCAGCTCCCGGTACTCGTTACCGGGTCCCAGGATGCGGTAGAGGCCCAGATCGTCGAAGAACGTCGTGCCGTATCGACTTCGGGACCGGCGGCGTACCTCCAGGGCACGCAGTGCCTCTTGGTAGCGGCCGGGGATGCCGTCCGGGGTGTCGCAGCGGGCGCTCACCCCGATCGTCCCGTCCGGTTCTCCGGTCTCCCGGGCGAGCGTCTCGTACAAGGCGTGGTCGTGGGGCCTGCCCTCGGCGACCAGGACCACGTGGTCGGAGCGCCGAGTCACCAGCGACGGCATGCCCACGGCCGAGGCCGCCCGGTCCACGGTCCGCGCGAAAGCGTCGTCCGAGACCTGGCTCCTCCACTGCACGACGACCACGTACTGGATGCGGTGCAGGTCGTGTCCGACCGCCTCGGACCGGGCGTAGGCGCTCGCCTCGTCCGTGCCCGCCAGAAGATCGTCAACCAGTTCGCGCCGCAGGCGCAGCTCCACCCCCGCCAGGTGGCGCAGGTGCGACAGTTCCAGGGCGAGTGACGTGGCGGCGTGCTCCAGCGCGAACACGGTGTACTCGTCGGCCTCGTTCCGGGGATCGACCAGGGCCAGGACTCCGAGGACCTCACCGCGGGGGCGTACCAGGGAGATCAGCCGGTCCTTGATCCGCACGGGGCCGCCTCTCCTGGCGACACCCTGGAGCATCTCCTCATGGCGGGCGGGGTCCGGTTCCGGATAGGGGTCGGGTCGGCCGGGACCGGTCCAGGACCGCAGTCGGCCGAAGCGGTCTTCCACCAGCACGGGAAATCCGGTGAGCGCATGCAGTGCGCCGGTGATGGCCTTCTCGCCGCCGCCCGCGGCCGCGACCTCGGCGAGGGCCTCGTGTACGGCCTGCTGATATCCCACCTCGACCACGAGGGAGATCAGCCGCTGCTGGAGGGTTGCCCGTTCTTGTCGCAGTCGGTGCAGCTCCAGCGCGCCTTCCTGTTGGAGGCGGTGCGCGACGGCGACCGACAGGGCCGCGGCGGTGAGGCGTACCAGTGTGACGAGCAGGAAGTGCTGCGCACGGGTGGGCCGGGTGCGAGACGTCACGACGAGGTAGCCGTGCAGTCCGCCGGGTCCGTGCAGGGCCAGGGCCCGGCCCCGTGACCGGCCCGGGACGACCACTGGGCCGTCTCGTCCCGTCAGCTCTCGTACCGTCCGGTCGACGGTTGGCGCATGGTCCGGCCTGCCGTGCGGGCTGGGGACCAACTGGCCGTGCACCTTGAGGTATCCGGCCTCGGCTCGGTACGGGCCGACGGTCGACACGTGGTCCATGGCCAAGCGCAGGATCTCACTCTCGTCCAGGGTGTCGAACAGGGCGCGAGAGACTGCCGGGAGTTTGTGGGATGCCAGGGTGGAAAGGGGCTGGTGGACCCCTCTCCGCGAGATCGTGGGGTGCTGCCCCAGACGGCCCGGCGGAAGACTGCCTTCCCGGTCGGGACAGCGTCGGTGCGCACCCCGGCCCCGGCCGCCGGCCATGGGATTACTCCCTTCCCTGAGCCATCACAGAGGTGACCGCGTCCCTTCCTCTACGCCGTCCCCGACCAACGTACCCGAAATGTCCGGAGTCTGGTCTCGTGCTCGTGGGGGGACGGGCTCCGTTGTTCTTTGACCTGCCGGGTGCAGGCGTACAGCTCCTCGGTTCGCGAGTCTGGGGCGTGCCGGGGGCCGCCGTGCACACCGGCAGGAGGGACTTGGCGATGAGCGAGCAGCCTCGTAGGACCGTGGCCATGTACGAGACGTACCAGGAAGCCGAACGCGCCGTCGACCACCTCTCGGACCAGGGGTTCCCCGTGCAGAGGGTGGCCATCATCGGCCAGGACGTCCGCCTCGTCGAGCAGGTCGTCGGCCGTATGGACTACGCCAGGGCCGCCTTGCACGGAGCGGCGAGCGGGGCCCTCCCGGGTGCGCTGATCGGCTGGCTCTTCGGCCTGGTCGACTGGGTGGACCCGCTCGTGTCCGCCTTGCTCGTCGCCCTCTACGGCCTGATTTTCGGAGCGATCGTGGGCGCGCTGTTCGGCCTGTTGTTGTACGCCCTGCAGGGCGGCCGCCGGGACTTCGCCTCCGTCCGCTCGATGCAGCCCAGCCGGTACGACGTCGTCGTGGACGAAGCGGTCGCCGACGAGGCCGTACGGCTGCTCGGCGGATTGCGGCCCACCGGCGCCGGCGGACGACCCGCCCATACCTGAACGATCCGTGCCGGCGCATGCCGCCGCACCGGGAGGAGTTCCTCATGGCCAAGGCAGTGGGCATCGACCTGGGCACCACGAACTCGGTGATCGCCGTGTGGGAGGGCGGCGAGCCTTCCGTCGTGCCCAACAGCGAGGGCAACCGTACGACACCCTCCGTGGTCGCCTTCACCGACACCGGGGAACGGCTGGTGGGCCAGCTGGCCCGGCGCCAGGCGATCCTCAACCCCAAGGGCACCATCTACTCGGCCAAGCGGTTCATCGGCCGGCATTTCGACGAGATCTCCGACGAGGCCAGGGCGGTGGCGTACGACATCGTCGAGGGCGACGGCGGAGCAGCCCGCTTCAAGGTGCGCGACAAGCTGTACGCGCCTGAGGAGATCAGTGCCCAGGTGCTGCGCAAGCTCGCCGACGACGCTTCCAAGCAGCTGGGGGAGCGGGTCACGGAGGCGGTCATCACGGTGCCCGCCTACTTCAACGACGCCCAGCGCACCGCCACGAAGGACGCCGGGCGGATCGCGGGACTGGAGGTGCTGCGGATCATCAACGAGCCGACCGCGGCTGCCCTCGCGTACGGCATGGACAAGAAGGAGCACGAGACCGTCCTCGTCTTCGACCTGGGCGGCGGCACCTTCGACGTGAGCATCCTCGACGTCGGCGACGGCGTCGTGGAGGTGCGTTCCACGGCGGGTGACAGCCATCTGGGCGGCGACGACTTCGACCGGCGTCTGGTGGATTACCTCGCGGACGACTTCCAGAAGGAGAACGGCATCGACCTGCGCAAGGACCCGCAGGCGCTGCAACGATTGTTCGAAGCGGCGGAGAAGGCCAAGACCGAGCTCAGTTCGGTGACGCAGACGCAGGTCAGCCTGCCGTTCATCACCGCCGACGCCTCGGGCCCCAAGCACCTCACCGACTCCGTCATGCGGTCCACTTTCGAGCAGATCACCGGCGACCTGGTGGAGCGTTGCCTGGAGCCGGTGCAGCAGGCCATGGCCGACGCCAAGGTCGGCGAGAGCGACATCGACGAGGTCATCCTCGTCGGCGGTTCCACCCGCATCCCCGCCGTCCAGGCGCTGGTGCGTCGGCTGACCGGCGGCAAGGAACCCAACATGAGCGTCAACCCCGACGAGGTCGTGGCCCTGGGCGCCGCGATCCAGGCCGGGGTGCTCAAGGGCGAGGTCAAGGACGTCCTGCTGCTCGATGTCACGCCCCTGTCGCTGGGTGTCGAGACGCGCGGCGGCGTGATGACGAAGATCATCGAGCGGAACACCACCATTCCCGTGCGTCGCACCGAGACCTTCTCCACCGCCGAGGACAACCAGCCTGCCGTCGACATCGTCGTCCTCCAGGGCGAGCGCGAGCTGGCCGCCGACAACCGGGTGCTCGGCCGCTTCCAGCTCACCGACATCCGCCCGGCGCCGCGTGGCGAGCCACAGGTCGAGGTCACCTTCGACATCGACGCCAACGGCATTCTCAACGTCAAGGCCCGAGACCGGGACACCGGTAAGGAACAGGGCATCACCATCACCGAGAGCTCCAACCTGGACCGCAGTGAGGTCGAGCGCATGGTCCAGGAGGCTGAGCGCAACCAGGGCCAGGACCAGGCTCTGCGCGAGGCCGTCGACGCCCGCAACGAGCTCGACGCCGTCGCATACCAGGTCGACAAGCGCCTCGCCGAGCTGGGCGACGCCGCACCCGCGCACGAGAAGGCACGCGCCGAGATGCTGGTGTCGGATGCCCGGGCGGCGGTCAAGGAGGAGGCAGGCGTGGAGCGGGCGCGGCCCCTGACCTCTGAACTGCAGCAGGTGCTGTCAGGGCTGTCGGCACATCAGGGCGGCGCCACCACGGGCGGTCCCGACCAGGACACCACCGGGGGCGGCCCGACCGGCGGCGGCCCGAGCGGCGGTGGCGGTGACGACGACGTCATCGATGCCGAGTTCGACAAGGACTGAGGAACCGCCATGCCGATCCACCCCAGGGAATCCGACCCGGCCGTGCCGGACCCGGCCGACCCGGCTCCGGAGGGCGCCGTACGCCCTCCCCGAGGGGATCTTTCGCGCTCGGTCCCGCCGGCCGGGACGGGGCCTGACACGGACGAGGAACCCGGCCCGGACGCGGCTGGCGGCCCCACCCCGTCCGAGGACGAGCACACGGCCGAGCTCAAGGAACTCGAGGACCGCTGGCGGCGCGCGCTCGCCGACCTCGACAACCTCCGCAAGCGCCATGCCAGGGAACTGGAGCGGGAGCGGACGTCCGAGCGGTCCCGCACGGCCGCCGCCTTCCTGCCCGTCCTGGACAACCTCGAACTCGCCCTGACTCATGCCGGATCCGATCCCGGTGCGATCGTGGAGGGCGTCCGGGCGGTCCGCGACCAGGGGGTGAACGTCCTCGAACTGCTCGGTTACCCTCGGCACGCGGAGACCGGCGTCGCCTTCGACCCGGCCCTGCATGAGGTGGTCGGCGTGGTCCAGGACCCCGACGCCCCACCGGGCACGGTCGTCGAGGTGCTCCGCCCGGGCTATGGGGACGGCGAACGCCAGCTCAGGCCCACCGCTGTGACGGTCGCGAAGCGGGAGTGACCGGTCATGGCACGGGACTTCTACGAGGTGCTGGGCGTGTCACGGACCGCGAGCCAGGACGAGGTCCAGCAGGCATATCGCCAACTCGCCCGCAAGTACCACCCCGACGTCAACAAGGACCCGGGGGCGGAGGAACGCTTCAAGGACCTCAACGAGGCGTACAGCGTCCTGTCGGACCCCAAGACCCGGGCCCGTTACGACCGCTTCGGCGAGGACTTCCGGAAGGTCCCCGAGGACTGGGAGGAGCGGGTCGGTGCAGGCGCCGGACCCGGCGGCGGCTTCCGCGCTCGGAGGACCGCTGGCGCGGGCGGCCCTCGTGTCCGGTACAGCGGCTTCGGCGACGACTTCGCAGCGGAGGGCGTCGACATCGATGACCTGCTCGGCTCGCTCTTCGGAGCAGGCGGCGCCCCTGGCGGTGTACCGGGGGCCGACCAGGAGGCCGAGCTGCCGCTCACCGTCGAGGAGGCGTACAGGGGCGGCCGCCGCACCGTCACGCTCGCCGGTCCCACCGGGCAGCCGCGGCGGTACGAGGTCGACGTACCGCCCGGCGTCACCGACGGGCAGCGCATCCGGCTGGCGGGCGAGGGCGGACGGGGCAGTGGTGAGGCCGCCGCGGGGGATCTGTATCTGCGGGTGCGTATCCAACCGCACCCTCGGTTCCGGCTGGACGGCCGGGACGTGTACGTGCAGCTTCCGGTCACCCCCTGGGAGGCGGCGCTGGGCGCGACGGTTCCGGTGCCCACGCCGGGCGGCGGCACGGCCAAGGTCACGGTGCCCGCGGGCTCGTCCAGTGGCCGGCGGCTGCGGCTGCGCGGCGAGGGCATGCCGAACCCACGCGGTGCCGACGGCAACCTCTACGCCGAACTCCGCGTCATGGTGCCGCCCAAGCTCAGCGACCGGGAGCGCGAGCTGTTCGAGGAGCTCGCCGCCACCTCTTCGTACGACCCCAGGAGGACGTGATGAGCGACCGAGCCTCATGGGCGGCCACCGGCGGTCGGACCGCCGGGGCCGACGCGGGCGGGCGTCCCGTACGGACGAGCGCCGGCTCCACGGCCGTGCGGTACGCGCTCGTCCCCGTGCCCAGGCTTTCCCTGGACACCGTGGCCCGCCGCGCCGGCGTCCATCCCGACCTGGTCCGCCGGTTCGTCGCCCTGGGCCTGGTCGACGCCGAGCGCGACGCCGCGGGGCGCCTGGTGTTCGACTCCGCGGCCCCGGCAGTTCTCGCCCGCGTCCAGCGGCTGCGCTCCGGTCTGTGTCTCAACTACGCATCCATCGGTCTGGTGCTCGATCTGCTGGACCGCATCAGCCTGCTCGAAGCCGCACTGCGCCGCGCCGGTACGAGGAGTGACATACCGCCATGGACATGAACCGTCTCACCCAGAAGTCACAGGAAGCCCTCCAGGAGGCGCAGACCGCCGCCGTCCGCATGGGCCAGACCGAGGTCGACGGTGAGCATCTGCTGCTCGCGCTCCTCGACCAGGAGGACGGCCTGATCCCGCGGCTGCTGCAACAGGCGGGCAGGGCGCCCGAGGAGCTCCGTGCGGCTGTGGGTGAGGAGCTTTCCCGCCGGCCCAAGGTGACCGGCCCGGGTGCGGCGCCGGGCCAGGTGTTCGTCACCCAGCGCCTGTCCCGTCTCCTGGACGCGGCCGAGCGGGAGGCCAAACGCCTCAAGGACGAGTACGTGTCCGTGGAACACCTCCTGCTGGCCCTGGCCGAGGAGGGCTCGTCCACCGCCGCCGGACGGCTGCTCAAGGAGCACGGCATCACCCGGGACTCGTTCCTGAGCGCGCTCACCCAGATCCGTGGCAACCAGCGCGTCACCTCGGCCAACCCCGAAGTGGCGTACGAGGCCCTGGAGAAGTACGGCCGCGACCTGGTCGCCGAGGCCAGGAACGGCAAGCTCGACCCGGTCATCGGCCGCGACGCCGAGATCCGCCGCGTCACCCAGATCCTCAGCCGCAAGACCAAGAACAACCCCGTCCTCATCGGCGACCCCGGCGTCGGCAAGACCGCCATCGTCGAGGGCCTCGCCCAGCGCATCGTCCGCGGCGACGTGCCCGAAGGACTGCGCGACAAGACCGTGTTCGCACTCGACATGGGCTCCCTGGTGGCCGGAGCCAAGTACCGGGGCGAGTTCGAGGAACGCCTCAAGGCCGTGCTGTCCGAGGTGAAGGCCGCCCAGGGGCACATCCTGCTCTTCGTCGACGAACTCCACACCGTCGTCGGCGCCGGCGCCGCCGAAGGAGCCATGGACGCGGGCAACATGCTCAAGCCGATGCTCGCCCGCGGCGAACTCCACATGATCGGCGCCACCACCCTCGACGAGTACCGCAAGCACATCGAGAAGGACGCCGCCCTCGAACGCCGCTTCCAGCAGGTCCTGGTCGAAGAGCCGAGCGTGGAGGACACCATCTCCATCCTGCGCGGACTGCGCGAACGCCTGGAAATCTTCCACGGCGTGAAGATCCAGGACACCGCGCTGGTCTCCGCGGCCACCCTCAGCCACCGCTACATCACCGACCGATTCCTGCCCGACAAGGCCATCGACCTCGTCGACGAGGCCTGCGCCCGGCTGCGTACCGAGATCGACTCCATGCCCGCCGAACTCGACGAGATCACCCGCCGCGTCACCCGCCTGGAGATCGAGGAGGCCGCCCTCTCCAAGGAGACAGACCCCGCCAGCAAAACCCGCCTGGAGGAACTGCGCAGGGAACTCGCCGACCTGCGCGGCGAGGCCGACGCCAAACACGCCCAGTGGGAGGCCGAACGGCAGGCGATCCGCCGCGTGCAGGAACTGCGCCAGGAACTGGAGCAGGTCCGCCACGAGGCGGAGGAGGCAGAACGCGCCTACGACCTCAACCGCGCCGCCGAACTCCGCTACGGCCGCCTCCAGGACCTGGAGCGCCGGCTCGCCGCGGAGGAGGAGCAACTGGCCTCGAAGCAAGGGGAGAACCGGCTGCTGCGCGAGGTCGTCACCGAGGAGGAGATCGCCGAGATAGTCGCCGCCTGGACCGGCGTTCCCGTCGCCCGTCTCCAGGAGGGCGAACGCGAGAAGCTGCTGCGCCTGGACGAGATCCTGCGCGAGCGCGTCATCGGCCAGGACGAGGCCGTCCAGCTCGTCGCCGACGCCATCATCCGCGCCCGCTCCGGCATCCGCGACCCCCGCCGCCCCATCGGCTCGTTCATCTTCCTCGGGCCCACCGGCGTAGGGAAGACCGAGCTGGCCAAGACCCTCGCCCGGGCCCTGTTCGACTCCGAGGAGAACATGGTCCGCCTCGACATGAGCGAGTACCAGGAGCGGCACACCGTCAGCCGGCTCATGGGCGCACCGCCCGGATACGTCGGCTACGAGGAGGGCGGGCAGCTCACCGAGGCAGTACGCCGCAAGCCGTACTCGGTTGTGCTGTTCGACGAGATCGAGAAGGCCCACACCGATGTCTTCAACACCCTGCTGCAGATCCTCGACGACGGCCGCATCACCGACGCCCAGGGCCGCACGGTCGACTTCCGCAACACCGTGATCATCATGACGTCCAACATCGGCTCCGAGCACCTCCTCGACGGCGCCACCGCCGAGGGTGAGATCAAACCGGACGCCCGCGCCCTGGTGATGGGCGAGCTGCGCGGGCACTTCCGCCCGGAGTTCCTCAACCGCGTCGACGACATCGTGCTGTTCAAGCCGCTCGGTGAGCGGCAGATCGAGCGGATCGTGGAGCTGCAGTTCGACGAACTGCGACGCCGCCTCGCCGAGCGCCGCATCACCGTTGAACTCACCGAGGCAGCCCGGGAGTTGATCGCCCACCAGGGCTACGACCCGGTGTACGGGGCCCGGCCGCTGCGGCGTTACATCTCCCACGAGGTCGAGACGCTGGTCGGGCGCGCCCTGCTGCGCGGCGACGTACAGGACGGCGCCACGGTCCGTGTCGACGCCCAGGCCGGAGAGCTGGTGGTCACCTACGACCAGGCCGAGGACGTGAAGGGAGCGCAGGCGGCATGAGCACTGTTCAGGCCACGAACGTCACTTGCCCGCACTGCGGGCGCAAGAACCGGGTGCCCGTGTCCGCCGAGGGCCGCCCCAGGTGTGGCAACTGCAAGCAGCCTCTGCCGTGGATGGTGGACGCGGGCGACGACGACTTCGCCGAGGTCGTGGAGCGGGCCGACGTTCCCGTCGTGGTCGACTTGTGGGCCACATGGTGCGGCCCCTGCCGCATGGTGAGCCCCGCACTGGAGAAGGTCGCCGCCGATCTCGCCGGCCGAATCAAACTCGTCAAGGTCGACATCGACCAGAACCCGCGGCTGGCGCAGCGGTTCGAGGTCCAGGCGGTACCGACCCTGTTGGTCCTCGACCGAGGACAGACCGTCGCCCGGCAGGCGGGTGCCGCGCCTGCCCCGGCCCTGCGGAGGTGGGTGGAGCAGTCGATGGCGGGCCGTGAACCGGCCGGAAAGGGTGATCAGCCATGACCGTACGAACCGACCCCCACCTCGCGCTCGTCCGCCCGGTCCGGCCACTGACCCCCGAAGGGTGTCAGGAGTGTCTGCTGCTCGGCTCCCCGTGGGTCCACCTGAGGCTCTGCCTGACCTGCGGCCACGTCGGCTGCTGCGATTCCTCGCCGAACCGGCACGCGCGCCGTCACGCCGCCGACGGCCATCCGATCGCGGCGTCGATGGAGCCCGGCGAGGACTGGCGGTGGTGCTTCGTCCACGAGGCGTTCGTGTGATGTCCGGCGACGAGAGGCGGCCGAGCGCAGCGCAGGTGCCGGACGAGACGGAGGAGAGCGTCCCCTTCGAGACCGCCGACATCTACGGCGCCTACCCCCGCCTGCCGGAGGATCAGATGGACCGCCTGGCGCAGCGTGGCCGGCGGCGCGCGGTCGACGCCGGCGATGTGTTGATCCGGGAGGGGGAGCGGTGCGAGACGTTCTACGTCGTCCTCAGCGGCTCGGTCGCCATCGTCGAGGACTACAGCACGCCCGACGAACGTCTGCTGCGTGTGCACGGCCCCGGCCGCTTCATCGGTGAACTCGGGCTCCTGAACGGGCAGGTGGCCTTCTACACCGCTACGGTCAGGGACCCCGGTGAGGTCCTCGCCCTTTCCATGGATCAGCTGCGTGACCTGGTGACCCGGGACTCCGTCCTTGGCGATCTGGTGCTGCGTGCCTGCCTCGGCCGCCGTGCCCTGCTCGTCGGGCAGGGCGCCGGTTTCCGCATCGTCGGCTCGCGCTATTCGCCCGACACCCGGCGACTGCGTGAGTTCGCCGCCCGCAACCGGCTGCCGTACCGCTGGATCGATCTGGAGACGGACGAAGAGGCCGAGGAGCTGCTGCGCCGCTTCGGCGTAGATCCGGAAGAGACACCGCTCGTCATCTGGCGGGACACCACTCTGTTGCGCAACCCCAGCAACGCGGAACTGGCCCGGCTCATGGGCCTGCCCTCGCTGCCTGCCGGAAACCATCACGGCGATCTCCTGATCGTCGGCTCCGGACCCGCCGGTCTCGCCGCCGCGGTGAACGCCGCCTCGGAGGGCCTCGACACGACCCTGGTCGAGGCGATGGCCAACGGCGGTCAGGCCGGGACGTCGTCCCGCATCGAGAATCTGCTGGGCTTCCCCTCCGGCATCTCCGGCGCCGAACTCACCGACCGCGCCGTGCTCCAGGCCGACAAGTTCGGCGCCCGGATCAGCGTCCCGGCGGAGGCGGCCCGCCTCGAACCGCGGGACGGCCATTACGCCGTCGGGTTCGCCGACGGCAGCGAGATCAGCGCCCGCACCGTCGTCCTGGCCACCGGCGCCCGCTACCGCCGCCTCCACGTGCCCGGCATCGAACGCCTGGAGGGAACGAGCGTCCACTACTCGGCGACCGTCTACGAAGCCCAGCAGTGCCGCACCGACCCGGTGGCCGTCGTCGGCGGCGGCAACTCCGCGGGCCAGGCCGTACTCTTCCTGGCCGGGTACGCACCGCAGGTGTACCTGCTCGTCCGTGGGCCGAGCCTCGAGGCACATATGTCCCGCTACCTGATCGATCAGGTCGAGCGCCACCCGCGGGTGCGGGTGCTGCTGCGCACCGAGACGACCGAGGCACTCGGCGACAAGGTGCTGGAGGCGGTCACCGTGGTCGACCACCGTACGGGCGAGCACCGGCAGCTCGCGGTGCGGGCCCTGTTCGTGTTCACCGGCGCCGAGCCCCACACCGAGTGGCTGTCCAACGCGCTCGCCCTCGACGCGCGCGGCTTCGTGCTCACCGGGGCGGAGGCGCAGGCCTGTTCCGTCCCCGGACTGTGGCAGAGCCAGGGCCGCGACTGCCTGACGTTGG
This sequence comes from Streptomyces sp. NPDC029041, assembly GCF_040637515.1. Classification (NCBI taxonomy): domain Bacteria; kingdom Bacillati; phylum Actinomycetota; class Actinomycetes; order Kitasatosporales; family Streptomycetaceae; genus Streptomyces; species Streptomyces sp. NPDC029041. The sequence goes on along the minus strand of NZ_JBEZWO010000009.1, from coordinate 58,611 downwards.
AGACCAGCCTGCCTGGCGTATTCGCCGCCGGCGACGTCCGCAGCGGCTCGGTGAAACGCGTGGCCTCCGCGGTCGGCGAAGGCGCGATGAGCATCCACTTCGTGCACCGCTACCTGGGCCACACGGCCGCGCCCGGCGGCACCGACAGCTCCCCGCACACCCGTCCGAAGGAGTCCGCTTGGCTCGGATGACACCCAGCGGGCGACGAGATCACGAAAGATCACGAAAAGGAGAAGGAGGCGATGGGAATGGCCACGCCCGTCCGGCACCACCGAGGTGCCGCCATGCAGGCCAGGCCGCTTGGCTGGGCACGCAATCCGCTGACGGAGTTCGACCAACTGCTCAGCGAGATGAGCGGACTGATCGAATCCACGGTGGGAGGCGCGGCGACCGCAGTCGCGTGGACACCCCTGGCGGATGTCACGGAGTCCGACGACGCCTTCCACGTCGAGATCGAACTCCCCGGCGTCAAGAGCAAGGACATCGACGTCGAAGCGAACGGCCAGGAACTGGTGGTCACCGGAGAGATCAAGGAGAAGGAACGCAAAGGCGTCCTGCGCCGGAGCACCCGCCGCACCGGAGCCTTCGAGTACCGGCTGCGGCTGCCCGGAGAGGTCGACACAGAAAAGATCAACGCGCAGATGTCGGACGGGGTGCTCACCATCACCGTGCCCAAGGCCGAGGTCGCAAAGCCCCGGCACGTCGAGATCAGCGAGACGAGTGAAGGCACCGGGAGCAGCGGCTGACAGGCGAACGCCGCGGTTCCGGACACCCGTCCGGCACCGCGGCCGGGCCATGAGGCTTGACGCCCGGGGTGACCCATGAACGACGTCCCTTCTCACAACCCCTCACGGCGCCGGAGACGCGGCACGTTGCTCGCCAGCGGCTTCCTTCGGCGACGCAGACGCCAGGCGCGCAGCAGCCGAATTCCGCCCACGGCCGTGCCGATCGCTACAGGACGCACGAGACCGACTCCGCCCCGCACACGTCCGGCAGGCCGCGCAGGGGCGGGACCTACGGATCGCCGACCGCATCGCCCGCCGTCAGGAGCGGGAGCGCACCGGAGCCCGCCGCTACTGCCCGGGCCCCTGACGGGGCAGCACCCCGTACTCGCCTCGGATGGCAGGCATCGCGGGCACGGCAAGCCGTTCGTCCGCCATGGCCGAACAACGCCTCGACGACGAGTCGAACAGATCACCCACGCGCTCCAAGAATCCGGCCCGACGAGCCGCGACCGACTCGAACCGGCCGTGGACGGCCGTTCCTGGGGCCCTCGGACGCTTCCGCCGTGCCCTGCGCGAGTCCGAGCGGGAGTCGAGGGCCAGGAGCCTTGCCGACGGCAGCTACGCGCCGACGGACGGATGCGGCCGACCCGACAGCGCATCGGGCGACCCCCATGACCAGCGGTGACCGCGGCAGAAGGAGGCAACGATGAAATACGACGGATTCCTCGCCCACGTACGCGAGCGAGGCGAATACAAGGACCAGAGCGAAGCCGCGGACGTCACCAATGCCGTGCTGGAAGTCCTGGCCCAACGGATCAGCCCGGGAGAGGTCAAGGACCTCGCATCCCAGCTGCCCGGCCCGCTGCGAGAGGTTCTGGACCATGCCACGCCGCAGAAGGCGCAGAGCTTCGGGATCGAGGAGTTCTACCGCCGGGTCGCCGAGCGCACGGGTGCCCGGCCGCGTACGGCGCAGTGGGACGGGAGCGCGGTCCTGACCACCGTTGCCGACGCTGTCACCGGCGGAGAACTGAATCAGATCATCAGTCAACTCCCCTCCAGTTACGCGGTCCTGTTCGGCAAGGCCGACCTCGCGGACTGAGCCCGTGAGGCGCCCAGAACGAAAGGCCCACGAAAATGGTCGATACAGGTTTCTCCTCGTTCGACACCATGGTGGACAAGGCCAATCGGCTCCTCAGAGACGTCGAGGAGGCTTTCGAGTGGCCCAAAGAACGGCGTAAGCAGTCGTACGCGGCACTGCGGGCCGTGCTGCACCCGCTTCGGGATCATCTCCCGGTCGAGACGGCCGTACAGTTCGGAGCCCAACTGCCGACCCTCGTCAGAGGCGTCTACTACGACGGCTGGAGGCCTGCCGACACGCCCGTGAAGATGAGCAACGAGGAGTTCTTCGCACGGGTCCGGAGCGAATTCCCATCAGACGGCAGGGCGGGCCTACGGCGCCCGGCCGTCTTCCGGCGTCACGTGCGCCTTCCGGCTCTTGCGGTCACGGATCAGGGGGCTGCCACTCGAACATCAAGATCGTGGCGTCGTCGCTGAGTTCGTCGTGCTGATGCTCGAGGATGGCATGGATGAGCAGGCGCAGCACTTCCGGGGCGCTCTGCCCTGCTGCGGTCGACCGGATGATGTAGTCGGTGAAGCGCTCCAGGCCGAACTCTTCGCCCGCCTCGTCGCGCGATTCCACGACGCCGTCTGAGTAGAGCAGTATGCGGTCACCGGGCTCGAGACCGACGTCGTGCACCTGACGGGCGGTCCCGGCGAGACTGGCGGGCAGACCCAAAGGAGGCTCAGGTGGCCGCTCCAATGCCTTGTGGAGCAGGCGGTGGCGACGGATGAGCAACGGAGGCGGGTGGCCGCAGTTGCACCAGCGCAGCACACCGGTGGGCATGTGCAACTGAGTGAAGACACCCGTGCAGAATTGCTCGGGAAGCCACTTCGCCAATGCCTCGTCCATCGTACCCACGAGGTCGTTCAGCTCTGCCCCGCCGCGCCGGGCGTTACGGCAGCCTGCCAGGGCGACGGAGGTGGCAAGTCCGGACGCCAGATCGTGCCCCATGCCGTCGAGGACTGCCGCGTGCAGAACGTCCTCGGTGAACGCATGGTCGAAAGCGTCGCCGCCCAGTTCGTACGCAGGCTCCAGAACCGCCGTCGACACGACCCGCCCAGTGCCGATCGACCGGGGAGGGAGAAAAGCTCTCACCATCTCCGTGGGCAGGTGCATCGACCTGGTGCGCATGCGCTGTGCGATGGTGTCGCTGTGGGTGCGCTTGGATGTGATGATCAGTGCGAGAAGCAGCGCCGCCGTTCGACAGCGCCGTAGCTTGAGCCCGTCCAGGGTGCTCATGTTCAGCTCCACGACGCCCAGCCGGTCCGCTCCGTCCGCCAGGGGTAGCCACACCTTCAGCCCTCCGGAGGGGGTTTCTTCCATTCGGAGGGAGTCGGTGCGGTAGGCCCATCCGGCCGGCGACGTGTCGAGCTCCAGTTGCGGCTCGCCATCGGCAAACGGCACCAGCAGTCTTTGCTGGATGTCGACCAGATAGATAACGGCCTTGCCCAGGCCCATGGCCTCGGAATACCGGTTCAGGACCACGGGCAGTTCCGCAGGTGATGCCAGCTGGGCCGCTCTGACCAGTTCCTCCAGCAGCCGCTCACCGGACCCGACGGACACGTTCCTGTCCATGCCTTCGATGATCCCTTCGAGGACGGGCCGTCACGATCTGAGCTCTCCGACCTTCGAGCTGGAGCACGTCGTTGCGGCAGCCGAAGAAGCAGAACGCGCTGAACCTCTTCGGCCGTGGCCTGCACCGCCTGTTCCGGTCGCCGCTCACAGCAGGAGGTCGAAGACGGCTCGAGCCTCGTCCCAGTGCTGGGTCTGGGGATTTTTCAGGTCGGGGTGGAGGATCTTGAAACTCTGGGCAAGGGCCAGGCTGAGTCCGCCGATGATGTCCGGATAGGCCGCCTCGGTCTCCTCATCGGGCGTACGGTCCAGAGCGGGATGGGTGGCGAGCTGTTCCAGGATCGGCTTGAGTTCTACTTCCTGGTCGATCTTCCGGAAGTGGTGAATGCTCTCCTGCAGGCCTTTCGTGATCGGCAGGTCACCGGTCCGGATGATGTCGCGCCCGTTGGCCTTGGCAGTGGCCTGGGCGACGGTCAGCAGATCGTAGAGCTTGGCGTCGACGAAGTCGCTGTAGCGCTTGAGATCGTTCTTGTCGACGTTCAGCCCTGCGGCCGCGCGAAAGAACCTCTCGAATCTGGCAATGGACATCACGGTCATGACGGCAACCTCCGGCTGTGGGAGCCGGTCGGCTCCCGGCCCCTGGGCTTCCCAGCCAGCCTGGCCGACGGGAGCGCGCGAACGCATGCGTATGTCGGGCCCAATCAGCCTTCCTGTTTTGCCCTGCCAGGCCCATGCGTCCGACTGCCTGGGGCGTTGGATGGGCGTGGGGACCGACGGCAGTGCGCTCGGGAGAGGCCGGTGAGCAGCAGCCCGGGCCGGTCGACACGGCCCTTCCCGCCCACCAGCCGTCCCGACGGCGGGGAGGACGAAGCGCTGTGCCTCGCAGGCGTTGTGGAATCCCCGGGTAGAAGGGCTTTGCGGACTCTGGCTCCCCGGCGGACACCGGAGCGGGGTGGTCGGTGGGGCGGCGTGCGGTGCGTGCCGGGATGATGCCGGAGCGGGTCTTCGCGGTGGCGGACGCGCTCGTGGACCGGTGGTGGCAGCAGGCCGTGTGACCGCCTGCACCTGCAGGCGGGGGCCGGCGTGTCACGCGGTGTCGACGTTACCTCGGCTGCGGCCGTGGGCACTTGGGATCGGCGGGGCAGCCGACGAGGAGGGCCCAGTCATGCAGGTGTTGTCTCAGGGCGTTACAGTCGTGGCTCTCCTGGCGGATCCGGACGCGCCGACGGAGATCGCGCAGCGCATGGCCCGGACACTTTCCGCTCGGCTCGCCGACAAGTCGGGCCAGGGGCGACGGTTCGACGTCGAGGTGGTCAGTGAGCCCTTCACCTCGGGGACGGAAGACCCGCCCACCCTGATGCGCCGGATCATGGACCGTGGGAGTGCGGAGAACTGGGACATCGTCGTGGCCCTCACCGACCTTCCGCTGCACTCACACGGGCGCAAGCTCGCTGTGAATCTGAATCACGAACACGGCTTGGCGCTGCTCTCTCTTCCTTCACTGGGAGGCCTGCGGCTGCAGACGAGGGCCCGGCGGGCCGTCGAAGAAGCCGTGCTCGGCATGGCGGGTCCGCAAACCGATGGGGCTGAAGAAACTCCGCGAAGTCAGCCGCTTCCGGGGCCCTCCGTCAATCGTCTCGCCCCTTCTCATCCGGGCCGAACCGATGAGAAGGAGACCGACGATCTTCGGTACGTCGTCAGCGGGCCGCGCGGTTACCTGCGGGTGCTCGCCGGTATGGTCCGCGCCAACCGGCCGTGGCGGTTGGTGCCGGGCTTGTCGAAAGCCCTGGCGGCCGCGCTCGCCACGGGAGCAGTCGCCACCGTGAACTCCACCGTCTGGACCCTGGCCGCGTCCCTCAGCACGCCGCGCCTCGTGATCGCCACGGTCGGATCTGTCGCGATCATGATCGGCTGGCTGATCATAGACGCGGAGCTGTGGCATCGAGCGACCGAGAGCTCGCCGGAGGCGAGGCAGAGGGCGCGGCTGTACAACGCCTCGACGGTTGTGACCGTGGGTATCGGCGTGCTCGTCTGCTACGTGGGTTTGATGGTCATCAACTGGGTGTGGGCGCTGTTCATCCTCAACGGCCAAGCGTTCGCTGCCGTGACACGAACCCCACTGCACGCTGGGGAGTACTTGACGCTGTCCTGGTTCGTCGCTTCGGTCGCCACCGTGGGCGGCGCACTGGGATCAGGCTTGGAGAGCGACGATGCGATCCGGGCAGCCGCCTACTCCAAGCGCGAACAGGAACGTCGCCGCAAGCTTAAGGACAGCCAGGATGACTAAACTGCGGGTCACGGGACAACGCCTTAGGGCGTGCGCGTGGATGCCCGCCAGGTATTGAAGAGGGGCCATCCCTGGTACTGATCAGGAGCGGCTGGCCGCAGTATCAGTCGGGCCGTACGAGAACAGGGCGCGGTCGTAGGGGTGGGCGGCGTCCGGCTGGTGGAAGAGGACAGCTCGCGCAGGTCGTGCACATTCATGCCGACGCCTTGGCGGGCTGTCTCGGTGAGGCTGTGCAGGCCGGTGTCCGAGGGTTCTGCTCGTTGTTCGATCAGGCAGACGTCGTTGAACTCTTTCTTCAGGATTACCGGAAGGCGGAGGAGCTCTTTCGCCTGATGCGCAACATCGAAGCCGACCGGGCCGCCGCTTTGCGGGAATTCTCCGATCTGCTGATCGCGCACGCACTGGCGGAAGAGGCGAAGGCCTATCCCGCGCTCAAGCGCTATAAGAAGAGCGACGACGAAGAGTTGGAACACGGCGAACAACCTGCGGTGCCCGTCGACAACGTGCGCCGCATCGTCAACTCCTGAACCGCAACCTGTGCCACGCCCCCGGACGGTCGGCGCTGGGAGGGAGGCGGCCGTGACCTTCCGGTTACCGCGCAGTTCCTCTTTTCCTGGGTGCAGGGCGACGGCCGTAGGCTGATCTGGGTCCTCCCAGGCCTCGACCAAGGCGTCCGCCCCCGCGACTCTCCGCCGGTCGGTCAGGGCTGCCGTCCGAGGTGGCCGCTTGACATATTTCAGACTGGTGTGACGCTGGAGAAGAGGCGGTTCCGCCGCCGTTTCGCGTAGAGCCTGGCAGTGCCGCCCATCGGGTCCAGTCATCCACCAGTTCGCGGCGACAGGTGACCTAACCCCTGCTCCGTAGGGGAAATCTCCGGGACGCGAAGTGAGGCGATCGAATGGACCGGGTTCCCGAGGTGGCCGTGGTAGGAGCCGGCATCGTCGGACTCTGCACCGCCTATGCACTGGCCGAACGCGGAACGACGGCGCGGGTCTACGAAAGCGGCGTTCCAGGCAAGGGGCAATCCGGTGGCGAGTCCCGCATATTCCGTCACGCGCACGACGACGCCCGCCTGGTTGATTTCACCCGGCAGGGCCGCGCCGTCTGGGACGAGTGGGCCGACCGGGTGGGCGCCGAACTGATCTCCCGGGATGGAGTGGTCGCCCTGGGCGGTTCCGTTCCTGGGAGACTGCGCATTCTGCAGGATGCCGGCGGCATATCGGTCCGGACCGTGGACAGCGCCGAGCTTCAGGCCAGCATGCCGCTGCTCGCGGACTACCGCGGTCCCGCGATGCTTGATGAGGACGGCGGTGCCATCCGCACCCGTGTCGCGGTCGAGTGCCTGGCCGATGCACTGGGTGACTCTGTGGTCATCGACGAGGTCCTCTCGTTGCATCCCACGGGCCGCGGCACGGTGGAGGTGCTCAGCGCCGTCGGCCGCGAGGAGTACGCAAGCGTCGTGGTCTGCGCGGGCTTGGGCACCGCGCGGCTGGCACGCAACGTGGGGCTTTCGCTCCCCATACGGTCGGCAGCTCACGTCCGCCTCACCTTCCAGGTCAGGGGAGCGCCCCCGGAACGGGTCGCCTGTCTGCAGGACAGCAGCGGCGACTTCGGGGAGGTTGGCGTCTATGCAGCCCCCTACCCGGGCAACAGCCGATATGCGGTGGGCCTCAGCCAAACGGTCGAGGTGCGGGAGGACGGCAGCGTCGTGGCCCCCGAAGCACTGGCGGCACTCAGCGACCGCGGCCGCGCGTACGTCTCCCGCGCATTGCCCCGCCTCGACCCCGAGCCCGTCGAGCACCTGCACTGCTGGGTGACAAGCCTGCCGTGGAGCGAAGACGGCATAGCGGTCTGGGAAGCCGAGAGAATCCTTTTCGCAGCCGGGCACAACCTCTTCAAACAGGCACCTCGACTGGGACGGGCATTGGCCAGCGCGGCCATGGCCGAAAAACTCGAGGAGAACCTGCGTCCGACGGCAGCACTCGGCCAGCCCCGCTGAACGCCCCAACAGTTGGGACCATGTCACTGGACGCCCTGCAGTACGCCCCCGGCCGCGTCGCCGGAATCCAGTCGGGGATACGGCGGTGGTCGGTGGTCGGTGGTCGTCCGGATGGGGAAGATTTTCCTGATCGGTGCACGCGTGCTCGTTTCGCGTCGAGGCCGACGGGGACCCGGGCGGCACGCCGCCGGGGAGCCAATACTCCGCATCGCAAGCCGCCGACGGCGCCGTTGCACCTGATCCGGGTGAACGACCCGCAGAGGCATGCCGGAGCCGCGGACCGCGTCCCAACCCCCGCGTTCAACGCCCGAGAGTGAGGCCTTTCGCGCCGTCTCCATCACCGCAGTGGTGCGGTCATGCCGCGACACCAAGGGAAGTCATCATGAAAGCAGCGGTATATGAAGGACCGCGAACGGTCACGGTGAAGGACGTGCCGGACGCGAAGATCGAGCACCCCTGCGACATCATCGTCAAGATCACCACTACCAACATCTGCGGTTCGGACCTGCACATGTACGAGGGGCGCACCTCGTTCGAGTCCGGCCGCACGCTGGGACACGAGAACATGGGCCAGGTCGTGGAGGTCGGCTCGGCCGTGCGCAAGGTCCAGGTCGGCGAGTACGTGGTCCTGCCCTTCAACATCGCCTGCGGCTTCTGCAAGCAGTGCGAGCGGGGTCTGACCAACTACTGCCTGACCATGCAGCCGGAACCGGACCTCGCCGGAGCCGCCTACGGATTCGCCGACATGGGCCCCTACCAGGGCGGCCAGGCGGAGCTGTTGCGTGTGCCCTACGGGGACTTCAACGCGCTGCGCCTGGGTGAGGACGCCGCCGAGCGGCAGACCGATTATGTGATGCTCGCCGACATCTTTCCCACCGGCTACCACGCCACCGAGATGGCCGACGTCAAACCGGGCGACCAGACGATCGTCTTCGGGGCCGGTCCCGTCGGGCTGATGGCGGCCTACTCCGCCGTGCTCAAGGGCGCGGGCCGCGTCTGGGTGGCCGACCACCAGCCCGATCGGCTGCGCAAGGCGGAGGAAATCGGGGCCATCGCGATCAACACCGCCGAGCAGAACCCGGCGGAGGTCGTCAAAGAGGCCACCCTGGGTCTGGGCGCCGACAACGGCTGCGAGTGCGTCGGCTATCAGGCGCACGACCCCGAGGGACACGAGGACGCCAGCCTCACGCTCAACGGCCTGATCGACTCGTCAGGTTCACCGGCGACATCGGAGTGGTGGGTGTGTTCCTGCCCCAGGACCCCGGCGGCGAAGAAGCCCAGGGGGAGATGGAGGCCCAGGGCAAGGTGCCGATCGACTTCGGCATGATGTGGTTCAAGGGCCAGCACATGGGCACCGGGCAGGCGCCGGTGAAGAGGTACAACCGGGCTCTGCGGGATCTGATCGCCGGTGAGAAGGCGAAGCCGAGCTTCGTCGTCTCCCACGAGCTCAGCCTGGACGAGGCCCCCACCGCCTACGAGCACTTCGACGCCCGTGACGAGGGCTGGACCAAGGTGGTCCTGCATCCCAACGGACACGGCAACGGCCACAAGCGATAGGAACCCAGGGACCGCCGCCCGTCTGCCTCCCCGGACCAGTCCGGGTGACGGGTGGCAGTCACCCTGATTCCGGCAGGGGCTGAACCAGCGGCGATCACCGGAGTTCGGCCCGGTAGGACGGACCGCGGCCCCCGCATGCTCGCCAAGCCGGAGGCGAAGACCCCGCCGGACATACGGTGCGAGGCAGACCCTGGAACTGGTGAGGCCGCATGCTTATGTGCCGCGAATGCATCGATGCCCAGTTCTTGGGCCCAGTGGGAGGCTTCCTCGCCCGGCGGCCGGACTTCGACCAGGCCGCCGCGACCCGGCAGCGCGTTCCGACCGGGCTCACACCGTGAGGTGGCTGCGGACCTTCCGAGAGGTCGCGCGCTCCTGGCTCACGATCGAGGAGACGCGGCTGGAGCCCCTGCTCGCGCTGCGCACGGCCGCTGGGGTGGGTTCTGGCGGAGCTCTACCGACGGGATGGCGGATGGAAGATCCGCGCGTCCTCTGCAACGAGACCGGAATCGGGTGGGTGACGGCCGGCAAGCTCCTCGCCCGGAAGCGGCCGCTGCTGCTGCCCGTCTACGATCAGGTCGTTCGCTGCATTCTTGGTCGGCCGGTCGTTCTGGCTCGACCTGCATGGTGCGCTGAGTGCCGACAATCACGCGCTGCACCGCCAACTGTCGTCCCTTCGGCAGTCCGCCGACCTCCCGCGACCGTCAGTGCGTTGCGGGTGTGCGACGTGGTGCTCTGGATGCGTCACCGTACGGACCATCAACAGAAAAGCTGCATCGGGGTCTGAAGTCCGTCGGCCACACACAAGGGAGCCCTCTGCCCGGAGAGCAGATGCCTCCGCGCTCCCGGCGAGACACCCTGTGACCTGCGGTGTACCAAAGTGCCAACCATCAGGGGTTGTGCGCGGGCAATCAGCACCGGGTGCTCAGGGATTGGCCACTCTTGCTCTGCCGCTGCCCACGTCCGCTGCGCGAGGCTCTGCCTGCGGGCTCTCGCCCGCTTCCGCCGCGCGCGCATGCGTGACGGCCTCCGCAGCGCGTCTCGCGCGTGCCGCCGGAGGCCGTCATGGCTGGTTGTTCAGTAGCCGACGGTGAAGCGTCGGTTGAGGTGGCCGGGGTCTTCGATCTCGTCGACGAGGGCCGCGGCGTAGTCCTCGTAGGAGATGCGGGCCTGGCCGTCGTCGCCGACGACGGGGTGGTCGAGGCCGGTGCGGTAGCCACCGGTGCGCGTGCCGGGGGCGAAGTGGACCGGGGGCGGGGACAGGTAGGTCCAGGTCACGTCCTCGCCGAGGGCGAGGTAGGCGTCGAGTGCGCGGATCTGGCCGATGGCGTAGGGCTTGAACTCCTCGGGGAAGCCGGGGGCGTCGAAGAAGCGCGCGCCCTCGCCGTTGAGGAGGCTCGCGCCGCCGCCCATGTGGATGATGCGTGGGCCGGCCGGGCCCAGGGCGCGGACGGCCGACGCGGCGGCGGAGACGGCGTTCGTGTAGAGGGCGGCGTCCGGGCCGCCGACGGTCAGCACGATCGCATCGGCGTCCTTGGCGAGGGCGGCGACGGAGTCGGGATCGGTGACGTCGCCCGCAGCCGCCTGCACGCCGTCGGGGAGGGCGGACAGCGCGTCGAGGTCGCGGGCGACGGCCGTGACCTCGTGGCCGCGGGCGGCGGCCTCGGCGACGACGCGGGAGCCGGCCTTTCCGGCGGCGCCGAAGACGGTGATCCTGCTCATGTTGGAGGTCCGTTTCACTGGAGGGGGCGATGGTCAGGCGTTGCCGGTACCGAAGAGGTACTGGTTGCCGATGTCGATCAGGAACGCGCCGCCGAAGCCGGGATGACGCGCCGTGATGGCCTGCTTGTACGCCTCGCCGTCGTCGCCGAGCAGCTCGCCCGCGTCGGTGAGGTAGCGGCGCAGCTGGTCGAAGACCTCGGGACCGGCGGGCAGGCCGTGGCCGGGCAGGACGGTGTCGTAGGCGGTGTCGGCGGCGAGCTGCTCGACGGCCTTGGTCCAGCCGGGGACGTCGTTGTTGCCGAGGAAGAGGTGGGTGGCGTGATAGACGAGGTCCTGGGCGACCAGGACGCCCTGCTCGGGGAGCTTGATCACCAGCTCGTCCGGGGCCTCGCCGCCGTGATGGGCCTCGAAGACGAACGGGACGCCGTCGATGACCTGCGGGCCCGGCACGACCTCCATCGTTGGCGTCATGTCGGCCACCGGGATCACCGCCCCCGTCGGGTCCTGGCCGTCGCCCTGGGCCGCGATCTGCTCGCGTACCGCGGCCAGCGCGTACACGGGAGCGCCGAAGCGGGCGGCGCCGTGGAAGTGGTCCGGGTGGGCGTGGGTGATGATCACCCGGTCCAGCGGCTTGCCCAGGCCGCGCGCGTAGGCGACGACCTCGTCGGCGTAGGCCAGGGCGTACTGGGCGTCCACGGCGATGACGCGCGCCGGGGTCTCGATCAGCTGGGTGGTGACGTTCAGGCTGTCATCGGGGGCCATGTAGCTGTGGATGCGCACCGCGCCCTTGTCGATGACCGTGATGGTTCCGTTCATGGCCTGTCTCCTTATGGTGGGTCGAGGTCCTTGTTCGTCCTCGCCTTCCACTGTTCGGGAAACGCCGCAGGCCAGCGAGGTACGATGGAGACGTGTCGTGGTCAGAAACGGACAGGACGGGCTATGGCAGGAGCCCCGCCCCCGAACCTGCGGGCGGGGAGGCCATCCCTGGCTTCGGCTTCAACCCGCCCAACGCCCCGGTTCCCGGCATCGAGATCACCGACCTGGCCGCACTGCACCGCCGGGTCACCGACGGCAGCCTGCAACGGGTCCACCGCGCCGACTTCCACTCCCTCACCCTGATCACCCAGGGCAGTGCCGAGCACACCGTCGACTTCGTCGCATACCCATGCCGGCCCGGCACCCTGCTGTGGATCCGCCCCGGCCAGGTGCAACGCCTGGCCGGACCCGGCCTGATGAACGGCACGCACCTGCTGTTCACCCCCGCCTTCCCGGAAACCACCGCAGCAGCCAGCCGCCTCGCCGACGACTGGTCCGCCCCCAACTGCTGGCAACTGGGCACCAGCAGCGACTACGCCACCACTTCCGCCCTGCTCGCCCGGCTCCACGTCGAATACCACCGCCCCGACGGCGCGTCCCGCGAGATCCTGCGCCTGCTGCTGGCCGCGCTGCTGCTGCACATCGAGCGCCTCCCCCGTCGCAGTGCGCCCACCGACCCCCACGCCGGCGGCGAGGTCTACGCCCGCTTCCACGCCGAACTGGAACGCTCCTACGCCACCACCCGGCGCGCCGAGGACTACGCCGACCGCCTCGGCTACTCCGTCAAGACCCTCACCCGGGCCTGCCGGGCAGCCACCGGACGATCCGTCAAACACGTCATCGACGCCCGCGTCGCCCTCCAGGCGCAGCGGCTCCTCGCCCATACCGACGAACCCGTCGCCACCATCGCCCGCCGCCTCGGCTTCTCCGAAGCCACCAACTTCGGCAAGTTCTTCACCCGCCACACCGGTACCACCCCTGGCGACTTCCGCCGCACCCAGCAGGCCATCGCCGCACCCCCGGGCGAAGACAGCTGACGCCACTACGCGGCCGTACGTAGACCAGGCAACCGAGTGGGGAGCGAGAGCAGCCTGGAGGCTTTCACGGATCCTCATCATTGACACAGATGTCATAGCGGAGAGCCGCGCTCGTCGCGGACCTTGCTCAGGGTGGCTTCGAGGGCCTGGAGCATGCCGATCCTGCGCGGCATGCTCCGCTCCGGCACGTTCATTGCGCTCTCCGTGCAGAGGTTACGAGAAGCTGAACGTCCCCTTACGTGGCTGGAGTCCCAAGTGCAGGGGCCCGAAGGGCGCCTGCTGCCTGATGACCTACTTCGTCCTTCCGCCGCAGTCCGAATGACGCTTCGGAGAGTTCTGCCGCGAAGCAACGAGCTGTCAGAGCCTGTGAACAAACCCCAGTCTGCCCAGATCACTCCGTTATCGGCAGGCACTCGGCGAGCAGATCGACGACGTCCCGCCAAGCTCGCCGCGCGTGCTGAGGGTGGTAACCGACCCCGGGAAGCACGATGTGGTCGACCGGTGGGTGATGGAAGGCGTGCAAGGCGCCGCCGTAGACCACGAGGCGCCAGTCGACGCCCGCAGCCTGCATCTCGGCGGTGAATGCGTCCCGTTGCGCGGGCGGCATGATCGGGTCTTCCGACCCGACCCCGGCCCACACCGGGCAGTGAATGCGCGCCGTCTCGCCTGGTCGGCCCGTGGTCAGTCCGTTGACTGTCGCGATCGCGCGCAGGTCGGCGCCGTCGCGCCCGAGTTCCAGCGCGATTGCGCCCCCGGTGCCGTAGCCGACGGCGGCGATCCGGTCCGGGTCGGTCCGCGGCTCGGCGCGGAGCACGTCGAGCGCCGCGCGGCCGATGCCTCGCATCCGGTCGGGGTCGGCGAGCAGCGGCATGCAACGGGCGAGCATCTCCTCGGGGTCGCCCACATAGCGCCCGCCGTGGAGGTCGAAGGCCAGCGCCACGTATCCCAGCTCGGCGAGCGCATCGGCCCGACGGCGCTCGACGTCGCTGAGCCCCACCCCCTCGGGCCCGACCAGGACCGCGGGCCGGCGGCCGACACCGGCCGGGAGCGCGAGGTGCCCGATCATCGTCAGGCCGTCGGCCGCGTATTCGATCGTGCGCGTTGTAACTGTCGTCATGAGCCTGGACAGTAGTGAGCGTCGAGCCCGGTCGGCGGGTGCTCTGCCGTTGGCAGAAGGAAGGTTTCCGGCGTATTCCGGAACCACCCGCTCAGCGGTTCAGCTCAGCGCCGGTGAACAAACCGCCGTCCGCCCTAAGGGCGGGCGCACCGGACGCCGCTGCGCGCAAACGGGTTTTGTCCACAGGCTCTCACCGAAGGATGGTGCTCACACCTCGTTCCTCAAAGGTCTCCAGTACGAGACCGAACAGCACAAGCTCGCGAACGCCGACGGGCACACGCTCTGCCAACCGAGCCAGCGACGTGTTGGGGCGAGCCATCGAGCTGACCTCAGTCGCCCTTCTTCACCTCACTGAACTCCCGAATACGGCTGGCGACGTCGACGACGCCTCGGCGGAGGCGCATCTTGAGCTGCTGATCGCAGCGATGACCGACGGCCGGGAGCCGGGTCAACCGCCGGTCAGACTTCGAGGTTCGCTCCGATGTCGGCAGCGGCGCTACAGGCGAGCGCCCCGTACATCTGTCCGGGAGAACTCGTGACGCGCGGGATCGGTACGATGACGCAAACCGCTGCGACGGGGGTGTCGCCCACAAGCACTGGGGCGCTGACAGAGCCGACTCCGACGGTTCGCTGGGAGACCGACTCGACCCAGCCTTCGGGGCGGACTGCGCCAAGCAGGGCCGCTGCCGCCGACCCGCCGTCGGAGAAGGGGAGACGGCTGCCCACCGGAAGGCTGACTCGCAGCTCGGTCTCGGCCTCCGCGCTCGCGGTACACACTCGGAACTCGCCCCGGGCCACCCAGAGCTGTGATGTCTCGTTGATGTGACGGGTCAGGCGCGCCAGCACGGGTTGCGCGTGCTCGGTCATGCGCGAGGTCAGGAAGCGTGGCCCGAGGTAGAACCGGCCGTCGGCGGCGCGCTGCAAGAGCCCGTGTGCAACCAGGGCGCCGGCCAGTCGATGTGCCGTGGGCACGGTCATGCCCAAAACGCGGGCGATCTCGCTCCCGGACGACGGAGTACGCTCGCACAGGTCGACGATGGCCATTCCCTTGTCGAGGACGCCGACGCCGGTCTCCACACCTGTAGTCACTTGATGACTGTAAACTCTCACCATTTGAGAATCAATTCCGGTGTTCAACCCTGCCTCACGCGGGAGCGGGGCCGCGGTCGACACGGCACTTCCCGCAATGGCGAGGCCGGAGAATGCTCCAGCGGTATCCCCCTGGCACGCTGCCAGGGTCGCAGCTCCAGTCCTCCGGGTCCGCTGCTTCACTGAGTCGGAGTGGTTGTTTCGCGGCGGCGCCCGTAGTGGGTCAGGCTGAGGTGGGGAGCACGATCGTGGCCCAGGCCAGCAGCGGCGCGACTGCGACGATGTAGCCGCAGTAGCGCAGCATCTGGCGCTGGAACCGCTTCGTGTCCTCGACCTGTGCGCTGGCGAGCACGATGACGCCGTTGGTGGAGAAAGGGCTGACGTCGACCACGGTGGCGCAGAAGGCGAGTGCGACCACGAAGCCCACAGCGCCGAGCTCGCCGCCGGCCAGCAGCGGCGCGGCCAGTGGCAGCGAGATCAGGATGATGCCGAAGGAGGAGCCGACGGCGGAGATGAGGCCGACGGCGACGAGCATGACCAAGGCGGTCAGCACCGGCCACGGGATTTCGATGGCCTTCTGGCCCACGTAGGCCAGAGTGCCGTTTTCGGTCAGAACGCCCATGTAGGTCACGATGCCGCAGACCAGGAGCACCGCCGGCCATGAGATCGCTTTCATCGCGGGTTCCACGGTCTTGGGCGAAGCCAGCAGCAGCAACGCGCCGAGACAGACGGACGTGACGCCGACGTCGATCCCCAGGAGGGCGGCCACGAGTAGCCCTCCGATGGACGCGAAGGTGAGCCAGTTCTCGACGGCCGGGCGGGTGCCCGAGGCCTTGCCTATGACGGGATCGGTGACCAGCGTGGCGGGGCGGGGCCGGGTGACGGTGGCACCGGCGACAGGCGTGCGGGGTGCGGGCATGCCGTCTGCGCCAGGGGTGCCATCGCTGGCGGCGACCGGGTCCTCGGCGCCGACCGGGCCGGTGGCCCGGAGCAGAGAGCGGCCGCGGACGAGGAACAGCACCGCGGCCAGGCACAGGTTGAGCGCGAACGGCACGATGAACAACAGGACCGGGGAGACGTCGATGCCCTGGTCCTGGGTGAGCTCCCCGATGCCGACCGAGTAGACGGTGACCGGGGAGAACGCGGCACCGAGGGCGCCGTGGCTGAGCATCATGCCCATCAGCAGCGGGTCGATGCCGTACTTCTTGGCCAAGGGCATGGCGATCGGGGCGAGCATGCCGACGGCCAGCACGGATCCGAGCGCCATGAGCGCTGCGGCGAGCATGAACATCAGCCAGACGATCGCCCACGGCTTGCCGCGGACGAGCTTGAGTGCGGCCTCCATGATCAGGTCGATCGTTCCGTTGGCCCGGGCTATGCCGAACAGCAGCGTGATGCCGAACACGACGAGGAACATGTCGCCGGGGAAGAAGGCCTGGATGTCCTCGATGGGGATTCCGGACACCCAGCCGCCGACGATGAAGGCGGCGGCGAAGCCCAGGATGCCCATGTTGATAGGCCGGATGGTGGCGATCGCGAAGACGGCGACCAGGGCCGCTATGGAGATCAGGTAGGTGGTCATGACGTCCTCACTGGGTTGGCCGCACGGGAAGCCGGTCGCCGCGGACAAGGGACTGCTGGACCAGCTGGGCAGTGCCGGCCAGCTTGGACACGTCGACTCCGGTGTGCACGCCGCGGGCGTGGAGGTGCGCGACCAGTGCCTCGGTCGCGAGGTTCCCGTGCGCGCCGGGCGCGAACGGGCAGCCGCCGTAGCCGCCGACGGCGCTGTCGAAGTGCCGGATCCCGAGCTCCAGGGCGGCGTCGACGGTGTCGAGGGCCTGGTTCTTGGCGTTGTGCAGGTGCAGGCCCAGCTCCACGTCCGGCAGGGCCTGCCGGACCGCGGCGACAGAGGTCGCGACCTGCTCGGGTGTCGCAATCCCGAGGGTGTCGGCCAGCCCGACTCGCTCGACGCCGATGCCGGCGACTCGCGCGACGACCTCGACGAGCCGGGCGGCCGGGACCGGGCCGTCGAACGGGCAGACGAAGGCGGTGGAGACGCCCGCGATGAACGCGGTGCCGGGGTGCTCGGCGACCGCTGCGGCCAGTTCGTCGATGGCCTGGTCGACGTCGCGGCCCGCGTTGGCGCGGCTGTGGCCACTGCTGGCGGAGGCAACGACCTCGACGACCTCCACTCCGCTGGCTGCGGCCCGGTGGACTCCCTTGGCGTTGAGGGCGAGCGCGAGGCGACGCGCCCCGAGGCCACGGGTGCCGTCGACGACGTCGCCGGCGTCAGACATCTGGGGCACGCGTGCGGGGTTGACGAAGGAGGCGACCTCGAAGGTGGTGATGCCGGCGTCGACCAGTGCCTGGGCGATGGCGATCTTGTCGCGGGTGGCCACGACGACGTCCTCGTCCTGGAGCCCGTCGCGCAGCACCACGTCGGTGACTTCTACGTTCATCTCAGATCACCCCTGCCTGGGCGAGTCGGTCCAGCTCGTCGTCGCTGAGCCCGAGTCCTGACAGCACTTCGTACGTGTGCTGGCCGAGGGCCGGGCCGGCGGTGCGGACCTCGCCCGGGGTGCGGGAGAAGCGGGGAACGATGGCGGGCATGGTGAGGGTGCCGAGGGCGGGGTGCTCGACCTCGATCAGGCTTTCGCGCTGCCGGACGTGCGGATCGGCGAAGACGTCGGCCATGGTGTTGACCCGGCTCACCGGGACCCCGGCGTCGTCGCACGCCTTCTGCAGCTCCTCGCCGGTCCGGGCGCCGAACCAGTCGGTGACGATGCCGTTGACCGCCTCGCGGTTGAGCACCCGGTCGCGGTTGGTGCGGTAGCGGGGGTCGGTGGTCATGTCCTCGCGGCCCATCAGCGCGGCGAGGCGGTTGAAGGTCTTGTCGGTGCTGGTGGAGAGCACCATCCACACGTCGTCCGACGCCTGGAACAGCCCGCAGGGGACGGTCGCGGGAACCTGGTTGCCCTGGCGCTCATGCACGGTGCCCAGGCGGTCGTACTGGGTGACGAACGCTTCGAGGAACCGCAGGATCGACTCGTACAGCGCGACATCGACCTCCTGCCCTTCGCCGCCGAGAGCGTCGCGGTGATAGAGCGCCGACATGGTTCCGAAGGCGGCGAAGAGACCCGCGACGTAGTCGACGAGGTTGATCGGAGGGAGCACCGGTGGCCCGTCGGGAAATCCGGTGCTGTGCACATAGCCGCTGAACGCGGTGGCCGGAGTGCCGAAGCCGGGCATCGGCGCGTACGGTCCGGACTGTCCGTAGCCGCTCACGCGCGTGACCACGAGGTCGGGGTTGGCCTGGCGCAGCGTCTCGACATCGAGGCCCCAGCGGTCGAGCGTGCCGGGGCGGAAGTTCTCCAGCAGTACGTCGTGCTCGGCAACGAGCCGCAGGAAGAGGTCGCGGCCCTCGTCCTGGCGGAGATCGAGCGTGATCGACCGCTTGTTGCGAGCCAGCGACGCCCACAGCAGTGACTCCTCGCCGTCGAACGGCTGCAGGCCGCGCAGCGGGTCCCCGATCGAAGGAACCTCGATCTTGACGACGTCCGCTCCGAGATCACCGAGCAGGGCGGCAGCGAAGGGCGCCGCGAACACGTTGCCGGCGTCGAGCACCTTGACGCCTGTCAGCGGGCCACGGCTGGAGGAGCCGGGCGGTGGTGAAGTGGGAATCATCAGCCATCCGTTCTCATGTTCTGGCTATGCACTCTCAAATGTTGAGAGTGCGGACACCGTAGGGTGGCGCTTCAATCCCTGACAACCCCTTGGACCGAGAATCGGGTACTGGTCGGTAGCCCCGGTCTTCAGGTCCTGCGGTAGGCCGGCGCGCGGCCCGGCCGGGTCGGGGTGGCGGTGCGCAGCAGCGGAAGAATGCGCGGGGGAACCAGGACAGAGAGCACCATCACGCTGGTCGATCGGACGACCGAGGCGGACCGGTTCAGCCTGACCAGCGTGGCCTGCAGCTCCTGGTGCGAAGGTGTGGCCACCTTGCACAGCACGTCGGAAGAGCCTGTGGTGACGTAGGCCTCGAGGACGTGCGGGATGCCCGCAAGGTCGGCGGCCACATCGTCCAACGCCCCCTGGGCGATCTCGAGGGTCACGAACGCCTGGACCGGGAATCCGGCCGCTGCGGCATCAACCGAGGGGTCCCAGTCGCTGATCACGCCCGACTCGGTCAGTCGCTTCAACCGGCTCTGAACCGTTGCCCGCGCGACCTTGGTCAGGCGCGAGAGCTCCAGATCGCCCACGCGGGGGTTCTCGGAGAGGGCGGTGAGGAGTGCCACGTCGAGCTCATCCAGTTCGCAGTTCGCGTCATTCATGGCGCCAAGGTAGCCATTTTGACTAGCTGCGGTCGCCCCTAACGGGCCCAACTGGGCACCTTGCCCAGTTCGAAATGGGCATATTGCATGGTTCTCAAAGTGTGGTGTCTGCTTCTCACGACGTTCTGGACGAAAGGACCTCGACCATGTCGCTGAAGGACACGCTGACCAACGAGGAGCGGCTCGCCGAGCTCGACCTCGACACCCTCAAGCAGCTCGTCGGCCTCGTCGAGTACGACGCCGGAAACGATCCGTTCCCGGTCACCGGCTGGGACGCGGCAGTATGGGCCGTCGGGAACGCCACCCAGGCCGCGCGCTTCTTCCAGTCCGCGTTCGGTATGGAACTCGTCGCCTACTGCGGTCCGGAGACCGGCGAACGCGACCACATGGCCTACGTGCTCAAGTCCGGCGCGGTCCGGTTCGTGTTCAAGGGCGGCGTCCATCCTTCGAGCCCGGTCATCGCCCACCACGCCAAGCACGGCGACGGCATCATCGACATCGCTCTCGAGGTGCCCGACGTCGACAAGTGCATCGAGCACGCGCGCTCGGTGGGTGCCACCGTCCTCGAGGAGCCGCACGACGTCTCCGACGAGCACGGCACCGTGCGAACGGCCGCGATCGCGACGTACGGCGAGACCCGGCACACGCTGGTCGACCGGTCGAACTATGCCGGCCCGTACCTGCCCGGGTACGTCGCCCGCACCTCGTCCTACCAGAAGCGCGAGGGTGCCCCGAAGCGGATCTTCCAGGCATTGGACCACATCGTCGGCAATGTCGAGCTCGGCCGGATGGACGAGTGGGTTGAGTTCTACAACAAGGTGCTCGGCTTCACGAACATGGCCGAGTTCATCGGTGACGACATCGCCACCGACTACTCCGCACTGATGTCGAAGGTGGTCGCGTCCGGCAACCACCGGGTGAAGTTCCCGCTCAACGAGCCCGCGATCGCGCAGAAGAAGAGTCAGATCGACGAGTACCTGGAGTTCTACGACGGTCCTGGCGCCCAGCACCTGGCCCTGGCGACCAACGACATCCTCCGCACCGTCGACGAGCTGCGCCGCGAGGGTATCGAGTTCCTCAACACCCCGGATTCCTACTACGAGGACCCCGAACTGCGCGCCCGGATCGGTGAGGTGCGGGTTCCGATCGAAGAGCTGCAGAAGCGCGGCATCCTCGTCGACCGTGACGAGGACGGCTACCTGCTCCAGATCTTCACCAAGCCCCTGGGCGACCGGCCGACGGTGTTCTTCGAGTTCATCGAGCGGCACGGCTCGCTGGGCTTCGGCAAGGGCAACTTCAAGGCCCTGTTCGAGGCCATCGAGCGCGAGCAGGACCGACGCGGCAACCTCTGACCGCGGTCATCCCAGGAAGGCAGGCCGCCATGGCCCACTACCAGCGCAACGGGAAGATCCCACCGAAGCGGCACACCCAGTTCCGTGACCCGGCCGGCAACCTGTACTACGAGGAGCTGATGGGCGAGGAGGGCTTCTCCTCCGACTCCTCGCTGCTCTACCACGTCAACGTACCCTCGGCGATCGCCGGTGCCCGCACCTGGGAGCTGCCCGACCAGACCACAGTGCCGAACGCGCCGCTGACCCCACGGCACATGAGGCTGCACGGACTGTTTTCCGGCCAGGAGTGGAAGTCCACCGACGCGGTCACCGGCCGGCGTCTGGTGCTCGGCAACGCGGATGTGCGGATCGGCTACGCGGCGGTCGGTGAGACCTCGCCGCTGTACCGCAACGCGACCGGCGACGAGTGCGTGTACGTCGAGTCCGGCACCGGCACCGTGGAGACGGTCTTCGGTGACCTGGACGTCGGGCAGGGCGACTACGTGATCCTGCCCCGGGCCACCACTCACCGGTGGGTACCGTCCGGCGACGGTCCGCTGCGGCTGTACGCGATCGAGGCCAACAGTCATATCGCCCCGCCCAAGCGGTACCTCTCGCGGTACGGCCAGTTCCTGGAGCACGCGCCCTACTGCGAGCGGGACCTGCGCACCCCCACCACACCGCGCGTGGTCGAGGAGCAGGACGTGGAGGTCTACGTCAAGCACCGCGGAACGGGCCCCGGAGGCCTGGCCGGGACGGTGCACGTGGTGCCCCGGCACCCGTTCGACGTGGTCGGCTGGGACGGCTGCCTGTACCCGTACGCGTTCAACATCGCCGACTACGAACCGATCACCGGCCGGGTCCACCAGCCGCCGCCGGTGCACCAGGTCTTCGAGGGGCACAACTTCGTGATCTGCAACTTCGTGCCCCGCAAGGTCGACTACCACCCACTGGCGGTGCCGGTCCCGTACTACCACGCAAACGTCGACTCCGACGAGGTCATGTTCTACGTCGGCGGCGACTACGAGGCCCGCAAGGGGTCCGGCATCAACGTCGGATCGGTCTCTCTGCACCCCGGTGGCCACTCGCACGGCCCGCAGCCAGGCGCCGTCGAGGCCAGCGTCGGGGCCGAGGAGTTCGACGAGCTCGCGGTGATGGTGGACACCTTCCGTCCGCTCGACCTCGGCGAGGGGGGCCGCGCCACCGACGACGGGGTCTACGCCTGGTCGTGGGCAGGACGGGGTACGGACGCATGACCGCACGCCGGCACGCCAGCGAGTGGGCGCCCGTGGGCACGGCATGGTTCCAAAGCCTGTTCGACGACGCCGCGCTCTTCCCGCCCGGCAATGCCGCGATGGCCGATGCGCTGGAGGGGCACTTGGCCTGGAAGGCCTCGGCGGAGGCGGCGTACGTGGGCGCGTTCGTCTGCTCCGACGCCCGCTGGCCGGAACTGGTGAAGCACCTGCCCACCGCCTCCCGGATCAAGGCCTCGGTAACCGTCCCCGGCGGCATGGACGGACTGTCCGCGGCCGTCGCTGCCGCCTCCAACACCCCGAAGACGACGCTCGTCGCCGTCGAGGTCCCGCTGCTGCGCGGACAGCGCGTCGCCGCGCTCACCACGCAGCTGGATCGCGAGCTGCCCGCCCACACGACGGGCTACCTCGAGGTCCCCGTCGGCGAAGTCGACCACGCCCTGTGCCGCTCCCTGGCACTCACCCGCCACCGCTTGAAACTACGCACCGGCGGAACCACGGCCACGGCCTTCCCGACCGAGAACGAGCTCGCCGCGGCCATCGGGCACGCCACCCTCAACCGGCTGTCGTTCAAGCTCACCGCCGGCCTGCATCACGCTGTCCGCCACCGCGACCCTGTCACCGGGTTCGAGCACCACGGCTTCCTCAACGTCCTGCTGGCGACCTCGGCCGTCCTGGCCGGCAGCCCCGCCTCGTCCGTCGCCTCGATCCTCGCCGACCGCAACCCGGCCTCGGTCGCCGAGGCATTCCGCCGACTCGACGCCGAGACCACCCACTCCGTGCGCCGCCAGTTCGAGTCGTTCGGCACCTGCAGCATCGACGAGCCACTCGACGACCTGACCGCGTTGGGCCTGATCGAGGAGACCCGACCATGACCATCGACACCCGCCCCCACACCACCGTCGGCCGGACCTGGCTGGAGCTGCCGGACGACCACCCGTTCGGCATCCAGACCCTCCCGTACGGCGCGTTCACCACCTCCGTCGGCGGCACCCGGGTCGGCGTCCGCATCGGCGACCAGGTCCTGGACCTCACTGCCGCGTCCGCGCGACTGGATCCCGCCCACGCCGCCCTGTTCGCCGCCGGCACCCTGGACCGACTGCTCGCCGCCGGACCCGACGCCTGGACCCGCACCCGAGCCACCCTGACCGACTGGCTCACCGACCCGACCCGCCGTAAGGACCTCGAGCCGCTGCTCGTCGCCGTCGACGAAGCCACGATGGTCCTGCCGTTCACGGTCGCCGACTACGTGGACTTCTACGCCTCGGAGCACCACGCCACCAATCTCGGCAACCTGTTCCGGCCCGGCCAGCCCCCGCTGACCCCCAACTGGAAGCACCTCCCGATCGGTTACCACGGACGCGCCGGCACCGTGGTCGTCTCCGGCACCCCCGTCATCCGACCGCAGGGCCAGCGCCGCACCCCGGACGGCGACGTGGTCTTCGGCCCGTCGGCCCGGCTCGACATCGAGGCCGAGCTCGGCTTCGTAGTCGGCACCCCGAGCGCTCTCGGCCGGCCGGTCGACCTCGCCGCCTTTCCCGAGCACGCCTTCGGCGTCTGCCTGGTCAACGACTGGTCCGCCCGCGACATCCAGGCATGGGAGTACGCCCCGCTCGGCCCGTTCCTCGGCAAGTCCTTCGCCACCTCCGCCGCACCGTGGATCGTGCCCCTCGCCGCACTGGAGGCCGCACGCGTGGCGCCGCCCGCCCGAGACCCCCGGCCGCTGCCGTACCTGGACGACACCGACGCCGACCCCTGGGGCCTCGACATCCGGCTCGAAGTCTCGCTCAACGGCCACGTCGTCTCCCGGCCTCCGTTCGCGTCGATGTACTGGACCGCCGCCCAGCAGCTGGCGCACATGACCATCAACGGAGCCTCCCTGCGCACCGGTGACTTCTTCGCATCCGGCACCATCAGCGGACCCCGACCCACCGAACGCGGCTCCTTCATCGAGCTCACCTGGGGAGGCGACGAACCTCTGCAGCTGCCGGACGGCAGCACCCGCACCTTCCTCGAAGACCACGACGAGGTGGTGATCACCGCGACCGCCCCCGGGCCCGGCGGCACCACTCTCGGACTCGGCGAGGTTCGCGGCCGGATCGCCCCGACACACGGAAGTGACTGACATGGACAAGACCCTGTCCTCCGCGGCAGAGGCGGTGGCCGAGCCTCGCAGCGGGACATCCCACCCGTACCGGGAAAGCGCGCCAAGGCCCGGCTCGATGTCAGGGAGCACATCACCTTCGGTGGCTGCCTGCGCGAGGGTGCCAAGGGCCGGGTCGCCCGGATGATCCTGCGCAACGGAAAGGCGGGGACTTCCCCGACTTCGAGCGGATCGAGGCACGGGCGGCGAAGATCGGCCGCGCACTCGCCCGCGTGTGACGCGACGCTCGCCCGCGTGTGACGCGACCGGCCGCGGCCGGCCGGCCCAAGCGCGTCCCACGGATCCGCGCCAAGCTGGAACTGCGGAGCAAAACGGACACGTCACTCGCGCCAGTCAGGGGGTACCGCCATGAAGGGCTACGTCTTCCACGGTCCCGGACAGTCCGCATGGGAGGACGTCCCGGACCCGGGTGTCCAGGAGGCGACCGACGCCATCGTGCGTGTCGACGCCGTCACCATCTGCGGAACGGACCTGCACATTCTCAAAGGCGACCTCCCCGAGGTCCGTCCGGGCACCGTGCTGGGGCACGAGGCGGTCGGCGAGATCGTCGACGTCGGCGCCGACGTCCGCACGGTGCGGCCGGGCGACCGGGTCCTGGTCTCGTGCATCACCGCCTGCGGCCGCTGCCCCTCCTGCCGCGAGGGCGCGTACGGCCAGTGCCGGGGCGGCGGTGGCTGGATCCTGGGCCATCTGATCGACGGCACCCAGGCCGAGTACGTCCGCGTGCCGTACGCCGACCTCTCCGTGCACCCGCTGTCCAGCACCCTGCACGGCAGGGACGCCGTGCTGCTGGCCGACATCTTCCCCACCTCCTACGAGGTCGGCGTGCTCAACGGACGCGTGCGGCCCGGAGACACCGTCGCCGTCGTCGGCGCCGGCCCGATCGGGCTCGCGGCCGTCGTGACGGCCCGGCTGTTCTCGCCGGAGCGCATCGTCGCGGTGGACCTCGCCGCCGCGCGGCTGGAAGCGGCCAAGCACCTCGGCGCGGACGCCGTGGCGGACGCCCGGGAGGCCCCCGAACAGCTGGTCGCGGACCTCACCGGGGGACTGGGCGCGGACGTGGTCGTCGAGGCGGTCGGCACCCCGGAGACCTTCGACCTCTGCACGCGCATGGTGCGGCCCGGCGGTCACGTCGCCAACGTCGGCGTGCACGGCAGACCGGCGACCCTCCATCTGGAGGATTTGTGGATCAAGAACGTCACCATCACCACGGGCCTGGTGGACACCTACTCCACCCCCACCCTGCTGCGGATGGCGACGGCGGGCCGCCTGCCCACCGGGCAGCTGGTCACCCACACCTTCCCGCTGACCCGCATGGAGGAGGCGTACGACGTCTTCGACCGGGCCGCCGACACCGGGGCGCTCAAGGTCGTGCTGGGCGAGGAGCCGCACGAGGAGGTCGTCCCCTACCGGGCGGCCTGACGAAGGAGAGAGGTGACGCGTCATGACCGAACGGGCCTCGTCGCATGCCGTGGAAGGGCGCCCGCTGGGCGACCTGGGGCGGCGGATCGCCCAGCGGCGCACCGAACTCGGCCTGAGCAGGCAGGAGACGGCCGCACGGGCGGGCATGTCGCCGGCCTACCTGCAGTACCTCGAGGAGCGACCGCCGGCCGATCCGGGCGCGGGCACACTCCTCCGGCTCGCAGGAGCGCTCAAGACCACCGTGTGGCATCTGACCGGTGGCGACACCGAGCTGCCTCCGGGCCTCGGCCGGGCCGCCCGCACCCCCCGGTTCACGGAGCTGACCGAAGCGGAGTGCCGCTCCCTGCTCGCCACACACGGGGTGGGGCGCCTGGCCGTGCCCGCGGACTCCGGGCCGGTCGTGGTGCCGGTCAACTACAGCGTCGTCGACGGTGGCATCGTCTTGCGCACCGCGCCCGGAACGACCCCGGCACAGGCCGACGGCCACCGGGTCGCCTTCGAGGCCGACCGCATCGACGAGGCGTTCAGCGAGGGCTGGAGCGTGCTGGTGCGCGGGCCCGCGACGACCGTGACGGATCCGGACGAGGTCGCCCGTCTCGAGGAGCAGGCACACAGCACCCCCTGGGCGGGAGGCCGGCGGGACCTGTGGCTGCGCATCGAGCCCGTCACCGTCACCGGGCGCCGGATCACCGTGGTCTGACGCGTACACGCCCCGGCCGCTCAGAGCACGCTGCCGCTGCCGTAAGGGGCGTACAGGTCGAGCAGGCGGACCCGCGACGCGTGCAGCCGGTGGTCGACCACCCGTCCGACGCACTCCGCGATCGCACGGCCGACTCGGCGTCGTGGGCGCACATCGCCCGTACGGCCTCCGCGTCGGACTCATGGGCGCGCAGTGGGCTGACCGCTTCCCCGCCCGGATGCCACGTACGGCGGGTGATATCAGGGCCAGCCGTCCAGCCGTCCAGCCGCCCAGCCGCCCAGCCGCCCAGCCGACCAGCTCGCCGTGCCCCAGGGACTCGACCGCGGCCGCCCTCCGGCCCGGGATGGGCCGATCGAGCACGACCGCCCCGGTGCGCACGATCCGGAACCGGCCGGCGCGCAGCCCTTCCTCGAAGATGCGGGTGCGGTACCGACTCGAAGGACACCACCAGGGACCGAACGGCCCCGGCACGGGACCGGTCGCCCCTCGCGCCCGGCTGTCCCGGATGCGACGGTGAGAGTGGGGCCGCGCCATCCCGTGCACGAGGCGGTGGGAACGATGACGATGGAACTTCCCCTGGTCGTGGGGGTCGACGGGTCCGAGGGCAGCCTGCCCGCGGTCGACTGGGCAGTGGACGAGGCGGCCCGCCACGGGCTGTCCCTGCGGCTGGTGCACGGCTCCCTGTGGGAGAGGTACGAGGGCCGCATCCCCTCGATCGGTCCGGACCGCCCCGCCGGGCGTGTGCTTGCCGACCACATCGTCGCCTCCGCCGCGGAGCGCGCCGGGCGGCGCAACCCCGATGTGAAGGTGTCCACCGACGTCCTCCTCGCCGACGCGACGGACGCCCTCCTGCACGAAGGCAACAACGCCACCGCGCTGATCACCGGTTCGCGGGGCCGCGGCGGGCTGAAGGGACTGCTGCTCGGCTCCGTCGGCCTGGCCCTCGCCGCCCGCGCCCACTGCCCGGTCATCGTGGTCCGCGGTGACCGGGCCGGCCTCGCGGGCACCCACCGGCGGATCCTGCTCGGCGCCGGAAGCCCCGCCACCGGCGAGGAAGCGTTGCGCTTCGCCCTCCGCGAGGCCGAGGCCCGCCGCAGCGTCCTGGACGTGGTCCGGGCATGGCGCCGTGCCGCGCACGAAGCAGCCGAAGCCTCCGGCCGGGACCACGAGGAGCTGGCCCGCACCGAGCTCGACGACCTGCTCGGCGTCGCCGTGGCCGATCACCCCGCGGTCCGGGTGCACCGCACCACAGTCGAGGGCCCGGCCCGCAAGGTGCTCGTGCACCGCTCGGCCGCGGCCGACCTGGTCGTCGTCGGAGCACGACGCCGCCAGGGCCACTTCGGGCTCCAGCTCGGCCTGGTCGCCCACACGCTGCTGCACCACGCCGCGTGCCCGGTGGCCGTCGTGCCGCAACAGGTGGAGCGGGAGCAGCTCCCGTGACGGGCCGGTCCTGGGAGTACGAGGGGTACCGCCCCGCGGAGGAACGGCTGCGGGAGTCGCTGTGCACGCTGGGCAACGGCTACTTCGCGACGCGCGGCGCGCTGCCCGAGTGCGCGGCGGACGACGTGCACTATCCGGGTACCTACGCGGCGGGCTGTTACAACCGTCTCACCTCCGAGGTCGCGGGACGCCACGTCGAGAACGAGGACCTCGTCAACCTCCCCAACTGGCTTGCGCTGCGCGCCCGCCCGGCAGGCGAGCCGTGGCTCACCCCCGACTCGGCGACCGTCCTCGACCACCGCCAGACCCTGCACCTGGGCTCGGGACTGCTGGAGCGCGGAACCCGGTACGCCCTCGGAGACGGGCGGGTGCTGTCCCTGCGGCAGCTACGGCTGGTGCACATGGGCGATCCGCACCTCGCGGCGCTGCGCACCGACCTCACCGCCGAGAACTTCACCGGCGAGCTGGAGATCGAGGCCGCGCTCGACGGGACGGTCGTCAATGCCGGGGTGCCGCGCTACCGCGCCCTGGACGGCCGCCACCTGACCCACGTGCACACCGGCACCGTCGTACCCGGCACGGCCTGGCTGCGCTGCCGGACCCGCACCTCGGACATCCGGATCGGCATGGCCGCCCGGCTGACGGCCCGGGAACCGATCACGGACGCGCACGAACCCGCCCGCGCCGTTCAGCGCACCACGCTGCCCCTCGCTCCCGGCCGTACCGTCACCGTCGACAAGACCGTCGCCCTGCACACCTCACGCGATCCGGCGATCAGCGACCCGCTGCAGGCAGCCGCGGACCGGGTCGGCGCGGCACCGGATTTCGACGGCCTTCTGGCATCACACCGCACGGCCTGGGACCAGTTGTGGCGCCGGGCCGAGATCGATGTCCCCGGCGAAGCGGGGGCCATCCTGCGCCTGCACCTCTTCCACGTCCTGCAGACCCTCTCGCCGCACACCGCAGACCTGGACGTGGGCGTACCGGCCCGCGGGCTCCACGGCGAGGCCTACCGCGGCCATGTCTTCTGGGACGAGCTGTTCGTCCTGCCCTATCTGAACCTGCACTTCCCCGAGGTGTCCCGCGCCCTGCTGCACTACCGCCACCGGCGTCTGGACCGGGCCCGCGCCGCGGCACGGGCCGCCGGCCGCCGGGGTGCGCTGTATCCGTGGCAGAGCGGCAGCGACGGGCGGGAGGAGACTCAGCGCCTGCACCTCAACCCCCGCTCGGGCCGCTGGCTGCCCGACCACACCCATCTCCAGCACCACGTGGGGTCCGCGATCGCGTACAACGTGTGGCAGTACTGCGAGGCCAGCGGCGACGAGGAGTTCCTGCACACCAAGGGAGCCGAGACCCTGGTCCAGATCGCGCGCTTCTGGGCCGACTCGGCCACCTGGGACGAGTACCTGGGGCGGCACCGCATCCGGGGCGTGATGGGCCCCGACGAGTACCACGACGCCTACCCGGGTGCCGAGCGGCCGGGCCTGGACGACAACGCGTACACCAACGTCACGGCGGCCTGGGTCCTCGCCCGCGCACTGGAGGTGCTGCGCGCCCTGCCCGCACCGCGCCGGCGCGAACTCGTCGAACGCATCGCCCTGGAGGACGGCGAACCCGACCGCTGGCAGGAGGTCTCCCGCACGCTCCACGTGCCGTTCCACGACGGAATCATCAGCCAGTTCGAGGGGTACGGCGACCTCGCCGAACTCGACTGGGTCGCCTACCGCGAACGCTACGGCGAGGTCCGGCGCCTGGACCGGATCCTGGAAGCCGAGGACGACAGCGTCAACCGCTACAAGGCGTCCAAGCAGGCCGACGTGCTGATGCTCGGCTATCTCTTCTCGCCGTCCGAACTCCAGCGCCTCTTCGGCCGGCTGGGTCACCGGCTGGACGAGGCGACCTGGCGGCGCACCGTCGACCACTACCTGGCCCGCACCAGCCACGGCTCCACCCTCAGCGGACTCGTCCACGGCTGGGTCCTGGCGCGATGCCGGCGGGCCGACGCATGGCGGTACTGCCAGGAGGCCCTTCGCGGCGACATCGCCGACCTGCAGGGCGGCACCACCGGCGAGGGCATCCACCTGGGAGCCATGGCCGGCAGCCTCGACCTGGTCCAGCGGGGACTGCCCGGTCTGGAGACCCGTGCGGGGTCACTGTGGCTGGACCCCGTGCCGGTGCCGGAGCTGTCCTCGTACGGCTTCTCCATCCGTTACCAGGGCCACTGGGGCATACGGCTGCGGCTCACGAGCGGGCGGCTGGAGATCGCCGTGCCGCCGTCAGGCCTCCCGCCGATCGACATCGAGCTGCCCGACCGGGCGGTCGGAGTGGAACCGGGGGAGACGTGCCGGCTGGTTCTCACAGACCGATGAGACGCCTCACCCGGCCCAGAGGGGCCGGCCCCGCGCGAACGCGCGTGCTACTCGCCCTTCCTCCGTCCCAGCACGCCGGCCGTCACCGCCAGGACGGACAGCACCATCAGAGCGGCGGCCGGGCCGAGGACGGTCCAGGGGGCCAGTTCGGCGTACGGCTGGTTCTCCGAGAGCAGGCGGCCCCACTCGGGGCTGGGCGGCTGTTCGCCCAGGCCCAGGAAGCCCAGGGAGGCCAGGACGAGCACGGTCGTGGGCAGCCGGAGCAGGGCGTTGCGCAGGAGGGCCGGCACCACTGCGGGCAGCAGGTGGCGGCGCAACAGGTGCAGCCGTCCCGCGCCGAGCGCGACGGACGCGGCGATGTGCCCGCTGGCGCGTTCGTCTTCCAGCAGGGCTGCGGTCTGGGCGGCGTACGGGCTCCACCCGACCACGCACACCGCGCAGGCGGCACCCCACACGGACGGTCCGGTCACGCCCGCGATCAGCAGACCCGCGAGAACGGCGGGCAGAGTGGACACGACCTCGGTGGGGCCCGCGCTCGCCCTCGGTGTCATGCCCAGCAGCAGTCCGGTGACGGCGCTGACCGCCGTCACGACGAGCGCAACCCAGGCCGTGCGCAGCGCCCCGTGCCCCAGCCGGGCCAGCAGGTCGCGGCCCAGCGCGTCCGTGCCCAGGGGGTGTTGGAGGGAGGGCGACAGCAGCCGTGCCGCCGTGTCGACCTGGAGCGGGTCGCGCAGGAGGCCCGTTGTCACCAGGGCGAGCAGGAGCAGTGCGCAGGCCGCGGTGATCCAGCGCAGGGCGCGCGGCACGGTGAGCGGAGGCCGGTGCAGGGCCGGCAGGGCGCCGTCGCGCAGGGGCCGCCCGAGGAGTGCGTGGCGCAGGGCCCGGATCAGGACGCCCGCGGTGACGCCGAGCAGGACCAGGGCCAGGCTCGCCGTCTGCAGCACCGGGAGGTCCTGCGCGACGGCGGACTCCAGAGCGAGCCGGCCGAGTCCGGGGATGTTGAAGATCTTCTCCACGGCCACCGCACCGCCGACCAGGGCCACGACGGTCGGCAGCAGCTGGGGCAAGAGGCCGGGCAGGGTGCGGCGCAGCGCGCCCCTGCCGATGTGACCGGACGGAAGCCCGACGGCGTAGGCCGTGCGCGCCCACGGCTCGTGGAAGGCGGCGGGCAGCGCCTGGTCGAGCATGCCGCCGAGCATCGCGCCGGAGGGGATGCCGAGGGCGAGCGAGGGCAGCACCATCGACTGCGGCCCCTCCCACCCGCTGGACGGGAACCACCCCCACCAGACCCCGCACACGGTGGCCAGCACCGAGGCGAGCAGGAACTTCGGGAGCGACGCGAGGACGGCGGCCGTGGTACCCGCCCTGTCCTGCCGCAGCCGGCGCCGGGATCCGAGGAACACCGTGCGGGCACACAGCAGTCCGGCGACCAGCACCGTGACCGCGAACGCGCCCAGCATCAGCGTCAGGGAGACCGACAGGGCCGTCGTCGCCTGCCGCATGACCGGCGCGCCGGAGACCCACGAGACGCCCGCGTCGCCGCGCGGCAGGCCGCCCAGCCAGTGGGCGAGATGGACCCAAGGACCCTCGTCCAGACCCAGCTGTTCCCGCACGGTGGCCAGTTCAGCCGCTGTGGGGTTCTGGTCCGCGGAGCGTGCGCGCAGCACCGTACGGGCCGGGTCGGCGCCGGACAGCCAGGGGAGCAGGGCCACCGCGCCGAGCAGGACGGTACCGGCCAGCACACGGCCGGCCGCCGCCGTCCAGAGGGACGAGCGAGCGGCTGAGGCGTGCGTGAGGCTCATGCGGGTTACTTCAGGCGGGTGTCGACGTCGATCAGGGACCGCTCACGCGGGTCGAGGATCACACCCTCGACGTCGTCCGCGATGCCCTGCACGGCCTGCTCGTGGACCAGCGGCACGACCGCGTCGGTGCGCAGGATCTCCGCCTCCGCCCGCATGATCTTCTCCTGGCGGCGCTCGGTGTCCCGCTCCGCGGCGGCGGCCCGGATGGCCTTGTCCACCGCGGCGTTCTTCAGGCCGGCGATGTTGTAGACGCCCTCGCTGGTGAAGTCGCTGGCGAGGTAGTCGACCGCGTCACCGGTGTCGAGGAGCGTCACCCGTGAGAAGACGAGGGCGTCGTACTTCCCGGCGAGGAGGTCTCCCTCCATCTGCGTGTACTCGCGCACGTCCTGCTTCACGGTGAACCCGGCCTTCTCCAGCTGCTGCTGGAGCACGGTCGCCGCCTCGGGCAGCTCGGCCCGGTTGGTGTAGGTGGCCAGCCGCAGCGTCCTGCCCTTGGTGGCGGTCCTCACCTCGGCGGCGGTCGCGGCCTGGGCTCGGCCCGTCACCGCGACGCGCTTGCCGGCCGCCCAGGGGACGGCCGGCCCGAACAGGCCCTTCGCGGGGTCGGCGTAACCGCCGAAGACGGAGTCGACCAGCGAGGAGCCGTCGACGGCCTCGCGGGCGGCGGCGCGCAGACCGGCGTCGGTGAACATACCGCTGCCGGTGTTGAGGATCAGGCTGTCGGTGCGCACCGAGGGGACTTCGTGCCGGGTCTTCTGGTCGAGCAGTTTCGCCTGGGCGGTGGGGATCCACTCGGCGATGTCGGTCTCGCCGCCGCGCAGTGCGTTGGCACGGGCCGTTCCGTCGGCGATCCAGCTGACGTCGATGCCGGGCGCCTTGGCCTTGCCGCCCCAGTAGCCGTCGAAGCGGTCGAGCGTCGCCTTGGTCTTGCCGGTCAGCCGGGTGATCTCGAACGGACCGGTGCCGGTGCCGACGGGGCTGACGGCGCCGTCCTTCGCGTACGCCTTCGCCGACAGGATCGCCAGCGCGGGGCTGGCCAGCCGCAGCGGCAGCACCGGGTCGGGCGACTTGGTGGTGAGGGTGACGGTGTCGGCGTCCTCCGCCTTGGCGGTCAGTGACACATCGCTCAGGACGCGGGGCTTGGGCTTGGCCGCGCCGGCGTGGTCGAGTGCGTCGACGACCGACTGGGCGGTGAGTTCGGTGCCGTCCTGGAACTCGGCCTTGCGCAGTTCGAAGGTCCAGGTGGTGTCGTCGTCCTGCTTCCAGGACGTCGCCAGGGCGGGCTTGGCGGTGCCTTTCTTGTCGAGGGCGGTGAGGCCCTCGGCGACGGACAGCTTGCTCAGCACCGTGGCGTCGTTGCTGTACGGGGACAGCGCCTGCGCCGGCGGCACGGCCAGCGCGACCCGCAGGCGCCCGCCCGGCCCCGCGCCGGTGTCGCTCTCACCGGGTGCGAAGCAGCCGGCCAGCAGGGGGGTGAGAGTGAGCGCCGCTATGAGGCCGCGGGAGGTGGTGCGCATGTCGGATCCTGTCGTGCGGGAGATCGGCGGCGCCAGCATATAAGGCGAGGCTTACCAAACTCCGGAGGGGTAGGTGAATCCTCAACCACCAGGTGGCGGCGGTCCGGAGAAGAGCCCCTCGACCCGCTGTCCGGCCTGTGTCATCGTGTCCGCCGGGGCGGAGGTGAGGCGCATGACCGGCGCGGACCCGGGGCTGTTCGGTCCGGAATCGGTGACCTGGCAGCTCCACGGCGACCCCGTGATGTGGATCGCGGGCGTCCGGGCCCTCTACCTCCAGGCCCTGCATCCACGCGCGGTCCGCGGGGTCATGCAGAATTCCGACTTCCGGCGGGACGCCTGGGGCCGCCTCATGCGCACCGCGAGCTTCGTCGGCACGACGACGTACGGCACCACCGAGGCGGCGGAGCGCGCCGGGGCCCGGGTCCGGAAGATCCACCGCATGCTGACCGCCACCGACCCGGACACCGGCGAGCGCTACGGAGTCGACGAACCCGCCCTGCTGACATGGGTGCACTGCGCCGAGATCGACTCGTACCTGCACGTCGCGCGCCGGTCAGGATTCCGGCTCACCGACGCGGAGGCCGACCGTTACATCGCCGAACACCGCCGGAGCGCACGCCTGGTGGGCCTCGACCCCGACGCCGTACCGGGGGACCGGGCCGAGCTGGCCGCGTACTTCGAGAGGGTGCGCCCGGATCTGGCCGCGGGACCCGAGGCACATGAGGTGGACGACTTCCTGCTCCGCCCGCCGACGCACCCGCTCCTCGTACCGGCGCGCGAGGTGCTGTGGCGGCGCGTGGCACACCTGGCGTACGCCTCCTTGCCGCCGTACGCCCACGAGTTGTACGGCAGACCGGCCCCCGCCCCAGCCGCCGTCACCCGCCGACTGCGCCTCGCCGGCCTCCTGCTGCGCCGCGTTCCCGCACGTGTGCGCTGGCAACTCCCGCCCAAACACATTCTGCGGGCCATGGCGAGGCTCGGCCCCGACGCCCGCCCCGCACCGTACAAACTCGGACGATAGGCCGCCATACTGGGTGGGCCGAGGGGCGGGCGGACAGCTACCGGGGGGAGCGTCGCGCGAGATGGGGGACAACAGGCTCATCCAGGGCCGGTACCGGCTGCTCGATCTGATCGGGCGGGGCGGCATGGGCGAGGTATGGCGGGCCCGGGACGAGTCCCTGGGCCGGCACGTCGCCGTCAAGTGCCTCAAACCGCTGGGCCCGAACCACGACCACGCCTTCACCCGCGTGCTGCGGGAGCGGTTCCGCCGTGAGGCGCGGGTGGCCGCCGCGCTGCAGCACCGGGGCATCACCGTCGTGCACGACTTCGGCGAGTCCGACGGCGTCCTCCATCTCGTCATGGAGCTGCTGGACGGCCGGAACCTCAGCCAGCTCCTGGAGGACAACAAGCAGCACCCGCTGCCCGTAGCGGACGTCGAGGAGATCGCCGAGCAGGTCGCCGCCGCCCTCGCCTACTGCCACGAACAGGGCATCGTCCACCGGGACCTGAAGCCCGCGAACATCGTGCGGCTCGGCGACGGCACCGTGAAGATCTGCGACTTCGGCATAGCCCGCCTCGGCCACGACATCGGCTTCACCTCCCGGCTGACCGGCACCGGCATCGCCATGGGCACCCCGCACTACATGTCCCCGGAGCAGATCGGCGGCACCGAGGTCGACCAGCGCAGCGACCTGTACTCGTTCGGGTGCGTGCTGTACGAGATCGCCACCGGCGTACCGCCGTTCGACCTCGGCGACGCCTGGGCGATCCTCGTCGGCCACCGCGACACCCCGCCCCGCCCGCCGCGCGAGCACCGGCCCGACCTGCCCGAGTACCTCGAGCGGATCATCCTCGACCTGCTCGCCAAGGAACCCGCGCAGCGCCCCGACGACGCCCGCGAGCTGGCCCGCCGGATCAGCGCCCACCGGGCCGCGCCCGCGTACGCACCCGCCGTCGTGGGGGCCCGTCCCGCTCCCGGCGAGCCGGCGGGTCCGGCCCGGCTGCCCGCCTGGACACGCGGCATGACCACCGGCCACAAGGCGACCGGCACGGGAGTGCGCACCACCCCACCGGACCCGGCGGCCGGACTGTCCGGCGAGTGGATCGCACGGCCCGCCACCGGCCCCGTCGTCGCCGAACCCGTCCCCGCGCAGCGGCCCGCCCCGCCCACGGAAGTCCTCACCGCCCTGGCCGGCCGGCACAACGCGGGACTGAGCCTCGGCCGGCTCGGCCGCTGGACGGAAGCGGGCGAGGTGCACCGGGCCGTCGCCGCCGAACGCGAACACCTCCTCGGCCCCGACCACCCCGACACCCTCTCCAGCCGCTACGAGGTCGCCTTCACCCTCAGCCGCACCGGCCGCGCCACGGACGCCCTGTGCGAGTACAAGCACGTCGCCGGTGCCAGGATCCGGACCCTCGGCGCCGATCACCCCGACACGCTGGCGGCACGCCAGGAGATGGCCTACGTCCTCGGCCAGCTGGGCCGCCCCTTCGACGCCCACCGCGTCTACACCTCGGTGCTCACCGCCCGCGAGCAGCTCATGGGCCCCGACCACCCCGACACCCTGCGCTGCCGCCACAACCTCGCCTTCAACCTCGGCCGTCTCGGCCGCCTGGAGGACTCCTACCGCATGGCCCGCGAGGTGGCCGCGGCCCGTGCCCGCGTGCTCGGCCCGGACCATCCCGACACGCTCGTCACCCGCTACGAGGTCGCCTACACCCTGGGCCAGCTGGGCCGCTGGGCCGAAGCCCTGGAAACCTACCGGGACGTCGCCGAGGCCCGTGGCCGGGCCCTCGGCCCCGATCATCCCGACACGCTCGCCGCCCGGCACGAGATCGGCATCAGCCTGGGCCGCCTCGGCCGCAGCGCGGAAGCCCTGGACCTCTACCGCGGCCTGGTCGCGGACCGCACCCGCAGCCAGGGCGCCACCCACCCCGAGACGTTGCGCGCCCGGCACGGCCGCTGCGTCAACCTCGGCCGGCTCGGCCGCTGGGAGGAGGCCCTCACCGAATCCCGTGACGTGGCCGCGCTCCGCGAGCAGGTCCTCGGCCCCGACCACCCGGACACCCTGGTCAGCCGCCGCGAGGTCGCCGTCGGCCTCGGCTGGCTGGGCCGCTGGGCCGACGCGCTCACCGAGTACCGGCGTGTGGCCGGCGCCCGCGAACGCGTCCTCGGAGCCGACCACCCCGACACCCTCGCCAGCCGCAACGACGAGGCCCACTGCCTCGAACAGCTCGGCCGCAGCACCGAGGCCATGGCCCTGTACCGGAGAGTGGCGGCCCTGCGGGAGCAGCGGGCCGCGGCCGGTCACTGACCCCGGCGGGACGGAGGCAGGCGCCGTCTGGCCGACCCGGATCACCCCGTGTTACCAAGAACCATGACCGCACCCGAGGGACCCCGCACCAACCGGACGTACGACGCCGTCATCGTCGGCGGCGGCCACAACGGCCTGGTCGCCGCCGCCTATCTGGCCCGCGCCGGGCGCTCCGTGCTGATCCTGGAGCGGCTGGACCACACGGGCGGCGCGGCGGTGTCCACCCGGCCCTTCACCGGGGTCGACGCCCGGCTGTCCCGCTACTCGTACCTGGTCAGCCTGCTGCCGAAGAAGATCGTCCGGGATCTCGGGCTGGACTTCCGGGTCCGCACCCGTACCGTCTCCTCCTACACACCCGCCGAACGCGACGGCCGGCCCACCGGACTCCTCGTCGGCGGCGGCGAGCGCCGCACCAGGGAGGCGTTCGCCCGGCTCACCGGCTCCGACCGCGAGTACCGGTCCTGGCAGGAGTTCTACGGCAGGACCGGCCGCGCCGCCCGGCGCATCTTCCCGACCCTCACGGAACCGCTGCCCGCACGCGAGGAGCTGCGCCACCGCCTCGACGACGAGGAGACCTGGCGGATGCTGTTCGAGGAGCCGATCGGTGCCGCCGTGGAGGAGCACTTCCAGGACGACCTGGTGCGCGGTGTCGTCCTCACCGACGCTCTCATCGGCACCTTCGCCGACGCCCACGACCCCTCCCTGAAGCAGAACCGCTGCTTCCTCTACCACGTGATCGGCGGCGGCACCGGCGACTGGGACGTGCCGGTCGGCGGCATGGGCGCGCTCACCGACGCCCTCGCCGACGCCGCCCGCGCGGCGGGAGCGGTCCTCGCCACCGGCCACGAGGCGCTGCGCATCGCCACGGACGGCCGGACCGCAGAGGTCACGTACCGCGCAGCGGACGGCGAGGGCACCGTCGCCGCCCGGCACGTCCTGGTGAACGCCTCACCGCGGGCCCTGGCGGAACTGACCGGCGACACGCCGCCGGCGCCCGCCGAGGGTGCGCAGCTGAAGGTGAACATGCTGCTGAAGCGGCTGCCCCGGCTGCGCGACAGCGCCGTCGACCCGCGCGAGGCCTTCGCCGGCACCTTCCACATCGCCGAGAGCTACGAGCAACTGGCCACCGCCCACGCCCAGGCCGCCGCCGGACACCTGCCCGCCGCGCCGCCCTCCGAGATCTACTGCCACTCGCTCACCGACCCGACCATCCTCGGCCCCGGCCTGGCCGCGCAGGGCTACCAGACGCTCACCCTCTTCGGCCTGCACACCCCGGCCCGCCTGTTCGAGCGGGACAACGACGCCGTACGCGAGGACCTGCTGAAATCCACCCTCGCCCAGCTCGACGCCCACCTGGCCGAACCCCTCGCCGACTGCCTGGCCACCGACGCGGACGGACGGCCCTGTATCGAGGCCAGGACCCCGCTCGACCTGGAGCGGGACCTCGGGCTGCCCGGCGGCAACATCTTCCACCGCGAGCTGAGCTGGCCCTACGCCCAGGACGGCACCGGCCGCTGGGGCGTGGAGACCGGCCACGCGAACGTGCTGCTGTGCGGGGCGGGCGCGGTGCGCGGGGGCGGGGTCAGCGGGGTGCCGGGACACAATGCGGCGATGGCGGTTCTGGAAAGCGCGATCGGCTGAATCGCACCCCCGTCGCGGGGCACTCCGACAGGACGAAGAAGTCCGAACCAGCCGGCCGCCCCGCGCGGACGGCCGCACCACCCCCCACGGGAGGCTCTCATGGCCGAGCTGAGCCCGACCGACCTCCAGAAGGCCCTCAAGGGCATGGACTACCCCACCGACAAGCAGCACCTGGTGGAACGTGCCCGCAGCAACCACGCCGACGAGAAAGTCGTCAGCACCCTCGACCACCTGAAGGAGGACCGCTTCGACGGACCGAACGAGGTGCAGAAGGCCGTCTTCAACCAGTGACCCGGCCGCCTCAGTCGGCCGACGGCGTCCACCCCACCGCGTCGAGGCGCGACGCGTCCGCCGGACGCGCCTCGTCGAACAGGACGCCGTCGGCCGAATCGACGCGCAGGCCGTCCAGATAGCCGCCGCGGCCGACGTACAGCCGGTCCGTGGTGTACCGCCAGCGCAGGACGAGGTGCCGCGCCGCGGGCAGGCCGGCGGTGAGCCGGTGCCGGACGCGGCCGGACCAGCCGGTGACCGAGCCCGACGGGTGCTGCCGGGGCTCCTCGCCCCGGCGGGACGTGGTGAAGGGCAGCGGATGCCAGGTCGTGCCGCCGTCGGTCGTCCCCTCGAGGAACAGGGCGTCGGCCCGCGGCTCGGTGTCCCACCACAGGCCGCAGCGCAGCCGGGCCCCGCCGGAGGACGTGTCGAGGGCGGGGAGGGCGAGCGTGGCCGTGGCGGAGACCGCCATCCCGGAGAACCAGGCCGTGCGCCCCCGCGCCGGCCGGACCGGTACGGCCCGCGCCATGTGGTTCGCCGCGGCGACCCTGGGGGCCGAACCGGAACGCCAGCTCCGCACCGGGTGGACCGAGTTGCCGAGGACGATCAGGAACGAGTCCGTCGTCGGGTCGAGCACCAGTGAGGTGCCCGTGAAACCGGTGTGCCCGGCCGTGCGCGGCGTGGCCATCGCACCCATGTACCAGTGCTGGTACAGCTCGAAGCCGAGGCCGTGCTCGTCCCCGGGGAAGGCGGTGTTGAAGTCGGTGAACATCAGCTCCACCGACTCCGGGCTCAGGATCCGGGCCCGCCCGTAGACGCCGCCGTTGAGCAGCGTACGGCCGAGGACCGCGAGGTCCCACGCGTCGGAGAACACACCCGCGTGACCCGCGACGCCACCCAGGGCGAAGGCGTTCTCGTCGTGCACCTCGCCCCACACCAGGCCCCGGTCGAGGCCGGACCACGGTGCGCGCGCGTCCTCCGTGGCAGCGATCTTCGGCCGCCAGGACGCGGGCGGGTTGTAGCGGGTGCGGCGCATGCCGAGCGGCGCGGTGATCTCGTCGCGCAGGAGGGTGTCCAGGGTGCGGCCCGTGATCCGTTCCAGGACGAGCTGGAGCGAGATGAGGTTCAGGTCCGAGTACAGGTACGCCGTGCCCGGCGCGCCGACCGGCTGCTCGTCCCAGATGCGCTGGAGCTTCTCCTCGTAGGTCGGCGCGCTGTACAGCGGGATCCAGGCACGGAACCCGGAGGTGTGCGTGAGGAGCTGACGGATCGTGATGTCCTGCTTGCCCGCCCGGGCGAAGTCCGGCAGGTACGAGGAGACCTTCGCCTCCAGCCCCAGTGCGCCCCGCTCGATCTGCTGCACGGCGAGGATCGAGGTGAACAGCTTCGACACCGACGCCAGGTCGAAGACGGTGTCCTCGGCCATGGGGATCTGCTCGCCGGGCGGGAACTCGACGCCCGTGTCGGTCTCCTCGTCGTAGGCCCGGTAGCGCACCGCCATGCCGATCGGCCGGTGCAGCGCGACGGTGCCGCCGCGTCCGGCGAGCAGGACGGCGCCCGCGTACCAGGGGTGCTCGGGGGAGGGGGCCAGGAACGTCTCCGCGTCGGCGACGAGCCGGCGCAGATGGGAGGGGAGCAGCCCGGCGCGTGCGGCGGAGCCGTGCCGCAGGGTGGGGCGGCTGCCGCTCCCTGCCGGAGCGGCCTCGGCGGGTCCCGCGGGCAGCGGGGCGAGGGCGAGCGCACCGCCCAGGGCCACGCCCGCTCGGGCCAGTTGACGCCGGGTCGGTCCGCCGTTCGCCGCTCTGCCGGTCACCGCGCATCCCTTCGCATCGACCGCCTCGCATGTCCCGGGAAGTATGTCCCCCGGGCGCCGCCGTGAATCCGGCGGAGAACCCCGAACCGATCCGACGGAGCATCAGAAAACCTCTTCCGTCCTCCGGGGGACTCCGGCATCCTGCGCCCATGCAGACGGAGCTGAGCCAGACCCTGGGAATCGAGCACGCCGTCTTCGGCTTCACGCCGTTCCCCGCCGTCGCCGCGGCCATCAGCCGGGCCGGTGGCTTCGGCGTGCTCGGCGCGGTCCGCTACACCGCCCCCGACGAACTCAAGCGCGACCTGGACTGGATCGAGGCTCACGTCGACGGCAGGCCGTACGGGCTGGACGTCGTGATGCCGGCGAAGAAGGTCGAGGGCGTGACGGAAGCCGATGTCGAGGCGATGATCCCCGACGGGCACCGGCAGTTCGTCCGGGACACCCTCGCCAAACACGGTGTGCCCGAACTCGCCGAGGGCGAGGCGTCCGGATGGCGCATCACCGGCTGGATGGAGCAGGTCGCCCGCAGCCAGCTGGACGTCGCCTTCGACTACCCGATCCGGCTCCTCGCCAATGCCCTCGGCTCCCCGCCCGCCGACGTCATCGCCCGCGCCCACGACCAGGACGTCCTCGTCGCCGCCCTCGCGGGCAGCGCCCGGCACGCCCGCAAGCACCGGGACGCCGGGATCGACATCGTCGTGGCGCAGGGCTACGAGGCGGGCGGACACACCGGCGAGATCGCCTCCATGGTGCTCACTCCGGAGGTCGTCGAGGCCGTCGCCCCGCTGCCCGTCCTGGCCGCGGGCGGCATCGGCAGCGGGCAGCAGGTGGCCGCCGCCCTCGCCCTGGGGGCCCAGGGTGTGTGGCTGGGCTCCGTGTGGCTGACCACCACCGAGGCGGACCTCCATTCGCCCGCCCTGACCCGCAAGCTCCTCGCGGCCGGCTCCGGCGACACCGTCCGCTCCCGGGCACTGACCGGCAAGCCCGCCCGCCAGTTGCGCACCGAGTGGACCGAGGCCTGGGAGGACCCGGCCGGGCCCGGCACCCTGCCCATGCCCCTGCAGGGACTGCTGGTGGCGGAGGCCGTCTCGCGCATCCAGAAGTACGAGGTCGATCCGCTGCTGGGCACCCCGGTCGGCCAGATCGTCGGCCGGATGAACAGCGAACGCAGCGTCCGGGCCGTCTTCGACGACCTCACCCGCGGCTTCGAGCAGGCCGTGGACCGCGTCAACCGCATCGCCGGAAGGAGCGGACAGTCGTGAGCACACCCCCCGTGGGCTTCTGGGCCCAGGCCATCGAGGCTCCCGGCCGCACGGTACTCGTCGCGCCCGACGGCGAGGAATGGACCGCCGGACGCCTGCACGCCGCGGCCAACCGGCTCGTGCACGGCCTGCGGGCGGCCGGACTGGAACGCGGCGACACCTTCGCGGTGGTCCTGCCCAACGGCGTCGAGTTCCTCACCGCCTATCTCGCCGCCAGCCAGGCCGGGTTCTACCTCGTCCCCGTCAACCACCACCTCGTCGGACCGGAGATCGCCTGGATCGTCTCCGACTCCGGGGCCAAGGTGCTCCTCGCCCACGAGCGCTTCGCCGCAGCGGCCCGCCACGCCGCCGACGAGGCCGGCCTGCCGGCCACCCACCGGTACGCCGCCGGCACGGTCGAGGGCTTCCGCCCGTACGCCGAACTCCTGGACGGACAGCCCGAGTCGGCGCCCGCCGACCGCACGCTCGGCTGGGTCATGAACTACACCTCGGGCACCACCGGCCGCCCCCGCGGCATCCGCCGCCCGCTGCCCGGCAAACCCCCGGAGGAGGCGTACCTCGGCGGTTTCCTCGGCATCTTCGGCATCCGGCCGTTCGACGACAACGTGCACCTGGTGTGCTCGCCGCTCTACCACACGGCCGTCCTGCAGTTCGCCGGCGCGTCCCTGCACATCGGCCACCGGCTGGTCCTCATGGACAAGTGGACACCCCAGGAGATGCTCCGGCTCATCGACGCCCACCGCTGCACCCACACCCACATGGTCCCCACCCAGTTCCACCGTCTGCTGGCTCTGCCGGGCGAGGTGAAGGACCGCTACGACGTCTCCTCCATGCGGCACGCCATCCACGGTGCCGCGCCCTGCCCCGACCACGTGAAGCGGGCCATGCTCGACTGGTGGGGCCCCTGTGTGGAGGAGTACTACGCGGCCAGCGAGGGCGGCGGCGCCTTCGCCACCGCCGAGGACTGGCTGAAGAAGCCCGGCACGGTCGGCAAGGCCTGGCCCATCAGCGAGCTCGCGGTCTTCGACGACGACGGCAACCGGCTGCCGCCCGGTGAACTCGGCACCGTCTACATGAAGATGACCACCGGCGGCTTCTCGTATCACAAGGACGAGGCCAAGACCCGCACCAACCGCATCGGCGACTTCTTCACCGTCGGCGACCTGGGCCACCTCGACGAGGACGGCTACCTCTTCCTGCGCGACCGCAAGATCGACCTGATCATCTCCGGAGGCGTCAACATCTACCCGGCCGAGATCGAGTCGGCCCTGCTCGCCCACCCCGCCGTCGCCGACGCCGCCGTCTTCGGCATCCCGCACGACGACTGGGGCGAGGAGGTCAAGGCGGTCGTCGAACCGGCCCCCGGGCACCGGCCCGGGCCCGCCCTGGCGGCCGACCTCCTCGACCACTGCGCCCACCGGCTCGCCGGGTACAAGCGGCCCAGGAGCGTCGACTTCATCACCGAGATGCCCCGCGACCCCAACGGCAAGCTGTACAAGCGGCGGCTGCGGGAGCCGTACTGGGAGGGCCGGACCCGACCGGTGTGAGCCGCCCGGCTTCCTGCCGCCCTGGTTCCGGCGCCTGCCGTACGCGGGGTGCCGCCCCACGGGAACGGCACCCCGCACGGGTCAGCGACGCTCGTGCACCCGCACGACCTTCAGCTTCGGCGAGGACGCGATGTCCTTCTCGCAGAAGCGCGACGCCACCCACTTCTCACCGGAGAACAGCCGCGTCTGGTCGGCGAAGTGCGGCGACTTCGGGTTCGACGACTGGGAGTACGTCAGCAGCGTGCGGGCCACCGGACAGCGGCTGCCGTCCCAGCCGACCGCCTGGAGATGACTGGACCCGAACGGCACCTCCGTATAGCCGCCGCCGGCCGCGTCCCACGTCGGCTCGAGCACGTTCCACACGCCGAGCCGCCCCGCGCCGCCCGGCACGGGCAGGCGCTCACCGCCGCGCACCACGAACTGGTGCGCGCCGAGCGGCGCGTCGAGCGCGATGCCCGCACTCCGCAGCTCGGCCACCGCGTCGGCGAGGGCGGCGGGGAAACCGGCCGCCTGGGTGTTCAGCGTGTTCGGCGTGCGGACCGGGTCCGCCGCCGAGAACGGCACCTTCCACAACCGCTCGGCGGGCACGGCCTGTTCGAGCCTGCGCCAGAACCGGTCGAAGAGCAGCGCTCCCCGGCTGCCGGTGTCCATGGTGCGGTCCCACGCCTTCAGCACCCCGCAGGCCGCCGACACGTCGACCGTCGTGCCGTCGCTGCCCGTCGCCGCACCGCCGGGCAGCGCGGAGCAGGCCCGTGCCACGTCGTCGGCGGCGAGATCCCCCGCGGGCACCCGGTTGGCGAACTGCTGCCGCTGCAGGTCGCGCACGGTCAGTCCGCCGCGGTCCGCCATCGCCGCGACGTCCTCGACCGCGCCGCGCGTGCGCAGACCGAGCTGGGTGCCCACCGTGCCGAAGATCCGCTCGTATCCGGTGAGAGGCCGGTCGGCGTTGGTCATCCACGCGGTGCCGTTGGAGTTCTCCGCGTACGGGGCGTCCTTCAGCGTCGGCATCCTCGACGGGCCGAAGATCCCCGGCACGACGGCGCCGGGGTCGCTGCCGAGCGCGCAGTCGCCGCGCGAGCCGTCGAGGATCGCGATCCCGGACGCCGGGTACGTGGTCCTGCCGAGGTCCGTGGAGCAGCGCTGCGCCAGCTCGTCGGTGATGCGGGGCAGTACCTGGGACTGGGTGAACAAGGAGTGCCCCGCGCGGTCGGCGGCGAGCGTGTTCACCCAGGGGATGCCCTGGTGCCGGTCGAGGGAGGCGAGGACGCCGGCCGTGCTGCGCGCCTTGGCGAAACCGAGCGAGGTGTCGGAGAAGCGGAGGTTCGCCGCGTTCGGATCGTTGAGGGCGTAGGCCGTCCCGGCGGTCCACGGCAGCGGGACCTGGGAGCTGAGGGAGGTGACGACGGGGCCGTAGCGGGTCCACCACTGGGTGCGGGTGACCGGCGCGCCGTCCTTCACCGCGACCGTCACGGTCCGCTTCCTCATGCGCTCCGGCCTGCCGT
This sequence comes from Streptomyces sp. NPDC029041, assembly GCF_040637515.1. Lineage (NCBI taxonomy): Bacteria > Bacillati > Actinomycetota > Actinomycetes > Kitasatosporales > Streptomycetaceae > Streptomyces > Streptomyces sp. NPDC029041. The sequence goes on along the minus strand of NZ_JBEZWO010000009.1, from coordinate 13,898 downwards.
CCACCAGGTAGGTCGTGGGATCGGCCGGATCGAGGGTGAGCCGGTGGAAGTTGGCCGGAATGCCGGTGGAGACCGTGTGGCTCCACGCCACGTGTGCGTTGAACCCGATGGAGATCGCCGGGGTGCCGAGCAGGGAACCGCCGGACACGTTCAGCTCGCCGGGGATCGTCTGCTGCGACTGCCAGAACCGCCGCCCGCCGTCCCACGGGTAGTGCGGGTTGCCCAGCAGCAGGCCCCGGCCGTTCGCCGTGGTGTCACCGCGGAAGGCGACCGCGTTGGAGCCCATGCCGGGGTCGCCCCACAGCTCCTCCGCCGCGTCCGCCACGGCCTTGGCCGCGGCCTTGCCGCCCGGCGTGCGGGCGGACGGGGCGCCGGGGGCGGTGGTGGCTCCGGCCGGCGGCTGCGCGGCCGTGATCGTCTCCACGAACCGCCCCTCGCCGGAGATCGAGGCGATCGCCAGGCCCCGGGCCGCCACGTCCAGTTCGGAGACCGGCCGGACCCAGGACGCGCCCGCGCAGGCAGGATCCGTGATCTTCCGCTGCTTCAGCCAGGCGTTGTAACCGGCGGCCCAGCCGCGCATCATGTCCCGCACCTGACGGCCGGGGCCGACGGGCGCGGGCTCGGCGAGCAGCTTCTCCACGGTGCGGCTCTCGCGGACCCCGCCGAAGTACAGGTCGCTGGTGAGGTTGGTCCTGGCCGCCGAGAGATCGCCGCCGGCGGGCGTCTCGGCGCCGAAGTACCGGGACCGCTCGCCCCGCAGCGTCACGAACCCGTCGGCGAGCGTGCACACCTCGTCCGCGGCCTGCGCCCAGCCCGTGCCGAAGCCCAGGTCGGCGTAGTTCTTCGCGAGGATGTGCGGAATGCCGTACTCGGTGTAGCGGATGACGGCGGAGTGGCCGTCGCCGGAAAGGTGTGGATCTGCTCGCTGCTGGGTCGTGGCGGCCGCCGCGGGTAACGCGGACGCGGCGGTGAACAGGGCCGTGGCCCCGAGAACGAGTCGTCTCAGACGGCTGCGCATCGTGCCCTCCAACATCGTCGAGGGAAAGGAGTGACGTGTGTACGAACCTGGTTCGCACGTCCGCCGGTTTCATGACACCGGACGCCGTCGGCCGCGGCGGGGTTGCTCACGGCCGGTTCAGCGCCCCGGCTCCCGGCCCGCCCCGGGGTCCTTGACCTCCATGGACGGCCGACCGAGGATCATGTGCCATGACGACGCCCGGACATGGCAGCACGGTCGACGGAGTCCTGCGGCGCAGCGCCCGGCGCACACCGGCGCGCGTCGCCGTGGAGTACGCCGAGCGGACCTGGACGTACGACGAACTCGACACCGCCGTCTCCCGCGCGGCGAGCGTCCTCCTCGGCCAGGGGCTCGCTCCCGGGGACCGGGTCGGCGCCTTCGGCCACAACTCCGACGCCTATCTGATCGCCTTCCTGGCCTGCGCCCGGGCGGGCCTGGTGCACGTACCCGTCAACCAGAACCTCACCGGCGACGACCTGGCCTACGTCGTCGGCCAGTCCGGCAGTTCCCTGGTCCTCACCGACCCGGACCTGGCGGCGCAACTGCCGAGCGGAGTAGGGACGTTGCCGCTGCGCGACGCCGACGACTCGCTGCTCGCACGGCTGCCCGGGGCACCCGCCCACGAGGGCCCCGAGCCGCGTTCCGAGGACCTCGTGCAACTGCTCTACACCTCGGGGACGACCGCCCTGCCCAAGGGCGCGATGATGACGCACCGGGCCCTGGTGCACGAGTACCTGAGCGCGATCACGGCTCTCGACCTCAGTGCGGGCGACCGCCCCGCGCACTCCCTGCCGCTGTACCACTCGGCGCAGATGCACGTCTTCCTGCTGCCCTACCTCGCCGTGGGCGCGACGAACCTCATCCTCGACGCACCCGACGGCGACCGGCTCTTCGACCTGATCGAAGCGGGCCGTGTGGACAGCCTGTTCGCGCCGCCCACCGTCTGGATCGCCCTGTCCGGCCGCCCCGACTTCGCCACCCGCGACCTGAGCGGCCTGCGCAAGGCGTACTACGGCGCGTCGATCATGCCGGTCCCGGTGCTGGAACGGCTGCGGGAGCGCCTGCCGGGCCTGGCCTTCTACAACTGCTTCGGCCAGAGCGAGATCGGCCCGCTGGCCACGGTCCTCGCACCCGACGAGCACAAGGGCCGCATGGACTCCTGTGGCAGGCCGGTGCTGTTCGTCGACGCGCGCGTGGTCGACGAGAACGGCGAGGACGTACCCGACGGCACCCCCGGCGAGGTCGTCTACCGCTCCCCGCAACTGTGCGAGGGCTACTGGGACAAGCCCGAGGAGACCGCCGAGGCCTTCCGCGACGGCTGGTTCCGCTCCGGCGACCTCGCGGTGCGCGACGCGCACGGCTACTTCACGATCGTCGACCGGGTGAAGGACGTCATCAACTCTGGCGGGGTCGTCATCGCCTCACGGCAGGTCGAGGACGCGCTGTACACCCACCCCGGCGTCGCCGAAGCGGCGGTCGTGGGCCTGCCGGACGAGCGCTGGATCGAGGCGGTGACGGCCGTCGTCGTGCCGCGGGGCGAGGTCTCGGAAGCGGAACTGATCGACCATGTCCGACGGGAACTGCCTTCCTTCAAGGCGCCGAAGCGGGTGGTGTTCGTGGACGAACTCCCGCGCAATGCCAGCGGGAAGATCCTCAAGCGTGAGCTGAGGAACGAGCTCGGCGGCTGACGGCTGACGGCTGACGGCTGACGGCTGACGGCTGACGGCTGACAGCTGACGGCTGCCGGAACCCCGTTGTGCCGGTCCGCCCCGGAACACCAGGATCGGCGGCATGCCGATCCTCAGTGCCCCGGACGGAACCCGACTCACCTTCCACCTGCGCGGCGAGGGTGAGCCGCTCGTCGTGTTCCCCGGCGGGCCCATGCGGGCCTCCGCCTACCTCGGGAACCTGGGCGGACTGGACGCCCACCGACGGCTGGTACTGCTCGACCTGCGCGGCACGGGGCAGTCCGCGCTGCCGGCGGACCCGGCGACGTACCGCTGCGACCGGCTCGTGGACGACGTCGAGGCGCTGCGGCTCCACCTGGGCCTGGAGCGGATGGACCTGCTCGCGCACTCGGCGGGCGGGAGTCTCGCCATGCTGTACGCGGCCCGGTATCCGCAGCGGGTGGGGCGGCTGGCGCTGATCACCGCCACGCCGTGGGCGCTGGGGTGTCCGGCGACGGCCGGGGACCGGCTGCGGCGGCGCGGTCGCGGGCGTCGGAACCCTGGTTCGCGGACGCCTTCCCGGCGTTCGAGGCCTGGCTGGGCGGCAGGGGTGACTTCGACCCCGTGTTCCTCCCCTTCTTCCACGGACGCTGGGACGACACCGCCCGGGCCCACGCCGACCGCGAGGAGGCCGAGACCAACGACGACGCGGCGGGTCACTACGGTGCCGACGGCGCCTACGACCCCAGCACGACACGGGATGCGCTCGCCCGGGTGAAGGCCCCCGTGCTCGTCCTCGCCGGCGAAGCCGACGGAGGCCCGGGGCCGGCGCTCGCCCGCCGTGCCGCGGAGCCCTTCCCCCATGCCGAGTTCACGGTGCAGCCGGGAGCCGGACACGACCCCTGGCACGACGACCCGGCGTGGTTCACGCGAAGCGTGGCCGCCTTCTTCTCCTCGGCCGCACGCCCCTTCGCTGTCGGCAGAGCGGACCCGGCGCCGCAGCCCACCTCGCCTACCGTGCACGCATGGACACAGCACCGCGCACCGTGCAGGCGAACGGCATCACGCAGGCCTACCGCGTCTGGGGGCCGCCGGACGCGCAGCCCCTCGTCCTGCTGCACGCCCGAGGTGCCGACGGCGCCGACTGGGCGGACCTCGCCCCTGCCCTGGCCGCCGCGCCGCGCCGCGTCTACGCCCCCGACCTGCGCGGGCACGGCCGCAGCGACTGGCCCGGTGAATACGCGTACGCGACCGTGCGTGACGACATCCACGCCTTGCTCGGGACACTCGGAGTCGACCGTGCCGACGTCGTGGGCCACTCGCTGGGCGGCGTCGTCGCCTACCTGCTCGCCCAGCACAGCCCGGAGCTCGTACGGCGACTCGTCCTGGAGGACGTGCCCGCGCCCTTCCCGCTGGACCCGCCGCGCCCACCCGCCGAACGGCCCGATGGGAATCTGCCGTACGACTGGGCGATGATCCTCGCCACCGACCGACAGCGCAACGCACCGAATGCCGTGTGGTGGGACCACATGGGTCGGATCACCATGCCCACGCTGCTGATCGGTGGCGGACCCAGCAGTCCGATCCCTCAGGGCCAGATCGCCGCCTTCGCGGAAGTGCTCCCCGACGCCCGGCACATCACCCTCGACGCGGGTCACCTCGTGCACGAGACGCGTCCGGAGGAGTTCCTCGCAGCGGTCGAGGCGTTCCTCAGCCCCGCGGACCGTACGCCGTCATGAAGCGGTCGCGGAAGGTGTCCATGCCCCACCGGGGCGCGTCCGCGGCCGGCTTGAGACCGTCCGTCCAGCCCCAGTCGGCGACCCGGTCCAGGACCTTCTTGTCGTGGGCGACGATCGTCACCGGCACGTCCTTGCCGGTGTCCCCGGCCAGGACGGTGGGCACCGGCTGGTGGTCGCCGAGGAAGACCAGCACCGTGTCGTCGTCGCCGTAGCGCTCGACCCACTCGGTGAGGCTGCGGATCGAGTACTCGATGGCCTTGCGGTACTCGGCACGCACCTTCTGCGGGTCCTTCCAGACCTCCGTGGGGTCGGTGCCCTCCTTCTTGATCCGGTGGAACACCGAGCCGTCGCCGAGGTCGTTCCAGTCGATCATGTGGGCGATGGGCGACCAGGGGTTGTGGCTGGAGGCCAGGATGATCTCCGCCATGATCGGCTCGCGGTCCTTCTTGCCGTGCTCCAGCCGTTGGAAGGCCTCCAGGCTGAACTGGTCGGGCACGGGCGTCCAGCTGAAGTACGGGCCGTGGTAGCCGAGGTGTTCGGAGTCGTAGATGTGGTCGAGACCGAAGAACTTCCCCTCCGGCCAGGCCCGCCGCACACCCGGCACGATGCCGACGGTCCGCCAGGCACCCGTCTTGCCGAAGTACTTGGTCAGGGTCATGCGGTCGCTCGTGGTCAGACTGCGGTAGCGCTGCTGGTTCTTGATCCACAGGCCGGACAGGAACGTCGAGTGGGCGAGCCAGCTGCCCGCGCCCGTCACCGGCGACTGCAGCCAGCCGCTGCGCGACTGGAAACCGGCCGCCTTCAGCCTGCCGGTGCCCTCAGTGAGCACGGCGTCGGTCTGCTGCGCCATCGCCGGGTCGTCGATCGCGACCCTGCCGTAGCTCTCGATGAACGTGAACAGCACGTCCTTGCCGCGCAGCCCGGTGAGCAGCTGGTCGGGCGGTGTCTTCGCGAAGGCGTCCACCGAGGCCTGCTTGTCGAAGACCCGGGCGTCCCGCAGCCCCGCGCGCACCTGCTCCACCCGGTTGCCCACGAGCTCGGCGTTGCCCTTGGTGGCGACCGGCACGGTGCCGATCTGCACGCCCAGCGTCATGCAGGTGATCCACGCCGTGCCGAGGATCAGGATCGTTCGGCCCGCGACCGGGCGGTGCCGGACCATCAGGTTCGTCAGCCGCACCACCGCCAGGGTGGTGAGGACGAGCAGCGCGACGAGCAGCACGATCACCCCGGCCACGGCCAGCACCTGGCCGGTGCGCCCGAACGTCTCCCTCAGGAAGTCCGTGCCGTTCTGGATCAGGATCCAGTCCAGGGCCAGGTCGAACGGCCGGGCCAGGATCTGGTAGAAGCCCATGTCGACGAACTTCAAGGCCGTGAGCAGCCCGAGGAACGCCCCCGCGACCACCGACGTGATCCGGCGGGGCTTCGGCGGCAGAGCGAGCAGCAGGCCCGCGAGCAGCACGCCCTCGGCGGGGATGCGGACGAACGACGCGAACTCGATGCCCTCGATACGGTTCGGCACCAGCAGCGCGAACAGCACCAGGGCCCCGGCCAGCACGGTCGTACCGAGGGAGACGCCCCGCGCCGCACGAGGGTAGCGGTGCCGCCAGCCGAACCAGCCGGGCTTCGTCGCCGGGGGCGGTGCCGGGGCGGCGTTCTCAGCGGCGTCGTCGGTGGCGGTGCCGTCCACCGCATCCGCCGTGCCGGTGTCTCCATCGGGTTTCGCCCCGCCCTCGGCCGTGTCGTCCGAAAGCTGACGGGAGCGAGTGAAGAGCGACACCCGGTGGTCCTTCCGTGCGGTCTTGCGATGGCATGCCGGACAGAGCCCTGGCGGGCCCGCCTGCCACCACCAGTACGTCCGCACGTCACCTTAGGTTCAATGTCCCCGGCCGGAGAATCACCCGTCCGCCGTCGCCGCCACCTCCCGGGCCCACCGGTAGTCCGCCTTGCCGCTCGGCGACCGCCGGATCGACTCGGTGATCACCAGCTGGCGAGGGATCTTGTAGCCGGCCAGCCGGTCACGGCAGTGCGTCCGGATGTCCTCCAGCGACGGCCGCGCCGCACCCCGGCGCAACTGCACCACGGCCGCCACGTGGTGACCCCACTGCGGGTCCGGCACCCCGGCCACCAGCGCGTCGTAGACGTCCGGATGGGCCTTGAGGGCCTGCTCGACCTCCTCCGGGTACACCTTCTCGCCACCGGTGTTGATGCACTGCGAGCCGCGGCCCAGGACGGTGACCACGCCCTCCTCGTCGACGGTGGCCATGTCGCCGAGCAGCACCCACCGCTCACCGTCCCTGACGAAGAAGGTCGCGGCGGTCTTGACCGGGTCGTTGTAGTAGCCGAGCGGCACATGTCCGCACTGCGCGATCCGGCCCACCTCGCCGGGCGCCACCGGCGCGTACGTGCCCGGATCGACCACCTGAGTACGGGTGTTGACCCGCACCCGGAAGCCCCGCTCAGGTCCGGAGTCCTCGGTCGCCGTGCCGTTGAAGCCCGACTCCGAGGAGCCGAAGTTGTTCAGCAGCATGGCGTTCGGCACCAGCTCCCGGAACTGCCGGCGCACCGTGTCCGACATGATCGCGCCGGACGACGACACGCTGAACAGCGACGAGCGGTCGATGTGCCGCAGCGGGCCGCTCAGCGCGTCGATCAGAGGCCGCAGCATGGCGTCGCCCACCAGCGAGATGCTGCTGACCCTCTCCTTCTCCACGGTCCGCAGCACCTCCTCGGGCACGAACTTGCGGTGGATCACCACCCGTTGCCCGAAGTTGAAGCCGATGAACGCCGTGAGCGTGGAGGTGCCGTGCATGAGCGGAGGCGTCGGGAAGAAGGTGATCCCCGCACCGCCCGCCGCGACCCGCTCGGCGAGCTCCTCCGGCTTCTTCACCGGCTCCCCGGTCGGGGCGCCCCCGCCGAGGCCCGCGAAGAACAGATCCTCCTGCCGCCACATCACGCCCTTGGGCATCCCGGTCGTGCCGCCGGTGTAGATGATGAACAGGTCGTCGGCCGAACGGGCCGGGAAGCCGCGCTCGGGCGAACCGGCGGCCTCGGCCTGCGTGAACTCCACGCAGGGCACCTCCGCGGCCCCCGGCGCCGGAGCACCCACCCGGATCAGATGCCGCAGCTTCCCCGCTCGCGGCCGAGCCGCCGCCACCCGGTCCGTGAACTCGGCGTCGAAGACCAGCGCCACCAGGTCCGCGTCCCGGTAGAGGTAGACCAATTCCTCCTCGACATAGCGGTAGTTGACGTTGACCGGCACGATCCGTGCCTTCAGGCAGCCCAGCACCGTCTGCAGGTACTCCACGCCGTTGTAGAGGTGGAGCCCGAGGTGTTCACCGGGGCGTATCCCGCTGTCGAGCAGATGGTGGCCGACGCGGTTGGCCGCGGCGTCCAGCTCCGCGTACGTCAGGCGGCGCTCCGCGCCCGTGCCGGGATGGTCGGCGTACACCAGCGCCTCACGGCCGGGGACGACGTCGACGACCGACTCGAACAGGTCGGCAAGGTTGTACTCCACCGCTCCTCCTGACCCCGGGCGTGCCTGGCATCGGACGGTTCGCGGTCATCAGAGCAAAGGGCGGTCCAAGTGTGAAGGGCCCACGCGAAAGAATCTGACTGACTGTCAGAAAACCCTTGAAGTGCTACCCGCCCTACTGCAACCTGTTCTCGTTCCAGGAGAGGGGAGTTCGCCATGGGCGGGACGGAACACCTCACCGTGCAGCGCGAAGGCGCCACACTGGTGCTCACGCTCAACAGGCCGCAGGCCAGGAACGCGCTCTCGCTGCCGATGCTCGTCGGCCTCCACGACGGGTGGCTGGAGGCCGACGCGGACGACTCGGTCCGCTCGATCGTCCTCACCGGCGCGGGCGGCGCGTTCTGCTCCGGCATGGACCTCAAGGCCCTCGCCGGGGACGGTATGGCCGGAGAGGAGTACCGGGACCGGCTCAAAGCCGACCCCGACCTGCACTGGAAGGCGATGCTGCGCCATCACCGCCCGCGCAAGCCGGTGATCGCCGCCGTCGAGGGGCACTGCGTCGCAGGCGGCACCGAGATGCTCCAGGGAACCGACATCCGCGTCGCCGCCGAGTCCGCCACCTTCGGCCTGTTCGAGGTGAGGCGTGGCCTGTTCCCCATCGGCGGCTCCACCGTCCGGCTGCAACGCCAGATCCCGCGAACCCATGCCCTGGAGATGCTCCTCACCGGCCGCGCCTACAGTGCCCGCGAGGCTGCCGCCATCGGCCTGGTCGGCCACGTCGTCCCCGACGGCACGGCACTGAGCAGGGCGCTGGAGATCGCCGAACAGATCAACTCCTGCGGCCCGCTGGCCGTCGAGGCCGTCAAGGCGTCCGTCTACGAGACCGCCGAGATGACCGAGTCCGACGGCCTCGCCGCCGAACTGACCCGCGGCTGGCCCGTCTTCGGCACCGCCGACGCCAAGGAGGGCGCCCGCGCCTTCGCGGAGAAGCGGCCGCCCGTCTACAAGCGCGCGTAGCGCTGCGCCGGCCTGTGCCGGTCAAGAGCTGCGGGTCGTCGGTGGCTGAGCGCGCAGTTCCCCGCGCCCCCGAGGGGCGCACCGTGCACGCCGATCACGAAGGAGGCAGGCCCTCGATGTCCGCAGTACTCAAGGCGCCGCTCGTCGTCGAATTTCCCTTCACCCGCTCCCTCGGCCCTGTCCAGAGCGCCTTCCTGACCGGTCTGCGCGAACGGGTCGTCCTCGGAGTGAAGACGTGCGACGGCCGCGTTCTCGTCCCGCCCGTCGAGTACGACCCCGGCACCGCCGAGGAACTGGGCGACCTGGTCGAGGTCGCCCCCACCGGCACCGTCACCACCTGGGCCTGGAACCCCGCCCCCCGCCGCGGCCAGCCCCTCAGCACGCCCTTCGCCTGGGTCCTGGTCCGCCTCGACGGCGCCGACACCGCCCTCCTGCACGCCCTCGACGCCCCCGGCCCCGCCGCCGTGCACACCGGCATGCGGGTCCGCGTCCGCTGGGCGGGCGAACGCACCGGCGCCATCACCGACATCGCCTGCTTCGAGCCCTACGACGGCCACCGGGCCGAACCCACGGGACACACGGGCGAGTTCGAGGACCCCGTCACCGGCATCGTCGCCGAGGCCCGCCTCGACTACACCTACTCGCCCGGCCGCGCCCAGACCGCCTACATCAACGCCCTCTCCGGCCGGCGGACCGTCGGCGAACGCTGCCCGTCCTGCCGCAAGGTGTACGTCCCCCCGAGGGGCGCGTGCCCCACCTGCGGGGTCGCCACGTCCGAGCAGGTCGAGGTGGGTCCGCGCGGCACCGTGACCACGTTCTGCATCGTCAACATCAAAGCGAGGAACCTCGACATCGAGGTGCCCTACGTCTACGCCCACATCGCCCTCGACGGCGCCGGCCTGGCCCTGCACGGACGGATCGGCGGCATCCCCTACGACGAGGTCCGCATGGGCCTGCGCGTCGAACCCGTCTGGACCGAGGGCGCCCGCTACCCCGACCACTACCGGCCCACCGGCGAACCCGACGCGGACTACGACACCTACAAGGAGCTGCTGTGACGAGCGCACCGCGGGACCGCGAGATCGCCGTCGTCGCCTTCGCCCAGACCGACCACCGGCGCACCAGCGACGAAGCCTCCGAGGTGGAGATGCTGATGCCGGTCCTGCACGAGGTCCTCGACCGGACCGGCCTCAAGGCCGCCGACATCGACTTCACCTGCTCCGGCTCCAGCGACTACCTCGCCGGACGCGCCTTCTCCTTCACCCTCGCCCTCGACGGCGTCGGCGCCTGGCCGCCGATCTCCGAGTCGCACGTCGAGATGGACGGCGCCTGGGCCCTGTACGAGGCATGGACGAAACTCCTCACCGGCGACGCCGACACCGCCCTCGTCTACTCGTACGGCAAGTCCTCGCCCGGCTCGGTCCGCGACGTCCTGACCCGCCAGCTCGACCCGTACTACATGGCCCCCCTGTGGCCCGACTCCGTGGCCCTCGCCGCCCTCCAGGCGCAGGCCCTCGTCGACGCCGGTGATGCCGACGAGCCCGCCCTCGCCGCCGTCGCCGCACGCAACCGCGAGGCGGCGCGCACCAACCCGCACGCACAGCTGCGCGGCCCCGTACCGCAGGGCGACTACCTCGTCCGGCCCCTGCGCACCGGCGACTGTCCACCCATCGGAGACGGTGCGGCGGCCGTGCTCCTCGCGGCGGGGGACCGCGCCCGTGAACTGTGCGCACGTCCCGCCTGGATCCGCGGCATCGACCACCGCATCGAGGCGCACGGCCTCGGCGTGCGCGACCTGACCGACTCGCCGTCGACCCGCCTGGCCGCCGAACGGGCCGGGGTCTTCGAGCGGCCCGTCGACACCGCCGAACTGCACGCGCCCTTCACCGCACAGGAGATCGTCCTGCGCAAGGCCCTCCGGCTGGGCGACGACGTGGACGTGAACCCCTCCGGCGGAGCGCTCGCCGCCCACCCGATCATGGCGGCCGGCCTCATCCGCATCGGCGAGGCCGCCGCCCGCATCCACCGCGGCGCGTCCGACCGTGCCCTCGCCCACGCCACCTCCGGCCCCTGCCTCCAGCAGAACCTGGTCGCCGTACTCGAAGGGGAACCCCGATGAGCAAGGAGCCCGTGGCCGTCGTCGGTATCGGCCAGACCAGGCACGTCGCGGCCCGCCGGGACGTGTCCCTCGCCGGACTGGTCCGGGAGGCGGCGCAACGCGCCCTCCAGGATGCCGAGTTGACCTGGGCCGACATCGACGCCGTCGTCATCGGCAAGGCGCCCGACTTCTTCGAGGGCGTCATGATGCCGGAGCTCTACCTCGCCGACGCCCTCGGCGCCGTCGGCAAACCCATGCTCCGCGTGCACACCGCCGGTTCCGTCGGCGGTTCCACCGCGCTCGTCGCGGCGAACCTCGTCGCGGCCCGCGTGCACGGCACCGTTCTCACCCTCGCCTTCGAAAAACAGTCCGAGTCCAACGCCATGTGGGGTCTGTCCCTGCCCATCCCCTTCCAGCAGCCCCTGCTGGCCGGAGCCGGCGGGTTCTTCGCACCGCACATCCGCGCCTACATGCGCCGCAGCGGCGCGCCCGAGACGATCGGCGCCCTCGTCGCTTACAAGGACCGCCGCAACGCGCTCAAGAACCCCTACGCCCACCTGCACGAACACGACATCACCCTCGACAAGGTCATGGCCTCGCCGATGCTGTGGGACCCGATCCGCTACTCGGAGACCTGCCCCTCCTCCGACGGCGCCTGCGCCATGATCCTCACCGACCGCGCCGGTGCCGCCCGTGCCCCGCGACCGCCCGCCTGGATGCTCGGCGGTGCGATGCGCAGCGAACCGACCCTCTTCGCCGGCAAGGACTTCGTCTCCCCGCGGGCCGGACAGGACTGCGCCGCCGACGTCTACCGGCAGGCCGGGATCACCGACCCCCGCCGCGAGATCGACGGCGCCGAGATCTACGTGCCGTTCTCCTGGTACGAACCCATGTGGCTGGAGAACCTGGGCTTCGCCGGCGAGGGCGAGGGCTGGAAGCTCACCGAGGCGGGCGTGACCGAACTGGACGGCGACCTGCCCGTCAACATGTCGGGCGGTGTGCTGTCCACCAACCCCATCGGCGCCTCCGGCATGATCCGCTTCGCCGAAGCGGCGCTCCAGGTACGGGGGCAGGCCGGGGACCACCAGGTGGAGGGGGCTCGCCGAGTCCTCGGACACGCCTACGGCGGCGGATCGCAGTTCTTCTCGATGTGGCTCGTGGGCGACCGTCCCCCGGACTCCTGAAAGGTCCTTCTCACGTGCCCTGTCGGCCGTGGGACACGATCGCTAGGCTGGCCGCGGACGACGAACCGGGAGGAGCACGGACGTGGCCGAGACCACCACCCAGCAGCGCCCGCTCACAGGCTGGGACAAGCCGGAGCTTGACCTCACAGACGCCGAGTGGCAGTCCAGCAGCCGAGGGCGGGGGGATGTCCAGATCGCCTTCGTGGAAGGCTTCATCGCCATGCGCAACAGTGCCCGCCCGGAGAGCCCCTCGCTGATCTTCACACCCGCCGAGTGGGGCGCGTTCGTGTCGGGAGCGCGGGAAGGGGAGTTCGACCTCACCTGAGGACGAAGCCGCCGCCGGGGCGACCGTTCCGGACGGCCGGGACCCGAGGGCCGATCCGGGGGTGTTCCGTCCGCATGTCCGGACACGCGACCGGAGACGTCTTCCCGGAGCCACCGCCTGAGTCAGGCCGGCCCCGCCAGAGGACGGCCGGATCCCGGAGGTGACGAGCCCATGAACACCCTGCCCGTCGTCGCGGCAGTCGACGGTTCGGACGACAGCCTGCGTGCCCTGGAGTGGGCCGCCGACGCCGCCCGCCGACGCGCGGCACCCCTGCGCGTGGCACACGTCCGCCAGTACGCTCCCCGGGCGCACCAGTCCGAGGTGCTCGCCGCCCTGCACACGGACCAGCGGGCCGACCCCGTCCTCGAGCGGGTCCGCGCTCATATGGAGGGGCGTGCCGATCGGCCGGACACGGAGTATGTCGGCCTGGAGGGCGCGGCCGGCGCGGTCCTGCCCGGACTGGGCGCCACGGCCCAGCTGCTGGTCCTCGGCTCCCGGGGACGCGGCGGCTTCGCCGGCCTGCTGCTCGGCTCCACCGGCATGGCGGCCGCCCGCGACGCCGAGTGCCCCGTCGTGGTGGTGCCCCGGCCCGGACGCGAGGCCGGCGGAGAGGCGCCGAAAGGTCCCGGCTCGCGCGTGGTCGTCGGCCTGAAGGTGGACGGCCCCGACGAGGCCGCACTCGAGTTCGCCTTAGCCGAGGCCGCCCGGCGCGGTGCCCGGCTCCAGGCGGTCGCCGCCTACCCCTGGCCCGCGCAGCCCTGGATGATGCCCGGGGACATGCCGGCACCCCGAAGTGACGACCGAACTGCTCCCGTCGGCCGGTGACGCGGCAGGCCACCTCGTGGCGGCCTCCCGGGACGCCGATCTCGTGGTCGTGGGGCGCCACAAGCGGCGTCTGCTCTCACCCGTCCGCATGCTGGGCTCGGTCACCCATGCCGTCCTGCCGCACGCCGTGAGCCCGGTCGCCGCCGTGCCGCCGTCGCCCGCGGAGGACTGACCCGGCCGTAATGGATACGGTCAGGCCTATCATTAGCCGCATGCGGGAACCGATCAGCAGGGACGCCCGGCTCGCCCTGGACCTGGCCCTCACCATCCGCCACGACGGCAACGGCGGCGTCGCCGACGACCTGACCGACGAAGCCGGCCTGACCGCCTGGGTCCGGGCCCACCCCGAAGCCCTGCCGACCAGTACGCGAAGCCGGGCCGACGACCTTGGCGAGACTCCACGGCCTTCCGCCCGTGGCCGTCACGTGGTCGACGCGGACGACCGGGGTGCGGCGCCGCACCCCCACGCCGGCAACCGGCACGCTGCCGGATTCACCGCCGACGCCGAGCAGCTCGCGGCCGTCCGCACCCCCCCGGCCGCCCGCCCCGCGCG